>NZ_JBIWDK010000010.1:0-123522 GCF_044761985.1 Peribacillus sp. NPDC097224 | reverse complement strand
TTCTTTTTCTGTAAAAGTCTTTATGCTCATTGTGATGTATCTCCAATCCTATCTTTTCTTTATACAAATAAAAGTACCCTATAGAGAGACTTTTTAAAGTGTCTACTCTATAGGGTACATTTTAAATGGCAGTCCGACAGGTTTATTTATTAAAAAGGGCATCATCTTCTAATTAAAACGACGCTCGTGTCCGCAAAGATATCATGCAAAGCCTGTTTCTTGGGTAATAGGCCTGCCAAAAGGTAGCCGACCCAGGTAACTTTGGAAATATAACGTCCAAACAATTCCCTGAATAATACCGTACCCCAGGTAATCGTCTCTTCCTTCAAGGCCACTACCTTCAAACCAAAAATCATCTTGCCTAATGTCTGATTGAAGAATTTGGTCATCAGGATGAAATAAAGGAAAAAGACAATGGCCGTCAATAAGGCCTCAGCAGAAAACCAAAGGTTATCTGACTCATTATAAAACTTAAAGATGGGGTGAATCAAGATGCGATTCAAACTGCCAATCACAAACAAGTCCGCTAAATAGGCCCAAAATCTCATCCAAAAACCGGCAAAACACACGACTTTCACATCGCCATCATCCTCTAGAGGTTGGACTGGCAAAAGCTCTGGCTGTATGGGTCCCTGCTCCGATGCTAGATTGGATGGTACGATTCTTTCATTGCTATCATTTTGTTCCGTCATTCTTCAGCCCCCCTATTCCGCATACAAATACATCAAGCGTGGGGAATTTGAAGAGGAAAGGATTTTTGTCAACACGGCCGTTTCCACATCATTTCCCAATATTTTTTGCGCTCCCATACTGAACAATGAACCGAATCCGGCTTCACCTGTATAACGAATGACTTGCGCATTTTTTTGACCGATATCGTTTTTCATGGCAGCAATCACATCATCCAAATGGCCGAAGTCATCAATTAAATGAACTTCTTTCGCCTGACGTCCATCATAGATCCGCCCATCCGCAATCTTCCTTACTTCTTTTTCGGACATGCCACGTCCATTGGCAATGATCTTGACGAATTGATCATAAGAATTATCGATCATATTTTGGAGGATTTTCCGTTCATCATTGGTCATTTCCCTCGTCGGACTCATAATGTCTTTGTATGTACCGCTTTTGATCGTTTCAAATTCGACACCATATTTCTCGGCTAATTTCTCGTAATTGTACCCCTGCATGATGACACCAAGTGAACCTGTCATGGTTTCGGGGCTGGCAAAGATTTTATCGGCTGGTGCAGAAATATAATACCCACCGGATGCCGCCATGGAACCCATGGACACATATACGGGCTTTTTCACCTTTTTAATATCAAGGATTTTGTCGTAGATTTCAGCGCTTTCCACAACCCCGCCGCCTGGTGAATTCACTCGAAGGATAATTCCTTTGATATTGTCATTCTCTTCCGCCATTTGCAGCTTGTCCATGAAATCCCGGTGATTGTAGGTTTCCGAACTTAACAGGGAAGCTTCCCCTGTATCCTGAATCGTTCCTTCTACATCCAATACCGCGATGACATTGGTTGGATCTTCGCCTTCTATGACTTCTTCGTAAAATCCGCTATCGGACGCAAAAAAATCTTCGAAAACACTTTCTGTATCGGTTGCAAATAAAGTGGTGGCTAGACCTACGCCAATAGAAACAAAAAATAAAACGGCTGCGATACCCAGAGCAGCCCAACGCTTCCCATTCATATGTGTTCCCCCTTAAATTTCTATCACTCTTATCTTACGAACTGTAAACAAAAAAGTTTCAATCCATGATAAAATGAGACCATCTTAAAATTGTAGCAAATAATCCTCAAATTGGAAATGGCAAGGCATCTTGTTCTATCAACTTTTTCCTTGATTTTATTGAGTAGGCCCTAACAAGACTATACATATTTAATGGGGGAATCATGATGACCAATCGCCGGAATATTTATTTTTTTCATGTACAGAACGAGCAGATGATAAAGAACGTCAAGAGATTGACGGAGTTGGCGCAACAATATTCATTTGAAGTCGTCAAGGATTATAGAAAGGCCAACATCATCGTTAGCATCGGTGATGACGGCACCTTTCTACAAGCCGTCCGGAAAACCGGGTTTCGGGATGACTGTTTATATGCAGGCGTTTCTACCACAGGCAACTTGAACATGTATTGTGATTTTTACATGGAAGACGTAAACAGAATGATCGTTGCCATGACGAACGAACAAATCGAGGTCCGTAAATATCCTGTTATCGATATCCAGCTCGATGACCAACCCTTTTTCTATGCCTTGAACGAGCTCAGCATCCGCACATCCGTCATCAAAACCTTTATCATGGACATTTTCATTGATCACATCCATTTTGAAACACTGCGCGGAGATGGAATCATCATCGCGACCCCGACGGGCAGCACCGCCTATAATAAGTCCGTGAATGGAGCAGTAGTCGATCCGCTTCTACCATGCTTCCAGGTCAGTGAACTCGCTTCGATCAACAATAATACCTACCGGACCTTAGGCTCGTCCTTCATCCTGAGCGGCGACCGAACGCTGACCGTCCACCTTGGGCAAAACGGGCCAAGCTACCCGATCATTGGCTTGGACAACGAGGCCCTGAGTATTCGCAATATAGAGAAAATCAAGATCCGCTTAAGCAAGAAAGTCATGAAAACGGTCAAATTAAAGGATAATTCCTATTGGGAAAAAGTAAAACGCACCTTTTTATAAAACGCCTAGATTTGCAGGTTTGGAGGATGTTTCTTCCAAGCCTTTTTTATGATTGCGCTCCTGTTAAGGATAAAGTCCGAAAAAGACTCTAGTCGTCTAACACTTTCATGCAAGTACTCATATAATTATCATGTATATGCAAACACCCCTTACATTAACTTCACCAAAAGGCGGATATCATCATGATAAAAATCAATCACAAACCGATCGACGCTAGCCAGCTGCTAGCCGGTATAACAAACAAGAACCTATCAACCATTATTCAGCTGATGGCCATATATCCTACCGTTTTTGAGTTTGACACATTGGAAGATTTTCGTTTCGACTTAAAAATACGTCTGAAGGCCATTCAGGCTTCCGTATTGTTAGAGGAAAGTGGGGCCGAATTTACGATCCTCGAAGATTCCCTATGCAATCCACAAGTTTGGCAACTCACGAGAGACCGGGCTTTTGAACTCTGGCCGAATATCCCTCCACACATGGCATTGAATGACATATTCATAAACGGCCGACTATACTCTTTCGAATGCGGAACAGCCATATTGGTCGTATTTTATAAAGCGATACTGGATTCAATCGGACCTAAGAATTTCGATCGTATTTTTCCTGATCTGTTTCTTTACAACTGGCACTATCATCAACATCTTTCCATCCTTGTCCATGAGGGGATGGATTATTTACCTGGTGACTGCTTATACTTCAAAAATCCGGACTTTGCTCCGAACACCCCGGAATGGCAAGGGGAAAATGCAATCATGTTAGGCCAGAACCTCTTCTTTGCGCATGGTATCGGAGTCACCGATCAACAAGAAATCATTACCGAATTGAATAGTAACAGAATTTGGGGATCCATGATCTCCGCCTACCTGACAACACATATTATCCAAATCGACAGTTCCGCTTATCGGCCCTACTCCATAAAAAGTGAACGTGACGATACGGATTCACTCGATAATATGATCGTTGGCGAGATAGGTTCCAACACCTATTTAACCTAAAAAGCGCCTGGAGGGAATCATCCCTCCAAGCGCTTTTTTAGGCACCTATATTTCTTTTTCCTTTAAATCTACCAGCACCCATTTTTCCCCATTTAGTAATGGAAAGTGTATAAACGACCAATGCGGACCAGATGAAGATAAAGGCCAAGAAGTGTGCTTTTGTAAAGCTTTCATGATATACGAACACCCCTAGGAGCAAAGTCAAGGTTGGGGCAATGTACTGCAGGATGCCAAGCATGGACAAAGGCACCTTCTCTGCACCTTTCGCAAAGTACAGTAAGGGTAGTGCCGTTACGATTCCCCCACCCATCAACATCAGGCTCGTTCCGCTGGATGCGAAAAATTGCGAATCCGAATGGAGCATCAAATATATCCAGTAACCCAACGCAAGTGGCGTCACCATCATCGTTTCAAGCGTCAGTCCCACGGCTGATTCGGCCTTGATCATCTTTTTCGCCAAGCCATAGAGTCCAAACGTGATGGCCAGGATGAGCGATACCCATGGAATCGTTCCAAAGTGGATACCAAGGATCAAGACACCAATTCCAGCGAGGATGAATGAAACGACCTGCGATCGGCTTAGTTTTTCTTTCAAGACGATGACTCCCAACAAAACGCTGACAAGCGGATTGATATAATAACCAAGGCTCGTGTCGAGGATTCGTTCTGAGTTAACAGCCCATATGAACACTCCCCAGTTAGCTGAGACCAATAGCGAGGCCGTCAATAATGCGGCAAATAATTTGGGGTTGCCTAGGATTTCTTTAACATAATCGACAAAAGCCCGCCATTTTTTCATGAATGCCAATAAAACCACCATGAAGACGAAGGACCATAATACCCGCTGAGCTAAAATTTCCGCTGCCCCAACGCCCTGAAGAAATTTCCAATATATCGGGACAATGCCCCACATCATATAAGAAACGGCTGCATAAATCGCCCCTTCTTTTTGTTCGCTTACTTTCATAACCTTTCCTTCTTTCCCTTTGCATCATTCCATAGTCACGCTCAAATTTGCTCTAATGGAACGATTTTTTCTGTACCTTCATTTCTTTGATGACTTACCCCTTACCCTTTTCCCCTTCCGATTCGATTGTCTTCCTTAAACGACAAGGACCACCTACTTAGAAAGCAAACATTGTCCTTTCAGGTCGATTTCCCCGGAAATATTGCAGACATCATTTTTCCATAAGAAGCCTGCCTCTCCCTAACTTGCCGATCTTCTTTAGCACGTAAGTTTCCCATAATATGCAGTAAGTGTATCACCTCATTTGATTTAATCCCACATTTTTGCTTCACTAAAAAAACGCCAGCACAATGGCTGACGTTCGAGTTTCCTCCTACTTTTCCAGGAGTCTTTCTTCCATTTTACGTAAGTCGACCCGCTTGATCTTACCGGACGTCGTTTTAGGAAGTTCCTTTAAAAATTCTATTTTTCTAGGGTATTTATAAGGAGCCGTCATGTCTTTCACATGTTGCTGAAGCGTCTTTATTAAATCTGGACGATGAGGGTCTACACTATCAATCAAGACAATGTATGCTTTAACAACACTCCCCCGCACTTCATCCGGACTTGCTACGACTGCACATTCTTTCACGAAGGGATGCTTAATGAGCGCATCTTCGACTTCAAAGGGCCCGATTGTATACCCCGAACTGATGATGATATCATCGGAACGGCCTTCAAACCAGAAATAACCTTCTTCATCTTTCTTAGCCTGATCCCCTGTTACATAATAGTCACCGCGAAATTGTCTCGCCGTGCGTTCAGGATCCTTAAAATACTCTTTGAAGAGGGCAGGCGTATCCACATGCACCGCGATATCCCCTACCACGCCAGGAAGACATGGCTTTCCGGCATCATCGATGATCTCCACATGATTTCCTGGAGTCGGTTTGCCCATTGAGCCCATTTTAATTTCCATGCCTTTTATCACACCGACCAAAAGCGTATTTTCCGTTTGGCCATATCCGTCACGCACTTCGATGTTAAAATGATTCTTAAACACTTCAAACACCTTTTGATTTAACGGTTCCCCGGCCGATACGGCGCTATGGAGAGCAGATAAGTCATAATCATCGAGATTATCCACTTTCGCCATCAGACGGTATTCTGTAGGCGTACAACAAAGGGCATTCACTTTGTAATCCTGCAGCAACTGCAAATACTTCTTCGGTTCAAATCTCCCATGATATGCAAGCCCAGTTGCACCGGTCCCCAGGACTGCCAGGAACGGACTCCAAATCCACTTCTGCCACCCGGGTCCAGCGGTTGCCCAGACGACATCTCCCTCGCTAATTCCCAACCAGTTTGCCGCCGATGTCTTTAAATGGGCATAAGCCCAACCATGTGTATGTACAACTCCCTTAGGATTTCCTGTCGTACCTGAAGTATAGGATAAGAAGGCCATATCCTCACTTTTCGTATCAGCCAAAGCAAGCTGTTCGGACTCATCTTCAGCTAATCCATTCAAATCATGCCAACCGTCCACTTGTTGTCCTATCGAGAATTTCAAGAGATTTTCTGTTTCTTTAATTTCATTGAATTCATGGGTGTATTCATGATAGCTGACAATCCCTTTTACATCACCGTGATTGATCCGATATTTTAAATCTTTTGCACGGAGCATCTCGGAGCAAGGAATGACAACCACCCCGATTTTAAGGGCGGCTAAATATACTTGATACGCTTCAACTAAACGAGGGATGATGATCAGAACCGTATCCCCTTTTTCCAGTCCCATTTTTATAAAGACATTACCGAATTTATTTGCGCTTTTTAATAAGTTCTCATATGTAAGTTGTTTTCTGTGCCCGGTTTCGTTTTCCCAAAGTACTGCCACTTTTTCCGGATTTGATGCAAAACGTTCCATTTCACTCACTAAGTTGTAATGTTCCGGAGCCAATAATTCTTCACGCTTCATTCTCTTCTCCTCCATTCATGAACTCTTAGTACCTACTCATTATACAAGATACTTCCCCATTTTAATATCTTAACGATGTTTTTTTCTGAAATAAAATAAAGAGAGCGGGGGAACCCCCGCTCTCTGCAGCCATATTTATTCAATTATCTTATCGTCTGAATCCGCCGCCTAATTGTTGTTCAGCCATTTGAACTAGACGCTTTGTAATTTCTCCACCCACTGATCCGTTAGCGCGAGAAGTTGTATCTGCACCAAGTTGCACACCGAATTCTGAAG
This sequence comes from Peribacillus sp. NPDC097224, assembly GCF_044761985.1. Lineage (NCBI taxonomy): Bacteria > Bacillati > Bacillota > Bacilli > Caryophanales > Bacillaceae > Peribacillus > Peribacillus sp. NPDC097224. The sequence continues at coordinate 116,611 of NZ_JBIWDK010000010.1, read as the reverse complement.
CGATTTCGTATTTCATTTGTTCTAGAGCTTGTTCTACTCCAGGTACCAATAAGTCGTTTGAGCTGTTGTTGTTTGCCATGTGTTTTTCACCTCCTTGTGATTATAGAGTGTGTTAAAACACATGGCTTCATTCCTACTTATTTATTGGTAATTGTAGGGTTTTAAAAGAGGTCTTCCAGCGCTTCATTATCGTCGAAAACCTGTCCAGGTTGGACCGTCACAATCTCTGTGTCGGACACCGCTTTTTCAATCAATGTTTCGAAGTCCACGAAGCTTTCATAATAATTGACTTTTTCGCGTTTCGGCTTTGTCTTCGGACTTGCCGGTGTGAAGACCGTACAGCAATCCTCGAATGGAAGGTTCGAAATTTCAAATGTATCCAGCTCTCTAGCCATTTTGATGATTTCCGTTTTATCCATTGTGATTAACGGACGAAGAATGGGCGTATTCGTCACTTCATTGATGGCATACATACTGCTCATCGTCTGACTTGCTACCTGTCCAAGGCTTTCACCCGTGATCAGTGCCATTGCATCTTCTTTCTCACGAATTTTGTCCGCAACACGCATCATTAAGCGGCGTGTTGTCGTCATGGAGTAGTTCTCCGGGATCTGTTTCTGGATCAGTAACTGGATTTCCGTGAATGGTACGATATGGACCTTCATGCTGCCACTAATTTCAGCAAGCTTCCCTGCGAGGTCTATCACCTTTTGGCGGGAACGTTCACTTGTGAAAGGAGGACTGTAAAAGTGGATCGCTTCCACATCCAATCCACGTTTCATTGATAGGAATCCGGCAACAGGACTGTCGATTCCACCTGAGAGCATCAACATTGCTTTACCACTTGAACCAAATGGCAGACCGCCGGCTCCTGGAATGATTTCACCTGTTAAATACACTGCTTCCCGTCGCACTTCCACAAGTAAATTCAGATCTGGGTTTTTTACATCCACTTTTAAATCTTCGGTATTACGAAGCAAATGACCGCCTAGCGCCCGATTTATTTCATCCGTATTGTATGGAAAATCCTTATCGGACCGTTTTGTCGTAATTTTAAATGTAGCGACTTCCCCAAGTGTGTTGTTCAAATAATACAAAGCCGCATTTTTCATCACTTCCAGGTCCCGTTCGATTTTAACCGCGGGGCTCAAGGACTGAATGCCAAAAATCCCTTTCAATCGTTCTATGACCGGCTTGTGATCAACCCCATTTAACAGGACATACATCCGTTCCCGATTCGAAGTCAACTGCACGCCCTCGATATCCTTTAAACTCCAGCGGACATGTGCCTTCATCTTGTCCACGAAGCCTTTGCGATTTCTTTTCTTCGTGGAGATTTCGCCGTAGCGGATAATTATATGATCAAATTTCATTTCGCAACCCTCATTATTTTTTCTAAATTAGCGACTATTTTCTGGATCGCTGCCAGGACTTTCTCTGCTTCTTCCAATTGATTACTATAAGTGGTGCTGATCCGAATCACACTCTCGGAACGGACGGAGTCATGAAACATCGCTTCCACCGTTTTGCTTGACGTCCTTTTTTTAGAAGAACAGGCACTTGTAGTCGAGACAACTATTCCCTCAGCTTCAAGAGCATGAAGCAATACTTCCGACTTAAGACCGGGCACGGAAAAATTCAGGATATGAAGAGCCCCATTTAATGGGCTGTTTACCAAGACTCCATCCATTTTCATAAGGCCCTCGTATAAATAATCCCGGATTTGTTGCATCTTATCATGATACAGCTGTTGATTGTTCATACTAATGCGAAAAGCTTTGGAAAGAGCGACAATGCCGGCCACATTTTCTGTGCCACTTCTTATTTTCGTCTCTTGATTGCCTCCATGGAACAAGGATTGAATACGGACACCATCGCGGATATAAAGGATGCCCGTTCCCTTCAACCCATGAACTTTATGGCCAGAAATGGAACAGAGGTCTATATTACTTTCCCTTATTGGCAAATCAACCTTACCGGCTCCCTGTACATGGTCAACATGGAAAAGCGCTTTTGGGTAACGTTTCAGCAAGCTACCGATCTCCGCAATGGGCTGAATGGAACCCACTTCGTTATTCACATGCATGATCGATACTAAAATCGTATCTTCCCGTAATGCGAGTTCAAGGTCGGAGAGTGAAATTCGACCTTGCTCATCGACAGGCAAGTAGGTCAATTCAAATCCCTGTTCCTCCAAAGAGTGGCATGCATCACCGACGGATGGATGTTCAATGGCCGTCGTGATGATATGTTTCCCCCGGTTAGCGTACGCCTGTGCCACCCCTTTGATCGCCAGGTTATTCGATTCCGTCCCACCGGACGTGAAATAAATTTCCGAGCTTTTCACCTTTAGCAATTCAGCCATCTGCTTTCTAGCTGCAGACAATAATTTTTCCGCCTGCACTCCAAGCCCATGAAGGGAAGATGGGTTACCGAAATAATCAGTAGACACCTTTATGAATGACTCAATCACTTCTGGATATGGTTTTGTTGTTGCACTATTATCAAAATAAATCATGGTTTCACCTTCCATGTTCTTGTATCTATGATGTAAATCGTCTTTAGTCCGTTTCATATGTTGCACTTGCAACTTCTAATTTTAACATAATTGAAATTGAAAGAGAATGGAAACACCTAGGTAAACAAGTTACCCCCATCTTTTCTTTGCTTCATCCTTTCCCTCCGCTTTTTAGCCATCCTGAGGCTTATATGGAGCATGACATTACATCCTGGATTAAATAAGCCTCTCGGGATTTAAAAACGTTCTGAAGGGCCTTCAACCAAGCCTCGCTATCATCTACTTTGTGATCACACGAAAAAACCCGCAATAGCGGGTTTTCAGGAAAGAACTTCTTCTAGATTCGCTCCGATTTTTCGTAAGCTGCCTGGGTCGACCTTTTCAATCGCGGTGGCAGCCGTTTCCAATGCAGCTTGATACTCATAGCTCCTGAATTTGGCTTCAGCTTGTCTCAAGCTTTCAGCAACCGTCTCATGACTGCTACGGTACCGATTACCGAATTGAATCACTTTTTCTGCGAGATACATATGTTCAATGAGTTCATGTGCCTTATCATAAACCTTGTTGACCTGTTCAACGGCTTTTTCTAGGTAGATATAGACAGCGGACATATCAAGAGGTTTTTCCTCCAGTTTGCTTTGAACGTCACTCACGCTTTCCTTAGCATCCTGAAGCACCAATTTATACTCTTCAGGCAGACCGGGAATGTTGCTCTTGGTAATCAATCGGCTGGTTTCGATCATTTTCCGTTTCAAATCGGCCAGTGAGTCCCTTGCATCCATTTCATCTTTTCTTAAATCCTGTAATTTAATACTGAAGTCCTTTTGGCTTTCTTGCAATTCGTTCAGCTGTTTGGCAAGGCTTTGCATTTCTTCACTGATCAGCGAGCTCGCCATTACATTATCTTCAATTTTCAAGACAAGCAATTGATAGCGTTTGGAAATCTGGGCAATTTGCTTTTCCATCTTCCGTTGTGCTTCCAATTCATTTTCAGTGAGATGATACGTTTCTTGAACATGCACGGTTTCTGTTTTTTGCTCATCGATTTCTTCTCCAAGGTCATTTATCATATTCCGGAGCACTTCATCATTCTTCAGGATGTACTGTTTGGAAAGCACTTCTTTCTCCAGTAGGTCGTATAGCACCTCAATGCTTTCCCTGACATCCTTGATTCCCGTTTCAACCGCTTCCGTTTCTGCATTTTCCAATTGTGTCTTATATAGGTCCAGTTCATTCTCCAAACGGGAGATTTCCTGTTCGAATTGGATATGGCTCAATAGATAACCCTGACCGGCCATCTCCTGATATCCGTCTTTCAATTCACTAAGATGCGAATGTAAATCGGATTGGCTATCAACCAATAACTTAGGGAGCATTTCCATTTTCGTACCCAGGACAGTGAGCTTTTCCTTTATGGAAAGGACAAGTTCCCTCGCATTTAAATAGTTCCCATTGACCGTTTCTTCCTCATACTGCTGGAGGATCTGCAATACCTCATCAAGGGAGGATTCAAGCTTATCCGCCGCTTTCCCATAATTATGACGATGGGCAAGCAATGTCTTTTTCAATTGGCGATACGTTTCTTTTATGTCCTCAATTTCCACTCGGTTCTTTTCTTCACTGCCAACAAGTTCATTCAATTCGTACAAGATTTTTTTGATCATTTCTTCAATTTCATCGAGTTTTAACGTAATTTGTCGCTGTGTCTCTTTCGAACGGCTGAAACGGAATTTATCGACAAATTCCTCCGCATCGAACAAGAGCTCTTCAACTTTCGGCATATGATCCGTAATGATGGCATCCCATTCCACGCGCCAGTTTTCGAACATTTCTTCTGTTTCACCTGTCATGTTCAATTGTTTGACTTTGGATAGTTCTTCTAAAACGGGGCGATGCAAGATACTGATCTTCCAGGATTCAAGACGATCGATTTCCTTGAAGTATTTCTTTTTGTAAAAATAGCCCCAAACTATGAAAATTAAAAATAACACGATTATTATTCCAAGTATGTATATGAATACCATGGTAAGCCCCCTGTTCTAATCCTTACAGCCACGCTCTTTTATATATAAATGTAAAAAATGTTCAATTTAATGCTTTTATGATACCATGTTAGCAATAATTTTTGACGAGAAAAATATAATTTTTGTAGAAAATTGCTACAAATACCGTTTATATGGGAGGGAAAGAACATGAAATCTGATAGACATGTGCATACTTCGTTTTGCCCACACGGTTCAGCGGATACATTTGATGATTATATTACAAGGGGAATTGAACTCGGATTAAAGGAAATTACGTTCACGGAACATGCACCTTTACCACCGGGTTTTCAAGATCCGACCCCTGAAAAAGACAGTGGAATGGATCCCACCCTGCTTCTTGATTACTTTCAAGAGCTTCATGTATTAAAAGAGCATTACAAAGACAAAATCCTCATTAAAAGAGGCCTGGAGGTTGACTTTATAGAGGGATTCGAAAAGGAAACAAAAGAATTCCTCAATGAAGTCGGCGAATTCCTAGATGACAGCATTCTTTCCGTCCATTTCATCAAGCAGGAACAGAACTGGCACTGCATCGATTTCAGTGATGCTACATTCCGTTCGATTGCGACCGAATTAGGATCCATCGATGCTGTATATGCCAAATATTACGATACCTTAGAAAAATCAATTCGTGCTGATCTAGGAATCTATAAACCAAAACGAATCGGGCACATTACCCTTGTTCATAAATTCCAGCATCGATATCCGCCTGAAAACAATTTTGACGACCGCGTATACCGAGTTTTGGGTTTGATCAAGGAACAGGGGTATTCACTTGATTATAACGGAGCTGGTTTCGTAAAACCACTTTGTGGTGAGCCTTATCCTCCGGAGCGCTTTGCCAGACGGGCCATGGATCTCGGCATCCCGCTCGTTTATGGTTCCGATGCTCATCAAGCCAAGGATTTAGGACAGGGTTTCGAGTCGCTCATTCCGGAATTCAAGGGCTCATTCAAGTAAACATTTCGGGTCTTCCCGCTAGCAGGGGTTGCAGCTCTTCCGAAATGAATAATGTATCTTCCAGGAACCGACCGACTTCCTCTGCATATAGATTCGTATAATAGGCTTCCTGAGGGAACACATGCAGGACTTCCATCGCATAATGGGTATGAAGGACCGGCGCTGTTAATAGGCCTTTTAACTGCAACATGAACATGGGGATGGAAACCGAATGGAAGTTCCTGCTTTTAATCCCTTGTTCCAGAATATATTGAAAGTAAGATTTTTCTTTTGTAAAATAGGTCGAATGAATTTCACGGTTCAAGTTGGAATCAAGTGACGATTCCCCATAGATGAATCGGGCCGCCAAAAAATTCTTTCTCTGAAACGTGAGGATATCCTTCACTAGATTCATTAGGCACTCTTGTGGACCTTTAATCTCCAGTTGTTCCATATTCCTTTCAAGGACTAGAAGGTATTCTTCTAAATAGGAAATGAAGCAGAACTCCAACAGTCCCTGCTTATTCTTGAAATAGTAGGCAATATTGGCAGCATTCACTTTTGCTTTATTGGCGATATCCCGTATGGATGTTGCATGGTAGCCCTTTAAATGAAATAAATGCAGGGCAGCTTCCACAATAGCTTGTTTCGTTGGCGTCTGGCGATTCATCGGCAATCCCTCGCTTTCTTTGAGACAAGTCTTGTGGATTAATTCTGTATGAAACCGGCCAACTCCTTTAGTAAGTTCTCGACAATTTCTCTACATCCAGTGGCTTGTCAAGAAAGTCCTGTAATATAATGCGGAAGACAGGTGAATCCTTTTGTTTAATGTCGAAATGTATCAAGGAAATAAAGAAGAAAACTATGCGCTCGTACAAAAACAGCTCATAGCCCTTATCGAAGATGAACCGAACATGATTGCCAACTTAAGTAATGCATCCGCCTTGCTCAACCAATTCTTGGGCGAAATCAATTGGGTTGGATTTTATTTACTCGAAAAAGACGAATTGGTCTTAGGTCCTTTCCAAGGCCTTCCAGCGTGCGTCCGCATTCCAATCGGCAAAGGTGTATGTGGGACCTCAGCAGCTGAGCGGAAAACCATGAGGGTTGAGGACGTCCATCAATTCCCGGGACATATTGCCTGCGATGCTGCCACGAGATCGGAAATAGTCGTCCCGCTCATGAAGGATGGCAAGCTAATTGGCGTGCTTGATATCGACAGCCCGATCACAAACCGATTTGATGAAAGCGATCAACAAGGGTTGGAGAAAATAACGGACATCCTTTGCAACTATTTATAGAAACAAGACGAAGGGGAGTGACAATGTCACTCCCCTTCGTCTTTTAAAGTCGCCATTCCTTTACATTCACCCTATTTTTCCCGGAGTTCTTCGCCATATACAACGCTTCATCCGCCCGTTTGAATACTTCCTTAACGTTATCGAACTGCTCTTTTGCCCAGTAAGAGACGCCACAGGAAATGGTCACTTTCGGACTGGATTCCTCCCCAACCTTATCTTTTAAACGTTCCGCAATCTTGACGCCAGTTTCCAAGGGTATGCGTGGGAGGTAAATGGCCATTTCTTCGCCACCCCACCTAGCCCCTATATCTGTATCACGGATGTTATGCTGAATGAGATTGGCAACCTGGATGAGGATATCATCCCCAACTTGGTGCCCATACGTGTCATTCACTTTCTTAAAGTTATCAATGTCAATAAGGATGAATGTCCCTTCTTCATCCACTTCCATCGACTGGGACATCTTATCATCGAGATAACTCCTTGAATATAGCCGAGTCAGATGATCTGTTATGACCATCTTTTCCAATTCTTCACGGAGCATGGAATTCGCCATGGCCAAACTTGAATGATGTATGAGTGATTGCAAAAGTTTGAACATTTCAAAGGAAAAGAAATAGGGTTCTTCGTGTAATACTAAGGCAAACCCCTTAACATCGTTGCTTTCCATCATCGGAACAGCCATCAGGGAGTGATACCTCACATCAACACCCGGGCATTTCACGCTTAAGTCCCCTATAAATAATGATTCCTTGTCTTTATCAATCTTGTCTTTCATGAATGATACATACAGTTCCGATTCCTCTGAATCAAAAAAATCAGAGCTTCCTGTCAATAAATTCACGTTTTCCCCTGGCAGAAGCAAGATAAAACCTGTCTGGTCTGCGTCAAAGGACTTCATGATTTGCTGTTTCATATACTCCATCGTCTCACTTAAGCGTAGATTGGAATTCAAATGGTGAGATGTTTCGTTAATCAACTGCAAATCCGATACGAGACGTTTCGATTGCTGATACAATTGGGCATTTTCCAGGGCACTTCCGGCAGTATTCGCCAATAACGCAATGAACTCGATTTCGCTTTCAGGAAACATGAGCGTGTTAGGCGCAATGACTTGCAAAACCCCATATACCCCCTGTTTACCTTTTAGAGGTGCATATAAGATAGAATGATCGTCAGAGGGGTGATCATCGAATTGTATGGTGCCTGTTACATAAGCTTGCAGGGCCGCCACATTCTCGCTATCATATTCTAGATCCTTAATCGGTAGATTTTCATGACTATCATTATCATGGGAGAGAAGCAGGAAATAATCAAAGGTTGGATACACGGTATGCAAGGTCGAAATGATTTCTCCCAGGACCGCATCCATATTCATCGAAGAATGGAACTTTTCCGTGACCTTGAACAACCGTTTATTCCGTTTCTCCTCGACTGACATCTTGGAAATTGATAAAGCCGATTTCAAGATGGTTGCGAATTCTCCTGCAAAATCAGTCCCTTGCTCCTCTGTCAGACTCCTGAAAGAAATCCCCTGTTCTTTCAGGGCTATCAATCCGTTGACCTTCCCCTGATCCCAAAGAGGAATGATCGTTTGGAAATCTCGGAAATCCTTCGGCATAAATACAAACGATGCTTCGTCAATCTTGTTTTCGTTCATTGCCTTCTCAATATGTTCCTGTGCGGGCGCCTTCATAATATAGTCCTCAACACTGCCTGTCGAAGCCTCTTTATAATATTGTAGCTTCCACTCATCAAATTTAAAGAAAGATACCTCTTCCATATAAAGTTGCTCTTTTGTCTCTATTAAAAAACCTTCTAAAAACTTCTGGAAATGGAGGTCCCCTTCCGAACTTTTCATATGCTGAAAGAAAAGTATCCTTAATTCATTCAATAACTGCACTGTTTTAATCTTCATCTCCATCATCCCTATATCACAGCCTATTTTTAAGCAAACTTATAAATACGAAATATTTAAAAATTATTAGTCCAAAAGAACTACATGTAATCAAGATTATACCATATCTCCCTGAAATAATGGAAACGATTGACAATATTCATTTTAGGTTATTACTTTATTATAACGCTTCTACCCTGAAATTTCTCCCTTATTCTAGTATTTTTTATAAGATTTTGAATTTCATTCTCTACCTAAATCATAATTATCATCCGATTCCGCTTGACTCACTTGGCAGAGTATTATACAATATTCCTTGTGTAAAATATTGCAGCCTATGTGACAGCCTTTATGTTCTCATTTTGTTCCTCCATACAGAGGTGTATCTCGTAACTCTCTGCTGCTAGGGCGAAGGTACATGAAAACAAAATGGTCATGATTGTTCATTCACACACGGTTTTTATTTTACCAAAATAAAAACATTCGAAGGAGGAGTCATCCTATGGCTCGTTATACTGGCCCAAGCTGGAAACTATCCCGTCGTTTAGGGATTTCCCTAACAGGTACTGGTAAAGAATTAGAAAAACGTCCTTACGCACCAGGACAACACGGTCCTAACCAACGTAGAAAAATTTCTGAATACGGAATGCAACTACAAGAGAAACAAAAACTTCGTCACATGTACGGAATCACTGAACGTCAATTCCGTTCAATGTTCGACCGCGCTGGCAAAATCAAAGGTGTTCATGGTGAAAACTTCATGGTTCTTCTTGAATCACGTCTTGATAACCTTGTCTACCGTCTTGGTTTAGCTCGTACACGTCGTCAAGCACGTCAACTTGTTAACCACGGTCACATCACTGTAGATGGAAAACGCGTAGACATTCCTTCTTACAAAGTGTCTCTTGGACAAGTAATCAGCGTTCGTGAAAAATCACGTAACTTCTCAATCATCAAAGAATCAGTTGAAGCGACTAACTTCGTTCCTGACTTCCTTACTTTCGATGCTGAGAAATTAGAAGGTACATTCACTCGTTTACCAGAACGTTCTGAATTGCCAGCTGAAATTAACGAAGCTCTTATCGTTGAGTTCTACTCTCGTTAATACCTTCGGAACCTCATCCTTGGATGGGGTTTTTTTATGCTTGGAATTCAATACAAATAAAAGCCGGCTGGGATTCAGCCGGCTTTCTCTATCTTATTTCACTAATGTGTATTTCTTTTTCCCACGACGTATTAGGATGAATTCCCCTTCAATCTTAGCCTCTTCGTTTACTATATATTGTAAATCAGTGACTTTTTCTCCGTTGATGGAGATGGCTCCATTCTGGATATCTTCACGTGCTTGACGTTTAGATGGAGAAATCTTCGCTTCTACAATTAAGTCCACTAACGAAATATCTTCGTCACTTTCACGTTCAAAACTTGGAAAATCTTTAAACCCGACTTTAATTTCGGCCGCACTTAGATTCTTCACGTCACCACTGAATAAAGCAGCAGAGATTTTGATTGCTTGATCTAGAGCTTCTTGACCATGGATCATCCGTGTCATTTCTTCTCCTAAAGCTTTTTGTGCTTTACGTAAGTGCGGTTCGGTTTCCATGGATTTCTCTAAGTCCTCAATGACTTCACGTGACAAGAATGTGAAGAACTTCAAGTATTTCACGACATCAGCATCCGCTGTGTTAATCCAGAATTGATAAAATTCATAAGGCGTCGTTTTTTCTGGATCCAACCAGATTGCTCCGCCTTCCGTTTTCCCAAACTTCGTGCCATCCGCTTTAGTTACAAGTGGAATTGTCATGCCGTATGCTTTTGTCTCTTCATCATGCGACTTGCGGATCATTTCAAGTCCTGTGGTGATATTCCCCCACTGATCGCTTCCACCAATTTGCAGCTTACAGTTATGATTGTCGTACAAGTGGTTGAAATCAATGCCTTGTAAAATTGTGTACGCAAATTCAGTAAAGGAAATTCCTGTTTCCAAACGAGAAGCAACCGTATCTTTGGCAAGCATGTAATTCACACCGATATATTTTCCATAATCACGCAGGAACGTCACCATATCAATTTTGCCGATCCAGTCATAGTTATTAACCATCACTGCACCATTTTCACCTTCAAATTCGAAGATTTGGGAAAGCTGTCCCTTAATGCAGTCTGCATTATAAAGAACCTTTTCCAACGTTTGCAGCTGTCTTTCTTCTTTCTTACCACTTGGATCTCCGATGAGACCAGTCGCTCCGCCCACAAGCACAACAGGACGGTGTCCATGCTTTTGGAACCGGCGCAATGTTAAGAATGGAAGCAAATGCCCAATATGCATGCTATCTGCAGTTGGATCCACCCCGCAATATAGGGAAATCTTCTCTTTATCCAAAATATCCTTGAGTCCTTCTTCATCCGTTTGTTGGTACATGATTCCCCGCCACTCGAGATCCTTAAGTAATTCCATTCCATTTTTCCTCCTTCATATATATCCTGAAAATTTCCGCAAAAACCATACAAAAACGCCCCTTCATATAAATGAAGGGACGAATAAATTCGCGGTACCACCCAACTTGAGGACAAAATATGCCCTCCGCTCGAGACGAATAACGGTCGTCGCCCGTTTGTCGCTACTAATTTAGGTTCACAACAAATGCTCAAGGAAGTAATTCATCTCACTATTTGTACCGGTTTTCACCAACCACCGGCTCTCTAAAACAGGGATAGCTTAACTACTGGGTCCTATCATCGCTAATTCAATAAAGATAATACTAAATTTTTATCATACCTGCCGTACATTGTCAACAGCACCCTAGCTGAAGCCAGAAAAATGTAGAAGTTTCCTTTTTACCTAGGTGTTATATGCTATAATATATGTGATTTCAGGGGGTTGATACGATGAATAATAATCAAAAAGATAGAATTCAATCGGCATGGAAACAAGTGAACCGATTTTTCAAAAGTGAAAAAACAATAAGGAATGCCAGAGTTTCCTACCAAGTGATTTGGAATTTGACATTGATCGTAATTATTGTTGGAATTCTAGGCTTTTCATTCGCCGGTGGTGTTGGAGCCGGCTATTTCGCTGCCCTCGTCAAGGATGAGCCAGTGCGCTCAAAAGAAGATTTAAAAAAGGATATTTATAATTATGAAGAGACCTCTGAGATATATTTTGCAGATAAAGTATATCTAGGCAAGCTCACAAGCGATCTTGAGCGTGAAGAAGTGTCCATCGATAAAGTTTCCGATCACCTGAAGAATGCCGTCATCGCTACGGAAGATGAGTACTTTTATGAACACGATGGCGTTGTACCAAAAGCGATTCTCCGGGCGGTTTATCAAGAATTTTCGAACGCAGCCGTCCAATCCGGGGGAAGCACGTTAACACAGCAACTCATCAAGAACCAAGTGTTGACAAACGAAGTCTCCTTCGAACGAAAAGCAAAAGAAATTTTACTAGCACTCCGGGTGGAAAAGTTCTTTGAAAAAGAAGAGATATTAGAGACTTACCTAAATGTCTCCACTTTGGGAAGAAATTCATCAGGCAGAAACATTGCTGGTGTCCAAGCAGCAGCGGAAGGGATTTTTGGTAAAGACGCCAAAGACTTGAATCTCGCACAATCTGCTTTCATTGCCGGGTTGCCACAAAGTCCTTTTGGCTATACTCCCTATACGCAACAGGGAGAGATCAAGGATGATCTCGAACCAGGCATCAACCGGATGAAAACCGTATTGAAAAGGATGCACAGCAACGGATACATAACAAAGAAACAATACGAAAAAGCCAAAACATACGATATCACAAAAGACTTTATTGGCAAGAAAACATTACCTACCGAGAAATATCCATGGCTTACCTATGAAATTGAAAAACGATCTATCGATATCCTATCAGTCTACCTTGCAAAAGAAGATGGATATGAAGAAAAAGATTTAAAAAATGATGATTTGCACGAGCAATACCTAGCGCTAGCAGATCGAAACTTGCGTCAAAACGGCTATAAAATCTATTCGACCATCAATAAGAAAATCTATAATAAAATGCAGAAAGTGACGAAAAACTACCCGAACTTCGGATATGATAAAAACCAAACCATCATCGATCCCGATACGAAAGAATCGAAAATCGTTCAGGAACCGGTTGAGACTGGTGCCGTCCTCATCGAAAACAAGACAGGTAAAATCATCAGTTTTGTCGGCGGACGGGACTTTAAACGGGAACAGACCAACCATGCAACCGCAGCACTCCGCCCAAATGGATCGACGATGAAGCCGCTTCTCGTATTTGGCCCAGGCATCGATCTCGGGAAGATCTCACCAGGAAGCGTGACGTCCAATGTCCCTGTCTCCATACCGGATGGAAGCGGAAGGTTATGGAAGCCTAGGAACTACGGCGGTGGAAGCCTTACTGGTATAGCGACAGCCCGGGAGACTCTAAAGAACTCGTATAATATCCCGACCGCGCTATTTTATATGAAAATTCTTAACCAGAATCCTGTTTCCTATTTAGAAAAAATGGGCTTCACAAGCCTATCCAAATCCGATTACAGCAATCCATCCCTGTCTTTGGGCGCAATGACAAATGGCGTAACCGTAGAAGAAAATGTCAATGCCTATACCACTTTTGCCAACTCGGGTGAATTCATCGATGCCTACATGATCGATAAAATCGAATCCAAAGACGGCGAAGTCATCTACCAACATAAAGTGAAGCCAGTTGAAGTTTTCTCACCACAGGCTGCCTACTTGACACTTGATATGATGAGGGATGTCGTAAACAGCGGTACGGCCGCTTCCGTCAAAAACCGCCTTGCCTTCTCCAGTGACTGGGCTGGCAAGACCGGGACCGGACAGGATTATAAGGATGCATGGTTCGTAGCCACTAACCCGAATGTGACGTTCGGCACTTGGATTGGTTATGATACACCTAAATCTTTGCAAGGAACATACAATGGCCTCCAGTACAATAACCGTAATATCTATTATTGGGCCGACTTAATGAATGCTGCCTATGAAGTGGATTCGAAGCTGGTGGATCCTGACAAACGCTTTGAAATGCCTGGGGGAATCGTCAGTCGTTCCTTCTGTGCAGCCACAGGACTTCTGCCATCAGACTCCTGTCAAAAAGCAGGGCTTGTTAAGACAGACTTATTCATTTCAAACCAAGTCCCCGCTAAAGACGACGCTAGTTTGATAGATGGTCAATATGTTTCAGTCGGAAGCAGACGTTATGCTGCCCTTTCAGAAACACCAAGTGAATTCACAAGTGGAGGGTTTATGTTGGATCCCAAGTCCATTGATGAAATCGGATTAAAATACGTGGATGATCCCGGCGCCTTGATACCAGGTGGCGAGAAATGGGGAGATATCGCGGGTACAAGTGCGACGCTCAACGATAATGGAAAAGTGCCCGATCCCCTTTCCGTCACGGTGACTGATACGACCATTACCTGGGGTCTCCATCCTGAAGGAGATGTGGTTGGCTATCGCGTTTACCGTAATGGACAGAAAGTCGCCAGCATCAGTGCCGGTTCAGATTTGGTCTATACGGCAGGTGCTGATGGAGGTTCTTATTACGTAACCGCTGTAGACATTGTCGGGAAAGAATCCGCTCCATCACAAAGCGTTCAGACTGTCGCTAAAAAGTCGAGCACCTTCGTGAATAAGAAGGATACGGAAACTGATTCCAGCGATCAAGAAAAAGACGAAAAAAAAGAAGATACAAAAGATAAAGATCACGACATTACTGATAAAGACGAAAAGGATATAGCGGAAGAAGAGGAATGAAACACCCCTGCTTCCCACCTGAAAAAGAGGCAACCGGGAAGTTTCCGGTTGCCTCTTTTTTTGTAGATTGATTGATAATGTAGCACTTTTAGTCTTCCATGGATGATAAATCACCAGTCGGCAAATCCAGTTCCCAAGCTTTCAGGACACGACGCATGATTTTACCGCTTCTGGTCTTAGGAAGCTTATCACGGAACTCGATTTCACGAGGTGCTGCATGGGCCGCCAACCCATGCTTCACAAATTGCCGGATTTCATCTATTAATCCATCATTCGCAACATACCCATCACGGAGAGCAATGAATGCTTTAATAATCTCGCCACGGACTGGATCCGGCTTTCCAATGACCCCTGCTTCCGCAACGGCCGGATGCTCAAGCAGCTTACTTTCCACCTCAAACGGACCGACCCTTTCACCAGCTGTCATGATGACGTCATCGACACGACCTTGAAACCAGAAGAATCCCTCTTCATCCATGAAGGCAGAGTCCCCTGATACATACCAGTCACCTGGCATGAAGTACGATTCAAACTTCGACTCATTATTCCAGACCGTCTTCATCATGGATGGCCACCCTTTTTTAATAGCAAGGTTCCCCATTCGATGTGGAGGCAGTACGTTTCCTTGATCATCCACGATAGCCGCCTCCACGCCTGGAATCGGTTTACCCATCGAACCGGGTTTGATTTCCAGGCAGGGGTAATTACAGATAAGCTGGGCGCCAGTCTCCGTCATCCACCACGTATCATGTATGCGTCGATTAAATACTTTCATTCCCCAACGCACCACTTCAGGATTCAACGGCTCCCCTACACTAAGGACATGACGAAGTGAACCCAAATCGAAACGTTTGACGATCTCATCCCCTGCCCCCATCAACATCCTGAAGGCAGTCGGTGCGCTATACCAGACCGAAACCCCGAATTCCTCAAGCGTCTTGTACCATGACTCAGGCTTGAAACGACCACCTACGACCACATTTGAAGTACCGGTTAGCCATGGTCCGAAAATACCATAGGACGTCCCTGTCACCCATCCGGGATCCGCTGTGCACCAATATACGTCATCCTCCTGTAAATCGAGGACCCATTTAGCCGTTTGATAATGCTGGATCATCGCATTATGTACATGAAGCACCCCTTTTGGCTTACCCGTTGACCCGGATGTGTAGTGAAGAATCAATCCATCTTCACGATCCACCCATTCAATGTCAAAGTGCTTGTCGGCTTCTTTTACTTTTTTATTGAAGTTATGGTATTTCCCTTCCTCCTGGATGTTCTCCCCCACTAAGAAAATATGTTTTAAATGGGGCAGGTCGTCTACCGGTACACGAGGCAACAATTCAGGTGTCGTCACCAATACGCTCGCTTCACTGTCTTCAAGGCGATCCCGCACCGCCCCCTCCATGAAGGCTTCGAATAGTGGCCCGACGACAGCTCCCGTTTTGATTGCACCGAGCAACGCAAAATAAAGTTCCGGGGACCGTGGCATGAAAATGAAAACGCGGTCTCCCTTCTTCACTTCAGCAAGGTTCTGAAATACATTGGCCGCTTGGTTTGTGTATTCTTTCATTTCCTTAAAGGTATACTTCTCGTTTCTTTTTTCATCTTTAAAATAAAGGGCGATTTTATTCTTTCTGTATGTCTCAGCATGTCGGTCAATGGCTTCATAAGCAAGGTTCACTTTTCCGGTTTCGGACCAGGAGAATTCCTTCTCCGTTTCAGACCAGTCAAAATGCTTGTACTTCTCATCGTAATTCACTAAATTATAATTGCCCTGCACTGCTGGTAGCGCTTTCATATTCATACAAATAATCCCCCTTCTTTTTGCTTTATAGCTCTTATTATAGTATAAAAAACTATTTTTCTCAATTTTTAAAATATTCACCTTTTTATAAATTCAAGGAAAATATTTCTTGATATTTTTGAACATTCAGGGTAAATCTTGGTATAGTTAGTTAGGAATGGCTTTATCCTTTCATTCTTCAGGCTCAACTGTAACAAAAGGTTCAAAAATGAGAGAGCTTTCATCATCTTGTCACTTGTTTTTTATGTATAATTTATGTAAGGTTTCCAGCTATTTGGATGATCAGTATACAAGATTGGTATTTTACTAGGGTGGTGAAGAAATGGAATATAGCAAGACCTATTACAAAAAAGAACTCCAGACATCAAGCGGAACACTTCTGATTGAAGGGCCGCTAACCGGAGAAATGATGGCCGGATACGATTTTCATGAAGACTTGGTCGCCTTTCGCCCTCCTGCACAACAGCATAAGGCATTGATTGAAATCGCCGATTTACCTGAGGGCCGAATCTTTATAGCCCGCGAGGAACGGACCATCGTTGGTTATGTGACTTATCTATATCCCGACCCATTGGAGCGCTGGTCAGAAATTAAGATGGATGACCTGATCGAGCTTGGTGCAATTGAAGTCATTCCCAAATACCGTGGTGCCGCTGTAGGAAAGAATTTAGTTCAGCTGTCTACGGAGGATGATTCGGTAGAGGACTTCATTATCATCACGACTGAATATTATTGGCATTGGGACTTGAGGGGGACGGGATTGAACGTTTGGGACTATCGAAAGGTCATGGAAAAAATGATGAGTGCTGGCGGGCTGGTTTATTATGCAACGGATGACCCGGAAATCAGTTCACATCCAGCAAACTGCCTGATGGCGCGTATAGGAAAGAGAGTGCCTCCGGAGTCCATCGAAAAGTTTGACCAATTACGATTCATGAATCGTTTCATGTATTAAAGAGGCGAGTAAAGAGGAGGAACTACGTATGATTGTTGAAAAAATAATGAATGAAGATGTCATTGCCTTAACACCAACAGATACCATTCATAGTGCTGTCTTAATCTTAAAAGAGAAACGGATTCGCCATATTCCAATTGTCGATGAAAGCTTTCACCTCGTCGGATTAGTTAGTGACCGTGACATACGAGACGCTTCTCCTTCTATTTTCCGCACCGAAGAATACAAAAAGGATTTAGAAAAATCACTGGGAAGCATCATGAAAACCGATATCATCACAGGACATCCCCTGGACTTTGTAGAAGAGATTGGTGCCGTATTTTGTGAAAATAACATCAGCTGTCTTCCCATCCTAAAGGAAAAAAGGTTAGTGGGCATCATAACCGGAACTGATTTGCTTCATTCTTTCGTTGAACTGACGGGAGTCAATCAGCCCGGTTCCCAAATTGAAATCAGGATTCCCAATACGGCGGGAACGCTACACGACATTACCTCCATCTTCAAATTGCGCAAAGCGAACATTCTGAGTACGCTTGTCTATCCCGAAAAAGATGAATCCGATTACAAGATTCTCGTTGTCCGGGTACAAACCATGAATCCATTCATGGTCGTGGAAGACTTAAAGAAAGAAGGCTATACCGTTTTATGGCCTTGCCTGCCAGGTGCGTCTCATGACTGATCAATCCTTGTTTGTCTATTCCGATGAATTGCTGACCTACAAATTCAATGACGAGCACCCATTCAATCAAAAACGGCTTCAGCTCACGCTGGACCTCCTAAAAAAACACCATGCCATCCGTGAAGATCAGATCATCAAGCCGCGAATGGCGACCGATGAGGAATTACAACTGGTTCATGACCAGCATTATGTAAACGCTGTCAGGCTGGCTGGACAGGGAAAGCTTCTTCCCGAAAAAGCGGGAAACTATGGTTTAGGTACAGAAGATACCCCCATCTTTCCTAATATGCACGAAGCAAGTGCCCTGCTTGTTGGCGGAACCCTTACGGCGGTGGATGCCGTGATGACTGGTCAGTCCCTACATGCCCTTAACCTTGGCGGGGGGCTCCATCATGGTTTTCGAGGCAAAGCTTCAGGCTTTTGCATTTATAATGATAGCTCGGTCGCGATTAAATATTTACAAAAAAAATATGGTGCACGCGTCCTCTATGTCGATACGGATGCCCATCATGGTGATGGTGTACAGTGGTCCTTTTATGATGACCCTGAAGTCTGCACCCTTTCCATCCATGAAACGGGACGCTATTTGTTTCCCGGTACAGGCAATATCAATGAACGGGGGCAGGGCAAAGGCTATGGCTATTCGTTCAACATCCCGGTGGATGCATTCACGGAAGATGAATCATGGCTCGAATGCTATACAGCCGCATTCAAGGAAGTGATTGAATTCTTTAAGCCAGACGTCATCTTGACGCAAAACGGTGCTGATTCTCATTATTATGACCCACTCACCCACTTGTCGGCTACCATGAAGATTTATAGGGAAATCCCGAAATTAGCGCATGAAATGGCCCATAAGTATTGTGAGGGGCGCTGGATTGCCGTCGGTGGCGGTGGCTACGATATCTGGCGCGTCGTACCACGCGCCTGGTCCAGGGTCTGGCTCGAAATGACCAATAATGATATATCTGGACCCTTATCAAGGGAATGGATCGACACGTGGCAGCCTGAGGCTCCTGTGACCCTTCCGGATGAGTGGGATGACCTACAGGATATTTATGAACCCATTCCCCGGAAGCCGGCCATTACCGAGAAAAATGCCCAAACGCTAGAAAAAGCGCTCTACCCCATCCGTTCTAACAGACAAACGACCACCAGCACGGAGGATTAAATGGCCAAAAAAAGAGTGTTTCCAGTCTCCATTTCAAGACAAGTTTCACCTTATGAAAAAGAGAGTGCCCATAAGGACACTCTCATACTGGATTATTTCGTTGATTGACGTTTTTCGATGCGGTGCGGCAGAATCACTTTTTCTTGCCCCTCCACCAATTCCTGATTCATCAATTTAGTTAGCAACCTCATGGATACGGCCCCGATATCGTATAAAGGCTGAACGATGGTCGTGATCTGCGGGCGGACCATCAAGGTTAACCGTGTATTGTCGAAGCTGATTACCTCAAAGTCCCCTGGTACATTAAACCCTTTATCCTGAGCGGCATGAACGATGCCAAGTGCCATTTCATCGGCTCCGACTATGATTGCTGTCGGCCGATCTTCGGCTTCAAGAAACTTATCAAATGATTCAATTCCTGAATCATATGTATAATCGCCTTCCACCAGTAAACTTTCATCGAAAGAAAGCCCCGCTTCTTTCAATCCCTGTTTGTAACCAGTTAATTTCTTCTCATTAATAGGCGCGGACAGATTCCCGCTCACATAACCTATTCGCTTGTGGCCATTTTTGGCAAAGGACATCACGGCATCAAACGCTGCCGCTTCATAATCAATATTGACCGATGGCACTTGCCCGCTTTCTTCGACGGAACCGGCCAATACGATGGGAACCGGTGAGTTCTTAAACTCCTTGACATGCTCGTCCGTGATGTTTCCACTCATGAATACGATACCATCTACTTGTTTACCTAGCATCGTATTCAATAAATGAAATTCCTTATCTATGTTTTCATCAGAACTGCTGAGAATGATATTGTATTTATACATGGACGCTATATCTTCAATACCACGTGCCAACTCCGCAAAAAAGATGCTGGAGATATCCGGAATCACGACACCTACCGTCGTTGTCTTCTTGCTGGCTAGCCCACGTGCCACTGCATTAGGGCGATACCCTAACCGGTTAATCACATCTGCGACTTTTTTCCTTGTCGCAGGTTTAACATTCGGATTCCCGTTTACTACGCGAGAAACGGTGGCCATCGAAACATTTGCTTCGCGGGCCACATCATAAATGGTTATATTATTCATTATTACATTCCTCCATTTGTTTCATTTTTTCCAATAAAGCATCAAATATTTCAAAGAAGATTCTATTATACGTATTTTTCTTATACGGAAAATTAATCGGTTAACGGAAGTCTTTCTATTAATTTTTATATAAGCATAGCTTATATAGATATCTTCATTATGTATGATTCTAACTCAGAACAGTCCTCATCTTTTAACTTATCATACGATAGTAGAATGCTTCCTGCAATCCAATAGTGTCTTTTTCAGGACTTTTTCTGCAAAAACAAGTATTTTACCATTAAAAAAAGCCCTTGCCAAGATGGTAAGGGCCGAATGTACATATATTTCAAATATTCTTTCTTAAACCGTTACCCAGTTCAATCGTTTAATTTCGTTATAGAAATCATCAAATTGCTTGAAGTCCATCTGCTGTGCAGAATCAGATAAAGCAACAGAAGGATCTGGATGAACTTCCGCCATCACTCCATCTGCACCAATGGCAAGAGCTGCTTTAGCCGTTGGAAGAAGAAGGTCACGACGTCCGGTAGAATGGGTTACATCCACCATGACAGGTAAATGCGTTTCTTGTTTCAAGATCGGAACAGCAGAAATATCAAGCGTATTTCTTGTTGCTTTTTCGTACGTACGGATACCACGTTCACAAAGGATGATGTTTCCATTACCCTGCGACATGATGTATTCCGCTGCATGGATGAATTCTTCGATCGTAGCTGCAAGTCCACGTTTTAGAAGGACTGGTTTGTTTACGGCACCTGCCGCTTTCAATAAATCGAAGTTTTGCATGTTACGTGCACCGATTTGGATGACATCGATATGTTCAACCGCTGCTTCCATATCATTTGCACTTACGATTTCACTGATGACTGCCAAACCATATTCATCTGCAACCCGCTTAAGGATCTGTAATCCCTCTAAACCAAGTCCTTGGAAGTCGTATGGCGATGTACGCGGTTTGAATGCACCACCACGCATAAGCTTCAGGCCTTTTGCTTTGATGACTTCAGCAACTGCAGCCGTTTGTTCATAAGATTCCACGGCACATGGACCGAATACGAAACTAGGAATCCCGTTCCCGATAAGTTCACCTTTGATGTCGATGATTGTATCTTCCGGTTTTTGTTTTCTGGAAACAAGAAGCGTCTTCTTCTGATCATCTTTTTGAAGTTCTAAGCCTAATTTAAAGATTTCCTTGAAGATATGTTTAATCGAACCTAGGTCAAGAGGACCTTGATGATTCGCTTCAATAAGATCCAACATGATTCTTTCACGGACTGGATCGTAGCGGTTTACGCCCTGTTTTTCTTTAACGCGGCCGATTTCCTGTACTAGTCCCGCCCGTTGATTAATCAGTTGCAATAACTGAAGGTTTACATCATCCAATTGATTACGCAATCCATCAAGCTCTCTATTGCTCATTCCAAATCCATCCCTTCGATTTTAAAAATATCAACGATTTCACGATGGAAAACCCGTACTTTTTACCTGTTCGAATTTTCACTCATTTCAATCGATAATTTAAGCTATGAAAATTTTATAATAATTCATGTATAATTAAAAACAATTATAAATGAAATTCTTGTAAATGTCACTACTTTTTTCTTTATTAATTAAACGCTTTTAAGTACTAAAGTAATATATTACATAAAAGAAGGTGTCACTGATGCACGAAAAACTGTTTGCCTTGGACATTGGAACGCGTTCCGTTGTAGGAATTATATTAGAAAAAGAACAGGAAAGCTATAATATTATCGATATTCTATCAGAAGAGCATTCGGAGCGGGCCATGCTGGACGGTCAAATACATGATGTTCTAGCTGTGGCTAAAGTCATCTCTCACATTAAGGGGAAACTGGAGGAAACTCACGGTCCCCTAAGAAAGGTTTCTGTCGCTGCAGCCGGTAGGGCATTGAAAACCGAACGGGCGAAGACGTCTGTCGATATAGTTGGGAAACCGATGCTGACACATGAGGATATCCTTCACCTCGAATTCAGTGCTGTCCAGGAAGCCCAGGCGACCGTGGCAGAACAATCAGACTCCCGGTCCACTTATTATTGTGTTGGTTATTCGGTTTTATACTATCGCCTCGATGGACAGGAAATCGGAAGCCTGATCGATCAGAGCGGGGAAGAAGCGTCAGTTGAGATCATCGCCACCTTCCTGCCCAAGGTCGTTGTTGAATCCCTTTTAGCTGCCTTGAAAAGATCGGGATTGGAAATGCAGGCTCTTACGCTTGAGCCGATTGCGGCCATCAATGTCCTCATCCCGGCCTCCATGCGCCGCCTTAACGTCGCCTTGGTCGATATAGGGGCGGGGACTTCCGATATAGCCTTGACCGATTCAGGGACCGTCATCGCTTATGGAATGGTACCAATCGCTGGGGATGAAATTACCGAGGCCATAAGTGACTACCTGCTCCTGGACTTCCCTCTTGCAGAAAAGGCGAAAAGGGAATTGCTCGATCAAGATTCGATAACGGTCACTGATATTCTTGGATTTTCCACCGAGATTGCCAAGAGTGATATCATCGAACATATTCATCCTGCACTCGATAGGTTGGCTGAAGCCATCCGTTTAGAAATTCTCTCCTTGAATAATGAGTGTTCACCAAAAGCGGTGATGCTTGTCGGAGGTGGAAGCCAAACACCGGAATTATGCCGGCTTTTAGCTGAAAAACTAAACTTGCCAAGTAACCGTGTGGCAATCCGGGGCGTCGATGCGATCCAGAACCTTGGCATTTCGTCTGAAATCCAAAAAGGGCCTGAATTGGTAACACCGATTGGGATTGCCATTGCTGCCGATAAAAACCCGATTCAATACATGAGCATCACCGTTGACGGGCACCCCATCCGCTTGTTTGATATGAAACGAACAACAGTGGGGGATTGCCTGCTCACAGCAGGTATTAAGATGAGTTCTTTATATGGAAAACCCGGCATGGCCAAAATCGTCACGATCAACGGAAATCAATTTACCCTTCCCGGAAACCATGGAAAGAAATCGGTGATTACCTTAAACGGAACGGAAGCTTCTTTAGATGATGAAGTGAAGGATGAAGACGTCATCGTAACCTCAAAAGGGGAAGACGGTGAACCGGCCATTTTGCGCATACTCGATGTATTGGATGATATCCCTAGAAAAACCGTGATCCTTAACGGTACAGAGTATACCATCGAAGCCTCCATTACCAGAAATGGCAAAGCTGCCTCCATCCATGAATTAATCGAGGATCATGATCAAATAACTTGCAGGATACCAGTAACGATTAATGAGTTGATCAAAGAACTTCACTTATCCGAACTTCTTGCTTGCCTTGAACCGTTATCTATTAAATTGAACGGAAAGTCCATTCAGCTTCCCTCGTGGACGGGTAAAATCAGCAAAAATGGACTGGCAACAAAACGGACGTACTCCTTTGAAGATGGCGATGAATTAGAAGTGGTAAATCCAGCCCCTCCTACTTTATTAGAGGTGATGGAAGCTTTACAAATCCAGCATACCCACAACGTCCCTGTTTTTTTTGAAGGCAAACAAGTCATTCTGTCTAAAAATCTGGCAGAATTCAGACGCGGTGACGAGCGATTGAAAGATACGGACATCATCCAGCCAAATGATGACCTGAGTATGATCGAACATAAGGTGGAACCTTTTATCTTTCAAGACCTTTTCCGTCATGTTGAAATCTTTATGCCTACCACAGGGAATAGCCGATTCATTCTCATTAAAAATGAGCAGGAAACTACTTTTCACGATGAACTTGCCCCCGGTGACCAATTAAGAATTCTTTGGCCCACCACTAGTTGACATAGAAACAGTCTCATAAAATGAAAAAGGCAGGCATGTTGATTCAACAACACGCCTGCCTTTCATCATTTATTGAGAGATTGCTTTGCCTAGAGAATCTTCTGTAATTCTCCAATGGGATTCATTCCATGTAGGCGTGCCATTTTTAAATAGGATGGCTTGGGGGGATTGATGTTTGATTTCAAAAGTTTCCGCCACATGGTTGGAAAGCGGACGCGCTTCTTGCACGGCCAAGTAGGCCGTCTTTAACTCCGGGTGTTCAGCGATGAACTTTTGATAGTGCTCAAAAGCTTCCGCACTGACTGGGCAAGTAACACTATGCTTAAAAAGTAAAAAAAGATCTTCCGTTACGAGCTCATTGAATTGTTGTTCCGTTTCGATTTTAGTAAGTGTCATGTGTATTAACCCCTTTCGATTTCAGAAAAAAGACGATGAAGTCATCGTACCACTTCATCGTCTTTTTTGACAATTATTGTGCATACCTTCGCAAATATTGAGCGATTGAAGCATACATTATTTTTTTAATTTATTTTCGGTTTCATCAAAAGCTTTTTTTGCTTCATCTAATTTTAGCTTTGCCGTATTTTTGTTTCCGCTAGTCGGGTCGGCTTGTGTATTTTTTGACTTATTGTCTTTACTTTCAGGCATATTGGTTTCAACGGATACGATTTTCGAATCGGAAGTTCCCGTTACATCAATATCCTTATTGCTTGAGTTCGTAGTATCATTAGCTGCATCGCCATTTTCTTCTTTGCCCGTTTTTAGGTTCTTCACTTTATTGACGATATCTGAAGATTTACTAGAAACCAATTCAGTAACCGTTCCTGTTTTTTCTTTAGCGGTATCAGCCAAAACCGTACCTTTTTCCATCGCGGTTTGTCTTAGCTTCTCTGTTTTCTCGGAAAGGCTCTTAGCTTGTTCGTTGAAATCATTTCTTAATTCCTTGCCTGTTTTCGGAGCCATGAATAAAGCTGTAGCCGCTCCGATCATTCCGCCGATCAAGGCGCCGATCATGAAGTCCTTCGAATTGATGGAATCGCGTGCTTCCTCGTATGATTTTTGATATTCGCTTGTAGGATATTCTTTTTGCGTCATGTAACATTCTCCTTTCAAAATTGGGAATTTTTTTTATTTACCTGGTGTTAAGATCTAGATCGTAAAAACCTTTTTTTAGGTAGGTTATCTGTTTCAAGTGCTTCTCTTTCTATCTCTGCCTGTTCATATGCAGTTGGAGCGGTTTGCTTGTTCCTGGCCTTCCATTTATCACGGATTTCCATGGCCACGTTACTCCATTGAACAATTTGGGAAATTCGTTCTTGGTTGTTATCGATTTCTGCCTGCACTTTATTAGAAACCTTTTGGACGGATGTATTGAAGCTAGAGATGGAAGTCCCTACATCTTTCACTGCATCCACCACTGTGTTCAGATTTTCAGATTTCTGTTGCAAGTCTTCTGCTAACGAGTTTGTTTTATGTAGTAGCTGGGTAGTTTCAACCGTTATGCCTTGCATTTGGCTTTCAAGTCCCGTCAGCGTCCGGGCCACGCTGTCCAAGGTAGTTTGTAGTGATGTGAGTACCTTTGTTAAGAAGATAACAAGGACCAGGAAAGCGATTGCTGCCACTGCAGCACTTACGTATAATATGATCTCCATTGGAACACCTCCGAAAAAAAATCGACATATTTAGTAACTGTTTAGTTATTAATTACCCCTTCCCCGTTATTATAAACGTATTTAATTTGTGAATATACCCTATCTATACCTGTTTTGGAAATATTGATAGCGAAAAATTTCGACTAATTGGGACCAATGGATGAAATTCCTACAGCTAATCAGGTATGATAGAATAATAAAACTAAATATTGGAGGTATTCTACATGAAAGATCCTAGAATCGAGATACTTGCACATAATCTGATAAATTATTCAGTGAAACTCCAAAAGGGTGAAAAACTCTTGATAGAAAACTTTGGATTGCAACGCGAACTGGTCAACGCCCTTGTAAAAGAAGCGTATGCAGCTGATGGGTACCCATTCGTCCTCTTAAAGGACCATCAAGTGGATCGCGCCTTATTAATGGGTGCACAGGAAGAACAATACAAGATGATGGGTGAATTCGAAGCGAACGTGATGAGCCAGATGGATGCATATATCGGGCTTCGTGCCGGAGATAATATCAATGAGCAATCCGATGTGCCCGCAGACAAAATGGCGATTCATGGTCAAACGATCGGAAAAGTACATAGAAATATCCGCGTTCCGAAAACGAAATGGGTCGTGCTCCGTTACCCGACGAATTCTATGGCTCAATTAGCCAAAATGAGTATAGAAGCTTTCGAAGATTTCTATTTCGAAGTCTGCAATCTCGATTATGGAAAAATGAGCGTAGCCATGGATAGCCTTGTTGATTTGATGGATAAGACCGATAAAGTCCGCTTAACTGGTCCCGGAACAGACTTATCTTTCTCCATCAAGGACATTAAAGCCATCAAATGTGCAGGTGAACTGAACATTCCTGATGGTGAGGTGTACACAGCACCTGTTAAGGACTCGATTAATGGGGTCATTTCTTACAATACTCCATCTCCTTATCAGGGCTTTACTTTCGAAAACGTGAAGTTAACATTCAAGGATGGAAAAATTGTTGAAGCGGTGGCCAATGATACTGAACGCATCAACAAAATCTTTGATACAGATGAAGGCGCCCGTTATGTCGGTGAATTTGCTATCGGTGTAAATCCTTATATTCTACATCCGATGCAAGATATCCTCTTTGATGAGAAAATTGATGGAAGTTTTCACTTCACCCCTGGACAATGTTATGATGACGCCTTTAATGGCAACCATTCGAGTATTCACTGGGACTTAGTCAATATCCAGCGCCCTGAATACGGCGGTGGGGAAATTTACTTTGACGATGTGCTGATCCGAAAAGATGGACGCTTTGTTCTACCTGAACTTGAATCATTAAATCCAGAAAATTTAAAATGACCTACTTCACGCAGATCATGCTTGTGATTCCATAAAAAATGACCAACCCATTTATGGGTTGGTCATTTTTTATTTAACTTGCAGCGACTCCTCATAAGCAGCCTGGAATTTTTGAATATCCCCTGCACCCATGAATAGGACTACACTGTTTTTATGTTTTTGTAATTGCGTTGTTGTTTCTTCTGTAATAAGCTCGGCACCAGGAATTTTCTCCTGAAGATCTTCAATCGATAGTTTTCCATGATGTTCACGGGCAGATCCAAAGATTTCACATAAGTATACTTTATCGGCTAGATTCAGGCTGTCGGCGAACTCATCCAGGAATGCTTGCGTTCTTGAGAAAGTATGCGGTTGGAAGACCGCTACTATTTCACGCTCTGGATATTTTTGACGCGCTGAGTCAATGGTTGCTGAAATCTCTGTAGGATGATGGGCATAATCATCAATGATGATTTGACTCTCCATTTCCTTTTCGGAGAACCGGCGTTTTACGCCTTCAAAAGTGAGTAACTGAGCCTTCACGGCTTCCGTATCCAGGTTTTCATATTTACACAGTGCAATGACACCTAAAGCGTTCAACACACTATGCTTGCCAAAAGTCGGAATGGAGAAAGTATCGTAATACGTGTTCCTCACATTCACATCGAATGTCGTTCCCTCCGGAGTGACGGAAACATTTTTCGCTTGAAAATCGTTTCCTTCCGCAAATCCGTAAAAAATGACCGGTACTTTTGCTTGAATATGCGGTAAATGCTCGTCGTCCCCGCATGCAATGATCCCTTTATTGACTTGTAAGGCCATCGTTTGGAATGCCTCGAACACGTCTTCCACATTTGCATAGTAATCTGGATGATCGAAGTCAATATTCGTCATGATTGCATAGTCAGGATAATAAGAAAGGAAGTGACGGCGGTATTCACATGCTTCAAATACGAAGTAAGTAGAATCCACGATTCCTTTTCCAGTTCCATCCCCAATCAGATAGGATGTTGGTTTGGCACCACCCATGACATGGGCCAGCAAGCCTGTAGTCGACGTTTTACCATGTGCCCCGGTAACGGCAACACTTGTAAAGGTCTTCATGAAATCACCAAGAAAACGGTGATAACGTATCACTGGTAAACCAAGTTCCATTGCTTTCACGATTTCCGGATGGGTATCCGGGAACGCATTACCTGCAATGATGGTCATTCCAGGCTGAATGTTTTCCTCGTTAAAAGGAAGGATTTTTATCCCAGCTTTTTCTAACGCTATTTGTGTAAAGAATTCTTTTTCATAGTCGGAACCTTGCACTTGAATATTCATATCATGCAATATTTGAGCAAGCGCACTCATTCCCGAACCTTTGATACCCACAAAATGGTAAGCAGTCATATAACGAACCTCCACCAATCGTCTATCTGTATGACAGTATATGACGTCATGTTTATTTGTTTTTTCATTACGAAAACTTGCTCGAATTGTACTTTTCGCCTAGGTTTTTATACGTACTTTTTATTTATTCATCGACAAAAATATATTATATCACCTTTTTATTCATACATCCATGTCAGGGAGATGCCATTTTATCAAATCATTGGCTTTTCTATTCCATTCGCTTTAGAATTTATATCTCGCCCTTCACATTATATACAGAACCCTAGTATAGGTTCTCTTAATTTACGTGTAAAAATTCAAGTTCTTCCTCGGTAATCAGTACATCCCGTGGCCTGCTTCCCCTCGATTCAGAAACGACGCCCTGCTGTTCCATCATTTCTATCAGACGAGCTGCACGGTTGTATCCTACTCGGAAACGCCTTTGGACACTAGAAGCCGAAGCGGCCTGCTGATGAACGACGAATTCACATGCCTCAAAGAATAACTCGTCCGCTTCTTCCGTCACTTGGGCACGATTCAACAAATCTTCTTGTTCAAATAAATATTTTGGCTTCTGTTCCAGTTTCACATGATTGACCACTTGATCGATTTCTTCATCGCTTACAAAAGTCCCTTGCAGACGGACCGTTTTTGATGAACCGTTTTCCGCAAACAACATATCCCCTTTTCCTAACAGTTTCTCTGCCCCACCGCTATCAATGATGGTTCGCGAGTCGACTTGGGATGAAACGGAAAAAGCGATTCGAGTCGGGATATTCGCCTTGATTAAACCAGTGATAACATCCACGGACGGACGCTGTGTCGCCACAATTAAGTGAATGCCACAAGCACGGGCCTTTTGAGCGATGCGGCAAATCGCTTCCTCGACATCTGCCGGGGACATCATCATTAAATCGGCCAATTCGTCAATGATTACCAAGATATATGGCAGCTTATTGGAATATTGGCCGGCTTTTTCAGCCTGGTCATTAAAACGGCTGATATCCCTAACTCCTGCATGGACAAATAGTTCATAGCGGCGTTCCATTTCCTCCACTGCCCATTTCAAGGCCGCAGTGGCAGCTTTCACATCAGTGATGACCGGACTGACCAAATGGGGAATTTGGTTATATGGAGCAAGCTCAACCATTTTTGGATCAATCAACATCAATTTCAGTTCCTGAGGCGTTGCTTTATACAGTAAACTAACCAACATCGTATTGATGCACACGCTTTTTCCCGATCCCGTTTGCCCCGCAATCAGGCCATGCGGCATCTTTCTTAAATCGGTGATGATCGGCTGGCCTGAAATATCTAGTCCCAGCGCAACAGCGAGCGGTGATTCATGCTCTTGAAACTCAGTACTCTCCAAAACCTCACGCAAAAATACAGGCTTGCTCTTCCGATTCGGAATTTCAATGCCGATGGTATGCTTACCTGGAATGGGAGCTTCCATTCGCATATCCTGAGCCGCCAGACTTAACTTGATATCATCCATGAGGTTCGTCACTTTATTCACTTTCACACCCGGTTCAGGATGGACCTCGAAACGAGTGACCGCCGGACCTTGCGTCACGTTCACGACTTTTGCCCGGACATTGAAGTTTTTCAGTGTCTCGTCCAGCAATACGGTCTGTTCTTCGAGCCACTCATCATCATGTTCGGCATATGTGGGAGGAGTCAATAACTCGATCTTTGGAAATACATAATACGGATTTTCCTCATCTTCTACAGAATCGACTAGTCCCGTACTGACGGGATGGGCTGCTTCCATAGGCTCTGGAACAGCAACCTCCCGTTTTTCTTCATGTTCAACAACTTCCGCTTCTGGAATAACCGGAGAAATGGGAACCTCGTTCGTCTCGAAATGCGATTGTTTCTCGTGCTCAGGTAGCGAAGGAGTTACGGGTTCATACCGAACTTCCTCAGCCCTTTGTGGTTCAGGTGTATCCATCCGTTCTTGAATGGCTTCTTCCTCAACCTGCACTCCTGTAGCAACGGGAATGGGTTCGCTTTCCAACGTAGTCCATGATGTTACAGGCTTTTCAGTGGGTCTCGTTTCAACAGCCACTACTCCCCTTTCGATTTCAGGGCTTTTTTTTTCCGCTTTAAAAGGATTTAGGAATGTAGCCTTTTCTTTATCCTGCTTTAACATCATGACATTAAAGGGGATATGCTTTTTCGGGCGTTTAGGCGATTCCTCGGTTTTCGGTTCCGTCCCCTGATCAAGGACTTCGGGATCAACAGGATCCTCGGCGATATATGCCGGGGCCTCAGGCTTACCTTCTTCGGCTGGAACGACAGTAGGTTCAACGGCTTCCATTATCCCGACCGCCACTTCCTGCCCAAATTCCACTTGCTCCGTTTCTTGCTCTTCAACTTCTTGGTCTACCGGAAATTCTGAAGCAACTGGTTCCTGTTCACTTGTCGCCGCCTTGGGGTCCGTATCCTCATTCCGGCGCATATAGGCAGGAACCTCGGAAATGGCTTCTTCTTTTTTTTCCTCTATCTGTTCTGGTACAAGAACGGAAGGTTCACGGGTCAATTCCTCATAAACCTCTTCCTTTACCTCGTTCGGAATAATCGTTGGAACCTCAGGCTCTTCTTTTTTAAGAACAGGAAATTTGCTCTCTAATTCAAATTCGACCGATTTGACCACTTTTTTTTCCGGTCGCCGAAACCCATAAACAGGTGAGGGGATTTCCGTCGGTCGGAATGGGGTATTGGATGGCAGGATCTTTTGAGTAGCGATCCGTTCAGCGTTCTTCCGTTTCTGCTCGGGACTCTGCTTAGGCCTTTTGGATTCATAAGATTCCGTATCCTGTTTATGCTCCCGCTCCTCTCTTCTCTTTTCCCTAGGCTTTCTCACACGTTGTTCCTTATCAGGTATCAGAGGGAATTTAAATTCCCCTTTTGGATATTGAAACAAGATCTTCGTATCCGGATCTTTCGTTTGGGACATTTTTGCCACCGTTTGATTGTATGCTTCGATTTCTTCCTTCTTTGTCTTGGGAAGTTTAGAAAAGTCCATCTTCTTTAAAGTCTCTTTATCGATCGGTTCATCTATTATTATTTCTTCAATCTCAATAATTTCCTCTGCTTGGAACCACTTTTTCATTTTATTTAGCCACTTCAAACCTATCACTCTTTCTACTATCTGTAATTATGTAACTAATTCTACCAGTATTTTTTGAAATATCGAGAGAAATTAAGGTTAATAGGGATATATATGTAGTTTTTTGCAAATTTCTGCAGGAATCATCCCAATTTCACATAACTCTTAACCTATTTAAACCCCTTTTCATATGAGTTTAAACACGTTCTAATTATATAGTCTACTATTTAATTAAAACACCTCTGTTAAACAGAGTTTACAATGAGATTAAGTTTTAATACAAAATATTATATTCCCTAGGGTATAACAAAATAAGCCCCTGCCGAGTTTGGAAATCCATCCAAAGAGACAGGAGCCCTATCATTATTCATCCATCCGCTTACTTATTGTTCACGCTTTTTATTTTTACCCATAATGAAGACCGGCTCTAGCTCATCTTCCTCATAAAGGAAAGATAACGCCGTAATCGGTACGTGGCCACTGGCGAAAAAGCTCATCGCCATTTGTGCGAGTACATCATAGCCAGTATCATTTTGCACATCGGCAATGATGATGACATCTTGATGAGGAATGGCCACTGCCATGGTCCCCGATATCTTTTCCTTCATTTCACGAAGCCATGATTCATTAAGAATCCGGCTCGCATCATAGCCATCATTTGTATTCAAGAAATAAAAGGTGTTCCCCGCTACGATATCCGACTTCAATTTAGTCGAGAGGGAGCGGACGTTGAAACGGGCAATCTCCCGGATCCTATCTCCCTGCCAGTCTTCACGCTTGAGCATTTTCTCATCGATCAAACGGTAGGTCTTGCCCAAATCCAACGCATAAAAGACACGTGTCTCCGCCGTATGGTCGTCGAACAAGAAGGGATTGCCCTCTTCTGCCTCCATTGGAAAAGAAGTCGAACGAATCACAGGAAAAATGAATTTCTCCTTGCCCTCCATGCTATGTTCTTCCCCCATTACATTCAGTGCCTCATCTACGTAATAGATGACTTCATCAATGGCTTTTTCTTGGATATTTTCGTAATTTGCAAGCACCGGTGGAAGTTCAACCGTGATGCCTTTACCGGTCTTTATATTTTCAATCCGTAACGTGTCCTTCTGGCTATCGAATTTGAACGTACGATTTTCATCCGCTAAGCGTTCTTTTAATATGTTCTTCAGCTTTATGCTATCCATTTTCATGGCTGGCCCTCCTATCCATTGAAAAATCCCCTAAAGAAGGGGACCTTTCATTATAATGATGAAATGAATTCTTCAATCTGTTCTTGTGTTTTACGGTCCCTGCTCACATATCTGCCTAGCTCTTTACCGTTTTCATATCCGATGAAGCTAGGAATTCCAAAAACATCATTAGCAGCGCATACATCGATGAATTTATCGCGATCTACATGAATGAACGTGAATTCAGGGAACTTCGCTTCTATTTCCGGTAGGATTGGTTCAATCACTCGGCAATCGCCACACCATGTTGCCGAGAAAAGGAAAATATGTTTTCCTTCATTTTTTAATGCATCGTATTGTTCAACAGTTTGTAAGTTTTCCATCTTATTATTCCTCCAGCTCTTATGAAATCCATCTAGTTATTTTATAATTCCATCATACCAGACTCCGCTTCAATCAACCATCAATACGGATTGTAATAGAGAGCACAAAAGGTCCGGTATGGGTACGCCGGACCTTCTTTCACCTCTGTGGAACGGAAGAAACGATTTCCATCATTTTCTCCGCCTCATCCTTTAAATCCTCTTTCCCCGTCTCGGTTGTGAGCTTGACCCCGCCGCTTCCTACGGAAAGCTCATATTTCTCTTCCGATAATTCCATGATGGAAATAAAACCGAACTTATCATCATTCTGAAAGGATTCCAGTGTCAAATAATGAGTTTTCTGCTCCTTTGCCGTCAAAAATAATTGCGAGCTTTCGCTGTTTTCATTTGGATTGACAAATAATATATAAGCCTGTTGACCACTTTTCAGGATCAAGTTATTCTCATGTTCCTCTTCTATCTTGAAATTTTTAGGCAGATACACCTTTATAAGCCCCACTTTTGTATTCGGTTGCGGCGCTTCATCCCGAAAAGCGGAAACCGTTGCTGTCACGGCCTTATCCACCTGCCTTTCAATGCCTGAACAACCGACTGCCAGGATGCTCATCAAAAAGACGATCAGAATTTTTTTTTGGGGTGGGACCTTCAAGACTTCCCCCTCCTTTTCAACAATCTACCGTTACCCTCTTGTCTTTACTTATATCCTAATTTATGAAATCCATCCATTTTCTTAAAACATGATACAATGTAAGCAAATTAGATAATAAGGAGGATCATCATGAAAGTAACGGTTTACCTGGCTGGAGAAATCCATTCAAATTGGAGAAGTGAATTAAAAGAGAAGGCGGCCGCTTTAAAGCTTCCTTTAGAATTTGTCGGCCCAATGGAAAATCATGAACGCTCCGATAATATCGGGGAAGATATTCTGGGGAAACAGCCGACCCCCGTTTTAAAGGATATGGCAGCTTCTCAAATCAATAATTTGCGTACAGGTCTTTTGATGAAGCAAGCTGACCTTGTCGTTGCCCTATTTGGAGAGAAATATAAGCAGTGGAATACTGCCATGGATGCAAGCACCGCGGTCTCACTTGGCAAACCACTTATCTTGATCCGCCCAGAATCCCATCACCACGCGCTAAAAGAATTATCTGAAAAAGCAAGCGTCACAGTCGAATCGGTGAACCAAGCCTTAAAAGTCCTTTCTTATATATTCGAAGATGGAAAATGAATGAAGTTAAAGGCACTCTTATGGAGTGCTTTTTACATGGATAAAAAAAGCTTGTAGGACACAGTCTTTGCCTACAAGCCCATCCTTTATCTCTTAATAGGGATCCATATCTCGGAGTAATAATCTGTGGCTGAAGCATCATCTTCAACGTATACTTCCATTTCCGGTGTTCCTGCATGTTCATGTCCGCTTGCCGGAAACCATTCGGAAAAGATGTGTTTCCAAACCTTTTGCATCGCCTCGGGCATCGGTCCATTGACCTCGAACACAACCCACTTGGATGCAGGTATCGTCAAGCCAGAATAATCATTTGGGACGCTTCCGTCATACTCCGTGGCCACCCAATAATCGATTGAATTCCGCTCATCTTCAGGGGAATCGACACATATCCCTAGCAACCCTTTAATTCGGCCGTTATTCAATTTTCCTAACCGATTGCTGGTACCATCCGAGTTCACTTCGTCCCAAAGCTTCGGGATTCCTATCAGATTTTCTTCGTTCTCTAGTGAAAACTCCCGCTTGATACCGACCACTCGAAAAGAATCTCTTTCCACGATATTATACTTCATCGGTTCCGCCCCTTTTAGAAGCACCTGGATAACCAGGCGTTCATAGAATGTCAGCTTTCCCATATACTTTCGGGCTTCGCTAGGAGGTACTCCATGCTGCCGCCGAAAAGCTTTTGAAAAAGCCTCGGGAGTGTCATAGCCATATTTATAGGCTACATCAATGACCTTGCCATTGGTGCTTACAAGTTCCTGGGCAGCCAATGTCAATCTACGGCGCCTGATGTATTCTCCAACGGAAATGTCCGTCAAGATGGTGAACGTCCGCTGAAAATGAAAGGCTGATGCATTCGCCTGACTAGAAATGTTCTCGATGGTCAAGTCGTCGATTAAATGCTCCTCTATATAGTCAAGGGCCTTCTGAATGGATTCTACCCACCCCATATGGCTTTCCCCTCCCTTGTTTTCTATATTATCAGCACCGATATCCTAAATCCTGTCTGTTTCTGCTTTGTTCTGACAGTCTCTTTTATTGATGGTTTTTCTTATATTCATACTGCCCCGCAAGCATTTCCATGATATTTCCGAACATATCGGCACGGGTAATCCGTTCATTCGTAAATACCCCGATAGCCCCTTCTTTCTTGCGGATATTCGCTTTCTTGGTGAAATCGTCCATAATCGGACCGAGCTCTTCCCCGTTTTCCAAGCGATCCGCAATCATTCCGGGGAGGGGAATTCTCGCGCCTCCGGCAATGAAGATATCGCCATCCTTCGTGGCCATTGCCCCCCAGTTGCATACGAATAAGCCGCGTTCCATTTTAACCACGCCACCTTCGAGACCGATTCCGATATCGGCCCCCTTTTCAAGCAAGCAATTTCTGGCCCGGTTCACAGCCCCGTTCATGGTCTCTTCATCTGAAAATGGTTGTTCCGAAACCCCACTTTCCACCTGTAGCGAGATGACTTCTGCTTCTTTATAGATGTTAATCACGGCCTGCACTTTCGCCGGGTTTGTACTGCCTACTACAATTTTCATATGTATGCCCTTCCCTCTATGCAAAAAAAGCTGATGGAAGGGTGTCCCCTCCATTTCAGCTTTCATTATCATCCGTTATTCTTCAATGTCTCAAATGTCGTTTTATCGCAAGCGCGGACCAACTTCCCAATCAATTCACGGGCAGCCGCATAATCATCAATATGGATCATCGATGCATGGGTATGAATGTAACGTGAGCAAATCCCAATCACGCCGCTCGGAATCCCATCATTGGCAATGTGGACCTTTCCTGCATCCGTTCCGCCTTGAGAAACAAAATATTGATAAGGAATATCATTAGATTCGGCCGTATCGAGGATGAATTCCCTCATTCCGCGATGTGTGACCATCGTCCGGTCTAAAATACGCAATAATGCACCTTTACCCAGCTGTCCAAATTCACTTTTATTTCCGGACATATCATTTGCCGGGCTTGCATCCAAGGCGAAGAAGATATCCGGTTTGATCATATGTGCAGCCGTTTGGGCACCCCGTAATCCCACTTCTTCCTGAACCGTCGCACCCGAATATAAAATATTCTGTAATTTTTCATCCTTCAAATCCTTCAATAGTTCAATCGCAAGACCGCAACCATAGCGATTATCCCATGCTTTAGCAAGGATTTTCTTTTCGTTGGCCATCGGCGTGAAAGGGCAAATCGGAACAATCTGCTGACCAGGCTTAACCCCGATCCGCTTCACATCCTCCTGGTCATCCGCACCGATATCTATCAACATATTCTTGATATCCATAGGTTTCGAACGCTGCGATTCATCAAGCAAATGCGGAGGTATGGAACCAATGACCCCGATTACCGGCCCGTTGTCCGTAATAATTTCCACTCGTTGTGCCAAAAGAACCTGACTCCACCAACCTCCAAGTGTTTGGAAGCGGATCATGCCATTTTCCGTAACAGAAGTGACCATGAAGCCCACTTCGTCCATATGTCCAGCCACCATTACAGTTGGGCCTTCTTCATTTCCTCTTTTTACGCCAAAGATACTTCCAAGGCGGTCCTGAACGATTTCATCTGAATATTTTTCAAGCTCACTTCTCATAAAATTACGCACGGCATGCTCATTTCCTGAAGCCCCTGGTAATTCCGTCAATGTTTTAAATAGTGTTAAAGTCTCTTGATCCATATCTCTACCCCTTAACTACTTTTATTTCCTATCTATTTTACCTAACTTAGACGATAGTTACCACCTAGCATGTTTTAATTTATCAGTAAATGGGTAAAATTTCAAATCGTTAGTCAAAGAAAGACTTCTTATGTATACTAGATAGAGTGAGTAATAAAAAGCAATGGAGGAGAAATTCATGAATTGGAAAACGTTTCTATTGGGGGCAGCAGCCGGCTTCGCTACAGGCTATGCTACAAAACAAATTTTGAATCAAACAAATACGCCTTCTCCTGACAAAGTATTGGCGCAGGTGAAGGAAACAGTCAGAAAAGATGGAAGTATATATGGATCTTGGATTTTAATGAAACCCGAAACCTATCAAAAAAATGATTTGGACTACCAAGTATATAAAGGCGGCATCACTAGAAATACCGATGGTAACCGCGAACAATTTGAATTCATTGCAGATGCTACTACCGGGACGATATTGGAATTGAATGCACAACATGATTGAACAAAAAAAGGAGGCGACCCAAATCGCCTCCTTTTTCTATGACTTACCGTTTCCGTTTCACTTCATCCTTTACCTCTTTACCCGTTTCATCCCACTTGATGGCACAATACTGGGCATCATGATAAAAGCTGTACCAGGCCCCGTTCTCCAGACCATATTTCATCCACTTTTCCTTTGCCGAGATCGAAGTCATTGGGTAGTCGTCATAAGCCAGTACCCACAGGACATTCGCATGTGCGTGCGTTGGCATGATATCGGCTAAATGGATCAGCTTGTCCTTACCGTCTTCAACCAGGATGATGGCATGTCCATCACTATGTCCGCCGGTATGAATCATTTTAATGCCTTCCGTGATTTCACGTTCTCCTTCAAAAGGACGGACAAGGTGGGCAATCGCCTCCCAGTTTTCCTTCCAGTATGTACTTTTTGAGCGGATATTGGGTTGTTGCATTTCATCCCATTCGATTTGGGTCGTGATGATTTCGGCACGTTCGAAAACCGGGATCAGTGAATCTCCTTCAGGCTTAGTCAATCCACAGGCATGGTCGAAATGCAGGTGGGTCATTAGAATGTAATCGATTTCATTTGGTTTGATCCCGAGCCGACCTAAATCCTCAATGAGCCCGGACTCGTCCGTCACGCCAAAATTCCGTTTCTGTTTGTCGTTCAGCTTTCCATTCCCGATCCCGGAGTCTATCAACATATTTAATCCGTTCACTTGAACGAGTATCGGATCTGTCCGCAATTCAATCTGGTTATTTTCATTGACCGGATATTTCTTGGACCACAGCGGTTTCGGTACGACACCGAACATCGCTCCACCATCCAGGTGGGTCACGCCACCATTCAGCCATGTTAATTTGATTTCCCCTATTTGTAAAGTTTCCATTTTATCCCCTCCTCACCCTTCAGTTTAACACCCGCTTCCATTTATTGAAATTGATAACATGTAACTCTTTCCCAGAAAAAAAAAAGACACCTAAAAGGTGCCCCTACTTTCCAGCCGGTATATAAAGATGTTGATAGTGATTCCGAAGTTTATGCTTTTGAATCTTACCGGTTGACGTCATCGGTAATTGATCGACCACGATGACTTCCTTAGGAACTTGGAAGGTTCCTAGATTCTCTTTACAATGTGTGATGATTTCTTCTTTCGTAATGGTAACGTTCGGTTTGGGAACGACGAATGCGGTCACAGCTTCTATCCACCTTTCATGCGGCAGACCGATAACCACAGCATTGAGCACCTTTTCGTGCAAGGCTAGAATCTGCTCTACCTGGATCGAAGCCACATTTTCGCCACCGGATTTAATGATATCTTTTTTCCTGTCGACAAAGACGAGCAATCCGTCTTCATCAAAATAGCCCAAGTCGCCAGTATGATGCCATCCGAACCGCTTGCTTTTTTCCGTCTCCTCCGGATTATTCAAATAGCCGATCATGACATTCGGACCCCTATGAACAATTTCTCCGATTTCTCCTTTTTCCAACGTCCGCCCTTCTTCGTCCATTATGGCGGTGTCATTGATGATTCCCGTCCCACCCCAGTAAGGGCCATGCTTCCTTAGTTGATCTTCCGGCTCGAACATGCAAGTTCCCGGATACACTTCCGTTTGTCCAGAAGCCAGTGCGAATTCCGCCCCTATCTCCTTCATCCCTTTTTCAAGGGTGACCCGGTCCATGGGAGCCATCGCATATAAGCAGAAGCGTAAGGAGGTTATATCATAATGTTTAAAATTCGGATGATAGAGAATCGCTTTATAGATCATGGGAAGACCGAACATCCAAGTTACCTTTTCCTTCTCTACCGTTCTCATGAAGGATTCCGGTTCAAATCCCGGCAAAATGACCAGCGTGGCACCTACATTGAAAAAGGAAACGGCCAAGGTATGCTGGGCACAATGGAAGAGAGGCATGATGACACTGGCTATATCGTCCCGCTTCATACTGGAACCAATAATATTGGACAAGCTGGCGATATAAATCGATAGATGGGAAATCATCACCCCTTTAGGCATGCCCGTCGTCCCGCTCGTGAACATAATTTGGGCCAAGTCCCGATCTTCAATATGGACCTCTGGTTCTTGCTTACTGGAGAGCCGATACGCTTCCTCCAGGCGTTCAACTGGAGAGACATTTTTCCCAATGATCAACAGTTCCGGACAAAGACTTTTCAATTCTTCCTTTTTTCCTTGTAGAAAAATTTCATCGACAATGACTAACTTCGAATCTACCTCTGAAAGAATATAACTCTTTTCATGAAAGGATACGCCTGGATTAAGCGGCACCCACACTAGACCCGCCTTAGCGATGCCGAAAAAGACGATAATGAATGAGACGGAATTCCCGCAGATTGTCGCGACCGCATCTCCCTTTTCCAGGCCGGAATCAAGCAAATAGTTGGCAAAGCGGTTCACCTCATCGTTCAGCTCCCGATAACTCCATTGTTTATCACCTTCTATGACCGCCACCTTGTTCGGAAACCTTCCTGTTGTCCTGCGTAATATATCCCCAACAGCCAGCCGGTTCATCGCGGTAATCTCACTCATGCTTTTCCCTCCTTAGTTTTAAAGTGATACAGACGAGACATTCTACTTCTGCCTCGTCTGTATAGGGTTAGCTCAACATCGTACCATGCTTCTTATTTGGAAGCGGGAACTCTTTATTCTCGAACACCTCATAACGGGAAATGAGTTCTTTTCGCAAGTCCCCCGGGATAATCAAGTCATCGACAAGCATGTCGCCTGCTAGTTTATAAATATCATAGCTTTCACGATATTGATCACGCAGTGCCTTGACAAATTCAGCCTTTTGCTTTGGATCAGGAATTTGACTCAACTGATTATAATAAACGGCGTTAATGGCTGCTTCAGGTCCCATGATTGCTACCTCAGCCGAAGGAAGCGCAATGGTCGTATCCGGTTCGTATGCAGGACCTGCCATTGCATAAATCCCCGCCCCATAGGCTTTACGTACGATTACGCACAGCTTTGGAACATTGGCCACGGATGTGGCGTATATGAAATTCCTCCCTTTTCGTAAAATGCCCTGTTCCTCGACCTGTGTACCGACCATGAAACCAGGAGTATCACACAAGTAAAGCAAGGGAATCCCATAGGCATCGCAGAGCCACACGAAGTTTGCCCCTTTATCGGAGGAATCAGGAAAGATGGCGCCTCCTTTGACCGTCGGTTGATTGGCAATGATGCCGACAACGCGTCCATCGATTCGTGCAAAACCTGTTACAAGCTCTTTCGCATAACTTTTTTTCACTTCAAGGAAGCTCTCACCATCAACAATGCTCTCGATTAGTTCGTGGACATCATAGGGCTGGTTCGGCTCTTTCGGAATGATATTATCAATATTCAGTGGATCACGAGTCGGCGGGACGGGAGGTGCACTAGGTGGCTTGCCTTCGAAACTATCCGGGAGGTAGCTTAATAGTTTTTTGACGACTTCGGCAGCCTCTTCTTCCGTTTGGACAACAAAATCGACGCTTCCACTTTTTTCTGCATGCATTTTTGCCCCGCCTAGTTGTTCGATGTCGACTTTTTGACCTGTCGCCATCTGTACCATCCGTGGTGAAGCAATCGCCATGCCGGCTTTTCCTTCAAGCATGACGACGAAATCACAGAAGACCGGCATATATGCTGTACCAGCGAAGCAAGGCCCATACATCACTCCAATTTGCGGAATCCTTCCTGACATGATGCTGTGATTATAGAAAATCTTCCCGCCTGAATATTTATCGGAATGATAGCCACCGCCTTCATCAATCCGGCCTCCTGAGGAATCGATCATATAGACGATCGGGCGTTTACTTTTGATGGCGGCCTCTTGCATACGCAGGATTTTTTCCCCATGATAGCGGCCAATCGAACCCGCTTTGACGGTATAGTCACTTGCTGTGAAATATACGAGTCTATCATTGATTTTACCGGCTCCCGTGACGACTCCATCAGCTGGCAGGTCCTTTTTCGTCGCGTTGGCAAATGTCCCCGTTTCATACGTGGGTTCTCCGTTGTCAAAATATAACTTCAAGCGGTCACGGACGAACATTTTCCCAAGCGTCTTGATTTTCTCATGATTCTTCGGAGATCCCCCTTTATGAATTCGCTCGAGCTCACTCGTAATCTTCTGCAATCTTTCTGAATTCTCACTGCCCTTTTCAATAACCTTTTGATCTTGATCCATCTCGGTCCTCACCCTTTTCAATAGATTTATCGTTCTGACTAAACTAATTTCCCTCTATTTTATTTATGGATAAACACCGGCTGTTTTTTCTCGATAAAGGCCTGTACACCTGTCTTAACATCTTCTGTCTGGAACACTTCGCCAAAGTATTTTGCCTCAATCAGCAAACCTTCTTCCAACGTCGTTTTCATTCCTTCATCGATCGTTTTCTTGATTCTTGAAACCGCTTGGAAGGAATAGCCCGCTATTTCCTCAGCTAACTCTATCGCCGCTGCCAAGCCCTTTCCGGTCGGGACCACTTTATTCACCAATCCGATTCGTTCTGCTTCCTCCGCCGTAACGGCTCTTCCCGTTAAAATTAGCTCTTTTGCCCTTCCTTCTCCGATCAGCCTTGGTAGACGCTGTGTCCCGCCAGCCCCCGGAAATAGACCCAACTTCACTTCAGGGAGACCAATGATGGAATGTTCTTCTGCAATTCGGATATCACAGCAGAGGGCCAACTCGCATCCCCCTCCTAGGGCCAATCCATCAATGGCCGCTATGACCGGTTTTGCAATGTTATCGATTTTATTAAATGGCTCTTGCATATCACGGGCACGGGCTTCATTGAATGCCACACCCTGGCCGACCAATTTAGGGAATTCCTTTATGTTCCCTCCGGCAACAAAGGCCTTGTCTCCTTTGCCTGACAATACAATGGCCCGAACTTCGTCATCTTCAGCTAAACGATCGAATACCTGGTTTAAGCCAATGACAACATTTTCGCCAATCACATTGACCGGCGGGTTATCAATATAAACTACCGCTATGCCCCTGTCTTTTTCATAGGAAACGATCTCTTTCATCACGATAGAACCTCCTGTTTCTTCGCCATCAGGATTTTCATCGTCGAAACGCCCACCACATCTCCATTTTGTTTTTTCACCTTTTGTTTCGCCGTAATGACGCCCATTCCATCGTCCCGATCTTTTAATTCCAAAATGGAAATCTCTACAGAGATCGTGTCCCCGATAAAGGTCGGATTCGTAAAACGTAATTTATCGATCCCGTAAAAGGCGACGACCCTTCCAGGTTCGAATGCAGAAAGGCCAGATGCAATCGAGCATACCAGCATCCCATGGGCAATTCTCTGTCCAAATGGCGAATACTTTTCGGCATACTCCTTATCTGTGTGAAGCGAGTAAAAATCCCCGCTTAACCCGGCAAAATTCACGATATCCGTTTCTGTGATTGTACGGCCTTTCGAAGTCCAGACCTCTCCGACTTCATACTCATCAAAATATTTATTAAACATCCTTACACCCTCTTTTCCGTTTCGTATGGTTTAGATAGAGCACGTTTCAATACTTTCCCTGTCGCATTTCTCGGCAGTTCATCCAATAGCTCTATTTCCTTTGGCATCTTGAATCGTGCTAATCTGCCATCACAATACTCTCGGATATCGTCTAACTTAATTGTCTGACGTGGGCTGTTTAAGACGATATAGGCCTTGATCACTTCGCCCCATTTTTCATTAGGGATGCCAATGACGGCAACTTCCTTCACATTTGGCATCCTGACAAGTACTTGTTCAACTTCGATCGGATAAATGTTTTCCCCGCCGCTAATTATCATGTCTTTTTTCCGATCGACAATATAGATGTAGCCTTCATCATCGATTTTTGCGAGGTCGCCAGTATAAAACCAGCCGGATCGAAGTGCTTCCTTGGTTGCTTCCGGTTTATTCCAATAACCGACCGTTACGTTTGGACCCTTGATGGCTAGTTCACCCACTTGGCCAATAGGCACTTCCCTGTCTGTCGGATCAACAATCTTGACACCGACATGGATGGGTGGTTTTCCGACCGACCCGATTTTACGTATCGTATCTTCCTCTTTCAATATACTGACGATAGGCGCCGTCTCGGTCATCCCGAACCCTTCCATGAATGGAATGCCTTTACCCTTGAAATATTCGATGACCGGAAGTGGGCATGGCGCCCCTCCAGAACATGCCAAACGGAGAGAGCTTAAATCATAATCCTCGATTCTTGAATCATGCATGACCAACTGCCACATCGATGGGACCATGAACACGGTCGAAACCTTCTCCTTTTCAATCCATTCTAGCGTCGATTGAGGGGTGAACAAGTCAAGCAGCACGACAGTACCGCCCAAATACATCATTTGTGTTGTGGAAATTCCGAGCCCACCAATATGGAACAACGGGGCAACCGTCAATGTAATGTCCTCGGCTGTCACCGGCAAGAGGTAAAGCCCATTCATGATGTTCGCTAGTGTATTGCCATGTGTCAAAATCGCTCCTTTGGGCTTGCCTGTCGTTCCGGATGTATACATAAGCATCAAGTAATCATCCGCATTCAGCTCAAAACCAGTCTCCGAGGATGGATACTCACCAATCAATTTTTCATAGGGAGAGGATTCACGATCACCTCCTGGATTCACTTCAATGAATTGGAGGTGTGTTTCGTTCTTTTCCTTTAGCTCTTCTATGATGAACTGGAGACGCACATCGTAAATGAAGACTGAACTGCTCGAATCCTTAACGATATAATCTACTTCCGGTGCACTGAGGCGGATATTGATTGGTACGAATATCGCTCCGATTTTTGCACAGGCGAAAAGTGTTTCCAAAAATTCATTTGTGTTTAACAGCAGGACATTGACCCTGTCGCCTTTCCTCACACCCTGATCCAAAAGGGCATGTGACAAACGGTTGACCCGATTGTTCAACTGCATATAGGTCAATCGCAGGTTTCCATAAACGATTGCTGTTTTATTCGGTATATTTTCACTATGATGGGTTAACCAATAACCTACATTAGCACTCATATCCAGCCACCTCATTTTTAAAAATACCAAGGGCCATTATTAATAGAGACTTATGTTAAAACCCATCTGTAATTTTCAAGCGTTTCGATAAAATCTCGCGCATGATTTGTGTTGTCCCCCCACCAATTGGCTGAAGCCGGGCATCCCGCCAGTACCTCTGTATCGGGTA
The DNA here is from genome assembly GCF_044761985.1 of Peribacillus sp. NPDC097224. Classification (NCBI taxonomy): domain Bacteria; kingdom Bacillati; phylum Bacillota; class Bacilli; order Caryophanales; family Bacillaceae; genus Peribacillus; species Peribacillus sp. NPDC097224. The sequence continues at coordinate 72,007 of NZ_JBIWDK010000010.1, read as the reverse complement.
TTCCATCATATATCCGTTTCCACCGTGAATTTGAAGGGCCTCATCACAGACCCGATTCACCATTTCAGCAGCATACGCCTTCGCCATCGTAGCTTCGGTCGTTACGTTGACCCCCTTGCCGTACTGTTCAACGGCCCGGTACGTAATGTTCTTTGCCTTTTCAATATCGACAGCCATATCGACGAGCTTATGGCGCAGTACTTGAAACTGCAGGATTGAATCTCCGAATTGCTTGCGATCCCTTGCATATTGAACCGTTTCTTCCAACACCTTCTCCGCAAGCGCCACGCTCGTGAACGCCATCGTCAACCGCTCCCACTGGAAATTGACCATGATTTTCTTAAACCCTTCATTTTCCTCACCAATCATGTTTTCGACCGGTATTTTCATATTTTCAAAATACAGCTCACCCGTATCGGAACTGCGCCAGCCTAATTTATCGAGCTTCTTGCCAACGGAAAAACCTTCCCAGGCCGTCTCGACAATGAATAAAGACAGACTCATATGTGGCAGGCTGTCAGCCGTTTTCGCAGCGACAATGATGAAATCCGCATTCACTCCATTCGTGATGAAGGTTTTGGATCCATTCAAGATGTAATGGTCCCCTTCTCTCACAGCTTTAGTGGCAATGGATGATACATCACTTCCCGCACCGGGCTCCGTAATGCCGAGTGCGGCAATCTTCTCTCCCTTGATTGCCGGGACCAAATATTTTTCTTTTTGTTCATGGGACCCAAAACGCCATATCGGTGTGGTCGCAATCCCGATATGCGCACCAATGGCCGCACCAGTCCCGCCCGCACCGCATTTAGACAGTTCCTCCAAAAACACCATCTCTGTCACTAAATCCAAACCGAGTCCACCATATTCTTCAGGATATTTAATCCCTAAAAACCCGAGTTCAGCCATTCGTTCAAATAAGACGCGAGGCGTTTCCCCTGCTTCTTCATATTGTTCAACGTAAGGGGTGACCTCCTTTTCAATGAACTTGCGTACCGATTTCCGAAAGATCTTATGCTCTTCTGTAAAAATCCAATGGCTCATCGTCTGACCACCTCCTTGTATTCTTCCAAGCCCATTGTTTTTGCTATGATTTCTTTCATGATCTCATCGGTTCCGCCGCCAATCCTATATAATCTGGTGTCTCTCCAGATCCGTTGAATGGGATATTCCATCATATAGCCATTGCCGCCAAAAATCTGAAGGGCACGATCGGCGACCCAATGAGCCATTTTCGCCGCTGCCAATTTAGCCATGGAGATTTCCTTTGCCGGAATCTCGCCTCGACCGAAGCGGTATGCCGTTGAATAGGTCATCTCCTTCACGACCTCAATCTCCGTCTTCATTTCTGTCAATAAATGGCTGATCACTTGGAAATTGGCGATTTCCTGATAAAATTGCTTTCTTGTTCTTGCATAATCACGTGCCAGCTCATATGCATAATCGGCCATCCCTACTGATCCCGCAGCTCCAATCAGCCGTTCGCCCTGTAGTTCCCACATAATCTGCATGAAACCTTTCCCCTCGACGCCCAGAAGGTTCGTATATGGTACACGTACGTCTTCAAATACAAGCTCTGCTGTATCCGAAGAACGCATCCCGAGTTTATCCAGCTTCTTTGCTACGGTTACACCGGGAAGGTCCAAATCCACTAGAATCATCGAAATCCCTTTATGTCCAGGTGCATCTGACGTCCTTACGACAAGCGTGATGAAATCAGCGCGCGTACCATTCGTAATGAAGGTTTTTGCACCGTTGATGATCCATGTGTCCCCATCACGGCGCGCCCGCGTTTCAATCGAGGCGACATCCGAACCATGATTTGGCTCGGAAATCCCGATAGCCGCAATTTTTTCACCTCGGATGGCGGGTTTTAAATAGGTTTCCTTCTGTTCATCGGTGCCGAATTCCAATATCGGCGGTGTCGCCATATCAGTTTGGACCGCAATCGCCATCGGAAAGCCACCCACGCCGCTGCGGGCCATTTCTTCGGCAAAAACCACGCCAGCAAAGTAATCCCAACCTTGACCACCGACCTCTTCCGGATAACGAAGACCGAGGTACCCTAAATCCCCCATTCTTTTAAATAGGTCACGAGGAAAAATTCCGTCCTTTTCCCACTCTGCTACGTATGGTGTAATTTCTTTTTCAACAAACTTTCGAACCGTCTTCCTTAGTTCGTGATGTTCGTCAGTAAAATATGGTTCATAGCTCATTTCTTCACACCCCAACCTTTAATAGTTTGCTAGCCAATTCTTCCGGGACTTCAATCGGGAAACGCAAGATATTGGAACCGAAACATTTCCCCAAGTTGTCGATTCTAAGCGATGACGATCCGCCGCCGCCCAATGCTTCATGGCAAACGAAATTCAAGGCGGAGATATTTGGCATCTCATAACGGATGACTTCCCCTTTCACAAGCTCTGTAAAGAACTCCTTCACCGCCTGGGACGTCATTTGTTCTTTAAGATACGGATACAGTTCCTCACTATTGGCAAAGACACCGATATTGACTGTATTGCCTTTATCTCCTGAGCGGGCATGTGCGATGAGATTAAGAGTCACTTTTGGCATACGCTTCAACCTCCTTGATCGATACCGAAATATTTGCTTCCACCCATTCCCGATCAATCAGCGTCGACCACATGCCAAGCAACTGTCTGGTTGGGATATTGCCTACTGCCGACAATGTCGGCGGACCATTCAAGGCAAGCGGGGGAATCAACCTGCGGAAACCGTCTGCCACCCGTTTATCCTGGGCTTTGACAACAATCCGCACATACAATTCATTAATATCCTCCTGCGGTAACTTAGCAAGTGGGCCATGAAGCGAATTGTAACCGACGAAATCAGTGCGAATTTCGTCGAAAGGAAGTCCCCTCTGCTCTATCTGGTTACGGATGATTCGGTCTGCACTTTTCGCTTTTTCGAATGCATCGGGCCACGAATAGCCAATGAGTGCCTGACCCATGTAACCGTTTTCAAATCCCATTACAGCTTTTAACGTTTTCGGGCTTTCCTTCCCCTTCACTCCCTTCACCTTCACTTCATCCTTGCCGACCTGTTCTAGCGTGACGCCTGTGATATCCACCACGACGTCTGGCGTGATATAAGCGGATGGATCGTGGATTTCATACAGCATTTGCTCTTTGACCGTATCCACGGAAACGAGACCACCGCTATCCTTTGGCTTGGTGACGATGAATTCACCGTTTTCATACATCTCGGCTATCGGGTAACCGATATTTTCAAAGTTTTCGATGTCCTGCCACCTGCCACTAAAATTACCGCCAGTCGATTGTGCTGAACACTCTAACAAATGACCCATGAAAATGCCGCTTGCAAGCCTGTTCCAATCATCCTTTTCCCAACCGAATTCATAAATCAAAGGGGCGAGGAACTGCGCGGTATCCGTTGACCTTCCGGAAATGACCACATCCGCCCCTTGCCTTAAGGCCTCCACAAGTGGCTGTGAGCCGATATATGCATTCGCAAACAGTAATTTTTGCTGAACTTCTTTCGTGAATGGCCGGCCTGTTTCCAAATCCTCCAAGTCCATTCCAAGCTCAATTAGTTCATCGATATGTGGCAAAATATTATCACCCGTAATGACTGCGACCTTTAAATCGTTCAGGCCAAGCTCCCTAGCGATACTCAGCACTTCTTCTTGTGCACCGATTGGATTAATACCACCCGCATTCGTCAAGATCTTGATCCCTTTCTCCTTTGCAAGAGGCAACAGCATATTCATAGCGATGCCAATATCTTTCGTATAGCCCGTGTCTTCCCGCTTTTGTTTATCCTTTGCCAAAATGGCCATCGTCAGTTCAGCTAAACAATCAAATGATAGGTAATCTATATCCCCATATTGAACATTCATGAGCGCCCCATTAAACGTATCTCCGTAAAAGCCTTGTGCCGCTCCGACTCGAACCGATTTCATTTTAGCTCCACCCCTTTCAACCTTCATTCGATAATAGCCACAACATCATGTTCCTGGATGAAATCCCCTTCTTGAACGGAAATGGTCTTTACGGTTCCCCCCGTTTCCGCAGTGATCGGGATTTCCATTTTCATGGATTCCAAAATGACGATCGTTTCACCCGCTTCCACCTGTTTCCCTGACTCACTTGTGATTTTCCAAACAGACCCACTCATCGGCGCCGTTACTTTCATCTTCATCCATCTCCTTTTCGTTTTATCTTCCTGTCCAAACCGGTGACCGTTTTTCTATAAAGGCCATGGCTCCTTCTTTCAAATCCTCACTCTGAAAAGACACGATCCGCATCATCGACAATAAATCCATTGATTTTGGCAAATCCACCTGTTCCGTCAAATAGAAGGCCTCCAGACTAAGCCGTACGGCAAGCGGACTATAGGATGCCACCTGTTTTGCCAGCTTCCACGCCTCTTCCTCCAATTGATCATGCGGGACGACTTTGTGGACCAGCTGTAAATCCTTTGCCTCCAATGCCGTATAGGTATTTGCCGTAAGCATCATTTCAAGCAGCTTACGATCGCCAACGGCGCGCCTTACAAGCGGCATTATCACAAAGGGAACAATGCCCAGCTTCAGTTCGGTCAATCCGATTTTCGCTTTATCAGAGGCTACTGCGAGATGGCTCATCGCAACCAACCCGGCTCCCCCTCCAAGGGCCGCTCCATTCACTGCGGCGATAATGGGCGTTTTGACGGTGGAACCTAGTTTAAAGAGCCCTGTACTTTCAATTCCCTCTTCATATAGTTGGGGTGCAGACTTAGTCAAATTCCCCTGAAATCCTCTAATATCCGCTCCAGCTGAAAAAGCTTTACCGGTACCCGTCAATAAAATGGAACGGATATCCTCTTTGTCATCCGCAAAGCGAATGGCCTGGACCAGTTCCTTACACATTTCCATCGACAAGGGATTTCTCATTTCCGGCATGTTTAAACGGATTAACGCTACCTGCTCGGTTTCTTCATAGGTTATCGTCTGATAATTGCTCAATAATTTTCACCTCACCATTTTGATACTTAGTATTAATGCAAGCCTCATGCCAACTTTACGTTTTTTTCTTTTTTAAAATGGAACTTTTGACTGAATCTGCTTACACCACCATTTTTTTATCAATGGGGCAAACCTCCTCCTCCGGATTACTCGTCATGAATGTCGTTCCTTCAGTGAACATTTGTGTTTTTTTCAAACCATCTGTCTTTAAAAGTGGACATTTAATTACATTGTATTTATTGGAATATTTTGTATAATCATAGGTATGAGAAACTTTTAAAAGGAAGAGGGATGTTATGCAGGTCACAAATATCATGACCCACCACTTCATAAGATTGACTCCCGAGACCACCATCCAGAAAGTTTTGGAACTATTTCTAGAACAACGGCAAGATATTGCGTGCGTGTTCAAGGATGGGGAATTCACCGGAATCGTAACCAGGAATTCGATAACACGCTTAATCTTGCAGCATGCCCAATTAGAGGATTCAATTGAGCGGGCAATCATCAATCCCGTTGTCAGCTTCCTGGAAGATGATAGCGTTTTCAAAGCGAAGGAAGTGCTGTTGCATTCAAATATTGCCCATTCCGTCATCATGAATAGCAAGAAAGAGGTCACTGGCATCTTATCCAGGGCCAGTATCGTCACGGGCCTGATTACCGAGTCGGAGCACCTTGCCAAACGGCTCAGGGTATTAATGAATCATTTAAGTTCGGGTGTCATTTCGGTTAATATGGACGAAAGAATCGACTCATTAAATGAAGCTGCCCAAAACCTCCTAGGAAACCAAAAGAATGATCAGATTCTTGATAAGCCTATTTCTTCTGTCATACCTTCCATATTGCCCACTGTTAAGGAAGCCTTAAAAACCGGAACCGCCTTTGAGACGATGAAAATCGATATCAATCATACGACTCTCATGTATTCTGTTTTGCCACTTAAGGAATGGAATCAAATTATTGGCGCCATGATTGTACTAGAGGATGTGACCAAATATGAAAAGATTGCCAGTGAATTGGAGTCCACGAAGAAAATCGAGCAAACTCTCGACAATGCATTGGAACTTGCCTATGATGCTGTCCTGCTCACAGATTCTGCAGGAATGATTACTAAAGCGAATCAAGGATTTTTGAATATGATCGAGGTGGACTCATTGGCTGAAGTGATTGGCCAACCATTGAGAAAAGTTGCCCCGGAAATTTTCAGGTCCATGGCAAGCCTGGGTGAGGAAACACAAGGAATGTATGTAAATGTTAAGAGGAATAAAGCGATATTGACAAAGAAAACAATGAAGAAAGAAGGGCGCAGCATCGGGACCATCATTAAAATCATCTATAAACAACTTGATGCGTGGAAGGAATTATTCGCGCATATGGACAAGCTAGAACATGAACTCAACCATTACCGCCAGGAGTTGAGCAGAGTATCCCAACTTAACACGACATTTTCCCAACTAGTAACCATCAGTCCCCTCCTCCAGCGCTTGAAGCAGGAGGCTTTTACTGCGGCCCAGGGATTTTCCAGCATCCTGATAGTCGGTGAAAGCGGAACCGGAAAGGAATTGCTCGCCAATGGCATCAACCTAGCATCAGGACGGAAAGGCAGTTTCATTAAAATTAATTGTGCGGCAATCCCGGAAGCTCTGCTTGAGTCTGAGTTTTTCGGATATGATGAAGGAGCTTTTTCAGGAGCGTTAAAAGGCGGGAAACCCGGGAAATTCGAGCTTGCGGAAGGTGGCACTCTCTTGCTTGACGAGATTGGTGAAATGCCGCTATCCCTTCAGGTAAAACTTCTACGCGTATTACAGGAAAAAGAGTATGAGCGCGTCGGCGGCACTAAAACACGCAAATCCGATGTTCGGATTCTCGCATCGACCAACCGGAACCTCCTCCAGCTCATTAAAGAAGGGAAATTTCGGGAAGACCTCTATTACCGGCTCAATGTCATTCAACTCGAAATTCCTCCACTCCGAAAAAGACTGGAAGACATACCGATTTTATGTGAGCATTTCATGCAAAAATTTCAGCGCTATAATCCTAAAGGCGTCATCGGTGTAACGACGGATGCCTTTCAGAAGCTACAAAAATATAATTGGCCAGGCAATGTGCGCCAGCTTGAAAATGTGTTAGAACGTGCCTATCACTTTTGTTCAGAAAACTGGATAACCGACTACCATATCCAATTAGAAACCACTACCCCGCAGCCAAACCAAAACACACTAAACCCATCTTATCCAACCAAGACCCTTTTCCCAAAGAAACAAATGGAAGATACCGAAAAAGAAATTTTACTTGAAGCTCTCGCGCAAACAAAAGGAAATAAGACAGAAGCTGCACAATTACTTGGCATCAGCCGGTCGAACATCTATCAAAAGTTGAAAAGATACGGAGTGATCACTACTTTCCAATAAAGCTACTCCAAACAAAAAAACCAGACGCCCATCGCCTGGTTTTTTTGCATGTTACCGGTATTTTGCTTCTAAACGGTAGATCACATTGCCTTTACTTGAGAACTTCTCTTCGTATTCCGTCATGATATTGCCTTCGAAATCACTGTTATGCAAATCAAGACTCACATATTTCAACAGCATGCCATACTCGGAAATGCTCTTCAAGGATGACTCGAACAGACCTTGGTTATCCGTTTTAAAGTGGATTTCCCCTTGATCCGGAAGAATGCTTTCATACGTTTCAAGGAAGGTCTTATACGTTAACCGGCGCTTCGCGTGACGCGATTTCGGCCATGGATCGGAAAAATTCAAATAAACTCGGTCCACGTCACCTTTTGCAAAGTAATCTGCTAAATTGGCTGCATCCACGTTCAACAGCTTTAAGTTTGGCACATCCGCTTCAATCAGCAAATCCAGTGCCGCAACGATTACACTTCTATATACTTCAATTCCAATGAAATTCACATCAGGATGGGCTTTTGCCATTTCTGTAATAAAACGGCCTTTTCCCGTACCTACTTCAATATATAACGGATTATCGTTACCGAATACTTCATGCCATTTACCTTTATGGCTCACTGGCTGCTGAATCACATATTGCGGATATTCATTCAAACGGTCTTCAGCCCAAGGTTTATTTCTTAAACGCATGATGACACCCCTATTTATAATATAATCGTTCAAACCATAACACGAGATTATGGATTCCTGCAAGTTCATTTTCTCGTAATCGGACTGCTTCATTCCCTCATTAAACAAAAAAACTGCCGGCCATCCAGGCGGCAGTCTCTGCGATTATCATGTATAAAACTTTTTGCAACACACACCATAATCAAGAGAACAGCAAAAAAATCTTTAGGGATCCAGTTGATTTCATAATTAGAAAGGAGCGATACTATGCCGCTTTCCCATGAAAACCAATTACATCTGTTAAAAGACATTTTATACAACCAAAACACGGACTGCTGCGGTTCCGTCGCCGAATATGAACAAGTTGAAAGGCTTGTCAAATCATTGATGGTCAATGCCGATATCGATCAAAATGTAAAAACGATACTAAAAGAAATTTACGAATATAGCCAGACAGGCATCGGAGCCTCGGATTCAGAGGCACATATCAATTCCCATCAGGACGATTTGTCCCAATGGATCGATGACATCAATCAATTTAATTAACCGTCCATTAATAGGGATTCTAGTTTCATCAGTAAATCATTTCTTTCCTCGTACCGCTCTCTACTATGATGCCACTGGATGGAAAGCACGAGTTGGGAAACTGTGTGCCATTTCATCCTCATTTCCAATCCCGCATCCAGCTTTTTACCGTAACGGGCTAACCATTGTTCCCATTCGCCGCGTGGCACATAAGAATACAATAGCATGCCAAGATCGATGGCTGGATCACCAATGACCGGAGCATCCCAATCAATTAAAAACAATCCGTCGGTTTCGGTCATAAGCCAATTATTATGGTTCACGTCGCAATGGCACACGACATTCTCATCGCATTCAATCAACAGTAGGTTATTCTCTAGAAATTGAATGGCCTGCTTGATGATCATTAGGTTATTTACCTCTAAAGATAAACCGTTTTCTATGTCTGTAAGTATACTTTCAGGCCGTAAAGGACTTTTACCAAGCCTTTTAAGCATGCTTAATAAAGGGTCGGATTGATGTATTTTCTGAAGCAGTTTGGCAACCCTCTCTTTGGCCATTTCTGCTTGAGTTAGCTCCCTACCTTCCATCCAATGCTGGGCCGTAATCACATCCCCATTTGCGAGGCGTTTTGTCCACACTAACTTTGGAACAATGCCCTCGGCCGAAAGAACAGCTAAAAATGGCGATGAATTTCGTTTCAGGAACAGCTTTTGCCCATCTTTCTCGGCAATGAACGCTTCTCCCGTAGCTCCTCCAGCAGGGGATATATCCCACTCCTGACCTATTAAATGTTCCAACTGGCTCACCTTCGATTTCCTCGCTTAATCATACAAATGTAAGTACGTTCACCTAGTGTATGTAATACCACTACCTAATGTTTATTAAAGAACCCGCCTGTTGGCGTAGCTGCATGTATACGTGCATCGGAACTAATCCCGCAATAAAACATCATTATGATAAGAAAATAAAAAATAGCTATTGAGCAATCTAACAATAGCCATAAATTAAATTTTAGTTGAAATATGGTTTCTTCGTCAAGTACTATAAAACGATTATACCCATAAAACAAGTACAAAGGAATCATTTCGAAAAGGATAAGCATTGACTACCCTTGAACATGACCCGAAATTTCTCCTTCAGGACCCCTACTTCTACCTCATTCATCCCGATATTTTCTCCATCTGTCTGACCTTCGGCGGATCGAAAATTCTAAACGGCTCTCACTTTACCGGAAATAGAGTCCATGTTCTTCATTTACACCTTTCCATCATGCGTTCAGGAAGCACAATCCATGCTTTATAAAGATGGAGATATCATCGACTGTACGTAGCTCGTAGCTCAAGGGAGCTCTTTCCCCATCAGTCCTTAGGCCCTTGAAGGTATGTAAAAATAATTTTTCGATAAAATGAATAGATAAATTAATTTACCCGTTTTTATAAAATTCAACCATTTATTTAAGGGGGGAACGGTTCACTCCATAGGTGATTGCAGACATCATACAAAAAAATAAGAAAGCGATTCATTCGATTAGCCGTTTCTGAACACCTCTTACATAGTCCTTTCCGAACCACCTGGAATGGGGGGCCAGTGGTTGCATAAGGGAATGAATCCGCTCCGTTTATGACTTCGTGTAGCAGACCATCCCCTCCAACGATTATGAATCCTGTTGTTGATCGGCATCCCATTCCGGACGTAGGCTTGAAGTCGTTTGGCAATAATCCAAGAGAGCCTGTGCCCCTTTTAGCTGCTGCGCCTTAAGCGGGGAAGATATCGACCGCATCCTGTCAAACCATTCCGGAAAAGTCCGCTTATCCAATAAATCAATGTCGTATGGAGTCTCCGGGTAATCCATATAGCCATTCCGCGAAAGGACCACTTTTTTTATCGGTAGATTCACTTCATACAGTTCAAATAACTGGGAAACAATACTTCCCATCCGGTTAACGGCCAAGAAAGGATTGAGAACTTTTTTGTCCGGATACTTATGATGCCGCCGTAGCCAAAACCGATCGCTCGATCCAATAAAGGCTGCATCCTCTTCCGCTTCGAGAAAGGTGATGCACCAGACATCCACCGGCGTAAGCAAAATGACATCGACTTCGATCGGAGCATTTTTCAATAGAAAGATAGGTTTATATAAAACAAGAAATGTATCAGGAAAACGCTGCAGGAAAAAGCGGAGTTTTTCTTCTAGAAAGAATGATTGGTCCACATAAGACCTTTCACGAAGCGTCGAGCTGCCCCATTTCATCTGGAAACGAAGTAACTGGTTTAAGAAATTCTGCTTAAGTTCATCCAAGTTTGCTGGATTTGCAGGAACCCTTAACGAAAAGACATTATGATTGATCACGGGGTTCGGTATATGAATTTCTTCGGCCTCTTTCTCTTGACCGTCCGACCTTTGGAACAATCCTTTTACTTTACGGAAGAGCCCCTTTGGCTCTTCCTCCGTCGTCGTGCCTTTGAACAGGGTTTGTTCTTCATCTGGTTGGCTGTACAGCTGTTCTAGCTCACCTGCGTGATAGGCGGCCTGCAGTTTATCCCACTGTTGTTTTTTTAACTTTGCAAATTGTGACGGATATCGATAAATATCCTGCTCATACCGGGAAATGTAATCCTGTATTTTTATGAGCTGTGCCATTCGACCACCACCCATCTTCCTCTATTATTGAAGGTTTATTGTATATACTGGTTCGTATGAAGGGGATGCCCCAAGATGTGTCTGATAAAGGGCTATTTGGGAAGCTTGAAATGCTTTCGCTTCCGGATTTGCCAGCTGACGGGCCTCATTGATGGAAAAAGGGGTCTCACCCTCGAATTTCCTGGCCAGAGTAATATGCGGTTTGAAAGGTTTTTTGTCCAATTCAAAACCTGCCTCTACGCATGATGCATAGATTTTCTTTTGGATGGAAGTCAGCCTTTCTTCCTGTTTGACGCCTGCCCACAAAATACGCGGGCTCTCTTTTTTACCAAAAACATCGATCCCCTCTACCTCGAGCTCAAACGACTGTTCATTGGCGAGTGCACGTTTTATTTTTTCCAGCGCTTCTTCTTTCATTGTATCTTCGGCATTTCCCAGAAATGCCATCGTAATATGATAATCGGCTGGATGTAACCATTTCTTAAATGGAAACTCCGATTTCACTTCATTTGTCTGGTTATGTAAATGATGCTTAATATCATCTGGCAGTACTAAAGCAAAGAAAAAATGAGTATTCATCGGACACTAACATCCCTTCCCGTTTTCTATATAATTTTACCATAATTCCCACGCAAAAACTTCCCTAGTAGCATCAAACGCGGAGCCCTTCTCAGTCTCCCCTTTCCCCCGTTATTCATGCCACCTTATGACTACAACAATTCGTATATCCATCGCTCTTACATTAGGCTACCCCCGCTTCTTACACCTTCCTTAGGAAAGGAAAGCAAAAGAGAAGGACCATCAGCTGGTCCTCCCCTTTGCTTTATCCGATTTTAATGGCATTACCCAAGTAGCGTCTCATATAGCAAAAACAGGTTCAGTCCGATAATGAGGACAGCGATGATCCAGGCACAGCCCGACGTCACTTTGTGATTGACTAGATTGCCCATGATTTTCTTATCACTTGTAAACCGTATGAGCGGAATGAGCGCAAATGCAATCCCAAACGATAGTACGACTTGACTCATTACGAGTGCTTTGGACGGATTCACTCCCATCAAAATGATCACTAATGGAGGAATCGTCGTGATCAGCCTTCTCAAATAGATGGGGATATGTTTTTTTATGAACCCCTGCATGACGACATCCCCTGTGAGCATACCGACGGACGAGCTTGATAGACCGGCAAACAATAAGCCGATTCCAAAAAACATGGCAACAGATGGCCCTAGCATCAAGGCAAATTGGTCATAGGCCACATCCAAATCTTCTACAAGCACCCCACTTTTATGAAACAATGCAGCCGAAACCACTAGCATGGCAGCATTGATGGCACCCGCTATGAGCATGGCAATGGCGATATCAATAAACTCAAAACGAAAAATCCGTTTCCGTTCCATTTCGTCCTTCCCAATGATTCGTTTTTGCGTCAGAGAAGAATGTAAGTATATCGCATGTGGCATGACAGTCGCCCCAAGCATCCCAGCTGATAGCAAGATGCTATCGACTCCTTCGAACTTGGGTGTGAGAAGACCCATAAGGAGTGCTGAGGTGTCCGGTTTCGCATAAAAAACTTGAGCGCCAAAAGCAAGCACCACCACGAATATCATCCCTGTGATCAACGCTTCGAATGTACGGTATCCTCTGCGCTGAAACTCTAAAATGGCAAATGACCCGATTGCCGCAATAAGCGCGGAAGTGATAAGCGGAAGATCGAACAGTAAATAAATCCCGAGTGCCGCTCCGATAAACTCGGCTAAATCCGTCGCCATTATGACGATTTCGGCTTGAATCCATAAAAAGAACGAAGACTTTTTGGAAAATGTCTCACGGCATAGTTCAGGAAGGTTTTTCCCTGTTGCTATTCCTAATTTTGCAGACAAGGACTGTATCAAGACCGCCATTAAATTGGACGCAAGAATAACCCATAATAACGTATAGCCATATTTTGAACCCGCGGCAATGTTCGTTGCGTAATTCCCTGGATCAATGTAAGCAACGGCGGCTATAAAAGCTGGCCCTAAAAAGGGGAGCAGCTTTTTAAAGCCTCTCGTATCTCCATGTAAAGAAGACATGCACTCCAACTCCTTTTTATACGCGGCTTAAAAAGTTGCGCAAGGTAAACTTTTGATATGAAAAAGTATATGCCTGTAGTTTGAAAATGTCAAAATGGATGCTTACTAAAAACGGACCGTATAGGGATCGGGTTCATAAGCATGTTGCGTTTCGAAAAATGTACACATAGAAATCCCCCTGCCTCCATTCAGACAGGGGGATTGGGAATCTATTCAGTTAAACTACCACATTGTCGCTCGATTTCCTGTGTAAATAACTTTTGTAGTTGGAGTGTGATGCTTCCGGCCTTTCCATCCCCAATCAATTGCCCATCGATTGCGGTGATTGGCGTGATTTCAACGCCTGTGCTTGTATACAGGACTTCATCCGCATCCATCATGTCCGAGAGGGTGAAAGGTTCTTCAACATAAGAAATGCCCTTATCGTTGCACAGCTTAAGTAGGATCTGGCGGGTAATCCCATTCAGGATCAGATTCGTTGCCGGGTGCGTCTTCAGCGTACCCTTCACGATGATCGCCACATTGGATGAACTTCCCTCCGTAACCGTTCCATCCCGATGTTGGATCGCTTCGTCACAGCCTGCTTCAACGGCTTGCTGCTTAGCCAATATATTACCTAGCAAATTCAAGCTCTTGATGTTGCAACGTAACCAACGGATATCCTCAACCGTGACAGCTTTGACCCCAGGCTTACTTCCTGTATATGGCATGTCCTTGGTATAAGCGACAAAAACAGGGTCTACTTCACCTATTGGAAATGCGTGATTACGGGGCGAAGTGCCTCTCGTCAATTGCATGTAGACAATACCATATTCCAGATTCTCTGCAGTAATCAGTTCTTTTGTCCTTTCCTTGATCTCTGCCACCGTAAAAGGAACCTTCAGTTGAATCAGTTTCGCGCTGTCCATGAGTCGGTTTAGATGCATGTCAGCTGCAAATAGTTTTCCGTTATAAACACGGATGACTTCATAAACACCATCGCCGAACTGGTATCCTCGATCCTCGACATCTATCTGGATGGCAGACCGGTCTTTCAATTCACCGTTATAAATGATCTTCCCCATGTCCTTACTCCTTCTTACCCTCTTATTTGGCTAGTTCATGAATGGCACGGGCATAAATGGCCGTTGCCTTCAGCATATCTTCTATATCGATATACTCATCCTTTTGGTGCGCGATATCCTCACTACCTGGGAATAGAGGGCCGAATGCGACGCCTTCCTTTAATGAGCGGGCATATGTTCCGCCACCGATGGAAAGGAGCTCCGCTTGTTCACCCGTTTCCGCTTCATACACTTCTTGGAGCGTCTTGATCAAGAAGCTATCACTGTTCACATAGTGAGGAGTCGAAAGCGAATTGGATTCCACACGTAGATTATATGTGGAAAGCTTTTGTTCTAACGCTTCTTTTTGCTTTTCCCATTCATATGTGACCGGGTAACGCATACTGAATCCGATGGAGCTATCGCCTTGTTTCGAATAATTGAATGTGCCGGCATTGATCGTCAATTCACCTGTTTGTTCATCCGTATAGGCGACACCCAACTTAGTGCCACGGGAATCTTCAAATAGATAATCCTTGATGAAAGTGAAATAGGATTTTGCATGGGGATCTAGTGATAAGTCCGCCAAGAACACAGCTAAATGCAGACCCGCATTGACTCCATTTTTCGGTTCCATCGCATGGGCTGAAACGCCATTCAGTTCAAGTAGGACTTGATTTTTTTGTGGCACAGCCTGTCCTTTCAGCGAATATCTTTGTAAATAGTTCTGGTAGCCTGCAACGATTTCAGCAGGGTTGGCCGCTTCCACAATGGCCGTTGCGAAGTCGGGTACCATATTCGTTCTTCGGCCTGAAGAAAATTCCAAAACATTCACTTCTGAATTCGTTCCGGGACCTGCATCCGCTGGCTGAATGATGGAATAATCCCAGATTCCTTTTTCCGCACTGATGATAGGGAAATCTGCATCCGGGGCAAAGCCCATCGTCGGCATTTCCTCCACTTCGAAATAACGATCGACACAACGCCAATCTGATTCCTCATCCGTACCAATGATCATTCGAACACGCTTGTTCAATGGCTTGCCAAGCTCCCGGACAAGTTTCATGGCATGATAAGCCGCCATCGTCGGCCCTTTATCGTCGATTGCCCCACGCGCATAGATCCGTCCGTTGCGTATCTCGGCGCCAAATGGATCTGAGCTCCAGCCATCTCCTTCAGGAACTACATCGACATGACATAAAATCCCGATTAACTCCTCACCCTCGCCCATTTCAATATGCCCGGCAACATTATCGACATTTTTCACGGTAAATCCGTCTTTTTCCGCTAACTGGAGCATATAATCCAATGCTTCCTTGACTCCTTTGCCAAATGGAGCCTCTTCTGTTGCTTGGCTTTCATCCAATACACTCTTTATCTTCAATAGGTTCTGTGTATCGACCAAAAGGTCCATTTTTCTTTTTTCTACTTCTTCGCGCCAATTCAATTCACTCAAATCATGACAACTCCCTTTTTCATATATTTCTCATTTTATCACTATTTCTATATTTATCGCCAAGTGTTGAGACCATTCTTTCTTATTCCCGTAATTTGACGCTCATAAAACAGGCACATGATTCAATCACAATCCACTCATAAAAAATAGACCCGCTTCCACGAACAGAACGGATCTCCATCATATATAAAGGAACCAGTCTTTGTTGCCAGGCAAGGCCCATTATCCTTTAAGTCAAAACACCAATGAAATAGCCAACAGCAGTAAACACCAAGCACCAACTGAATGCCCCTACACCAGCAAAGATACAATATTTGCGTTTACCCATTCCATTCATTCCAGAAAAATAACTGGCAAAATGGCGGATTCCCGGAATGAAATAGGCGATGATAAGGGTCCACGGTCCGTATTTATTAAACCATCTCTCAAGACTCTCCAACCGTGTCGGAGTCATCCGAATCCACCTTCCATGTTTCCTTAGGAAAGGCTTGCCAATTTTTTTCCCGATGAAATAACTGACCAACATCCCCGAAACCGAACCTAGAAAGCTGACAAAGAATGCACCTTGTACATTCAAAACAGAAATAGAAGCCAAATAGCCGACAAACGTCATCATGAACTCATCGGGAACAGGCAACCCGATGATCCCTAATGCTAAAAGTCCATATATCGCAAAATAACCATAGTTTGAAATTAACTCTTTTACCATGTCCATTCTTCGTACTCCATCTCAGACACCCTATGTAAGAAGTAATCCAATTTCGGTACGGGTCTGGTTAACGTGATTACTTCTACCTTATAGAATAACCCAATTTAACCCAAATGAGTGGTTTTTCTAAAAAAAACTTCAAAATTTGCAGATAAATTTCCTTTTGGCGCTTATCCAGCCGAATTATTTTATAATGGAAGAAATAAGGAAAAGGGGTGTGAAGTTATGCTGATCAACAAAGTAAACCTCGCTTCAAATTCTCTAGCAAAAACAAAAGCTTTTTATCTGAACCGGCTTGGCGCCAAATTACTCAGGGAGACACCTAATAGCTTTTCGATAAAGATAGGGGCAAGTGAATTGATTTTCACTGAAGCCAAAAGCGGTAGCAAGCCATTCTATCATTTGGCCTTCAACATCCCTTCCAATCAATTCAAGGAGGCGAAGAAATGGATCACCGCACGCACTCCTTTAAATAGGGAAGAGGGGGTTGATGAAGTGTACTTCAGCCATATCCATGCCCATTCGCTTTATTTCACCGACCCTAGCCATAATGTTGTCGAGTTCATTGCAAGGCATTCCATCGCACCCGAGAGCAATGAGCCTTTTTCAATGAACTCTTTATTAAGCATCGGGGAGATCAATCTGACGACTCGGGATATCGAGGGGATTGGCCAACAGCTGATCAACAGGAATATCCCAATCCGGGATGGCGAATCCTTGAATCCCGATGGTCTTACATTCATGGGTAGCGACGGGGCATTTCTATTGTTGGGCAAACCAGGACGACGGTGGATTTTTTCAGAGCAATATGCCGAAATCCATCCTCTCATGATAGAAGTCGATTTCAAAACACGCATCATCCAAGATGGTGCAGGCGAAACGCGGATTTCTAAAGCATAACGAAAGAACGGACTCGATAGTCGAGTCCGTTCCTTTATTTCACGATTTTAAATTCCTTGATGGGCCAATATACCAAATTCGCCTTACCGACTATTTCCTCTACGGAAACGGGTCCGATTTCACGGCTGTCCAGACTATTCTGGCGGTTGTCCCCCATCACGAACAGGTGGTCATCCGGTACGGTCATGCTGCCTGACACTTCCTCAAGCTTGAAAGAACCAGTCAATGGCTCCCCGCCCATTTCTTCTTTATATTCATCTAAATAGGGTTCATCATATTTCTTGCCATTAATATAAAGCGTGTCATCCTTATATTCAATATGATCACCCGGGAGGCCAATCACCCGTTTTATGTAATCTTTATCTTCCGTTGCATGGAAGACGACGATATCAAATCGGTCGATGCTACCAATACTCGTGCCAAACTTAGTGAGCACAATTCTTTCATGATCTTGTAAAGTCGGCATCATAGATTCCCCATCCACGACTATAGGGGCAAATATATATGTTCGAATCAGAAAAGCCAATACGACCGCAATCCCAATCGCTTTAACCCACGAAAAAACCTCTTTGCTTTTTTCCAATCGAAGTCCCTCTCTCTTGTGTTTTAGTCTAGTCATTATATCACAGTAAGAACATAATCACTTCATACAAATGCCCACATTTTCCCCTAACTTTGGCATATTATTGAATTATTCGTTATAGCGGTTGAATTATCCTTTCAGATGGTAGAATGAGGCAACAGATAATAAACAGACAAAGGAACAATTGGTTCGATTCCTCCGTTCAGCTTGGGACTTTTATGTAACCTAGCAAGAAGCGCATTCGATAGGTAAATCGAATGCGCCCCTTCATTTGATGTAAGCAACTAGACATGGAGAATGATATTTAATACTGGTTATATTCAATCTCTTCATTTTGAATTCTTTCTTTCCTTACTAGGCACATAATTCCCGGCACGATGAAGAAGATCAGTGGCCATATATGGAATATAGTAAGAATGCCGATAATGATGAATACAATACCGGCCGCTTTCACTCTGCCTTTTTTCAAGAGAATGATGGCAATCAGTCCACCTAGCAGAGCAAACGCCAACGATACAATTCCTCCCCACAATAGTACGTGGAACAGTTGGAGTGTCATCTCCATTTCGGAAGCCGCCATCTCCACGTCGGAACCTAATGAATATTCAACCAGTTCCGTTAGGTCGACCGTGCTGGTGTAGACAGCCGTAATGATTCCCACAAGTAAGGAAATGGTTGCGATCGATACTCCAATAATGCTTAACACAAATTCACCGGTACGTTTCATATATACTTCCCCCCAAGAAAAAGTTACTTAGATACTCTACCCCATTTAGGAAGGAAGTAAAGATTGTATGTAATATAACCGGGTCCTCTTCACTTTTTGTCTTTATCGATGCGTCCCTCAAGTTCTTTCGTCTTCTTTTCCACGCTGGAAACGCCTTTCGTATGTTTTTGAAAAAAACGAATGATTTTCACGATCATCACAACCAGTAATACAAGAAGTCCCAGGAAAAATAATTGCCACAATACATCACCAATAGTCCATTCCATATAAGGCTTCCCCCCTGTCATCAATCGGCGGCTTACTGAATGAAAGATTAGAAGACTAACGCTTTACGATAGATTTCATTTAACTCGTATAAAACTTCACCAGCTCGACCATCGCACTGCCCATCCGTTGATCTTCTGGATAGATGACCCGGTCAATCCCTGCCTCGATGATGACTTGCGCCGTCACTTTACCGACAGCCAGGGCCACGACATCCGTTGCAAAGCGGTCAATTAAGCGTTTTTCCACACCTAGTTCACGGGCAAATCTCATCAAATTTCGAGGCTGGGGCGCACTCGTGAACACAACGGCATCTATTTTCCCATCGAGGATTTCCCCAATTAAGAGATGCATCGTTTCGGTTTCCGGGGCAATATGTTCATAGGGCAATATCTCTTTATGTTCGACTTTTTGTTCATCCAACCAGTTCATCAAAAGCGGTGCCGGATCTCCATGCAGTTGCAAGGCGACTTTCACACCGCCGAGCAAATGTCCATCAAGATTGCGAACCAATCCTGCCGTACTGCCATCATCATCACGGACGTCAGGCTCCAGGCCAAGCTTCTTAAGCAGGTTTTTCGTTTTATACCCACGAACGGCAATCTTCATTTTTTGCAAAGCTTCTATAAAACGGTCCCCCGCTTCCATTCTTACAGCGGTATTATATAAGAGTTCCGTGCCCACTCCCGTCGTAAGAATGATCCAATCGAACTCTCCTTCTATTAAACGGGTAACATCCTCCTCCAGATGGGAATCATCCAGATATACCGTGCCTTGTGCTGACCGGACAAGCGGGACGCCCCCTAGATTATCAACGATTTTACTGAGTTCTTCCATTTTCCTTGCTCCCAAAAGAGCAACTGTCCTGCCGTTAAGCTTACTCATTCATGACCCTCCATATGTATGCTTCATCTATAGTCTTATCCCCATTATACAAATTTTCAGTCTATGAAACTATAAAAAAGAAGCTTCTTTCCGTATCCCCGGGATCCTTTACATAAAAAAAGAGACTCAGAACATGTCCAAGTCTCCATTCGTAGCGTTTACTTTTCCGGTACGCTACAAGAACCATCCGTGCAAGCATCCCCTGTTTCATTCACCATTTGCAACGGGTTTTCCTCTGCCCATACCTTCCTCAATGTATCTAAAAACGCTTCGGCAGGCTGAGCTCCTGAGACGCCGTACTTTCGGTTGATCACATAGAATGGAACTCCCGTAATCCCAAGCAAACTTCCTTCTTGTTCGTTGCCCCTTACTTCCGCCGTGAAGGCTGTGCCCGCTAACATCTTTTCCACTTCAGACTGATCAAGACCGACTTCTTCTGCCAAATCCGCCAATGTGGCATGGTCGCCGATATGCTTGCCTTCCGTGAAGTATGCTTTGAACAGACGTTCATTCATTTCTTTCCCTTTTCCTTTTGATTCGGCAAAATGCATCAAGCGGTGAGCATCAAAGGAATTCGTCAAGACGACTTTGTCTAAATGATAGTCAAGCCCCAACTCTGCAGCTTGTTGGGTCATATTTTGGCTGTTGGCTTCCACCTGAGCCTGTGACATGCCGTATTTCTTCGCCAACATCTCACTTTGGCTCATATTGATATCCCGTTCCGCTTCCGGATTCAACTCAAAACTACGGAATTCAACCTCGACCTGATCCTTATTTTCAAATTGATTCAACGCATCCTCGAAACGACGCTTTCCAATATAACAAAACGGACATTGATAATCCGACCAAATTTCCACCTTCATGTTAAGACCCTCCTTGAATTAAATGCAATTACTTTAAGCACATTATATAGGGCAGAATATCCTTCTGCAAGGATATTAGCCTAGGTACCCACTTTCGGAAAAATCAATTTTGTCCATGAACTGTTCTAGCGTGTACCCTTTCAAGAGCTTCAGGGTTTCCTGTTCTGCCTCATTCATGATTTCTTCCAAAGCATGATCAAGCTGTTTCCCGACTTCCCCGCATTCACTCGTATCCAGGAAATCAAGACATTCCGGTCGCACTGCCAGATATACATCTGCCAAGGTCAGGATATCGGCGGGTACATGAAGACTATATCCACCTTCACGCCCTTCCTTGGTCTCGACGATTCCAGCTACCGCAAGCTGGGCCATCACCCTCCGTAAAAACGTAGCATGTGAATGGACCTTTGATGCAATCACGGAACTCGTCAGCAGCTTCCCACTTTGCGCCAGCCAAACCAGAGAGTGAATAGCAACGGCAAACCGAGCGGGACCGATTTGATTATTTTTAGTACTTGATGACATCACTATTTCCTCCTATATCTTCTATGAACTACTGTGAGACTAGTATACTATGTTCCTATCTCCCGAACAAATGGCCTTTCTCTTCGATTTTAGCTCAAATAGTATGGTAAAATTATCAGAATAATGAATCTATACTAATAGGAGAGAGTAAATGAGGGATAAGTCTGGGTATCTGTTCATCATCATGGGTGCCATGCTGTGGGGAACGACGGGTACCGCCCAATCATTCGCCCCGGATGGCGCCCATCCCTTTGTAATTGGTGCGGTCCGCCTCGCTTTCGGAGGAATTGTTCTCGTACTTATCGCTTTCTTGCAAAGGAAAGTAACGGTCCATAATTGGCCAGTAAAGGAAACACTCTTGGCCACGCTAGGCATGGCTTGTTATCAACCGCTTTTTTTCATGGGTGTCAGCCTCACCGGAATCGCCATTGGTACCATCATTACACTGAGCAGCGCTCCGATCATTGCCGGTTTCCTTGAATGGGTGATTGAAAAAAAACAACCTTCCATGATTTGGTGGTTGGCGACAGGTTTATCGATTGCGGGATGCTTACTTCTGTTTGCCAATGAAGGGCAAGGACCAATTGACCCAATCGGTATCCTACTTGCACTTGGTGCCGGGGCGTCCTTTAGCGTGTATACACTCGTAAGCAAGAAAATTCTGGGCAAACAGCCTCCAGAAGCAACGGCTGCGGTCATCTTTACTTTAAGCGCCTTGCTATTGTCGCCTATGCTATTCATCTTTGATAGTAGCTGGATCATAACCACTAATGGGTTGGCCATCAGCCTTCACCTTGGCCTTTTTGCGACAGCTTTGGCTTACTTGCTTTTTAACAAAGGCCTTCTATCCGTCCCATCATCAACTGCCGTATCGCTGTCACTGGCGGAACCACTGGTGGCGGCACTTCTTGGAGTTTTTCTTGTCGGCGAGAGCCTGAGCTTGTTGAATTGGTTTGGTGTTGGACTGCTTTTATGTGGAATTGTTTCACTGACCTTTTTACCGAAGGCACCTGCTCCAATCGAGAAGACCCCCTTATCATAAATAGAAAGAGCACCGCTTTCGGAGCTCTTCTCTCGCACTATTTATTTTTCACCATATAATACAAAAACCACACGGCATGGTTTTGCTCATCTGCGGCAGCACGGCGGAATGCCTTTCTTACCGACCGGTCTGCTGCACCATCTGCTGTTTCCAAATAAAAATCCACGGTTTTCTGTTCATCCATAAGGGCAAACTCCAAGCCTGCTTTATATGAATCCGGGCATGTTTCCGTTACTTTCGGCGTTGGCTGGTATCCTGTCAGATTGATGTAGATTTGTGAAAACACCTGAAAATGTTTCATCTCATCTTCCCTGATCTCAAGGATTTGCTTCCGCTCTGTCTCGTTAGGAGCCATCTTGGCTAGTTTCTCGTAACACTGGATGGCGCTATACTCCCCATTAATCGCCTGTTCTAACTTGTGTATCAAGTCCTGCTGGCGATTCTCTTCCTGGTTATTCGCTATATAATCATACATCTAAAAAGACCTCCCCATTCCATTTACCCTTATCTTATGACAAGTGACGGAACACGTGCCTAGTATACAGAATGCCTATCTCGCATTGAATCCTACAGATCCTACCGACAGCAGGCCGGTTTATTTTATGTTGCGTAAAAAATGAGTAGATACTTCGCTAAATATGTGTACGATTCGTGAGCCTTCCCTTTAAATAAAAACCATTTTCAATATTTGTACATATATTGTACAATATTTGTATAGATATATTCATTTAGGGGGGTATCATATATACATGACATTGGATGAAGTCTTATATAAAGTATTCCTTTTTTGGTATGCCTGCGGAATCATCCTTCTTAGCTTTGATTGGATACCGCCGTGGCTAGAATGGGCCAATGCCATGTTTTTGGTGTTGGCCGGATTGTTAGGGGTGATCTTTTTCATCAAGAAGTTTAATTGGCAGTACGGGCTCTTGATTAGTAGTGTCATATTTTCGTCTTCCTTTCTTATTGAATACCTCGGCTCTGCCTACAGTATTTTGTTCGGACAATATGGCTACACAGAAAAATTCGCCCCCAATTTATTCGGAGTCCCCATTGCGATTGGGTTCGCATGGCTGATGGTGATGGGAACATCTCATGTATTGGCAAAAAAAATCGTTCCACATGGCGGGCTCTTATATGCCATTGTCGGAGGATGCATCGCGGTGGTCATCGATTTAATCATCGATCCGGTTTCCTATAAAGTGAAGCAATATTGGCTATGGGAAGAAACAGGCGTGTACTATGGGATCCCTTTTAGTAATTTTGTCGGCTGGTTTCTGGTCGCCTTTGTCCTTCATTTGTTTCTCTTGTTCATTCTCAAATGGAAGAAAGACACAAATCAAAATATAAGATGGGAAAAACGCATGGTTCTTTTATTTGCGCTAATGATTGGGATGTTCATCTTATTAGGTCTACTCGGAAAACTTTGGCTAGCAAGCTCGCTCACTGCTCTATTAGCCAGCTTCATCCTATTACTCGCCTTAAGAAGGAGGGAAGCAACATGATCCGTGCCAATAAAAACCGACTATTCCACTCCATGTTTTCCCTTTATCATCAACGTTTATTACGACGGTCCTTTGATCAAATCCATTTATATTCCAAAGGAACCCTTCCAACAACGCCGGCAATTTATATCGCGAATCATAGTTCTTGGTGGGACGGACTCATCTTTTTTCATCTAAGCCGAACCGTCCTTCCTGGAGACCTCTATATCATGATGCATGAATCAGGGTTAAAGCAGTATCCGTATTTTAAAAGATTGGGAGCCTTTTCCATAAACCGCAATCATCCAAAAGATATCCTGCAATCCCTCCAATATGCGCAACAGTTATTAGAAGGTGGAAAGAGTGTCTGGATGTTTCCACAAGGAGATGAATTTCATTTAGAAATGCGTCCGCTAGGCTTTCAACCAGGCATTACATATGTATTGGAACACTGTCCGCATACACCGGTCGTCCCGATTAGCTTTTATTATTCATTTGGCCAAAGGAAAAAGCCAGAAGTGTACATAGAAGCAGGAAATCCTCTATATCATCACGATTTACCCGGTAGGTCACGGAACGAAAAAACGGCTGGACTGGAACAAGTTTGCACCGAGCAATTGGATGAATTAAAGCAGCTTGTCGTAACAAAACAATTCAACAAGTTTTCGATTTTACTTTAGGGGAGTGTGCTACATGTTATTTTCTTTCATCATCTGCTTAACGATTTTCATCATCTGGACGATGCTGAATGCGCTATCCCTGCCTAGGCTGCCTAAAGAAGCAAACCTAGACAAGACACCGCTCGTTTCCATCATGGTTCCCATGAGAAATGAAGAACGGAATGCCGAATCCATGGTCCGGTGCTTACAGGCTTTGACCTATCCGAACATTGAATTCATTTTGTTGGACGATCAGTCCACAGATCAAACCTGTTCCATCCTGGAAAAGGCAACCGAAGGCGACAGCCGGTTTCGCATCCTTTCCGGGGAAAAGCTGCCTGAACAATGGGTAGGCAAGGTCCATGCATGTCATCAACTGCAACAAGAGGCGAACGGGGCATACTTCCTTTTTATCGATGCGGATGTGCGTTTGAAACCCCATTGTCTCGAAAAATCACTCTCACTAATGAAAACAAGCCGGGCGCACCTGTTAACTGGGTTCTCCGCGTTTGAAGTCCCATCTTTTCTAAGTAAGCTCCTTGTCCCCATGCAACACTTTGTCGTCCTGTTCCATTTGCCGATCATGTTTGCCAACCGGACAAATATCCTAGCTACGACCGCTGCACATGGAGGGTTTATGCTATTTGAACGAATGGCTTATATGAAGATGGGCGGCCACGAGACGGTACGATCCTCATTGGTCGAGGATGTCCATATTGCACGTAAGATGAAAGAGCAAGGATTTAAGGTACTGCTTGCGAACATCACCGATGAAGTGTCCTGCCGGATGTATGAGACGAACCAGGAAGTATGGGATGGGTTTTTAAAAAACATTTACAATGGCCTAGGCCGTTCTTTTCCTCTGGTCGTATTATTGACGGTTTTTTATAGTTTCTTTTACATAGGCCCCCTTCTCTTGCTTGCATACGGGCTTATCGAGTTCCAGCCGGTTTGTTTCATTCCATATCTCCTCATTACATGCCAGCGTTACATTGTGGACCGTGTGACGAACCAAGGAGGGTATCTATCATTTTTGATGCCGTTATCCGCGGCTTCATTCATCGGCATCATGCATGCATCCATGTGGAAATCATGGTCCAGACAATCTTATGAATGGAAAGGACGGCACTATTCATGAAAAAAGTGATCATCATCGGGGGCGGTCTCGGCGGTCTATCGTCGGCCATCACCCTAGCACATGCAGGATTCCACGTCGAACTCTACGAAAAGAATCGTCATTTCGGCGGGAAAATGATGCCAATTCAACTTGGTGATTACTCGTTTGATTTCGGTCCCAATACCATCACGATGCCTTCGGTGTTTAAACAGGTGATCGAACAAACAGGAGAACGGGCCGATGATTATTTCGAGATGATCAAACTGGAGAATCATACACGCAACATCTTTCCGGATGGAACCCATTTCGACTTTTCCAGCAATCAGCAAACCGTCCTTTCTCAACTTCAGAAAGTTGATCCTGCCGGGGCTCGCCATTACGATTCTTTCATTAAGGAAATCACCAGGTTATTCAAGCTCTCGGAACGATATTTCCTCCCCAGAACGTTTCGTTCATGGCGTGATTATGCTTCGCCTTCATTGGGGGCGGCGATGATGCGCGTACGCCCCTTGCAAACATTGGATTCCTTTTTCCGTTCTTACTTTTCCAATCCTCGCATCATCGAAGCCTATAATCGATATGCCACATACATCGGCTCTTCCCCATTCCAAGCACCCGCCACGTTTGCGATGATTTCCTATTTGGAAATGGTCGAAGGGGTGTACTATGTAAAAGGGGGCAATGTGAAAATCGCGGAAGCCTTTGCTTCGCTTGCCAAGAAGATGGGTGTCAGCCTTCATAGTGAATCGCAAGTAAAGAAGATGCTCGTGGCCGACAATAAAGCAACCGGAGTCGAGTTACAAAACGGGGAAAAGGTGATGGCTGACCATGTGATCATGAACGCCGATTTATTGAAAGCCTATCCTGAACTAGTTGCTGAAAAGGACCGTCCTTCTTTTAAAAACGATAAGGTGGATAAAATCGACCCCTCCATTTCGGCATTCGTTATACTGGCCGGGATCAACAAACGTTTTACCCAATTGAAGCATCATACCGTTTATTTTTCCGCTGATTATCAACAGGAGTTCAATGACCTCTTCGTCAACAAAAAATACAGTGCCAAGCCGACCATCTACATTTGCAATTCGTCCCATACGGATCCTGGCCGCTCGCCAAAAGGGGATAACTTATTCATCCTGGTTAATGCCCCCGCCCTGCCTCCGAATGGAAAATTGCAAATAGAACCGGTTGCCTATAAGAAATTGATCTTTGAAACGTTATCTTCCCATGGCCTCGATCTCACTCAACATATCGTGGAAGAAAAAATCATAACCCCTTCCGATATCGCCGCACAATTCGGGGCCCATCGCGGGGCCTTATACGGAGTCTCTGCCAACCGAAAAAAAGACGCATTCCTGCGCCCACAAAATACCAGTAAAGATATCAAAAACCTGTACTTTGTCGGTGGTAGCACTCACCCTGGCGGCGGTTCACCGATGGTAACGATTAGCGGTCTAAATGTAGCCCGCTCTATCATAAAAATGGGACAATAAAACAAAGTCGATTGAAACGGAAGGTGCGAGACTCCTGCGGGAAAAGCGTGTCTACGGGAGACCCCACAGGCGTGGCCGAGGAGGCTCACGGACCGCCCGAGGAAAGCGAGCGCCTGGAGTGGAAATCAACCTCCATATTGTACAAGCCATGAAAATGGAACAATATAACAAAATCAGTTGAAACGGAAGGTGCGAGACTCCTGCGGGAAACGCGTGTCTTCGGGAGACCCCACAGGCGTAAGCCGAGGAGGCTCACGGACCGCCCGCGGAAAGCGAGTGCCTGGAGTGAAAATCACCCTCCATAATATAGACAGTCTCTATTTTTATCCGAGTGTGTCTACATACTGAAACAGGTCACTTCGCACAGGAAGTGACCTGTTTTTCTACATATTGACGAGTATCCGTTGCTTCATCTGATCGGTCACAAAATGCTTTTTATGAAAAACATGATACTTCTTCGAACGGACGGCCGTTAAAATCTCACGGTATAAATAGGCGGCACTTTTGACTGGTATCCTTGAATAGATTGGATATTCATTCAAGGTTTGAAAAGCTTCTTGGTAAAACCCTTCAGCCTCTTTCGCTAGATGCTCCCACACTTCCACAAAAGGGACATCCACCTTTCCAGACCATAGCGACTTTTCCGTCAAACCATGGGCCTTCATCACATCATGAGGCAAATAAATTCGATCACGACCCAAATCCTCTCCTATGTCACGCAGTATATTGGTCACCTGCATGGCCAAACCCAATGCAATGGCGCCGTCCTTTAAAGCAGCCACTTTCTTCGGTGCAAGGATCGGCAGGAGCATCAGACCCACTGTACTCGCTACATGATAACAATAGTTCAAGAGTTGATTCACCGTCTCATAGCGATTGATCGTGATATCCATTTCCTGGCCTTTGATCATTTCACGGAAATGCTGTTCATCCATCTCATAGCGTCGAAACACATCATGAAGAGCCACCCACATGGGGTTGGATGCATCGTATACCCCACTTAGGAAATGCTCGAACTCACTCGTGAAAACGGCAAGTTCAGTTGCAGGGTTCTCCCCCTCATCGACAATGTCATCGACCGTCCGGCAGAAAGCATAAACGGCGTATACCGCTTGTCGCTCATCCCTCGGCAGAATGGAAAAGGCTTTATAAAAGGTTTTGGAATGGTGGGCAATCACCTTTTCGCAATTCCGGTACGCCTCTTTCACATCATACATGGACACTCACTCCTTTCAGGGCTTGATCACGCTGGATTTGATCCGCAAGTAATTTTGCTCCTTGCATAACAAGCGGAATGCCGCCGCCTGGATGAACCGATGCTCCCACTGCGTACAGATTATCAATAGGATACGGTTTCACCTGCGGCCGGAAGACGCCAGATTGCAATAAGGTTGGTGCGACACCGAAGCTTCCGCCTCGATACAAGCCAAATTTCTCGGCATCCGTCGGTGTCCGTATTTCCATCCATTCAATGGCTTCGCGCAATCCTGGGAAAGATGATTTCTCCATACGGTTGATTATTCCATTTATCCATTCCGTTTCGTTGGACCAATCAATATCCGACTCGGACGGTACTGGAACCAGCGTGTACATCACACCTTTACCGGCCGGGGCCAGGCTATCATCGATGATGGATGGATGAAAGGCATATATGGAAGGATTCACCGGAAGCTTTTTCCTGTAGAATACATCTTTCATATGCTCAGAAAAATTATCCCCCATGAAATACTGATGCACATTCGCTTCTTTGTATATGCGATTTAAACCGAAATACAGGAGAAGGCAGCCTGAAGATGGGGTGAATGTCCTTTTCTCTTTTCGTCCCAATACATGCTTGATATTTGGGAAATCCCCGTTAAACACGACAGAATCATAAGGGATGAATCCACCCTTCGTCTCAACCCCGGTTACTTTCTGGTGTTCCGTAGGGATATTCTCCACCCTGCTATTCAGGTGTATTGTCACATTGCGTCGTTTCAGTTCGTTTTCAAGGACGGGGATGAGGCTTGCGTACCCACCTTTTAGATAGTGGACTCCCTGCTCATGCTCAGCGAATGAAACTAACGAGTACATCGCGGGAACTTGAAAGGGATTACCGCCAACATATAAAGATTGAAGTGCATAGACCGATTGTAGCCTTTCATCTTTAAAGTATTGAGACATCAATTTCTGTACCGATTGATAGGGTTTTAGCTTCATCAATGTTTTGAGCTTGCTTGGTGTCCAAAAATCTTTGGGATTCACAAAGGATTCTTCCAAGAATGATTTTTCCCCCAACTCAAGTCGATAGCTTCCCTCTTTCATAAAACGCTTGAAACCCTCTACTTCTGAAGGAAAGACCCTTCTGAATTCCTCCACTTGCCGCTCAAAGTCCGGATATTTCGTGAATGACACTCCATCGGGAAATTGGATTGAATAGAGGGGATCACATAGGAGGAGTTCATAGATTTTCCGGTCGATGCCCGCTTCATCTAAAAGTTGTTGAAACATCTCAGGTAACAGGACGATGGTCGGACCTTGGTCAATCCGAAAACCATCTCTTTCGACAAAATTCAGCCTCCCTCCAAGCTGCGCCTCTTTTTCATAAATCGTTACATCGATCCCCTGCTTCGATAAAAACAAGGCACCCATCAACCCTCCGACACCGCCACCAATAATCGCTGTCTTCATCAAAATCCCTCCACGACGGGAAGCGGTGATACAGGAATGATGTCCCGCTTATCCTGTTCCAATATGCCATTCGCCGTAATGCGTGCAGATTCCAGGATGGTCGGGAGCCCGCTTCCAGGATGCGTTCCACCACCAACGAGCCAGCAATGCTTGAGCTCTTCGAATTGGTTATGCGGTCTAAATACCATCATTTGTGAAAGCTGATGCCCAAGGTTGAAGGTCGCCCCTTTATAGACCAATTTGTCTTCTTCCCAATTACGGGGCGTGATCATTTTTTCAACTTCAATATACTGCTCCAGGTTTTTGAATCCCGTCTTCTCTTCGACCGTCTTTAAAATGAGTGCCCGGAATGCTTCTTGCTCTTCTTCCCAGTCAATCCCGCTAAAATTATTCGGCACAGGTGCCAAGATATACAGGGTGGACTTTCCTTCGGGAGCTAACGTTGGATCGGTGACACTCGCATTTTGAATATAGATCGAAGAATCTTCAGAAAGGATCTTCAAGTTCGTTATTTCCTCCACATTCTTTTGATAATCTTTCGAGAAAACAATGGTATGATGCGGCAAGTCGAACTTCTTATTCAACCCTAGATATAACATGAATGTGGAACAAGAATATTTCTTCTTCGCCAACTTTTCAGGTGTATATTTCTTTAACTGGCCTTTACTGACCAAGTGGGTCATGACGTGGGCAAAATCACCATTGATGATGACTTCATCCGCCTCCACCCTTTCTCCGTTTTCAAGGTCAACGCCTTTCACCGTTTTCCCCTCAATCCAAAGGCTTTTCACCCCGCTATTCGTATGGATTTTCCCACCATGCTCACGAACGACCTTCGCCATCGATTTAGATAACTCGTTCACGCCGCCAATCGGATGGAAGACACCATAAGCATGTTCCATATAAGAAAGGATTGAAAAGGCACCTGGACATTCCCACGGTGACATGCCTAAATATTTAGACTGAAACGTGAACGCGAGCTTCAATTCATCCACGGTAAAATAACGGGACAAGACATCATATAACGTCTTATTCAATTCAAGTTCAGGAAGCGCACGAAGAACTTTCGGCTGAAAATAGTGCATGAACCGATCCATCTTGGATTGCAAAATGGGTGAGAGGGCCTCCATTTTCTTTGCCGTTTCCTTCAAGAACCTTTCATATCCCTCGCCATTGCCTGGATACACCGACTCGATTTGCCGTTTCATCTGCTCTGTATCACGGGTCATGAGCAGTTTCCGATTCTCAAAAATCAGTTCATACATTGGATTGAGTTCCACTGCGTTCAAATAGGCATGCAAATTTCTCCCAGCGGCCGTAAATAATTCTTCGACGATATGAACCATCGATAAAAATGTCGGTCCCATATCAAACTTATAATCTCCCAACCTCACTTCGGCATTTCGACCACCGATATAGGATTGCTTTTCATATACGTTAACCTGATAACCTTTACTTGCTAGAATCATGGCTGCAGCGAGCCCTCCTGGACCTGCCCCCACAATCGCCATACGCTTTTTCATTCGGATACCTCCACTCTGCACAAATATTATACAAACATTATACAATGGTTATATATCAAATACTACAATTTTTATTTAACCGAGAAGGTCCTCTGGATAAAAAACGCTTCGGAATGCTGGTATAAAGGCACTTTTCAAGATTATTTTTCTATGAAATTAGCTTTTTCATCCCTTTTCCCATCGAATACCCGGACTATCATTAGCTGTACAAATGTTAAACGCTTTTATATATGAAAATGAAAAAGACAGAAACGTTGACTCACCAACGTCTCTGCCTCACGACACCCTCCCACTCTAATCAACCAGCACCATCTGGTTTTCCGGAAAGACCAGAACGATTTCTTGACCTACATGATATGGTTCTGTCATCTCCCCATTCACGATAAAATCCCCGAATGGTGTCCCCACACTATATTGATAACTTCTTCCTAGATATGTACGAACCTTAATTCTTCCCGGTAAACAATTATGTTGCAGATTTCCCGAAGGACTTTTTGCTTGCATCATTAAAGCATCCGGCCTGATTGTACTTGTTTTCCCAGTCAAGTTAGACATATGCGCATCCTTTTGGAGAACAAATACGTACCCTGATTTAATCAGTACGATATGGTCTCCGTCATCATGCCGCTCATCGAAGGAAATGAAATTCTTATACCCGATAAAGTCTGCGACAAATTTGGTTCGAGGATAATTGTAAATCGCCGCCGGACTATTAAACTGCTCGATGGCACCTTGATTCATGATCGCCACCTGATCGGATATCGCTAAACATTCTTCCTGATCATGAGATACGTACACCGTGGTAATCCCTAACTTTTGTTGAATCCGCCGTATTTCCGTCCTCATGTTCACCCGTAAGTTTGCATCGAGGTTACTCAATGGTTCGTCAAATAAAAGGATATCCGGTTCGATGACGATGGCCCTTGCAATCGCAATGCGTTGCTTTTGTCCACCGGAAAGCTCATGCGGATACCTCATTTCAAACCCTGACATATTTACGATTTCCAGCACATCCATGACACGTTTTTCTATCTCCATCTTGGAACATTTCCTAAGCCTCAGTCCGAATGCAATATTATGAAAGATCGTCATATGCGGAAATAAGACATAGTTCTGAAACACAAAGCCAACATTCCGCTTCGTAACAGGGACTTTCGTATAATCTTTCTCGTTATATAGAATCTTCCCTTCACTAGCTTGTACAAGCCCCGCAATTAAACGCAATGTCGTTGTCTTCCCACATCCACTTGGACCCAGTAGGGAAACCAGCTGTCCTTCTTCAACTTCAAGTGTGAGATCTTTTAAAACCCTTTGTTTGTTATATGCTACCGCTATCTCTTGCAAAGCAAGTAAAGCCATTAGCTCTTCTCCTTTTTTATCGTTACCCGAAATTAAACTATCATTCCTAACGTAACAGCCATCCGACTATGTAGTAGTATGGACTTTTTTAATGAAACACATGTAAAAAAACCCCATTTTACACTAACCACTTATTCGATTAGTGATTGTGACCAATAATAAAAAGAAATTTCAGACAATTAATCTAAAGAATTTCCGGTGAATCCATGATAATCTAATAGTATGTTATATAAACTTACATGAAAAGTTACTTAACAAAACATATATTGATAAAATCGTCCATGAAAGGAATGAATTGATCATGAGCATAGAAACATTAACCAAACAGGTTAGAACTGATTTGTCCTACCTTTCGATCGGTAGCAACGATCGGGTGGATCCATCCAAGCAACCGGCAGGACATATCTATGATGCAATCATTGTCGGGGGCGGACAAAGTGGGTTAGGTACGGCTTTTGGACTTTTCCGTGAGAAAATATCCAACATCCTTGTCATCGATGAAAATGGCGAAGGGTTGGAAGGGCCCTGGAGCACCTATGCTCGCATGGTGACATTGCGGACACCCAAGCATTTGACGACCATCGATCTTGGCATCCCTTCCTTGACTTTCCGCGCATGGTGGGAAGCGCAATTCGGTCAAGAAAGCTGGGAAGCGATGGATAAGATACCCCGACAGGAATGGATGAATTATCTTCAGTGGTATCGGGAAGTCCTCAACCTCCCTGTCATCAATAAGGTGAAATTAAAGCTGGTCGAGCCTACCGAAGAAGGAATCCATAAATTGCATATCGAAGGCCAAGGAGCCCACACGCCCCTACTGCTTGCTCGCAAGGTCATTTTAGCCACCGGGATTCAAGGTGGGGGCGAATGGCATATTCCACCCATGATAACAGAGAACTTGCCTCGCCACCTCTATGCACATACCTCGGAACCGATTGACTTTTCCACCCTCAAAGGGAAAAGGGTCGCTATTTTGGGCGGCGGAGCCTCTGCTTTTGATAATGCCCATTTCGCCCTCTCTGAAGGCGTCGCAAAAGCCCATGTCTTCATCAGGCGCAAAGAGATTCCCCGCATCAATCCGATCCGGCATATGGAGGCTTCCGGCATAATCGAGCGTTTCCATACCCTACCGGATGCTGATAAGTATGCCGTGATGAGCCATTTCTTTAAGCATAATCAACCACCGACCACAGATATGTTTCAACGTGCCTCCTCATGGCCCGGATTCGACATGCACCTGGGCTCCCCATGGCTTCAAGTAAAGAACGTAAATGATCAAGCTGTCGTGACAACGCCTAAGGGAACATTCACTTTTGATTTCTTGATCATCAGTACCGGCCTTGTCACGGATCCTTCTTTACGGCCTGAATTACGGCTTGTGGAAAAGCACATTGTCCGCTGGAGCGACCGCTATCACGCCCCGGAAAATCTGGCTAATCCTACGATTGATGCACATCCTTACTTAAGCCCCGGCTTTGCTTTCCAAAGCCGTGATGATAAAGGAAAAGGGCGACTGCACGGAATTTTCGCCTTTAACTATTCCGCCTTGATCAGTTGCGGCATTTCAGCTTCAGCACTTTCGGGATTGAAGTTCAGCATACCAAAACTCGTAGCGGCGGTAGCTGAACAGCTCTTCACCGACAATCGAACAGACATCCTCACAACATTCTTTGACTATGACCAAGTAGAATTCACCGAAGAATGGCCAAGAAAAGAACAAAGGACGGACTCCACACCCCAATCGTTCATACACTCGATACCCAGTTGACGATTTGGATAGCCCACCTAATATTCTCAAATAAATGGCTTGCTGGCACATCTAAGGCAGCAAGCCTTTTATCATCCTGGAGAAAAAGCCAAAGGCATTTCATCCATTATTCATTTCTTTCAACACTAGATTCCCACCCTGTTGTACAATGAAGGTAACGCTTACATTCCATTTACTTTCCTTACATCATCTGAACACAGGAGGTTCTCATGGGTTTTCTAGAGATTAGTCTATTATTTGAAACAAGGAATCAATTAATCGAGGAAATTTCAGGATTGAACAGTCCCATGATGGATTACAAGGCTTCACCTGAAAGCTGGAGTATCGCCCAAATTTGTCATCATCTATTCCTTTCTGAAACTGTTTTTACCCAGGCCATTGTCCGTGGTTTAAAAGACAGGGACTATAAACAGATCATCCAAAAAGACATCTACTTAACTTCGGATCTGACAAAAAAATTCAAAGCCCCTAAGATGGTGGTACCTTCTCAAGAGCGTTTGGAATTACCAAAGTTACTGGATCGGCTGTTTGAATCAAGGAACCATTTATTGAATGTAATTTTTGAACAGGAAGATCGGAGCATTTTTCGTAGAAAAAAAGCAAAGCATCCACTATTCGGCCATCTTTCTTTAGATCAATGGATCAAATTATTATCCTTACATGAGCAACGGCATATTGAACAAATAAAAAGCATGAAACTCCAATTCGGGTAACCCCGATAGTATCCTAAAAACATCCAGGCCATCAAATAAAAAAACCGCCCCTCATCATCCGGTGCGGTTTTCCTTATTAGTTCACTCTTATTCTTTCTCCAACAAACTCTATGGCATTCATGAATTCGGAGACAAAACCTTCCCGGTCGACACCGTGCAGCACATGGACATTTGGCGTTTTGCCACTGCGCCTTGCATAATCCACGACGGTTGTCCCTGCCGTTAAACGACCTTCCAATTCAACTTGCACATAATAGTCCTGTCCCATGAAAAGCTCTGGCTTTATTACATACATCATGGCACAAAGGTCGTGAAAACGTAACACTTCTGCAAAATGGTCTTCGTTAAATGGCGTTTGTTCCGCAACATTCAGGTAGAATGTTAGCATTTGGTACACTTTATCCGAAAAGTCCGTCCCCATATCCAAAATGAGATGGGCTTCTTCCAACGTTACATAGGCTTTATGCGTTACATCCAATCCGCTCATTACGATAGGAACACCTGAACGGAGAACGATTTCGGCTGCATGCGGGTCGACATACGCATTAAACTCAGCGGTCGGTGACATATTGCCGCCGACTGCCGCACCTCCCATCCAGGAAACACACTTGATTTTCGGTTTTACTTCAGGGTGTGCCAACAAAAGAGCTGCCACATTCGTCAACGGGCCTGTAGCAACGATTGTCACTTTTTCCTCACTCGCCATAATGGTCTCTAGCATCGCGAATATGGCTGGACGCTCACTGACCGGCAATGTCGGCTCCGGAAACACAACATTCGCAAAACCACTTTCACCATGAACATCCTCAGCTACTTCTAGCTCACGGAATATCGGGTGCTCCAGTCCCCTGGCTATTTCCACGTCCGCACCAATGTAGCTGAGGAAGGTCCGTGCATTGTAATTCGTTTTATCCTGAGAAATATTCCCTGAACAAGTTGTGACTAAACGCACGTCTATCGCCTCACTTGCAAAGGCAAGTGTCAGCATCATGGCATCATCAATTCCAGGATCTGTATCGATGATGACGGGCATTTTACTCATATAAGAAACCACCTTTTTAATAGTTCACATACTTCTCCCATCAAGGGGCTCATCACCTTTGTGATGCTGCTTTATCTTTTGGGCAACCTTAGAAAAAAGACGTATGTGAACCTGCTTTATACCTTTTTTACAAATTGGGATTTTAACTTCATCGCACCAAAACCATCTATTTTGCAATCGATGTCATGATCGCCTTCCACCAATCGGATACTTTTCACTTTTGTCCCCATTTTCAAGACGGATGAACTTCCCTTGACTTTAAGGTCCTTGATGACCGTTACGGAGTCACCATCGTTCAAGACATTGCCGTTGGCATCTTTAATGGTCTTGGTCTCTTCCGTTTCTGATTCTATGCACCACTCATGTGCACACACCGGGCAAACATAGAGGCTTCCATCTTCGTATGTATATTCTGAATGACAGGTTGGACAATTAGGTAAATCGGACATTATTTTCATTCCTCCATTCAACATTGCTCATTCTAATATAACAGCATCTTCCAGGCAATAGGCATTGGAGAAGGGAACCATGCACATATGGTTCCCTTCTTTGGCATTTTGGCCTTATTTAAATTCACCTTTAAGTAAATACACCACATCGAAATCCTTTAACTCATCCATATTGCTTTTTGGATCTTCATAAAAATCACTGGATAGGGAAGTTGCACCTTCCTCATCAAGTGTATAACAAATACTCGCTAGCACCATTTCATCCTTTATGGGAAGGGTTTCTGATATTTTTCCCGTTGTAATCGAAGCCTTTTCAAGATCCCTCTGCTCTGTCACTAAACTGCTAAAACTCGAATGATCACTTTCATCATCACCCTCCGTTTTTATTCCAGTCATGAAGGTAAACTGGTTCTCATTGTCCGGATTTTGGGTTCTGGCGAACATCAATGAACCATTTCCGTAAACCGGAGCAGTAGCATCATTGATCTTTTTACCAACCAATTTACCAGATTCATATTTTTCAATCCAAAAAGAAACTTCTTGATATGTATCATCGATATTGAAATCGAATAAGAATGCGTCACTCGTGGTCAGGGAAAGAATATCCTCTTCCCTATCCGTCAAATCCGCCACCGAGATGGTATTTGTTTGATTACCGGTACATGCCCCCAAAACGATGGCCAGCATGGTCAATAGTGCCGTGTATAAAATCTTCTTCATGCGTTTCCCTACTCCTTTATCAACTAAAATTCACAAAATCTTACACATTATATCATTGACTGAATAATTATGCATTATCTTTCAGAATAGGTACTTTTCCATATGGAACAGGGAGCTGGTTCGTCATCCCTTCCGTAAAAAAAAGCAGCACAGTGTCAACTGTACTGCTTTATACCATAGGCTCGATGATGATTGATCAGATGAATAGTTTAATGGTAAGAATCACTCCGATCGTTATAAAGATCGGTCCCCAAAATTGCATCGGAATGAAGAATAGACTATGTCGGGTTCCCATTTTATAGGCCGTTCCTGTTTCTTGATCGACAAGAACCTTTTCAGAACCACCATTTAGTTTTCTACCCAAAAACCAGACGATGATCCCGGCCACGAATAAACCGATGATTAATGAAGTATCTTCGGGCAGCGACCGGTCAACCGTCATCTCCAAGATCCAACCGAATAAGAACACCAATGGCACCATAATGACAAAAACTAAAAAACCTAGTCCTCTCCATATAATCATGCCTGAGCCTCCCTTTCACCTCCGAGTCGTTTATTATATTCACCTCCTAATCAATTTATGGATGGGTTTAACCCTTTATCTTAGATAGGAGTTCCCCAGCAGAACAAATATGTCCCCGCTTTATGGGCATAAAAAAACTCCCTATAAGAAAACAAACGATACATAAGTCGTTTATTAGTACGGGAGATATTCTATAACTATGCTAAATCTCACATTTTTCTCAATTTCATTGAATATCAGTCCCTAGGAGAATCAAGGGCTTGATAGGCCTTCTGGTACTTTCCGCCATCAGCAACCTCTGCATGATATAAAGCCTTAAGGGCAAAATTCTTCTCTAAATTGTGTTCTTTCATCAACACTTTCAGTTGCGTTTGTAGTTCCGAGTGTTCTTTCATTAGCTGTTTCATTTGCGTCTTGAAGTACTTCATTATTATCGTTACTTCCTTTCAGGTGCTAAAAACTCACCCATCAAGTATACCATTTACGCATTTTTTCACCAGCAACACTAAAGTTTTCTCAAAAGGGAAAAGTAGTTTCATACTATTGATAACATCACAAAGTTCAATCGTAGTGGCTTTTCTAAAAGAAAATCCAGTAAATGCTATGTTATAATGGATAATAAAAATCACATGAATTCGCATACGATCAAAAGGGGCTGTGTTACATATGAATAATGAACTTATTATGCCAGTTGAAATTTCCATCAAAGAAAAAAAGAAACTCTCACAAGGGAAAGTGATGCAAGTCGTCGTATTCTCACGATGTACGATGATTGAAGTAGAATCATCATTAAATGAAAATTATTATCTCATTTACTATAAGAATAATCTTGTATATGGTGAAAAGGTAGAAAAGATAGAGAAACATTCATTTATCGATAACATACGGAAAATGGGTATCGTCTTACACTCAGACCATCCGTTCCTCTCCGCAATAATCCCCAGCCAAACCGCCACTATTCCAAATAAGAATAAGCTTTTCTCCCAACTTCAAAATCAATATTCCCTCCAGGAAGTAGCCTACATCGCTACGACGCTCGACTCATTTTTCACAAAGAAACAACTGAGCAATGTCATATACAAAATCTTTTACCACTATAGAAGAAACGGCAACTTCATGCAGGCCTTTCAAATCATTAAGATCTTGGCAAACTTCGCTCCCGACCTGAATTCTGCGAGAGAGATTAAAAACTCATTGGAGTTTCATTCCTATATGGAATTTTACACATCCTCGTCACTATCTACCATCCAGGAGAAAGATTCGCTTTTTGTTGAATGGCATTGCTTCAAATATCGCTTACAACCTGATGAAGGAAAAATGTTAGAAGGTTTATTGAGGAAACAGGACTCTTTCTTGACCCTTCTCTTATTCTGGATGGAGAAAGTCGAAAAGTATTCGAAGGTGACTTCCATTGAAGCATATACCACGATGGCCTTGCAATTCGTATCCATGGAAAAGTGGATCGTAACCTTAGACTATTTACACATCAACCCATTTCAGGTGCTACCACAAACCAAATCCATGATTGAAGAGATGCTTCAGGAGGAACACTATGAAACAGCCGCTCTCTATTTAATGAATTTCCTTAATGCCCTACCGGATACCTATGAGGAGATCTTGCATACATTATGGGAACATTTAGATCCGACGTTTATTGCCACCCATATAGATACCTTCATGGTTATGATTCAACAGCTCGTCCTAGAAGATGGCGAGAAGCAATCCGAACAAAGGTTACTACAACTTATTGGTAAATTGCTTGAGACCTATGATCTTAAAGAGGTACATGAAAAGCTGCTGCCCATCCAAAAATCAGCTCCCCATTCTCCGGTGTTCCGGAAAATAAACAAGATGATGACCTTGCTGGATGATCCCGATCAAATGATGGAACTCGGACAATATTATGCAGAGTTTAAGCAATACGATGAAGCCATCGAATGTTTCTCATGGGAGATGGAATTGTACCCGGATGACCCCGCTCCCGTATCGCAGCTGTCCAAAATGTATCAAAACAAAGGGATGGTTAAAGAGGCCTTTGCTTACCATCAAATATTAGATCAAATGAAATAACGTGCAATGAAATATAAAAAGGATTAGAACTCACCCTTCTAATCCTTTTTTATACGGTTTAAGAGTTTATTTAAGAAATAAAGCTCATTTCATATGGCTCGCTTAATTGATCCGAAATATGGAATACTATCCATGTGAGGCTTTGAAGATTTATAAAACGTACACATAATTCGACAAAAAATGCACTATATCGACAAATCTATTTGACATTTAATCCGTTAATGTTTAGAATCTTTATGATATTCAAAAAAAGAATTGAGTGTTTAAAATGAAAACGAACTTATTTCGAAAAAAATCCGTGAATCAACTTTTACAAAATCATGGAAAAGTACAATTACAAAAGACACTAGGAGCGTTTGATTTAATCCTACTCGGTGTCGGTGCCATTGTGGGTACAGGAATTTTCATCCTTCCAGGTACCGTTGCAGCCCAGCATGCAGGACCTGGGATTGTGTTCTCTTTTATCATTGCCGCCTTTGTTTGTGCATTTGCCGCAATGTGCTACTCTGAATTTTCTTCATCCGTTCCAGTTACAGGGAGTGCATACACATACTCCTACATTGTCTTTGGGGAGATCATTGCTTGGCTAGTCGGCTGGTCCCTATTACTTGAATACGGCTTAGCTGTTGCTGCCGTTGCTACAGGCTGGTCATCCTATTTTAGCTCGCTACTTGCCGGGTTTAATATTTTGCTTCCTCACGAAATATCCGGTTCATTTGATCCGGCCAACGGCACATACATTAACCTGCCAGCTATATTGATCATTTTCCTTATTGCCGCCTTGTTGACATTAGGCATTAAAGAATCGACAAAATTCAATACGATTATGGTATGTGTGAAAGTGGCCGTTATTTTACTATTTATTATAGTCGGCGCATTCTACGTTGAACCGACAAACTGGAAGCCATTCACCCCATTTGGTACAAGCGGGGTTCTAAGTGCCGCGGCCTTAGTATTTTTCGCCTATCTTGGCTTCGATGCAGTATCATCTGCAGCCGAAGAAGTTAAAAATCCACAGCGTAACATGCCAATCGGTATTATTGGTTCGCTCTTTATCTGTACCTTATTGTATGTTGCTGTATCCCTTGTATTGACGGGTATGGTTTCTTACACACAGTTAAATGTAAGTGACCCTGTAAGCTTTGCCATGAAAGTGGTTAACCAAGATTGGGTGGCCGGTATTATCTCCATAGGTGCCGTCGTTGGGATGATGACCGTAATCCTTGTTATGCTTTACGGTGGTACTCGCCTAGTATTCGCATTCGGTCGTGACGGCTTACTACCAAAATTATTATGCGAAGTTCATCCGAAACGTAAAACACCAGTAAAAAACACATGGATTTTTGCGACTCTCATTGCCTTATGTGCAGGCTTCGTCCCATTGGATAAGTTAACAGAGCTTGTAAACATGGGAACTCTTTTAGCCTTCACTGTTGTATCAATCGGCGTCATTTACTTACGCAAAAACAAAGACATTCCGAATGATGGATTTAAGGTACCTTTCTTCCCAGCCATTCCAGTCATTTCATTTATTTTATGCATATTCCTGATGACCCAACTATCCGCACACACCTGGATTGCGTGCCTTATTTGGATGATCATCGGTATAATCATTTACTTTACTTACGGTAAAAAGCACAGTATTTTGAACAAATAACAAATATGGCTGTTGCAGTGTGGACGTTCACATCTGCAGCAGCCATTTATTTTTGGAATCATACATGACCAATCAACTACGCACTTTCGCACACGGCAATTGATGGAATTTCTACCAATTTACGAATAGCGCCTACAAGCGCAAAAAAACTAGACACCCTGTGTGCCTAGCTTTTCCATCATTTATTGAAAGTAATGTTCTCTGTACCTTGTCCCAGATTAATGGTCGTTTCCCTTGGCTTTGTTTCGGCTATCACGTTCCCGTTTCTGAAGGAATAGCGTACCATGGCCTGTTTACGGACTGCTTCGTATTCATTTTCTGCCGCTAAAACAATGAAGTTGGCAGGTTTTCCCGCCTCGATTCCATAGTGGTCCTCGATTTGCAAGGTTTTTGCACTATTGGCGGTAATTAAATCGATGGAATTGACGATTTGCTCGTAACCCATTAGTTGAGAAGCATGAATGCCCATATGCAGCACTTGCAGCATGTTTCCCGTTCCTAGTGGATACCATGGGTCGAATATGTCATCGTGACCAAAGCATACGTTTAGTCCTGCCTCCTGTAATTCTTTGACACGTGTTAAGCCTCTTCGTTTCGGATATGTATCGAATCTTCCTTGAAGATGAATATTCACCAATGGATTGGATACGAAGTTAATGGACGAAAGCTTCAATAAGCGAAACAACTTATAGGTATAGGCATCATTATACGAACCCATTGCCGTCGTATGGCTGGCTGTCGTTCGTGTACCTAGTCCCCTCTCGTAAGCTTCTTTAGCGACGACTTCGACAAAACGTGATTGCTCGTCATCGATTTCATCACAATGTATATCCACGAGGCGATCGTATTTTTCCGCTAAATCAAACGCAATCTTCATCGATTCCACGCCATATTCGCGAGTGAACTCAAAGTGGGGGATGCCCCCTACAACATCGGCCCCCATTTTTAGCGCTTCTTCCAGTAATCCCGTTCCATTCGGATAAGAGAGAATTCCTTCCTGTGGAAAAGCCACTAACTGCAAATCAACGAAATCCGACATTTCTTCTTTTACTTCGAGCATGGCTTTTAGTGCCGTAAGTTCCGGATCGGTCACATCGATATGTGTACGGACATGCTGGATTCCTTGAGCGATTTGCCATTTTAAAGCCGTTTTCGCCCTGGTTTTCACATCTTCATTCGTCAAAGACTCTTTTCGTTGGGACCACCGCTGGATTCCTTCAAATAACGTCCCACTTTGGTTCCACTCTGGCTCTCCTGCCGTCAACGTCGTGTCAAGGTGGATATGCGGTTCAATAAAGGGAGGGAGAACAAGTGACCCCTCCACATCATAAATCGGCTGATTCAACTCATTCTCAACGTTCTCATTAAGGCTCTGCGTAACCGATTCTATCATTCCTTCTCTGACGACAATATTCCAAAGACCTTCTTTTCCTCTTAATTTAGCATGTTTAATAAGCATCTGACTGTACACCTCTTCTTAGTATTTTGTTGATAGGTACATATTTCATCAAGGCAACATACAGGATGATGGTCCCGATTAGAGCATTAATTGGCACGATGCCAGGTGCGAACTGGGCCAAAGCGACGCCTCCTGCCCAAGCAATCATGGATAACCAATTGACCTTTTTGAAAGACAACTCTTCGAATTTTCCATATTTTCTACGTTTCACGATAAAGTAGTCTGCTAAAATGATGGCCCCAATGGACGGGACTGCTGCTCCTAGTACATTCAAAAAACCGACGAAATTAGTATACAGCCACATTGCTAGCAATGTGCCGATGATTCCATTAACCACGACAAGTTTCTTCTTGGAAATTTTCGTAACATTGGCAAATCCCAATCCCGAAGCGTATAGCGCATTATCATTCGTTGTCCAAATATTCAGTCCCAATACAATGATTGCCGGCAAAATCAGCTCTTGCAAGAACATGACTTCAGAAATATCCGAAACACCGTACGTCATTGCCCCAATCGCCCCGAATATGAACATAAGTGAATTGCCTAGAAAAAAGGCAATCACCGTTGCGACAACGGCTGACCGGGTCGTCTTGGCAAAGC
This sequence comes from Peribacillus sp. NPDC097224, assembly GCF_044761985.1. Classification (NCBI taxonomy): domain Bacteria; kingdom Bacillati; phylum Bacillota; class Bacilli; order Caryophanales; family Bacillaceae; genus Peribacillus; species Peribacillus sp. NPDC097224. Next base: position 28,393 of record NZ_JBIWDK010000010.1, on the reverse strand, counting down.
GGGCAAAGTCTGGCGTCAAGGTACCCCCGCTGATGAATGAACCAATGCAGATGGTTAAGGCAGCGCCCACTCCCATCATTTCAGTAGGCTGATAATCTAATAACCCCTGAAACCCACCGATTGTTTCGGTTGCCTCAAATACCGAGTAGCTACCCAGAATGGCAATGGCCGGCACAGCAACGAACCCTAACAGCACGAGTGCCTTAATACCATAGATGGCAGATATCGTCATCATCACTCCAAAACTTATAATCAATAGATAGATATTAATCCCTGTTGCCTTTTCAACCGGAACCGCGAACATCGCTACCCCCACTCCAAACCAACCTACTTGCGTTAACCCCAGCAATAAGGAGGGCACATAAGAGCCTTTATCACCAAAGGCATACTTTGCAAGCAGATGTGTAGAAAGGCCGGTCTTCGCGGCAATATGGGCCAACGCCCCCGTATACAAGCCCAGTACACAATTGCCCGCCAATACGATGAGAAGGAATTGAACCAATGTTAATCCCGTTCCCAATTCCCCCCCCGACCACATGCTTGCCGAGAAGAAAGTGAACCCCAGCATAATGGATAGAATCTTCCAAAAGTTATTACGATTTCCTTGCGGTACAGCTTGCCATGAAAACTCTGCATCTACTTTTCCCATAACGTTTCCTCCATTTTTAAACTGATACCCACAAAGAAAAAAGAGGTCTATTGTCATCAACCGACAATAAACCTCTTCTGCATTATGACGAGTAGTAGTAGCCAGGCAAAAAATGCATGGACGCCTCCCACATCATAAAAATCCGTTGTCCTTGTCAGCCTCACGGGACTGAATTAAAGATACCAATATTTGATTATTAACATTATTCCAAAAAAGAGACGGTAAGTCAATACTAATTTTCTATGCGATTCCTTTACAAACCAAAAAGGACTACATACAGAGACTCAGATGAAATTCAAACATGGGTGTTTTTTTCAGGAAATGGATGTCACCTTTTGTAACTAGATCCCACCCTAAATCTCTTTCTCCTCTAGAACCTTAAATGAATTTACTATATACTTTCATTAAATTGATGAAAAGCGTGGTGACCCTTACTTGTTTAAACTATTGTTAATTGAAGATGATACAACATTATTCAATGAGATTAAAGATAGATTGGCACAATGGTCCTATGATGTATATGGAATCAACGATTTCAGTAAGGTGATGCAGGAATTCACTGCCATTAAACCCGACTTGGTCCTCATCGATATCCAATTGCCAAAATTCGACGGGTTCCATTGGTGCAGGATGATTCGCACCCACTCGAACGTACCCATTCTCTTTTTATCTTCACGCGATCACCCGACCGACATCGTGATGTCCATGCAGTTTGGGGCAGATGATTTCATCCAGAAACCCTTTCATTTTGATGTACTGATTGCCAAGATACAAGCGACGCTTCGTCGTGTCTATAATTACAATACAGAAAAGATCGAACTAAAAACCTGGTGCGGCGCCACCTTGGATTATGAGAAGAATACAGTTGTAACCGAGACAGGAACAATCGAGCTGACAAAGAATGAAGTGTTCATCCTAAAAAGGCTGATTGAGCAGAAGAATAAAATAGTGAGCCGCGATGATTTAATCAATAGTTTATGGAATGATAAGCGCTTTATCAGCGATAATACCTTGACGGTCAATGTAAATCGATTGAGGAAAAGGCTCGATGAGGTGGGGTTGGGACAGTATATCGAAACAAAAGTGGGACAAGGTTACATCGCGGTCGAAGAGGATCATGTATGATTAAGAAATTCATATGGGAAAGGTTTAGCTGGATTACTTTCTACATCCTCTTTCACTTATTCATCATATTCGTCGCCTATCTTGATTCGGCCATTCCTTTATCCCCCATTCTCTACATGGTCTTTTTATCATTCATCATGTTCATCATCTTTTTGGTGGTCCGCTACCACAAGGAAACGAAATTCTATCGAAGTTTAGTGGAACGGGAAGATAATTTGGATGTAAGCCAATTAGCGGAACCGGGAAGCCCTTTTGAAGAGATCATCGAACGTAGCATCAGCAATCAAATCGAATACCTGAAACGGACGGCTTCATACGGACAAAGGACATTGGAGCAGGAAAAGGACGAACTATTATCTTGGATTCATGAAGTGAAGACGCCTTTGACGGCCCTACGTTTAATGATTGATCGCATACAAGATGAAGAACTCAAATCCCATATGACGTATGAATGGCTCCGCATCCACCTTTTGCTTGATCAACAGTTGCATCAACGGAGGCTACCCTTCATGGAAAATGATCTATATATCGGTAACACCGATTTGGAAGGGATTATTTTCGACGAGATTAAGACGTTACAATCTTGGTGCATGCAAAAAGGGATTGGATTCGATATCCAATTGGAAAAAGCCGAGTGCTTAAGCGATAGTAAATGGGTCGCATTCATTATTCGGCAACTATTGAACAATAGCATCAAATATAGTGAAGGATCCGATATTTTGATACAGAGCCACGAATCCAATGGACAAACGATCCTTGAAGTGAAGGATGCTGGCCGCGGCATCGACCCAAGGGACCTTCCCCGCATTTTTGATAAAGGATTCACATCAACGACCAATCATCAAGACCACGGGGCGACGGGAATGGGGTTATACTTAACCAAGAAAGTGGCGGATTCCTTATTCATCGATATAACCGTCCGGTCCACTCCCGGAATTGGGACCACTTTCATCCTGACTTTCCCGCAAAAAAATCAATTCGTTAAATTCCTTAGCATGTGACAAAGATGTCACATGCTTTTGTTCTTTGTTCGGCCAATCGAAGGAAAAGAAAGGGAAAGGCTTTTATAATGAAGATATCGAAATAAAGGGAGTGTATTGGAATGAATATACTAGAAGCGAAAAAGATCCATAAAAGCTACGGCAATAAATTCAATAAACAAGAAGTCTTGAAAGGCTTGGATATCAACATACACGAAGGGGAATTCGTCAGTATCATGGGAGCGTCCGGTTCAGGAAAAACCACGCTTCTGAATGTCCTTTCCTCGATTGATAAGATCAGTAATGGAACCATCATCATCGAAGGAAAAGAAATTTCCGGCATGAAAGAAAAGAAGCTGGCTGAATTTCGTAAGAATCACCTAGGATTCATCTTCCAGGATTATAACTTATTGGACACTCTGACGGTCAAGGAAAATATTCTATTACCATTATCGATCACCAAAACGCCGAAAAAAGAAGCCGAGCAAAAGTTCGAAACACTCGCAAATGAACTTGGCATATATGAAATCAAGGACAAATATCCGAATGAAATTTCCGGCGGCCAAAAACAGCGTACCTCTGCGGCACGGGCCTTCATCCATGAACCAAGCATCATTTTTGCCGATGAGCCGACAGGCGCCCTTGATTCAAAAGCCGCTTCCGATTTATTGAACAAGATGAGCGAATTGAACAAAAAGCGTAATGCCACCATCATCATGGTTACGCATGACTCAGTGGCAGCCAGTTACTGTAGCCGCGTCATCTTCATCAAAGATGGACAGATCTATTCTCAATTGAATAAAGGGGAAGAAACGAGACAATCCTTCTTCAGAGATATCATGAAAACACAAGGTGTACTAGGAGGGGTGCATAATGAGCATTAATCAACTCATCTTTCGCAGTCTGAAAAAGAACCTGAAGAATTATTATCTATACGTTTTCGCTTTGGTCTTCAGCGCCTCCCTTTATTATGCTTTTGTTACCTTGCAATACGATCCGTCAATGGATCAAGTAAGCGGGGGGATTAAAGGGGGAGCTGCCATTCAAGCAGCCTCCGTCCTGTTGATTGCCATCGTTTCCATCTTTCTTTTATATGCCAATAGCATTTTCATTAAACGTCGCAGCAAGGAAATTGGCTTATTTCAATTAATAGGCATGACCAAAAACAGGATTTTCCGCATCCTGAGCGTCGAAAATTTAATCCTGTATTTCTGTTCCGTATTCCTGGGGATATTCGTAGGGTTTGCGGCTTCAAAATTGATCATCATGATATTATTCAAGCTTACGGGAGTCCAGGCGATCGCCGCCCTTCACTTTACCATGCAACCATTCATTCAGACACTTATCGTATTCAGTATCATCTATCTATTCATCATGTTGATGAACTTTGGTTTCATCAAAAGACAGACCATCTTATCACTTTTTAGGGTGACTTCGAACACGGAAGGAAAAGTGAAGAGGGTTTCGATTTTTGAAATGATCCTTGGGATAGCTGGAATCATTCTTATCATTGCTGGCTATTATGTTTCAACGAAGTTATTTGATGGTTCTTTCTCTCAGGCGAATTCCCTTTTAATAGCCATGCTATTCATTCTGGGGTCCGTCATCATCGGAACCTACCTATTTTATAAGGGATCGGTGTCTTTCCTCTTTAATATTGTCCGCAAGAGGAAGAATGGATACCTGAATATCAATGAAGTGCTGTCGCTTTCATCCATCATGTTCCGGATGAAATCCAATTCCGTTTTACTGACCATCATCACGACCGTTTCCGCTCTTGCAATCGGATTATTATCCTTGACCTATATCTCCTATTACTCATCGGAGAAAATGGCCACAGCCTATGTACCTAATGACTTTTCCCTGTCCAATGGCGAGGATTCAAACAAGTTAAAAGAGGCATTGGCAGCAAAATCAATCGGATATAACGAAAATAAGATAGAGGTCATTCGGGCAAAGGTCAATATAAAAGATATACTGGATAGCACCATAGAAGAAGCGGGCTTTGACCCGAATATCATGAATCTTGCCATTGTCAGTGATCGGTCGGTGAAGAGGATCGATGTCACACCGAAAGAGACCATCTTCAGCGGGTATAGTCCAACGCTACAGAGTTTAACATCTCTTAAAGATTCCGGGAAAATCGAATTGAAGGGAAAAAACATGAGCATTCCCCAAAACTATTTAGGGCCAGAAGATGACTCCATCCTTCCCTATTATTTAACGAATGGCGGAATGCCAGTAGCCATTGTGGATCAAGCAGTTTTTGACCGTCTGAAAAAGGATTTGGACCCTGAACTCCAACTGGATTCTCCCGTTTATTATGGGATTGACTTAAAGAATAAGGGTGATATCGAAAAGGCGAATGAGATTTTCGATACGATTTCCTTCCAGGATAAAGAATATAGTGGTTCACAATACCAAGAACTGCAAAGTATAAAAATAAACATGGGTCTTACGATGTTCATCGTCGGCTTTTTAGGATTAACGTTCTTGATCACATCAGGGTGCATCCTTTATTTCAAACAGATGGATGAGAGCGAAAATGAAAAAGCGAACTATACCATTTTACGAAAACTTGGGTTCACACAAGGTGATTTGTTAAAAGGGATTCAGGCCAAACAGGTCTTCAACTTTGGGATTCCTCTAGTCGTTGGGTTATTCCATAGCTATTTTGCCGTTAAATCCGGCTGGTTCTTCTTTGGTACGGAAGTCTGGACACCCATGATCATTGTCATGGTCCTCTATACGATACTGTACTCGATCTTCGGTATCCTTTCCGTTTTCCATTACAAAAAGGTGATTAAGGAATCCCTTTAAATACACGCAAAAAGCTCCAGCCCATAAGGGGACTGGAGCTTTCTGCATGTATTATCGCGTCATCATCTGTTGAACGATTTCCCTATTACGTCTTTTGAATATTTCATTATGTGAAGAAACCATTCCCACCTTGTGCGCATCAGGCTGGATGAACTGTTTCGCTTGATTGACTGCATTTGCGGCATCCTGGAAGGTACCCGCTATTAAGTTCACTTTCCCATCATACTGAAGAATATCCCCTGCGGCATACATCCCTTCTACTGAGGATTCACTGGTTGCATTGCCTGCAATATAATAATGATCGGCCATATCCACCTTCACTTCACTGTTTTCCAGGAGCGAGGCATCACGCTCATACCCATGGTTGATGATCACTTCATCGATTGATAAATGGGAAACCTCCCCTGTTTCATGACTCGTTAGTTCTACACGTTCAATGACTTCATGATTGGTACAAGCGACCAGTTTTGTAATGGACGTATTGAACAGGCATTCTGCAGAACTTTTCATCAATTGGCTTATCTGTGATTCATGACCCACCAACGAACTTTTTCTATAGGCCACATAGACCTTTTTGGCGATAGGCTCCAATTCATTCGCCCAATCGATAGCAGAATTTCCACCACCTGAAATGATTACCGTTTTATCCTTGAATCGTTCTAAGGACTTTACCGTGTAATTCAGATTGGACACTTCATAACGCTCTGCCCCATCGATTTCCAGCTTTTGTGGATTCAATATCCCGCCACCGACGGCCACGATGATCGTTTTCGAATAGTGCAGGCCGCCGGAAGACGTAAGCAAGACAAACATCCCCTCTTCATCCCGCTTGATCGACTCCACCTTTTCATTCAATACTACCGTTGGATTAAAGGTTAATCCCTGTTCCACAAGTTGATCAATTAACTTAGCTCCCGTAATAGGTGTCTGTCCCCCAACATCCCAAATCATCTTCTCAGGATATACATGGATCTTCCCACCTAATTGTGGCTGATATTCAATGATCTTTGTCTTCATTTCTCTTAACCCACTATAAAAAGCGGAATAAAGGCCAGCAGGCCCTCCCCCAATTACGGTTACATCATAGACATCGTACTGTTTCACTCATGACCACTCCTCGGAAACCAATTGTAATTGATTCTCATTCTCATAAATTAAATGTACACTCTTTTCTTCTTTTTTACAAATTTTTCTACTAAAGTTCTTTTCTCTTTTTTACTTGGGTCGCCGCTTACACCTGTTGCACTTTGGCTCAGATTGTACGTGATAAGGAGATTCATAGGATGCAGAACCGCTTCTTTTTATAATTTTTTGATTTATTTAAAAATAAAAGCTTTGACTTAATGATGAAAATGATGTAAATTACCAATGGGCGAACAATTTCATAAAAAAATATTACAACATTCGTATATAGAGGTGTAAACAATGGAAAATGTGTTTGATTACGAAGATATTCAATTAATTCCCGCTAAATGTATAGTTAATAGTCGTTCAGAATGTGATACTACTGTAAAGTTAGGCAAACATACCTTCAAGTTACCTGTGGTACCTGCGAATATGCAGACCATTATAGATGAGAAAGTCGCTACATCCTTGGCTAAGAATGGGTACTTCTATATCATGCATCGTTTTGAACCAGAAAAGCGCAAAGCTTTTATTCAAGATATGCATGCGTGTGAGTGTATCGCTTCCATCAGTGTCGGAGTCAAAGAAGAAGAATATGGGTTCATACAAGAATTGGCTGAAGAGCGTATTGTACCGGACTACATTACGATAGATATCGCGCATGGCCATTCCAATGCTGTAATCAATATGATCCAACATATCAAACATCACTTACCTGATAGTTTCGTAATTGCAGGTAACGTCGGTACTCCAGAAGCCGTAAGAGAATTGGAACATGCCGGGGCGGATGCAACAAAAGTTGGAATTGGACCAGGTAAGGTTTGCATCACGAAGATCAAGACAGGATTTGGTACGGGTGGCTGGCAGTTAGCAGCCGTGCGTCTATGTGCAAAGGCCGCAAGTAAACCGATTATTGCGGACGGTGGCATTCGTACACATGGGGATATAGCGAAATCTATTAGATTTGGTGCCACTATGGTGATGATTGGTTCATTATTCGCTGGCCATGATGAATCTCCAGGCGAAATAGTTGAGAAAGATGGAAAGATCTATAAAGAGTACTTTGGTTCAGCTTCAGAGTTTCAAAAAGGTGAAAAGAAGAATGTAGAAGGCAAGAAAATGTTTGTCGAGCACAAAGGTGCGTTAAAAGACACATTAAAAGAAATGGAACAAGATCTTCAATCCTCCATTTCTTATGCTGGTGGAACGAAATTAGAAGCGATTCGAACTGTAGATTATGTCATCGTGAAAAATTCAATTTTTAATGGTGATAAAGTTTATTGATCATTCAACCCCATACAAAAAACGGTGCAGCGTTAAGGCGTTGCACCGTTTTTCTTATTCAATTCACAAATAGATACAACTTCTTATCATGATCATCAAGCGTTCGCTGGCTCTTTTCCGTAAAATCCATCCATTTCACTTTTTTACATCTTTCTTCTAACCGGGCATTCAGCTCTTCTTCGATCTCACACATGAACCGAATGATTTCTTCATAAGGCATGTTAAAATGTCGGGCCGCGAGTCGCGGCGGAGAATGCTTTACTAATAATCTCATAAATTGATCGACCGTTTCCGCTTTTGAAGCCAGGTAATCTTCTTCATACACGATAAATTCATATACTTGCCGCTTCATGCCCGTAAGTCTGGACACTTCGTCCCGCAATAGAAACTCCATTAATCTTTCGTTCATATGCTCTACCTCGTATATGGTTATATTTCAATTCTAAAAGAATCATCTTGAAGTGTACTTCCTTACAAACCATCAAGTTCATCTCATACTCTATGATAATGGTACTGTAAATATCATAGTATATGTTGGTTGCCGATGAAAGGTTATCTTCACAAAAGGACATGATCGTTTAGAAGTGGAGTGAATTTTTCCCTTACCCATGAATATTCCTTGGAATTTTTGACAAAATAAAGGCATGCTTTCATTCTACCCTGAAATTCATTTATTTTTGAATTTAAATGAATATTTTGGTTAAAAAAACTATATAATAGATGTAATATTTAGTTAATTCTAAAATTTGGTATGGAATTTAGATATGTATAGGGGTAAAATAAAGCATATGGCATCTTGTTTTTTCTTAATGTTTCCGAGGAGTTAAAGGGTGGGTATAGTACGTACATAGTGGCAGCTGAAATGCTGTCCGACATATCGGTTGTTTTCATTTGTTCAGAATAACAATGAAAAGAATAGGAGTGATTTTGTTTGAAACCTTCAACAAATCGCATGTTAACCCGTATTAAATCCGTTTATATGTTCATTAGTAACAACGGTACGGTTTCTACTCAAGAGCTTGTAGAAGAATTTGGCATCACTCCTCGAACAGTGCAACGCGATTTAAATGTCCTAGAGTACAATGACCTTGTTCAAAGCCCAAGCCGTGGTGTTTGGACAACAACAAGCAAAAAAGTGAAGATGTCATCTTAAAAAAAGAATGACCACCCGAACAAAATCGATATGTAAAAAGTAATTTGAGGCGGACTACTAGTCCGCCTCATTTTTTGTTATTTATTCAGCAGGCTGACCTGCCTTCAGCTGTTCAAGTTCTTCTGCCGTTAACTCCCGGTATTCCCCAAGTTCAAGATCCTCGTCTAGTTGCAGGCTTCCCATCGAAAGACGCTTCAGATATACGACTTTCTTTCCGACAGATTCAAACATCCGCTTCACTTGATGGAACTTCCCTTCCATTATCGTCAACTCGATATCAGAAGTCAGGCCCGATTTTAAAATGTTCAATTCGCCTGGTTTCGTTTCATACCCATCGTCCAGGGTGACACCGTTACGGAATGCTTCAATATCCCGTTCCGTGACTTCACCATCAATGACCGCAAAATATGTTTTCGGCACATGTTTCTTCGGGGATAGCAGCTGGTGTGCAAGCTTGCCGTCATTCGTGATCAACAATAGCCCCTCTGTATCTTTATCCAATCTGCCGACCGGGAATGGTTCAAAGACCGCGTCCTCCGGCTCAAGGATGTCGATGACCGTCTCTTGGTGTTTGTCTTCCGTTGCCGACAATACGCCCGGAGGCTTATTCATCATTAGGTAAATGAATTCTCTATATTCAACCCGTTCGTCATGAACTGTTACGATTTCAACATCAGGGTCCACCTGTTCCTTCGCGTCCTTCAATATCCGGTCGTTGACCTTCACGGCTCCGGACTTCAGGAGCTTCTTCACTTCTTTCCTGCTTCCGTACCCAATATTGGATAAAATCTTATCAATTCTCATTGTTTCCTCCTAAAGCCTTTTCAGTAAAAAGCCTTGCCCATTTTCATGACAGGCAAGGCCAATATATTTAAATCAGGGGATAATATAACATTACCCTTTTTCTTACATTTAAAACACAATCTTTTTATAATCCCAACTTCTTCTTCAACCTATCAATTCTCGTACCGAATAGGCGATGGGCAAGTTTGCTCTTCAAGGAGAGCGCCGCGTAGATCAGTGCCCCAAAAATCGCACATACGGCGGAAATCAAGATTGCCTGGAATCGGCCTTCAGAAGTTAACCAAAGGGATAACAAGCTGTGCAGACCCCAAACGGCAAGTCCCATTATCGCGGAAAAAGTCGCCATCAAGACGGTCCTTCTTATCGTAAGGCTGTAACGATAGCCCGTAAAGTAGGAGATGACGTACAAATTCAATAGGACTGCGGCCAGATAGCCCAGTGCCGTCGCATATACGGAACCTTCCGTTTCAAATAATTTGATCATCGGAATGTTCAAGCTCAACTTCACCAAAAATCCGACTAGCAAACTGAGCACCGTGTATTTTTGCTGATTGATACCTTGTAATACAGCAGCAGAAATCGAAAAGAGCGCAAATAGAACCGACACGGGCGCATAAGCCTTAAGCACACTAATCCCAAGCAAATCATGACTGTAAAAGGCACTATAAATCGGATCAGCAAGCACCGACATCCCAACGACCGCCGGAATGGTTATGAATAATAAGATTTGAAAAGCCTGATCAAGCTGGCGGGTGAACTCGGTTTGATCCTCGCTTACAAAAGCTTTCGTCACCGTTGGCAATAACGCCATCGAAAATCCGGTAGCAAGTGTCATCGGAATCACGACAAGCTTTTGGGCATATACGTTGAGAACCCCTAGTGCCTCCTCGGCCACATGCAGTAAGCCAATCGAAGACATTGCCCTGTTGAAGGTCATCAAGTCCGCGAATTGGAACAGAGGCATCGCGATCCCGACAAAGATGAATGGAATCGATGATAAGAAAATCTCTTTATAAATCTGGATCAAAGAGATGGACATCGTCCCCCGGTCTCTCTCCTTCAAGCTGTCCAAATACGGTTTTTGTTTCTTCCAATACCAAAACAAAACGACTAAACCGCCGAGTGCTCCGACAGTCGCCGCAAATGTTGCGATCTGGATGGCTCTCACCAATTCACCGTCAAGGACATGCAGGACAATATACACACCGGCCAGTAGAAATACGATTCGGACGATTTGTTCGACGACCTGCGAAATCGCCGTTGGCTCCATGGCTTCATGCCCTTGGAAGTACCCGCGGATGATGCTCATGAACGGCACGAGGATCAAAGCGAAGCTGATCGCCCGTATGACAGAGGTGATATCACTCACGCTATCCTTATCGACGCCAAGCATGGTAGTGAAAACCGGTGCCATTGTAAAAAGCACCACAAAGGCGAGGAACCCGGTGATCATCATTAACTTCAAGCTCGATTTGAATAGCTTCTCCCCCACTGCATATTCCTCGAGCGCATTATACTTCGATATAAATTTAGAAACGGCAAGCGGCATGCCAGCCGTGGCGAAACTAATGAATATCGTATAGGGAACATATCCATATTGATAGAGTGTGGCCCCTTTATTTCCAACCATATGTTCAAATGGGATGACGTAAAATAAACCAAGAACCTTGGAAATAATCGCTCCCAGGGTTAATATAAAAGCCCCTTTTAAAAACTTAGACGACATTTTATCCCTTCCTGCCTCTTTCAGTTACGTTTCACACGCTCTTTATCTTAACATAATAAAGGATTTTTTCTATAGAAAACTACACTCAAGTTTATCGTTTTCACGGATTTTATACAAACAAATCATTCCTTTTTATTGTAGTTCGCATTCTGACAGGGTCTTGCTATATAATGAAGAGACTGAAAAAAATAAAGGCGTGATCATTTTGAAATATGATGTAATAGTAATTGGCGGTGGCCCTTCCGGATTGATGGCAGCCATTGCAGCTGGCGAAAAAGGTGCCCACGTATTATTAGTGGATAAAGGCGAGAAATTAGGCAGGAAACTAGCGATATCAGGTGGCGGGCGCTGCAACGTGACGAACAGGCTCTCCATCGATGAAATCATTCAGCATATCCCTGGAAACGGGCGATTTTTATATAGTGCGTTTTCTGAATTCAACAATGAAGACATCATACAGTTCTTCGAAAAGTTAGGCGTGGCCCTAAAGGAAGAAGATCATGGAAGGATGTTCCCGGTCAACGATAAAGCACAAAGCGTTGTCGATGCCCTATTGACGCGCCTGGCCGATTTGAAGGTGAAGATCTATAAGAATTCCCCTGTCGCTGAGGTTCTCTATGATAATGGGAAAACGAGCGGCGTTCGCTTGAAAGATGGTCAAATCTTCGAAACGGATGCGGTCGTGATTGCCGTCGGGGGGAAATCAGTCCCGCAAACAGGCTCAACCGGTGACGGCTATGCTTGGGCACGTAAGGCCGGACATACAATCACCGAGCTGTTCCCGACGGAAGTCCCGGTCCTAAGTAATGAAACATTCATTAAAGAAAAGACGCTACAAGGGCTCGCACTTCGAGATGTTTCATTAAGCGTACTGAACCCAAAAGGCAAAACGTTGATTACGCATAAAATGGACATGCTCTTTACGCACTTTGGAGTATCCGGACCAGCCGTTCTTCGGTGCAGCCAATTCGTCGTCAAGGCAATGAAAAAGTGGAACCTCGCTGAAGTGACGATGAAAATCGATGCCCTTCCGGATCGGAACAAAGAAGAAGTCTTCCAAGATATCGCAAAGGAAATCAAGTCCGAACCGAAAAAGGCAATTAAAAACACGTTAAAAGGACTTGTACCGGAACGGTATCTCCACTTCTTGCTGGAACGGAGCGGAATCGACCTTCAAGAACAAGGTGCGACGATCTCCAATGAAAAAATCCGCCGCTTCGCCGAACTATGTAAGGACTTCCAATTCGGTGTCCATGGAACCCAGTCGATTGAAAAGGCCTTCGTAACGGGTGGCGGTGTATCCGTCAAAGAAATCCAACCTAAGGAAATGGCCTCCAAACTAATGGACGGGCTGTATTTCTGTGGCGAGATTTTGGACATCCACGGATACACGGGTGGCTATAACATCACTTCTGCATTAGTGACCGGTCGACTTGCCGGCATGAATGCTGCATTATATGCTCGTTCATAGAATGTAAAGAGGCTGATCCCGTTCGTTACGGGATCAGCCTCTTTTGTGTAGCTATGATTTGTCCTTGATAGGAATTCAACCACAAATGGCCATTATTCAACCACAACGCCGATTTATTCGACCACGCCTACCCTTAATTCAACCACGATTTGCGTTTTTTCAACCACGATCCATATTCCATCCCTCGGCTTCCTCAGGGTGATGGCGGTACACCTCAAGGTCGACCTTGCCATGTTCCGTGATGTGGATTCCTTCACTCTCTAGTAAGAAGATTTGTTGGGAAGCCAGCCCTTCCTGTTTCAAGCCAATTTCACCCTTCGCATTGATCACCCGATGCCAAGGAAGGTTATATTTCTTGCTGCTTGAATGAAGAATGCGGACGACTTGCCTTGCACCGCGCGGGTGTCCAGCCAGTTGGCCGATTTGCCCATACGTCATGACTTCCCCAGGGGGAATATGTTGTATGATACCGATTACCTCTTCAGTAAAGCGCTCCAACTATCTCACCTCTGCCTGGTTTAGTTAGCTATGATTGTGCACGTTTCATCCGTCATGAACACGCCATGGTGCTTCATTAACATGGATTTCAGTGTCGGGGTCAGCCTACATTCATCATAGGCACAAACAGAAACCATGCCCTTTTTTGCAATGATTTGATTGACGCCCTTTTCATATTCGCTAATGCTCTCGAACACGACTTCCTCACTTCCCCCCCATTCAACGTGGCCCCAGGTTTGCAGGGAAACATCATTCGCCATGTATCCCTCCACATTCCTTAAAAAATACTCGACCATCGTGTTAGGATGAAAGTCTCCTTCAAAGCAGTAAAAATCAAAATTATTGATATGGTGCACTTTCTTCAGCTGTTCGTCATTTAATTGTCCTTGTAATTTCTTATATACGAAAGGAAAGATCCGATCATTTTCGACGACCAGTATATCGTTTCCCTGTTCAACACCGGAAATAATGAATAGGGTTTCGTTATGAATATAAGTCTCCAGTTCATCGAAACAGTAGAACACATGGCCTCCGTTTGATTTCTTTAGTTCTTTCATGAGTTGCTTCATATTGTTATCCAAAATGGATCTCCCCTTTTAATACACCATCACACTGTATTACGTCTAACTTTACCTATTCTCTTCACAGAAGACAAATTCCTTGAACAGTATGGCCTGTTTTTTACATGTAAAAAAAACCGACACCAAGTCATATGGGTCGGATTTCACCTTTTTTTATAAATGATCATCGCACTAAAACAATAAATCTGTTCATGTTCCTCTTCACCGGTCGTGGCGACATTGTATTTAATATCGACGATTTGACTATCACGGATATCGACGAGAAAGTCATTCATCTCCTCTTCCAAATCCTTTTCATGCTCATAATCAAACAACTTCACTTGAATCATTGGCTTTCCCCTGCCTTTTTAACGTTTGATGGTTATTGAGCAGGGTGCCCATTTTATTCATGGATTATACGTGTTACTTATAAATCCGATAGTAAAGCCACCGCTTCATTGCCGACTTCTTCAGTAGAACTATTTCCTCCCATATCAGGAGTGAGCACCTTTTTATCGACCATCACTTGTTCAATGACACCCAGTACCTTCTTGCCCCAATCTTCATGACCGAAGAAATCAAGCATCTGGCTCGCAGACCAAATGGCGGCAAGCGGATTGGCGATGCCTCGCTGCGCTATATCCGGTGCAGAACCATGGATGGGTTCGAACATGGACGGATACGCTCGTTCAGGATTTAAATTGGCCCCGGCAGCCAGCCCCATCCCTCCAGCAATGGCGGCTCCTAAATCGGTGATGATGTCACCGAACAAATTGGAGGTGACGACGATTTGAAACCTTTCAGGCTGTTTGACAAAGAACATGCTCGCCGCATCAACCAGGTAAGAATGCGTTTCCACTTCCGGATATTCCTGTCCAATTTCCTCGAACACCTCATCCCAAAAAACCATCGAATAATTCAAGGCATTCGCTTTACTGATGCTCGTTAGCGTTCTTCCCGACTTCCGTGCCAATTCATAGGCGTAACGGATAATCCGTTCCGTACCTTTACGGGAAAAGACACCTGTCTGTAACACCACTTCCTCTGGCTTTCCTTTAAATAGCCAATCCCCTGCACCGGCATATTCTCCCTCGCTGTTTTCGCGGATGACCACCATATCGATTTGGTCGTGGGTCACATCCTTCAATGGACAAGGCGCACCCTTCAGCAACTTAATGGGACGGACATTCACGTATTGATCGAATTGCTTCCTTATTTTCAATAACAGTTCCCGTAAGGAAATATGATCTGGAACACCAGGATAACCGACTGCCCCAAGATAGACGGCCTCGAATTCCTTCAACCGTTCCAGCCCATCATCAGGAAGCATCTTCCCATGCTCCAGATAATATTCGCACCCCCATGGAAAATAGGTGAATTCAAACGAAAAGTCGCCCGCTAATTCAGCTACTTTATTCAATACTTTTATACCTTCATCAATTACTTCAGGACCAATTCCATCTCCCGAGATGACCGCTACTTTATGTACATGCACTTGACAGATTCCCCTTTGTCTATATATTCTGACTTAAACATCCTTATTTTAACATATCCCCAGAAAAAAGAGCCCTCCGAAAGAAGGGCCCCACTCATTTAGCTCGGAAATATGCACGTCTTTCCGCATACCCCTTACACTGTGCACAAACATGTATCTTTTTTCGATCTTCGTTCAGATAGGTCGTGACGTCTTTCGTCTTCCGTTTGCAAAAGTAACAAGGCTTCTTGAAAAACCCCATCACTTAACGATGACTTCCCCTGTCCAATGCATCATTCCGCCATCCATGTTTGCCACTTTATAGCCTTGCTCCTGAAGGTAATGGCATACATTCTCACTGCGGCGTCCTGAACGACAGATGAAGATATATTCTTTATCCTTATCGAAGTAGTCAAGGTTGGCAGGGATATCATTCATACGAATGTGCTTCGCTCCTTCGATCATGCCTTCTTGCACTTCTTCGTCTTCACGGACATCGACAAGCTCAATCGCTTCTCCTGCCTCAACCTTTGCTTCAATTTCTTCTGGTGTAAAAATTTTAATTTGTTCCATTATAAGCACCCCAAGTTATCGTTTAATTTGTCTTGTATATTATAACAAAACTTTCAGGAAAACATGACTATTATGGATGGCATATAACAGACCAATCATTCGAAAAAGTATTTCTCTCTACCTCTGGCATACCATTATTATCATAACACTTATTGGCAGCCTCCATGAATTCTCGATGTGTAAAATATGTACGGGCAAAAAGCATCGACATATCAAGAAAAATATTAAAACACCAGCTAATACCATATACTTTTTTTATTCAAAACGATACGGACTCCCCCTTCATTGATATAAAGGTTTCAACCTTAATCATACAGGTAATTGGAAAATGTGGAAGTCCGTAACACATGATCTTTATACCGTACTTACTGCTTTATTCCTGTACACCATCCTGGCCAAAAGTGCACCTACCAAGGCTGCTATCATTAGAATGCCAAATAGGATGGAATAACTCGCAACAATCCCTATGAGCGTGGAAGAGGCGATGCTTCCGAAATATCGGAACGTCGAGAAGATGCCTGAAGCAGAACCGGAGACTGACTCATCCACCGCTTCAAGCGAGGCAACCTGCATACTAGTCAGTCCCAACCCTATAGCCAACCCATTTAACACGAGTGTAATGGCCAAGTAGATAAAAGACTGGGAGGAAATCACGAAAAATAATAAGAAATTCGTTACCACCGTTACGGCGAAAGAAAAGAAGATGACTTTTGCCGATACGAATTTTCGGTTTAGTTGCCCACCCATCATATTGCTGAGTGCCATGGAAATCGAGAACAGGGATAGCATGATTCCGCTCATGGATGTTGACATGTTCATTTTTGTCGTCATGATCAACGGCATGACAAGCAAGATTGCATACATGATGAAATTGTTTAGCAAGACCGATATGTTGGCATTCGCAAAGATAGGACTCTTAAACAATTGGAAATCGATGATCGGCGACGGAACGGAACGCTCGCGCTTCACGAATAGCACAATGAATAAAAGGCTCACGATTGCAAGAATGATAGACACCCTTGTCGAGTTTGTATGCGTCAACGATATTAATAAGGTTATTGATATGGCCAAATAGATGGAACCGAGTACGTCCAACGGTTTATTGGATGACTTTTTCTCAAGCTTAGGTATGAGGAACATACCGCCAGCAAGGGCACCGACTAAAAAGGGGACATTGACCCAAAAGATCGCTTTCCAACTAAGTACCGCGATTAACAACGATCCTACGAGAGGACCGACAGCTGCGCCCAGACCCATCCCCATCCCGAATAGTCCCATGACGCTAGATAAACGTTCACGTGACACCGTATGTCGAATCAAGGCGACCACATTCGGTATCAGCAATCCTCCACCGATCGCTTGAAGAGATCGAAAGACGACAAGCATGATCATATTTGGAGCCAGTGCGCATCCTATGGAAGCCACAAGAAATAGGGCTGCACCGACTATATAGATCTTGCGGTTTCCATAAATATCACCCAATTTTCCGGCAATCGGCTGAGTGACGGCCATGACAATCAGATAAATCGTAACCACCCAGGTCGTACTATGTATATCCAATCCATAAAATCCCGATATGGAACCGAGCGCAATGGATATCATCGTTGAATTGATGGGCACGAGGAACGCCCCCATCAATGTTAGTGCTATCATCAGGAATTCTTTTTGTTTACTCATACTTTCACCTCTTACATTCTCTATCCAAAAGGGTAATTAGCCAATCATCGTAACGGTTCCTGTATTGCCGTCGACAATGACCCAATCCCCATCATGTAATCGTTCCGTTCCCACTTTCGTTCCTAAAACGGCGGGAATCTGATACTCCCTTGCAATAATTGCGGAATGAGATAGCATGCCCCCTGTATCCGTAACGATCGCTTCTGCATCCTGGAAGAAAGTCGTCCAGACGGGAGTCGTGTTTTTACAGACCAATATATCCCCCTTTTGAAACTTGGATGCTTCCTGCATACTGGAGATCACTCGGACCCGGCCTTCGCTAATACCTCCGGAAGCCGCGATGCCTTTCATCACATTCCCCGTATTCTCCTTATCTTCTTCGAGTGAGCCGAATACCATTTCCACGAAGTTCCGCTCTTCTTCCGACGGTTTCCCAAAATAAGAAGGAGCTTTTATTTTACCTTGAATCTCATATTGTTTCTTTCGTTCCTTCACGACTTCCATCAAGGAGTGAGGTTCATCCAGTGCAGCGAGGATTTCATCTTTATATACAAACCAGATATCTTCCTTATCGTCCAGCACTTGCTGCTGCACTAGAAGCTCACTCACTTTCAATAAATATAACCGGGCCTTCGCGTCAAACATGGCATCGATATAAAAGTGATGATCATCCGTGATAACAGCCGCATCCAAAGCCAATTTATACTGTTCTTCAAATGCTTCCAGATCGTTGGGATCCTTGATTCCGTTGATGATCTTTTGATACATCTGTTTTCTGGCCGTGACAGCCGACTCGAATTCTTTGTCAAAATCATGATCATTCAGTATTAAGTTCTTGATGATTTGTAACACATGCTCATGGTTCTCAATCCATGTATCTTCTATAAAATCATGTGACTTGGTGGAACGGTATCCGTACACGCTGACGAAGCTCTCTACACGGTTCAGAAAGTCCTTGCCCCTGCCGACGGTGTTGAGGTTCTGCAACAGGCTTCCTTCTTCCGATTCCACGAACACCTTCATCAAAGAAGGTTCCGCTTTTACTTTCAATGATAACTCCCAAAGCAAATGGTCGGATTCCAGTGACTTATTCATGACGCCAGCCAAAGATTGATAGAGTTCATGTAAAGGTGCATCTCCCGTTGCCTTTTGATAAATGCTCTCCAATTTCCTGTTGATATGATTGCTCGGGAAGACAATCATGAAGTGCCAGAAATACACATCCTTATAAAAGGCCTCTAACTCTACTAATCCCTTTTTCACTTTGTCGACCGTAAATGCTTGAGCCCTTTCCCCATCTAAATACCGATAGATGGGAATCAATTTATCATAGATGATTTCATACATCCGATCCCTCATTCGCGGATACATTTCCTCCATTAGTTTCTCTTGTTCTGCTAACAATTGGTTTGGGTCGGTTTCAAAGAAAGTCTGTTTCCCATAATAGTATCCGTTCTGAGCTTTCATATTGGTATACCCCGTAGGTTCCTTCAATGCATCAACGGCCATGGCCATGCCTTCATAAAAAGGCTGGGTGACGATGGAAGTGAACAATGGCGAGATTGGATTCGGGAAAAACGTATCAAGCAAAAACCAGAATTCATCCTCGTCTTTCCGTTCCAACAGGTAACCTTTCCTGGCTTCTGGCACGGATTCCTTTTTCTTTACTTCAGTCGTAATCGGCCTTGCTTGTAAAAGGTAGACTTGTTGGTCATGAATGCCGAACTCCAAATCTACAGGATGGTTATAATAGTTTTCCACTTTCAAGGTCATTTCTATTAATGTATGAATCAGCTTATCTGATAAGCAATAGGTATTCCGTTCAGTCCGGTCCGTCGCCACTTCCATTGTTCCAGAGGAGTCGGAAATGATTTTCATTTCTTTACTGCCCTTGGTTCTTTCCATTTTCGTACCATCTCGACTGACCAAATAGGTATCCGGTGTGACCAAGCCCGATACGACGGCCTCACCCAATCCATAACTGGCATTGATCAAGATACACTCCGGGTTATATGTAACAGGATCTTGACTGAAAATCACCCCTGAAATATCTGAATAGATTTGACCTTGAACGACAATCCCCATTGAAATGCTATCTGACCCTTCAAAAATATTCTCGGTATATTGCTGTACCCTGTTCTCAAAGCAAGATGCCCAGCATGATTTTACTTTACCTAAGAAATCCTCTTCCGTTTTTACATTCAAATAGGTTTCATATTGACCCGCAAAGGAGGCCCCTTCCAAATCTTCCGCACCAGAAGAAGAACGAACAGCCACGGCAGGATAATGTTTCCTCAATTCCCAGAAATCATTCAATACGTCCCTTACTAAATCATCCGGGATGCCCGCATCCATAACCTCCGTTTGGATGGATTCACTCTTTATATCTAATTGATTCTTTTCGAGGAAGTGTGAAAAGGCCTCACTTGTGATGACGAATCCATCAGGTACAGGCATGCCCAATTTCGACATTTTGATTAGATTTAGCGCTTTTCCTCCTACCATTTCATTACACTCGGTTGCATGATTGAATCTAGCTGTAAACATGTACGCTTTTCCCCTTTCATCCATAACCCATAAATAACGACACGAACAAAACCAATGAACAGGTAGGAAAACCCATGCATTGGTTTTGAATCCATTTTTAACAATAAAGGAAAATGCTTTACATTTCACATGAAAATTTGCCAAATCACAACAATTGGTAAAATGTAATCAAAATAAAAAATAGGGACTTCCATTGAAAGTCTCTTTATTTTTCCAACCACTTGTGAGCACAGCACTTCTTTTTACCATTTCTCAACCAAATGCGGTAAGGATCAGGGCAATGGCATTGAATGTGCCGTGGATGATCATGCCGGGAACGACTGATTTGGTTTTTTCATAAGTCCAAGCAAAGAGGAGACCGGATATAAAAGTGACCGGCAAGACATTATAGTTTGGAATATGAACGATCATGAAGATGAAGGAACTGAGAAATAATCCAGCCTTCAAGCCGTATTTACTCCTTAGCCACCTATAAAAAAAACCCCGATATAAGATTTCTTCGTAAATAGGTGAAATGATTGCCGCCGACACGAAACCGAGAACGAAATGGATGGGGGTCAAATGGGCCTGAACACTTTCCGTTTTGCTATTTTCATAGCCGATCCCCACTATATCCATTACGATGAGAATCAGGATGCTGACCACAATCAATACAAATGACCAGCCGATGATATTCCTCCAATAGCTTCTCTGAAACTTACGTAACCCCACTTCATTCCATCTTAGGCGTTTCGGATGTAAAGCAAGTGAATAGACGGCCAGCATAAAGATGATTGACATGATGAAACCGACCAATGTTCCGGAATATAAATCGTCTTGAAATAATTCCAATAAGAAATTCGCCAATAAAAACTCGATAAAAAACGGTACCAGGACTAAAACAAGTACAAGGATGGAAACAAGTTCCCTCCAGGACCATGCTCTACTTTCAAAATATGTATGCAAGACCATTCCCCCCTCTAAACGTTATCTTCAGTTTAAAAGGTTACGTAACGTTACCTGCAAGCACTTTCTACAAAAATGACCAATTTTGGCGTCATACAAAAAAATGACCGCAAGCAAATGCTGCGGCCACCGGTCCATACTTTTAATGTTTGAATGCTCGTTGATATTGCTTTGGAAGTTCAATCTGTTTATTCAGCGTTTTAGAAGCCTCTAATGTCCAGTAAGGATGACGGAGCATCCCTCTTCCCACTGCCACCAAGTCGGCTTCTTCGTTACCAATGATCGAGTTGGCAAGGATCGGGTCTTCCAATCGGCCTACAGCAATTACTGGGACGTCCAGCGCTTTTTTGATTTCTCTCGCTAATGGCGTTTGATAATTGGCATGCGTGCCCGGTCTTCCATCAGCGCCAATCGGTCCTTCTCCACCGGAGCTGACATGGAACATATCCACTCCCGCTTCTTTAAAGACTTTCGAAAACTCGATGCTCTCTTCAATTCCATATCCTCCATCCACATACTCTTTAGCAGAGATGCGCATGATCAAAGGCATATCGGCAGGCATTTCACTTTTCGCCGCTTTAATGACTTCCACTCCGAACTTGGTCAGGTCTTTCCCGTATTCGTCTTCCCGCTTATTCGTAAGTGGAGAGGTGAATTGGTGAATTAAATAGCCATGTGCACCATGCAACTCAATGACGTCGAATCCAGCTTGTACCGCTCTTCTGACAGATAGACGGAACTTCTCGACCATTCCCTTCACTTCTTCCGTTTCCAAGGCTCTCGGCGTATTATACGTTTCATCAAAGGCAATCGCCGATGGGGCAACAGGTGTCTCTGCATCTTCGGCTTTGCGTCCTGCATGGGCGATTTGGATGCCGATTTTTGCTCCATATTGATGCACTTCATCGACAATCTTAGTGAAAGCCCCAACTTGATCGTCAGACCATAGACCAAGGTCGCGATTGGAAATCCGGCCATCCGGTTCCACATCGGTCATTTCCACGATGATCAAACCTGTGCCGCCAATCGCTCTGCTTACATAATGATGTTGGTGCCAGCTTGTCGGTACGCCATCTTCAGCCATGACTGAATACTGACACATAGGTGGCATGACGACTCTATTTTTAAGATCGAGATTTTTTATAGAATAAGGGGAAAATAAATCTTTCATAGTATCTAACTCCTTCTCAAAGTATTATAATGCATGCACATGCATTTATATCATGCACAAAAAGTAGTGTCAACTAATTCAAATCGACCGATGCTCAAATCGGCTATTGTCATTGATCCATCCTATTGGTACATTTAATTTAACGAATGGTACATGTAAAATAGGTAAACAGAGGGAGGCAAAAAGATATGTCCCATGAACAATCCCTTATAAATACTTGGTTATCCTTTACACATATACATGCCGAGCTCTCCAATGACCTTGATAGAGCCTTGCAGGAAAAGCACCAAATGCCTTTGAATGAGTTTTACGTTTTATTGTACTTATCTCAGGCACCTGAAAAAAAATTGAGGCTTTTAGAATTGCAGCGGCTTGTCGGGTTAAGCCAAAGTGCCATGTCCAGGCTTTCCGTCAGGATGGAAAACAAAAGTTGCGGGGTAATAAAACGGCTCGGATATGAAGATGACCGACGTGGCGTATGTGCCCTCATCACGGATAAGGGGGAGCAGCGCCTTCGCGAAATGTTGGAAACGGTTAACGAAACGCTTAACACATCATTATCCAACAGTGACATGGGTACAGCCCTTGCTTTTTTCATGAATGGTCAATCATCGAGTAAGGACGATTGAATGGAAAAAAGAGATAGACTGCAAGCTCGTCTATCTCTGCCTTTCCTTAAAAATCGAAGTTGTCAGGATCTGGTCCGACCCGATGATTCTGATTCATTTCATTCATTCGCGCCATATCTTCTTCCGTTAGTTCAAAATCAAATACCGAGGAGTTCTCCACGATTCGATGCTCTTTTGTCGACTTTGGAATCGTCACGATTCCATTTTGTAAATCCCAACGTAAGATGACCTGGGCCACGGATTTTCCATACTTGGATGCAATCTCTTGAAGGTCCTTATTATCTAATAATTCACCTTGCATTAATGGAGACCAAGCTTCCAATTGAATGCCTTCTTGTCGGCAAAATGCCAGCACGTCCCTTTGAGTTAAGCGCGGATGACATTCAACTTGATTGACCATTGGCTTCACTTCTGCCTCATTCAATAAATCCTTCAGATGGTGGATTTGGAAATTACTTACCCCGATCGCTTTTACCTTTCCTTCTTTATAAAGAGTCTCCATTGCTCTCCAAGCTTCTTTATATTTCCCTTCGACTGGCCAATGAATCAAGTAAAGATCAAGATAATCCAAACCTAGCTTCTTTAAGCTAGTTTCGTAAGCAGCGAGTGTCGATTCATAGCCTAGTTCGGAATTCCAAACTTTTGACGTTACAAACAAATCCTCCCTTGCAATGCCCGCTACCTCTAGACCTTCGCGGATTCCTTGCCCTACTCCCTCTTCATTCGCATAAATGGCTGCAGTATCAATGCTACGATACCCGTGTTTAATGGCTACTTTGACTGCATTCACTAACTCTGGACCTTCCTCCACTTTAAATACACCTAAACCGAACCAAGGCATCTCGACGCCATTATGTAATGTTGTTGTTGCTTGTAAACTATTGACCATAATCAGAAACCTCCAATTTTTATTATCCACTATAAGAAATGTCTACTGCTTTTGAGGCATCGTCCACCCCACCATCCATTATGATATATTTTAGTAGTAAAATACAGTAATGTACTTTAAAGGATAAGGCGTATGGTGATTTACTGTGCTTGAAAGAAAGTGTGTTGAGCGAGAAACTGAAGATTGACAAAGGAAGGAACCCTTATGTCCCGCGTAGAAAACTATATACAGCGGGGGAACATTAGGAAATGATTAATAGGAGGAAAACATGAGAGTACTATTTGAGTTAATCCGGATTCTTTTATTATTCGGTATTATCGGGGCATTGTGTTCCGTTCTGTTAGAGAATGTGTATCAGAGTTTCGGAATAGATTATAATCAGTATAGCTACTTCGGTTCTGTGGCCATACTTATATTATTGTTTGTTTTATATAGAAACAAGTTACAATTCAGTGGGTGGTACAAAGGGAAAAAAGAAAAGCTGCCAAAAAGGGTTACCCAGGTCCTTTTCTTATTCTCCATCATATTGTTATCTTTACCTCCCCTATTACAGTTTATGAGCTAATCATTGGGAACGTAATTATATGTGAGTTGGGGTGAACGATGTGCGGAGTGTGATTAATCTATTGATTCTCTTTCTTCTTCTCGGCGGATTTTGGTATGGGTATGGAAAAGACATTCAGGAGTCGGGATTAAAGGCGGGAATCGGATCTTTTGCTACGGATGTTCGCTCCCTCTTAACCAAACCTGAAGTATCAAATGCCATTGAAAAACTGAATACCGGAGTCAACCAGTTGATCGGCAAATTGACGGATACAGTCGATCAAGCAAGAGATGAGGAACAAACCGAAACGAAAAAGGTGGATAAACCTGACTTGAAGGCCCCTGCTGAATCCTCCTTTTCGGTCCGTAATATCGAGCTTGGCGACACAAAGGAATCCGTCGAAAAGCAGGCAGGTGAGGCCAAACGCCATTCCCTGAACGAATATGGAGTAGAGTGGTTTGCCTATCATGAAAATTATCAAAATTTCTTCATGGTGGCCTACGACAGCAAGAATAGAGTCGTCGGTCTCTATACAAACCAGGATTTGATTTCATCCAAGCAAGGAATCAAACGAAGTACACCCAAAGAAACGGTGACGGAAAAATTAGGGAAACCGATAACAAAACTGCTTAAAGGAAATGTATATTACCAGATTCAAAGCAATGGAGAATATGATACGTTCAAGATGGATAACAGCTTCGTCACGATTTTTTATGATAAACACGAGGATAATACAGTCACATCGATCCAAATCATCAGTGCAGGTCTTGAACAGCAAAAAAGCACCTATTTTGCCCCCTCCAGCCCGGAGCTTAAAAAGGGCTTTGAATATCAATTATTCGACTTGACCAATGCCTCAAGGGTCAATCATGATCTTTCCGTCCTGTCATGGGATAAGCAAGTGAAATTGACAGCCCAAGATCACAGTAAAGACATGGCCGTCAACCAATACTTTAACCATACTAATCTTGATGGGGAATCTCCCTTCGATCGGATGGAAAGTGACAAAATCACTTTCCGCATGGCCGGGGAGAACCTTGCCGCTGGTCAGAACAGCAGTATCTTCGCCCACGAAGGCTTAATGAATTCCATCGGTCACAGGGAAAATAAATTACAAAAAGACTTTTCTTCACTCGGAGTGGGCGTCGCGTTTGAGGAAGATGAAAAGCCCTATTACACAGAAAACTATTTAAAAAGATAAGCCACTTTACATGCCGTAATCAGGAAAAGCCTGATCGGCTTTTTTTATTTTCTTTAATATTCTGTTAATTCTGTATTTTAACTTGACTCCTACTTTATCACTGTAAGATAATACATAAGAGTAATAACATGGAAAATAATCAGGATAGCAGCCACATCACTACATAAGAAAATGAGTAATCACACTCACGAACAAAGACCCCATTTTCGAAAAGCCTATGAATAGGGCGCCCTGACAAAAACCATCCGGAAAGTCACATAGAAGAAATTAAAAATACGAACAGCACCAAAACCCAAGAAGTCATTTTACTCTCTAACTAGCGCTGTTCTGAGTGAATAAAAAATCCAAGAGGTAGATTGGGAGGGTGATCATGGAATCCGGGAACAGATTGAAACAGGAGCAACTCGACAAAATATGGCTGGCACTTATATTGGAAGCCAAAAGAATTGGCCTAACGATAGAACAGGTCAAGAAATTCATCGAGAAGAACTCAAGTGACGAGCCTGCCCAAAAAATTCGTTAAAAAAGTGGACTTCCAGGAGTCCACTTTTTTTTCATTTTTACATCTAAATCATTCAAACGCTCATACTAATTCTTAGATAACAAAAACCAAGGACGTGAGCTTAGATGGATTTTTTCTACAGCCAAGAAACACTTACTACCCTTCAGTGGATTTTGAGAGCCATCATATCATTCTTTTTTTTACTCTTTGCGGTTAAATTGATGGGGCGCCGGGCCATTTCTCAGTTAAGGTTGATTGATTTTTTAATGGCACTGATCATTGGAAATATTCTTGCCCACCCATTATCTGATGAACAGTTAGGCTTAAAGGGACCGATGATCACGTCTGTCGTACTAGTTATTTTATATATAATCAGTGTATTTGTGAGTCTTCATTGGGGCAGACTCCGGAATTTTTTTGAAAGCCCTCCTTTGCCTCTTATAGAAAACGGACAAGTCATCCATAAAAACTTAGTCAAAGCACGAATTTCTATCGATATTATTTTATCCGAATTAAGAAAGGCAAAAATTGAAGAAATTCAAAAAGTTGCTTTGGCATTTTGGGAACCTGATGGGACTATTTCGTTCTTCTTACTTCCCCAATACCAATCAGTGACCCCTGGTGATATAAAGTTGACCACAAAGCCATTTTCTTTTCCTATAACCATTATTAAGGAGGGAAAGATTGATTTTCACGAATTAAACCGAGTGGGTAAGGATGAAGGATGGCTGAAAAGGAAAGTAACCATGTACAATGCGGACATAGCCGATATTTTATTGGCAACTATCGATACTAACGGGAACGTGAAAGTGTTCTTATACAGCTGAATTTCATCAGACAGAAGATTTTAATTTAAGAAAAGGCCACCAAATTTAACTGGCGGCCTTCCCACTTTACCAAATCAAGTTATTTAAAAAACGATGCACATCTTCATAAACTTGCTCCCGCTCTTTCCCCAATGTGATGATATGCCCTGATTGCTCATACCATATCAATTGCCTATGTTGCGTATCGACATCATTGAAGATCATGGGTGCACTTTCCGTATAGTCGGAATCGTCCAACCGGCCCTGTTGAACAAGAGTCGGTGCCGTAATCAAATCTAAGTTTTCGCTTGTATCTTCTATGACATGCAAAACATCTTTCAACGAGTGCATAGGCTCTTTTTCTAACCGTTTTATTTCTGCATCGATTTGGTCTGCGTCTTTGCCTTCGAATTTTTTGTAGGCCCTGGCATAACTGATCATACGATTATGTAATCGACTCACGTCTCTCCCTTGCATCGGGGCACACATGGAAACGACCCCTTTCACAGGAAATTCCGTTCCCACTTTTAAAGAAAAGACCCCACCGAGGGAAATCCCGACAACGGCGATATCCTCGTACCCTTCTTCTTTAAGGAAACGGTACCCATCCACTACGTTTTTCCACCATTCCTTTGGACCTGTATGGATGAGTTCCTCAGCTGGCAATCCATGACCTTTATATAGAGGTGCGTGGCAGGTATAGTCGCGGTCATTGAGATAACGACCCAACTTCTTCATATCTGCTGTGCTTCCAGTAAATCCGTGAAGTAAGAGGACTGCTCTATCTCCACCTTTGTATGTGAATGACTCAGGTGCAATGACTTTCATACTATCTGCTCCTTTTCCTCAAGTTGTATATATTGAAATTTCTGATAAAATCATTAACTATTTAAAATAATCATCATTACCCCGATTATAGTACCTATGCCTTACTTAGGACAAGTGATGCGGCCCGAAGGACATTTTACTATGACTGGTTTTATTAAGCAATCTAAATTTTCCTTTTTTTAGTTTAGCAATGGTGTACCTTATATTTCGAGGTACATCCTGTTAATAAAAAGGTACGTAATCTTATTATCGATAACCTTGTTTGACTCTTCGCAGTGATTCGAATAGGACAGGCATCTAATTTTCTATAAAAAAAGAAGGGGCTGTCTAATAAGTCCCTAAAATAAAACAGGTGGAGAAAAACGAGTTGTTTTTCTCCACCTGTTTTTCTATTTCTATAATAATTTACTGA
>NZ_JBIWDK010000009.1:0-129215 GCF_044761985.1 Peribacillus sp. NPDC097224 | reverse complement strand
TACGCTCGACGAAAAATCGAGGTAGAGAGTGTTTTTGGTCATATCAAGGGCAATAGGTCGTTCCGTCGCTTTTCGCTTCGGGGCTTAGCGAAAGTCCAAACGGAGTTTGGCATCGTAGCCATGGCACATAATTTACTGAAGATAGCTGGGTTACGTCAGCTACTTTCAGTAAATTATTATAGAAATAGAAAAACAGGTGGAGAAAAACAACTCGTTTTTCTCCACCTGTTTTATTTTAGGGACTTATTAGACAGCCCCTTTATCTCTTACATGTATTTCTTCAAAACGCCCCAGACTTGTTCTTTACCTTCTCCGGTTTCACCTGAGAAAAGAAGCAATTCATCTTCTTTTTCCAGATTAAGCGTTTGGCGTGTGATTTTAAGATGTTTTTGCCATTTCCCTTTTGGGATTTTGTCTGCTTTCGTCGCTATCACGATTCTTGGCAAATCGTAATGCTTCAGGAACTCATACATGGCTATATCATCTTTAGTCGGCGGATGGCGTAAATCAACGACCAATATCGCTGCACGAAGCTGTTCACGGGAGGTGAAATATGTTTCAATCATTCTCCCCCACGCATCACGTTCGCTTTTAGAAACCTTCGCATACCCGTAACCAGGTACATCCACAAAATGCATGGCTTCATTTATGATATAGAAATTCAGCGTTTGCGTCTTTCCTGGCTTGGAAGAAGTCCGCGCTAAATTTTTTCGATTGATCAATTTATTGATGAAACTTGATTTCCCGACATTGGAACGACCAGCTAAGGCAAATTCCGGAATGGGGGTGTTAGGATATTGTTCAGGCTTAACGGCACTGATGACAATATCTGAACTTGTTACTTTCATTCGTCCACACCTACCAATGCATGTTCTAGGACTTCATCAACATGTGAAACTGGAACAAATATTAATTCTTTACGGACACTTTCCGGGATATCATCAATATCCTTTTCGTTATCTTGCGGGATGATGATTTTCGTAAGTCCTGCCCGATGAGCCGCTAAGGATTTTTCCTTAAGGCCACCAATTGGGAGAACCCGTCCGCGTAATGTAATTTCGCCTGTCATGCCTACCTCTTTTCTGATCGGCCTATTAGTTAGAGCCGATATTAACGCTGTTGCAATCGTGATGCCTGCAGATGGACCATCCTTAGGAACGGCTCCTTCTGGAACATGGATATGGATATCATACTTTTCATGGAAGTTCGTATCGATGTGGAGTTTCTCGGTCTTCGAACGTACATAACTGAAAGCAGCCTGAGCTGATTCTTTCATGACGTCGCCAAGTTTCCCAGTCAAAATGAGCTTTCCTTTTCCTGGTGATAGAGATACCTCGATCTGTAACGTATCCCCACCAACGGAAGTGTATGCCAATCCATTAGCGACACCTATTTGGTTTTCTATCTCCGCTTGTCCATAATGGAACATCGTTTTCCCTAAAAACTCCTCGACATTCTTATCAGAAATCACGACTCGTTTTTTATCACCGGAAACGATGATCTTCGCCGTTTTCCTGCAAATACTGGCAAGCTGCCGTTCTAGACTACGGACACCGGCTTCGCGAGTATAATAACGAATGATCTTAGTAAGGGCTTCTTCACGGATTTGCAGTTGTGTCTTCAATAGACCATGATTCTCCAACTGTCTAGGCAGTAGGTGATCCTTGGCGATATGAAGCTTCTCTATTTCAGTATAACCTGCAATCGAAATGATTTCCATACGATCACGAAGCGGTCCTGGAATTGTTGAAAGATTATTGGCTGTCGCAACGAACATAACTTTAGAAAGATTATACGTCTCTTCAATATAATGGTCACTGAAGTTATGGTTTTGTTCCGGGTCAAGCACTTCTAACATCGCGGCCGATGGGTCTCCCCTAAAGTCATTGGACATCTTATCCACTTCATCCAGTAAAAATACCGGATTAATCGTGCCCGCCTTTTTCATCCCTTGGATGATTCTACCTGGCATGGCCCCTACATATGTGCGGCGGTGTCCCCGGATTTCCGATTCATCACGCACGCCACCTAGGGAAATTCGAACAAACTTCCGGTTCAATGATGAGGCAATCGACTTAGCTAAGCTTGTTTTTCCGACGCCTGGAGGACCTACCAAACAAAGAATCGGTCCCTTTAACGAATTAGTCAGCTGCTGGACAGCCAAGTATTCAAGCACCCGTTCTTTGACCTTTTCCAATCCATAATGGTCACGGTTAAGGATTTTTTCCGCTTTATGAATATTAAGATCATCTTTCGTGGCATTCGACCATGGAAGCGATATTAACCATTCGATGTAATTGCGGATAACGGAGCTTTCAGCTGAACTGGATGGTACTTTTTCATACCGGTCGAGTTCTTTTAAAGCCGTTTCTTTAATATGCGCTGGCATATCGGCTTCTTCTATTTTTTCAGTAAGAACGGCGATTTCTCCTGTCTTACCTTCTTTATCCCCTAGTTCCTTCTGGATGGCCTTCATTTGTTCACGTAGATAATATTCTTTTTGTGTCCGTTCCATGGATCGCTTGACACGCTGACCGATCTTTTTCTCCAGGAAAAGGACTTCCTTTTCGTTATTGATGATTTCAATCACCCGGCTTAAGCGCTCTTTCATATCAATGGTCTCAAGCACTTCTTGCTTCTCTTTCAACTTAAGAGGCAAATGGGAGGCGATGATATCAGCCAATCTACCCGGTTCTTCAATATCTGAAGTGGAAGAGAACGTTTCACCGGTTATTTTTTTGGACATCTTTATGTATTGTTCAAAATAATCCAGCAAGGTGCGCATTAATGCTTGATGTTCTGCATCTTTTTCATCGCTGTCTTCATATATTTTAACCTTCGCACCATAGTGTGTCTCATAATCGTAAAATTCACTAACCTCTGCCCGGTTTAAACCTTCCACCAAAACACGGATGGTACCATTTGGAAGTTTCAGCATCTGTTTTACTTTTGTTAATGTACCCATGGTAAATAAATCTTCTTCACCAGGTTCATCCAACGTCACATCTTTCTGTGTCGTCAAAAATATAAGATGGTCTTCCACCATTGCTTTCTCAAGGGCTTGTACCGATTTATCTCGGCCCACATCTAAATGAAGTACCATTGTTGGATATACAAGCAGTCCTCTTAGCGGCAGGAGGGGAACGATGATTTCTTGATCAGTCATTTCCTGACACCTCCAAATTTAGTATCGTCGTTGTAAACTAATTACCCAAGTTATCAACCTTTTAACAATTCTATCCTATTTATATAGAAGTGTCTATTTGTTTACCTTAACAGGTATAATTGCTTTTATTATCTCCAATTTCCGAGGAAAAAGCACGCCCGAATTCATGATTATTTTTTTCGGCCAGAAAACGCCCCGGTCTTTTTCAAACCGGGGTTCTCCTGTTATACGCTTTCTTTTTTCGAAGGGTCCAAGGAGGCTAATATCTGATCGGATATTATCTCTTTCTTCAGCGCCCTATCCAATACTTCTTTTACATTCGTAACAGGAATAATCTCGATATCTTTTATTTCCAGCAGCAACGGTTGCATGTTTTCAGCTGGAATAATGACAGTCTTTGCCCCAGCCAGTTTTGCGGCCTTTATCTTCGGAATGACGCCTCCGATTGGTTTAACGCCACCATGAATACTAATTTCTCCCGTCATCGCTACCGTATGATCCACAGGCATTTTATAGATGGCCGAGTATATGCCCGTTGCCATCGCTATACCCGCTGATGGACCGTCCACAGGGCTGCCGCCTGGGAAGTTAACATGGATATCGAATTGGTCGGCTGGAACGCCCATGGAACGCAGGACCGTGATGACATTTTCAATCGACCCCTTGGCCATGCTCTTGCGACGAATGGATTTCCCATTTCCACCACCAATGCTTTCTTCTTCGACTATCCCTGTAATATTGATTGAACCTTTATCATCGTTAGCAGCCATCACAGTCACTTCGATTTCCAACAAAGCTCCACTGTTAGGACCATAAACGGCAAGACCATTAACCAATCCTATTTTTGGACTTGACTCTATTTTCCGGTCCATCCTCTGTGTAAGTTGGCTGCTATGAGCCATCCAATCAATATCTTCTTCCCTGATGTAGCTTCGATTTTCATTAATGGAGATACCGGCCAATGTTTGAATCATATTGACAGCTTCCCTTCCATTTCGGGCGTAATCCGAAATCGACTGAAGTCCCTTTTCACTAATAGTGATACCTACCTTATCGGAAGCATTTTTGGCAACGGATACGATTTCCTCACGGTCCAGTTCACGGAAAAACACTTCAATGCACCTTGAACGAATGGCTGGGGCAATTTCATTAGGCGTTCTTGTTGTAGCCCCAATCAAGCGAAAGTCGGCAGGAAGTCCATTTTTAAATATATCATGGATATGGGTCGGAATATTTTGATTTTCCTCTTGATAATAAGCACTTTCGAGAAACACTTTCCGGTCTTCCAGCACCTTTAACAACTTGTTCATTTGAATGGGATGGAGTTCCCCAATTTCATCTATAAACAGTACGCCGCCATGAGCATTACTGACAGCCCCTTGTTTGGGTTGCGGGATACCCGCCTGGCCCATGGCCCCGGCGCCTTGATATATAGGGTCGTGTACTGAACCTATTAACGGATCGGCTATTCCCCGTTCATCGAATCTAGCAGTCGTTGCATCCAGTTCGATAAAGACTGCCGACTTCTTGAAAGGAGACTTCCCATTTTTCTTGGCTTCTTCTAGAACGATCCTTGCAGCTGCCGTTTTCCCCACTCCTGGAGGGCCATAAATGATCACATGCTGAGGATTCGGACCGCATAAAGCTGCTTTTAGAGATTTGATGCCGTCCTCCTGACCGATGATATCCTTAAATGTAATCGGCCTCACCTTTTCTGACAATGGCTCTGTTAGGGAGATGGACCTCATCCTTTGTAGCTGATCCATTTCCTTTCGTGAATCACGGTTAATCGAAACTTTTTGTGTCCGTTGACCTTTTAATAAATTCAAAAAATACAAACCAATCACAATACCAAAAAACAGCTGAATAAATAACGCTATTCCTGTCCAGTTCATCGTTTTCCCTCCTGCTACTGCCTTGTCATTTCTGATAGTATCTCCTAGGGGAGGGCGAAATAATCCAATAAATATGGGATGTAAATTTTGGTGTTTTGAGATATAAACTTAGAAGCACTGAGGTAATGAAAAAGAACATAAAAAAACTGCCAGAAGAACTGGCAGTTTTTTGACTAATCGATTAAGCAGATGTTTTCTTCCCTTGTCCCTGAATGGTTGTACCATCTTTCAGGACAAGCTTTGGTGTTTCGTTTTTCGCGATTGTGCTTCCTGTAATTACACATTTGGCAACATCATCACGTGATGGAAGATCGAACATCACTTCAAGGATAATTCCTTCAATGATGGAACGGAGTCCACGCGCACCTGTTTTACGTTCAATCGCCTTTTTAGCAATTTCACTAAGTGCTTCCTGTTCGAATTCCAATTCCACGTCGTCAAGCTCAAGCAATTTTTGATATTGCTTCACAAGAGCATTTTTCGGTTTTGTAAGGATTTCAATCAAAGCGGCTTCGTCCAATTGCTCTAGTGTAGCAATGACAGGAAGACGACCGATGAATTCCGGAATTAGACCGAAACGCAGTAAATCTTCTGGAAGAACTTTAGAAAGCAATTCTTTTTCTGCGATATCATCTTTTTTAACATCAGAACCAAAGCCAATGACTTTTTGGCCTAAACGGCGTTTGATGATCGGTTCGATGCCGTCAAAAGCACCACCACAGATGAATAAGATATTAGTCGTATCGATTTGGATGAATTCTTGATGAGGATGTTTACGTCCTCCTTGTGGCGGAACGCTTGCCACGGTACCTTCAAGAATTTTCAATAAGGCCTGCTGTACACCTTCACCGGATACATCGCGTGTAATCGATGGGTTTTCGGATTTACGGGCCACTTTATCAATTTCATCAATATAAATGATGCCTTTTTCCGCTTTTTCCACATCGTAATCAGCCGCTTGAATCAGCTTAAGAAGGATGTTCTCTACATCTTCCCCAACATAACCAGCTTCCGTTAATGAAGTTGCGTCAGCAATGGCAAAAGGTACATTCAATAGACGCGCCAATGTTTGGGCAAGTAGCGTTTTCCCGCTTCCTGTCGGTCCAATAAGAGCGATATTACTCTTGGATAACTCGACGTCATCAACTTTGCTATTGGAATTGATACGTTTATAATGATTATAAACAGCGACGGCCAAAGATTTTTTAGCCTGTTCTTGTCCAATTACGTATTCGTCTAGTATCGCACGAATTTCCTTAGGTTTAGGTACATCTCTAAATTCTACTTCTTCATCAGTACCTAGCTCTTCTTCAACGATTTCAGTACAAAGTTCGATACACTCGTCACAAATATATACACCTGGACCAGCTACCAGTTTGCGGACCTGTTCTTGAGTTTTTCCGCAAAAAGAACATTTTAATTGTCCTTTTTCATCATTAAATTTAAACATGAACGTTCACCCCTTTAAATACTCTTCCAACTCTAGTGATGTAAAGGTGTCAAATCCACTATAGGAAAGACACACAAATACTTTAGCGTTCCAAAATTCCTAGTATGTTTTGCATTCTATCACGTTCTTGGAAATTTTGTAACAAAAACGCTCACCCACAAGTTGTCCAATAAGTACAAATTTTCATTTCATATGTATGTTTCCATTTACCAGTATGTCCAAACTTTTCGGTTTTTAAAATAAGGTTTTTCTGTATAAATATGTATATGCAGCATTAGAATTAATCTACACTGAAATGAAAAAAAAATCAATCAGAAACTATCCGATAGTTAAAATTACCAACAAATTCTTAATATGTATAAAACAAGGCACGATTACTCGCGCCTTGTTTCTTTGAAGAAAATATTAGTAAACACTTACTTAAAATAAATTATTTTGCTTCAACAGTTTTGCTGTTTTCCACTAAGAAGTCAATTGCTTTCTTAATTTTAAGATCGCCTTTGATGCTTTCTAAGTTTCCAAGAGCTTGTTTGATTGCTTCAACTTCCATGTTGTACATTGTAGCCATTTCTGCAAGTTCAGCTTCAACGTCTTCATCAGTTGCTTCAATTTTTTCAGCTTCAGCGATAGCTTCAAGAGTCAAGCTTGTACGAACTTGTCCTTCAGCTTCTTCTTTCATTTGTGCTTTTAATGCTTCTTCGTCTTGACCTGAGAATTGGTAGTAAAGTTCTAAGTTTAGGCCTTGAGATTGAATGCGTTGAGAGAACTCATTCATCATGCGGTCTACTTCGTTAGAAATCATAGCTTCAGGAATGTCCATTTCTGCACCTTCAACAGCTTTACCGATTACAGTGTTTTGTACGAAGTTTTCTTCTTCGTGTTTTTTGTCATGCTCTAATTTATGTTTTGTTTTTTCTTTAAGTTCAGCTAACGTTTCAACTTCTTCGTCAACGTCTTTCGCGAATTCATCATCCAACTCAGGAAGTTGTTTTGTTTTGATTTCGTGAATTTTCACTTTGAATACAGCTGGTTTACCTGCAAGTTCAGCAGCATGGTATTCTTCAGGGAATGTAACTTCGATGTCTTTTTCAGCGCCAGTTTCAAGACCAATAAGTTGCTCTTCGAAACCAGGGATGAATGAGTTAGAACCGATTTCTAGTGAATGGTTTTCTGAAGCTCCGCCTTCGAATGCTTCACCATCAACGAATCCTTCAAAATCAAGAACGACTGTATCGCCTTCTGCAGCTTGCCCTTCTTCTTTAACGACAAGTTCAGCTTGACGTTCTTGCATTGATTTCAATTCGTTATCAACGTCTTCGTCAGTTACTTCAGTATTGAATTTTTCCACTTCAACACCTTTGTAATCTCCTAATTTAACTTCAGGCTTAACTGTTACAGTAGCCGTGAAGATTAGGTTTTCGCCTTTTTCCATTTTCTCGATGTCGATTTCTGGACGATCTACAGGCTGAATTCCAGCTTCTTCGACAGCATTTGCATATGCATCAGGAAGGATGAAATCAAGAGCATCTTGATATAATGATTCTACGCCGAATTTCTTTTCGAACATTTGACGTGGCATTTTACCTTTACGGAAGCCAGGTACGTTTACTTGTTTAACTACTTTTTTGAATGCTGCGTCTAAACCTTCGTTTACTTTTACAGCTTCTACTTCGATTGTTAATACGCCTTGATTACCTTCTTGTTTTTCCCATTTTACAGACATGTGTTTCCCTCCAAAAAGATCTATATACTTCAATAATAAGCATTGGATGAATATGCTTTGCAAGTGTTAACAAGTCATCCTTCAAATATACCCAAGAAAAAAATTGGGAATTCGTCAAAATTAGACGATTATACATTACAACCACTACATTATAACACAGGTTCAAACCGTTACAACAGCAATAGGTTAAATAATGGGATAAGAAATTTCTTCGATTTCTTTTATAGTGGCTAGAATATTCGTAACCGCTTCCCCATCAACGGAATAACTATTCGCTATTTCTTGGATCCTATCTTCCCCTGTCATGTACTCTTCGGCTAACGCATGATAGGCAGCCGCCCATGCCGGTATCATATCTGATTCTGGTTCGAATGGATACAATAAAAAGGAATGCCGCTCAATTAGGCTGTGCACCATTTCAAATAAACTCGGATTTTTATGACTGATTTCCTCTTCTGTCAGGTTCATGATCGTTTTATGGAAGCTTGTTTCCTTCAAGGTTACCAGCTCTTTTGGATTGACAATCTTGGACTGCGTGAACTTCCAAACGGTTACTTCTTCATTATACTCCTGGTCTATAAGGATGTTTAATAGCATCGTTTTAAAAAATGGGTGTCCATCACGGTCTTGAAGAAACTGCTCGATTTGGGGGACAAAAGGTCGAATATTAAGATTCGTAAGTTTAGAAATCACAAGTAGCATTTCTTTATCCGATTTCCCTGCGAATAACTCTTCCTTCTGTAATTCTTCTTCCCGCAGCTGTAATTCCCTTTCGGTTTCCTCTTTTTTATCTTCAAGGGCCCGCTTGCTGAAGTGAAGCATCTTTTCAAAATGCTCCTCTTTGTCGAAGGGGATCTGGTTTTCATCAAATAAAAGTTCAATTGTCGTAATCATTTCCTGATGTTCATTCAATTGGAGTAGCACCATTAAATAGATGTTAATCAATTGGAAATAGTCACCGATTCCTTTATTAAGCATCTCTTGGCACAATTCTTTGGACTCTTCATAATACTCGAGCTCAACCAGGGAAACGACAAGGCCCATACATACTTCATCATTATCCGGCTCAAATTCCCGTGCTTGACTGAAGAGCCGGGCTGCGTCTTTAAAGTTCCTTTTTCCAAGCTCGTCGAGGCCCTTTATGATTAACCGTTCCCCTAGATTAGGAAATGGGACGACCTTCGGATCCTCTGTGCTCTTTCCATGTTTCCCAACCATCAATATTCACCTCGCCGTTCGCTTTTGGAAAATAGTTTAGCATGTAATAGAATGAAATTCAAAAAACAGTCACCTTCCAAGGTATCCATTCCACTTATATGTAATTTAAAACTCCACAAAAAAGAGCTTCCTATTTTATTGGATAGGAAGCCTTTTTTTGAATTCATTACGCATTAGAAACTGCATCTTTTTGCTTTTCATAAGCTGCTATTTTCTCATCATATTGAAGGGTGATCGATATTTCGTCCCAGCCTTTGACGAGCATTTCCTTCCAATATGGATGAATCTCGAAGCTTGCTTCAAACCCTTGGCCATCTTTCACCGTTTGATTCGGTAAATCGACAGTCAGTTCATAATCAGGGGAAGCGGCCCTCTCCATCAGGTACTGGACTTGCTCATGGTTTAATGCGATGGGAACCATTCCATTCTTCATGCAGTTGCTTTTGAATATGTCGGCATAAGATGGTGCGATGACAATATCGAAACCATAATCTTTCAACGACCATGGTGCATGCTCCCTTGATGATCCACAGCCAAAGTTTTCACCCGCAATCAAAATCGAGGTATCACGATTTTGAGGCTGATTCAATTCAAAATCAGGGCGTTCATTTCCTTCTTCATCAAAGCGCCAGTTATAGAACAGGAATTCGCCAAAGCCGCTTCGTTCAATCCGTTTTAAAAATTGCTTTGGAATGATTTGATCGGTATCCACATTTTTCCGATTTAGTGCCGCCGCTCTTCCTTTATATATAGTAATGGGTTCCATTTCCATTGTGCACCTCCTATTAATTTGTATTTACTGAACTCTCTCAGCTTTTTTCAAGTTTCTTATATCAACGAACTTCCCGTATATGGCCGCAGCCGCTGCCATGGCTGGACTTACTAAATGGGTCCTGGCCCCTGCCCCTTGTCGTCCCTCGAAATTCCTGTTACTCGTGGAGGCACAGTGTTCACCAGGAGGCACCGCATCCGGGTTCATGCTCAAGCACATGCTACAACCTGATTCCCGCCATTCAAAGCCTGACGATTTAAAAATTTCATCCAATCCTTCATCTTCCGCTTGCTTCTTGACACTTTGTGAGCCTGGTACCACCATTGCTCGAACACCTTTATGAACCGTCCTGCCTTCAATCATTTCAGCAGCCTGACGTAAATCTTCAATTCTGGAATTGGTACAAGAACCGATAAATACATGTTGAACCGGAATATCCGTAATCGCCATTCCTTCTTGAAGTCCCATATATTCAAGCGCGCGGCCGAGTTCCTTCGTATTAGTGATATCCTCTGCAAAAGTCGGTACCCGTTCATCCACTCCACTAGCCATGCCCGGATTTGTTCCCCAGCTGACCATTGGCGAAATCAAACTGCCATCAAGGACGATTTCCCGGTCATAAACCGCATCTGCGTCACTAACAAGTGCCTTCCAGTCCTGAACGCAACGCTCAAACTCTTCACCTTTTGAAACATATTTACGACCTTTCAAATAGGAGAAGGTCGTTTCATCTGGTGCCACTAGCCCAGCACGAGCACCGCCTTCGATTGACATATTACATACGGTCATTCTTTCTTCCATTGACATGGCATCGAAAACTTCCCCACAATATTCAATGATATGTCCTGTCCCAAAGTCGACACCGAATTTGGATATAACATATAAAATGACATCTTTCGCCATGACTCCATGACCGAGTTTCCCATTAACCTCAAGCTTGAGCGTTTTTGGTTTAGTCTGCCATAGGGATTGAGTGGCCAAAACATGCTCCACTTCACTTGTTCCGATCCCGAAAGCAATCGATCCGAACGCCCCATGCGTAGATGTATGGCTGTCCCCGCAAACAATCGTCATACCAGGTTGTGTAAGACCTAATTCCGGACCGATGACATGAACGATTCCTTGTTCTGGGCTGTCTAGGTCAGCAAGACGGATACCGAATTCCTTACAGTTTTTATCGAGTGCCTCCAACTGTTTTCTTGCAATATCATCCGAAATGAAATGGCGATTTATAGTAGGCACATTATGGTCCATTGTTGCGAAAGTCCGGTCGGGCCTTCTTACTTTACGCCCTTTCAATCTCAAACCTTCGAATGCTTGAGGGGATGTTACTTCATGAATATATTGAAGATCTATATACAATAAATCCGGTTTATTTTCCTCTTCATATATAATATGGCGATCCCATATTTTTTCAATTATAGATTTACCCACTTATATCCACCTCGATCAATTTTATATTTTTTTAAAAAACACGGCCTAGATTTAGGCCGTGAAAGAAGGTTATGCATAAGCTCCCATGATGTTGGAGATGGCTTCCTGGTCTAATAGAGTTGCTTTTATTTGGGCAATCATTTCTGTCGTCGTCGTGATTGATGATTGACCATTAGCAATATCACCGGTTCTTAGTCCATAGTTCAGTACCGTTTCCACCGCTTGCTCGACCGCGTCGGCCTCATTTTCCAATCCGAATGATAGGCGTAACAACGATGCTGCCGATAAAATCGTCCCAATAGGATTTGCTAGATTTTTTCCTGCAATATCAGGGGCAGATCCGTGGATCGGTTCATATAAATTGGGACCTTCCGTAGAGATCGAAGCGGAAGGCAACATGCCAAGTGAACCAGTCAAGACGGATGCTTCATCGCTTAAAATGTCACCAAACATATTTTCCGTCACGATAACGTCAAATTGTTTCGGATTCTTTATGAGCTGCATCGCAGCATTATCAACAAGCATGTGTTCAAGTTCCACTTCTGGATAATCTTTGGCGATTTCTTCAGCCGTTTCACGCCACATCCGACTGGATTCCAGGACATTGGCTTTGTCGACCGATGTCACTTTTTTCTTGCGGTCAGAGGCTAATTTAAATGCAAGTTCAATGATGCGCTTCATTTCATCTTTCTGATAAAAAAGGGTATCGACGACCGCATCCTTCCCTTCTCGTTCCACCCGCTCACT
Organism: Peribacillus sp. NPDC097224; assembly: GCF_044761985.1. Lineage (NCBI taxonomy): Bacteria > Bacillati > Bacillota > Bacilli > Caryophanales > Bacillaceae > Peribacillus > Peribacillus sp. NPDC097224. Next base: position 116,810 of record NZ_JBIWDK010000009.1, on the reverse strand, counting down.
CGGCTTCCCGAAATAAAGGCCACCCGTCAGCTCGCGTACAATAACGAAATCGACATCTTCAATGAATTCCTTTTTAAGAGGTGAAGACTCCGACAAGCTGGAATAATAGCTAATTGGCCGGATGTTAGCATAGAGATTCAGGTCTTTGCGGATTTTCAATAAACCACGCTCTGGCCTTAGGTGCGCAGGTTGAGTGTCCCACTTCGGTCCCCCGACCGCCCCTAATAATACCGCGTCGCTATTCTTGCAAATCTCTACTGTCCCGTCCGGTAGTGGCGATCCCGTGTTATCGATAGCGCTACCACCAATTTCGCCATATTGAAATTCAAAATCATGCCCGTACCGTTGAGCAACGGCTTCAAGAATTTCTACAGCGCCTCTAGTCACTTCTTTACCGATGCCATCTCCTTGAAGCACCGCAATATTCCTTTTCATCGAAATCTCCCCTTCCTACTGCATGACTGCTTTTTCTTCTAATTCCTTCATGATGACTACACGGTTCACCGCGTTTAAATAAGCTTTTGCCGAGGCTTCCAATACGTCCTGGTCCAATCCACGTCCACTCGTTTCCACACCGTTGTAATCGATTTTTACGAAAACTTGTGCTAAGGCATCCATCCCAGCTCCCACAGATTGGATTCTGTAATCCTGGAGGTTGATTTGACTACCCAAACATCTTTCAAGCGTGTTATAGAGGGCCTCAACACTACCAGCACCCGTTGCCGCTTCCTGTATTTCTTCACTATCGCCTTTTTTCAACGTAACCGTTGCCGTGGCAACTTGATGGGTACCATGAGATATTTGGAAGGAAATCAGGTCATAAAAACTGATATCCGTCGCTTTTTCTTCAAGGACAAGAGCTACGATATCTTCGTCCGTCATGGTTTTCTTGTTATCCGCCAATTCTTTGAACTGGACAAATAAAGAATTCATTTCTTCATCCGTTACAGAGAAATTCAATTCTTGTAATCTCTCTTTGAAAGCATGCCGTCCAGAATGCTTACCTAGAACAAGCGAATTGGCAGACACACCGACCAGATCCGGTGAGATAATTTCATACGTCGTTTTTTCTTTCAACATGCCATCTTGGTGAATCCCGGATTCATGCGCATAGGCATTGGCCCCGATAATGGCTTTATTTGCAGGTACCTGCATTCCCGTTAAACGACTAACCAGATCACTAGCTCTTTTGATTTCATTCAAGACAAGACCCGTCTCCGCCTGATAGAAATCTTTTCGGATATAAAGAGCCATCGCCACTTCTTCAAGGGCCACATTGCCGGCACGTTCGCCAATTCCATTTATCGTTCCCTCGACTTGGGTAGCCCCACCTTCAATGGCAGCCAATGAGTTAGCTGTTGCCATTCCAAGATCATCATGGCAGTGAGCCGATAGGCTCACCTTATCGATGGAAGGAACATTTTCACGTAGGTAACGGAAGATGTTTCCGTATTCAATCGGGGCGGCATATCCCACTGTATCCGGAATGTTGATAACCTTCGCCCCCGCCTGAATGACCGCTTCGACTATTTCAGCCAGATAGTCAAGTTCAGTTCGACTGGCATCTTCGGCAGACCATTGTACGATTGGGAAACGCTCTGCCCCATACTTGACCATGGCAACTGATTTTTCAATCACTTGTTCTTTTGACATTTTCAACTTGTATTGACGGTGGATCGGAGACGTGGCGATGAATGTATGCAACCTTGGTTCTGCTCCGACTTTCAATGAGTCCCACGCAGCGTCAATGTCTCCCTTTACAGCGCGCGCCAGCCCTGTAACAGAGCTGTTTCTGATTTTGCGCGCGATTTCCTGTACGGAATTGAAGTCCCCTTTGGATGCTGCCGGAAAACCGGCTTCGATGATATCCACACCAAGCCTTTCAAGCTGATAAGCAATTTCCAGCTTTTCGGTAAAATTCAAGTTCACACCGGCCGATTGCTCCCCATCACGAAGTGTTGTTTCAAAAATATTAATTTTTCGCAACGGCTACCACTTCTTTCTCTGTTTGTTGAGGTTTGACGAATGGCATCATTTTTCTTAATTCACGACCTACCACTTCGATTTGGTGTTTGTTTTCACGGTTATTGATAGCATTGAAGACTGGACGATTCGCTTGGTTTTCTAGGATCCATCCTTTTGCGAATTCCCCGTCTTGGATGTCTTTTAAAATGGCTTTCATCGCTTCTTTTGTCGTCTCTGTCACAACGCGTGGTCCTGAAACGAAATCTCCCCATTGAGCCGTATCAGAGATGGAATAACGCATATTTTCCATACCGCCTTCATACATAAGGTCGATGATTAATTTCAATTCATGTAAACACTCGAAGTATGCAACTTCCGGTTGGTATCCAGCTTCCGTCAATGTTTCAAACCCAGCTTTTACAAGGGAAGTCAATCCGCCACAAAGCACTGCCTGTTCTCCAAAAAGATCTGTTTCTGTTTCTTCTTGGAATGTCGTTTCCAATCCACCCGCTCTTAGTGCTCCGATTCCTCTAGCGTAAGCAAGTGCCAATTCTCTTGCTTCACCCGTCACATCTTGGTAGATTGCGAATAATGCCGGTACCCCTGCACCTTGTTCATATGTACGGCGAACAAGATGTCCTGGACCTTTTGGAGCCACTAATAATACATCCACGTCGGCTGGTGGGACAATTTGGTTAAAGTGAACGTTGAATCCGTGTGCGAACATTAATGCTTGACCTGCATGCAACACAGGTTTGATTTCTTCTTGGTATACTTTTGGTTGCGTTTCATCTGGTAAAAGGTTCATGATTACATCTGCTTGTTCTGCCGCTTCTTTAACTGTATATACATTGAATCCATCTTCTACAGCTTTATCGAATGATTTACCTTTTCTGATTCCGATGATTACATCCACACCGCTATCACGTAAGTTTTGAGCATGTGCGTGTCCTTGTGAACCGTATCCGATTACCGCTACCTTTTTATTGTTGAAAAAATTCTCGTTTGCTTCTGCGTTATAATATACTTTTGCCATTATTAATACATCTCCCTTTTCATATCCATAGTTTTTTTTGGTTGTTTTTATACGATTGTTGCGCTTTTTGCATGTGACAACTGCATTCCGCGAGGGAAGGCCGCCGTCCCGGTTCTTGCCAACTCTTTGATGCCATACGGTTTGATCAGTTCAATGAAGGCTTCGATTTTGTCTGATTCCCCAGTGATTTGAACCGTCAGGCTATCTTTACTTACATCTATAACAGAGGCCCGGAAAGGCTCAATTACCGAATAGATTTCAGGTCGGGTCTGGCTTGTCACCAATATCTTGATGAGCGCCAGTTCCCTGGCTACAATCGATTGATTCGTGATATCAATCACTTTAAGCACTTCTATCTGCTTATTTAATTGCTTTGTGATTTGCTCAATGACCGTTTCGTCATCAACATCGACCACGAAGGTCATCCTTGAAATGCCCTCCTGCTCGGATTGCCCGACTGTCATGCTTTCAATGTTATAATTCCTTTTCGTGAACAGGTTCGTGATCCGGTTAAGGACGCCTGGTCTATTGTTCACGGTAAGGCTAAGAATTCCCCTCATTGCTTAAACTCCTTCCATTTCATCCAGCCCTTTTCCTGATGCTACCATCGGAAAGACATTTTCCATTTGTTTGACACGGAAATCGATCAAAACCGGTCCATCTATCGTGAATGCTTCATCGAGGCATGCATTGGCTTCTTCCTCGGTAGTCGCTTTAAACCCTGGAATTCCATATGCTTCAGCCAATTTAACGAAATTGGGTTGAGACTGGAAAACACTGTGTGAAAAGCGATTGTCATGGAAGAGTTCCTGCCATTGCCTTACCATTCCAAGCGCACCGTTATTAATGATGATGATCTTAATCGGCAGATTCATTTCCGCAATGACCGAAAGTTCTTGAAGGCACATCTGAAAACCACCATCGCCAGATATCGAAAGAACTGTCGCTTTTGGATTGGCCATTTGTGCTCCAAGTGCGGACGGTAAGCCAAAGCCCATCGTACCCAGGCCACCGGATGTGACCCATGAATTAGGCTTGTTAAATGGATAGTACTGGGCCGCCCACATTTGATGCTGACCAACATCCGTCGTGACAATGGCTTCCCCCTTCGTTTTTTCATGGAGCATTTGAATGACACGTTGAGGTTTCAGCACCCCTTCTTCTTGGGTATAACGTAATGGGAATTCTGCATTCCACTCATTCAACTGTTCAGTCCATTCCGTAATGTCAGGCTTTTTACCACTTTGGGCAATCAACTCCGTTAAAGCTTCTTTTGCGCTGCCGACTACAGGAATCTTGGTTGGTACATTCTTTCCGATTTCCGCTGGATCAATATCGATATGGGCAACAGTTGCATATTGTGCAAATTTGGCTAAGTTTCCGGTCAAGCGATCATCGAACCTTGCCCCCACATTAATCAACAGATCACATTTCGATAACGCCATGTTTGCCGCAAAACTACCATGCATGCCACCCATTCCAATAAATTGCGGATGCTCGGCTGGGAAACCACCAAGGCCAAGGAGGGTGTGAACTACTGGTATGCCTTGTTGTTCGGCATATTCCTTCAAGAGATGAGATGCCTTTGCATGAAGGACACCTGCTCCAGCAAGGATGACGGGCCTTTTCGCACCACTTACCGCTTCAACAAGCTTTCTTATTTGTAAGTAATTCGGCTTTGTCGTTGGCTGATAGCCTGGCAGGTCCATCACTGGATCCTCTTCCGTCGCTACCCCTTCCAAGATTGCCATGTCTTTAGGAATATCTATTAAAACAGGTCCCGGTCGTCCGCTTGAAGCGATATAAAATGCTTCTTTGATGATACGTGGGAGGTCTTCCGGCTTTCTCACTTGATAGTTATGTTTTGTAATTGGGGTTGTAATCCCGAGTACATCTGCCTCCTGAAAGGCATCCGAACCAATTACGCTAGTAGCTACCTGACCCGAAATAACAACAAGTGGAAGAGAATCAATCATTGCGTCCGCTAGGCCGGTTACAATGTTCGTTGCTCCAGGACCGGACGTTACAATGACCACTCCCGGTTTGCCAGTAATCCTGGCGTACCCTTCTGCTGCGTGGATTGCACCCTGCTCATGTCGTGTCAAGATATGAAAAAGCTTTGAACTATAAAGCTTGTCATATATCGGCAATACAGAACCACCAGGGTACCCAAAGATGACTTCAACATTTTCCTTTTTCAATGCTTCCATCAAAAATTCGGCACCACTATAATGTGTCTTTCCACTTTTTCGATCAGCCACTACTGCTTTTTGTGTCATTCGTAAAGACCTCCTCCGCTTTCTCACTCGATTAAATTCAAAATATTCGGATTTTTAGGCATACAAAAAAGCCTTTTCACCCCAAATGTACTTGCACTTAGCAAGTTAAAGGGGTGAAAAGACTTAATCAGCCGCTCCACGGTACCACCCTTTTTCGCATGAACTTCCATGCGCACTTTGAATAGTATACAACTATTCTCTGTTTTGGTAACGGGTACTGGTACGCACCCGTTCAGCCCTACTAGTATAACGTTCAAGCTGAAACTCCAAGGTGAGTTCATCTTTTGGGACAATACCGGTTCTCAGCAACCCGGCTCTCTGTGAATGTCTTGAAAAAAGACTACTTATCCTTTTCAATGTTTTCTCATTATTCATATTTTTTTGAAACGCTAATGTTTGATGTCTTGTATTTGAGATTATCTTACTCGCATTTTGGAGTGTAGTCAACAGGTATTTAATGAATTTTTAGACAATTCTAAATTATAAGTTTTATTGTATGCGCTTTCATCCCTACCATTATCCTATTTTCACATTTTAAAAAAATATTTTTTTAGTTTGAAAATAATGAAAAAAAATACAAACTAAAGCATAATGCATTCCATATTCATACCAAACATCCAATTTGCCTGCAACCGATGTTTATTTTGAAAGGGTGTTTCTGCATTTTATTGGTAATTACAAGAAGCGGTGTCCCCTTGGCACCCTCCCCCAGACACTTTATAAAAAACAAAGGGAAAAGGCTGGACTCTAGGAAAAGGAATGGTAATCCATTCCTTTTCCTAGAGTCCAGCCCTATATCGTTACTTAGCCAATACATCTTCATATGCTTCATTTTTTTCAAATTGCTTTTGAACGAATGTACATTCCGGAACGATTTTAAGATTTTCATTACGCGCTAGTTCAATCACTTTTTCAACAAGCGCATTCCCAACCTTCTGTCCGCGTAGTTTGTCGGATACAACCGTATGATCCACCGTGATTTCGTGATCACCTGATTTAAAGAACGTAATTTCAGCTAGCTTTTCACCAGAGTCCTTGACAAAAAATGACCCTTCACCTTTTTGGATATCTACCATCTTGATGACCTCCTTTTATACCCCTTATCATATATCATAATCTGGTTACTAAACAAATAATTGGAATTCACATAGACTTTATAAATCTGAGTGAGCCCTCCCCTTACTTCTAACCTATACTAGAGGATTGTAAACAGAAAAAAGTTTTCTTATTTCTTTTATTTAGCCAACTTCCGTTATCACGTAAAGAAAATAACCAGCAACACCCCATAAAAAAAAGCCCTAACAAATAGGACAAATGGTTATAGTTTGATAAAAAGAAAATATAAAATGACCATCAATAGCAAGATGAGCATAAAGACCGCAATGAGAATGACTTGGGCCGAGGAAGGCTTGAAGGTCTCCTCATTAATTTGCTTCTTCTTCTGAAGATAACTCACCGTTGCCAATATGGTGATCACTAGACCCAAAAAGCAGGTGAACATCCCAAGCACGATACTGATCAAATCGATTCGGGCATCTCGGTACACACCTATCGTAAAATGCAAACTTGTTGTTAGAAAACCCACCCCCACAATTGCAATCACAGTTCGGATCCACGCCAAAAAAGTTCGTTCATTGGCCAAATGCTGTTGTGCATATTTCAATTGGTTCTTGTCCATTTTTCATCACCTTATTTTTTCAAAAATCTCCCCTAAAAAAAGGCTGATATTTAGGAGACTCCTCAATTGTACATAGAGTCACCCTACTATATCAACCCAACCGGTCATTATTCGCTTCTCTTAAGAAGGGAAAAGGCCCTAAACATAGATCCAACGAACATAAGACCCGATCCTCCGAGCAGTAAATATATGCAAACTGTTTTACTGATAACATTCAAGGGATAAAGCAGGGCAAACAATGCGATCAAAACCCCGATTCCCGTTACAAACCAACCAAACTGTTTCATGAGCAACTCCTATAAAATGATTATTTATTAAGCTCTTAGCCTCCATTTTACTATATTCAAAAGACAAATGGTCCAAAATCTTGATAAAGTCAAAGTTTCAACTTTTATTATCGAGCCAAATTAAATAAAGAAGCCAATATAGCCTCCTTAGTTACAAGTATTTATTAAAGGTCCTTATTATCTTTTTTCATATATTCTTTAATTTTTCTTTCTTCCCATTGCGACCCGAAGTTCCCGCTCGCAAACGTTGTTAAACCATGTATAAGGATTCCGATTCCCCAGCCGCCAAGGGGATAGAGAAACCACAAATAACTAGCGTCGGTCAATAAGTTTATCATTATAAGCAAAAGATTCACCAAGATGTAAACGATTAAATGGATATAAAAACCCTTTAATTTCTCCACCCTTTTTTTTGCTTTCAAATAGCTTTCATCCTTTTCCATCGCTACGCCTCCTTCATCAAAACACAAACTCACTTTTTCATTATACTTTTAATTTACTTTATTTACCATTATCGAAATCAGATCTATATAGCGACGCCTTCCCGTTACTCACTCAAGAGAGGATCTCATCCCTTTCACACCCTCTTGATGAAATTAGCAGCTGGTCTAATAATATCCTCCTATAATATTTTATTCTGCATGAAATCCAAATTGAGTTTAATTCCCCATGAAAAAAACATGTCTTCCATGTATAATTACCATATCTCAATAATAAGCTATGTATATTCACATCAAGCTTTAGAGGAGGATATATTATTGAACTCTGATTCCGGAAAGGTTGTTTCTTCTATCCAGAACCCTGAAATACATAAAGCCCTACAAGGCGTTTCGGAAAAATTCAATATATCAATGCTTCAGTTACGCGATACCATTGATATATTATTGAAAGATCAATCTAATCTCACACCATTTGAAAATGAACAAGATGTCATCCGAACACCGCTTGAAGAAATAAATACCGCCATAATCAAAAACCGTGAAATCATCAATAAAAACCGCGAAACGTTAAATAAGAATTGAATGAATCAGACACAGAAAAAAGCATCCAACTCGTTGGATGCTTTTTTCCTCTTCCTAACTGAACCGATGGTATTAACTAGGAATGAATTTAAGGATGCCTTCAAGGTAAACGCCTTGATTTTGCGACTTACACTCTCTTAGTTTGATTCTGCCTTCTTGTTCTAACTCCTTGGCCATTTGAACTACTTTGGTTCCATCTTGGGCTATCTCTACTGAAAAGAAATTCCCTCGCGTGGAAGTTTGAATGAATTTAAATAAGCTATCTTTATTCATCTAAACATCTCCCTTATTCTTATACAGTTCGACATAAAAGAGAATCCACCTTCTCTAAAAATAGAAATATAAACAAGTTAGAAAAGAAACTAAAAGGCAATAGATCTATGGCCTCAAATCATTGTCTCCATGATCAACAGTATTCTTCATCCATATCCTCTAGTGAAATGTTCCCCTCTTGAATCCTATGGGAATAATGATAGGGGAAACAAACATATCATTATAAAATGCCATGACAAACCTTTATATAACGAAAAAACAGCCAAACCCTATAAAAGGCCTTGGCTGTTTTTGATAGTGTCCCAGGAGAGATTCGAACTCCCGACCGACGCCTTAGAAGGGCGTTGCTCTATCCAGCTGAGCTACTGAGACATTGTGTAACACTATGTATGAAAATTCTTGGTCATTTAAGACAACTCTTATTATAGTGAAATATAATAGAAAAGTCAACATTTTTTTATTTTCACCAGAAGATTTATATTCAATAAAAAAACAGCCAAACCCTAAAAGGATTTGACTGTTTGGTAGTGTCCCAGGAGAGATTCGAACTCCCGACCGACGCCTTAGAAGGGCGTTGCTCTATCCAGCTGAGCTACTGAGACATTTTATGATATAAGTTGCGGTAACACTTATGTATTAACCTTACTTAAGATCCCTTAGGACAATTCTTATTATATTAGCATATTAAAAGAAAGTCAATGGTTTTAATAATTTTTTTTGCAGACAGGAAGCACAGAATGCTTCCTGTTCATTATACCTTAAGTCAGTTGGTTTTATAAGCTTTATTTAGTTCCTCGACCGTGTTTCCTTCAAGATCGTAATACGTGATTTCAAGTACGTTTTCTTCAATAGACAAAATTACATACGTTTTTTCTTTTCGCCCCCGAGGCTGGCGAATACTGCCAGGATTGATGAATAACCTTCCATCGATACGTTCAGATCCCGCTGCGTGAGAATGCCCAAAACAAACGATATCAGCACCGGATTCTTCACTTTTATATGATAAGTTCATCAGTGTCATCTTAATATTATACAGATGTCCATGGGTAATGAAGAAGCGTTTGCCAGCAATGTCTTGAATGAGATCGTTAGGAAAGGCATGATCATGGTCACAGTTCCCACGTACCGCTAAATACCCTCTCAAAAGTGGATCCTTGCTTTCAAGTTCCGAATCTCCACAATGTATCATCGCTGTGACTTCTTGTTTATGACGAGCGGTGATCATGCTTATTTCATGAGTAAGCCCGTGGCTATCACTCATTATCAGGACCTTCATGATCACATTCCTTCTTCCCGTTTAAGGAATTCTTCCAATTTCTCATCCAACGCTTTCAATGCGTTTGCACGGTGACTGATATTATTTTTTTCTTCTTTTGTCAATTCAGCATTTGTTTTGCCCTGTTCTTTCACAAAAAAGATTGGGTCATAGCCAAATCCATTGGTTCCTATCGGTTGCTTCGTAATGAAACCTTCCATCGTACCTGAAACCGTTATCGTTTCTTGATTGGGAGAGGCCAATGCCAATGCGCAATAGAACCTAGCCGTTCTTTCCTCCTCTGGTACACCCTCTAGTTCCCTCAATACTTTTTCCGTGTTCGCTTCATCAACCTTATCTTCACCGGCATAACGGGCAGAATATACGCCAGGTCGGCCGTCTAACGCATCTACGATCAGCCCCGAGTCGTCTGCGAGGACAAAGTGGCCTACCTTATGGGCAATCGCTTCCGCTTTAAGAATTGCATTCTCTTCGAACGTCGTTCCAGTTTCCTCGACATCCGGTGCATCCGGCAGGTCGAGGAGAGTCTTGACTTCATAACCTTTTGCCGCAAACATGTTCTTGAATTCGTTGGCCTTTCCTTTATTCTTCGTCGCAATAATCACTGTTTTCATCAATTCATCTCATCCTTTTCGTTTATCTTCACTGAGTTCCCTCTTGCCCCTTTGACTTCCGAATACGATATGGACTTATTCATCGTTCGAACAAGTAAATTGGGTGCTTGTCTTATGTAAATATTAAGTATGTTCCTCACTCGTAGTTCACTTCGTTCTCCGCTTCCTGTCGGGACAGCTTGATGACCACAAGGAAGATCGAACTTTATTTGATAAGTTAATTTTATCATAAATTCAGCTTCTTCAATAATCCGGAAACTTATGAGGTTACTTTTTAGAAATAAATCCTCTCTATTTTGAAAAATAGAATAAGAGGCAGCTGAAAGCCTGCCTCCATTTTTTATAGGTATCAACTCGTTTCTTTAAAAACTACCTGTGTTCACCTTTTCAGGACGGATTACTGGTTCCGATAATGGCTTACCTTCTTCATTTAGAAGGTCTGCACTCCCCTTAACATGAACTTCCACGCTTTCAATTCCTTTTTGCTCCGTTAGTGATAAAACCAGGGCATCAAGTACATCCTGGGAAACCTTTTTCTCCTTGAAGCTTCCAAGTATATTTTCATTGAAGTTCAGGACGACCTTACCATCCGCAACCTTAGGCTGATCAAGCAACGCTACGTCACTCATGAAGCTTGTTTGCAAGTTAGAACCTGCCGGCCCCTTCGTTAATTCCTGAATGGCCGCTGTCACGTTATCCGACTCCGTTTCACTGACCCTGCGTGTCACTGGTACATAATAAGAATACTCCTCGTCCCCACCGATGTAATAGACCGTGACAGCTTTCGAGTTAGAGATATCGACCACATCACTTGCATCGACATTGATTCCTGAAGCACGGGAGATATTATCATCGATCGGCGTACCATTTACCGGCATTTCCGATATATCTTCCCCATTGATCCTCAATTGGATTTTATCGACCGAATCAAATTGGGTCAGAGTCCAGGTGATGGCTTGCAGGATCTTGAGTTCATCCTCCTTTTGATAGTTTTTAAACTCTGGTGAAAAATCGGCAACAGCCACACCTTCCTTTATGTTTACACTTATCGACGTATCTGCCGGAATCACTGCGCGGAACCCATTTGGCAGCTTATCTGTGACAGGTCCATTATTCACTAAATAGTCCAATGCCTGTTTTGCGACCGCTTCAGATTTAGGAAGCTCCATTGTTTGCGGAACTACATATCCACTTTTATCAATTAAATAAAGCTCGGTCTTAACTGTACTTTCAGTTGACGCCTTTTCTCCTTCATCTACAGGCTGTTGCTCCCCTTTCGGCTCTTCCAATGAAGATTCATCCTCCACTAAAGAAACATCCTTAGGGGGATCGATTTCCGTTTTCTCGCCCGCTCCGAACAAGCCACAGCCAGAAAGAAAAAGAGAAGAAGCCAGGATTGTCACTGCTGCTGTTACTTTTGATTTATTGGACATAAAATCACTCCTAGGACAGTTTGTACTCCTATTTATACGAGCCCTAGGCAAAAATAGACCAATTATTTTCCTTTCTCTTTAGGCAACTACCGCCACCCGCCCATTCATCCAAACCAAAAAGACCTCCATATGGAAGTCTTATAGATGGTCGATCTTGATGGTCTCTATCGTATCAATTTCTATGCCGAGCCAACTCGATGCGATTGCACCAAATATATCTTTAGAACCCGTTGTATAGAAACGGTGCACAGGAACCCTTTTGCTTCTATTGCTTAGTCGGTAGTAATCCAAAATGACACTCGCTTCACGGGCCGTCTCTTCCCCAGAGGAAATGACTTGTACCTTATCCCCCATGAACTTCGAAATCACGGGTCCTAAGTGAGGATAGTGGGTACAACCGAGAATGAGCGTATCAATGTTGATTTTCTTTAACGGCTTCAACGTTTGCGCCACGACCCTTTCGACGATTTCCCCCTGAAACTCTCCGCTTTCCACAATTGGGACAAATTTCGGACAGGCTAAACTATCCACTTCCACACCCGAGTTTATGGAAACGAGTGCATCGTCATAGGCTTTGCTCTTCACCGTTCCCTCTGTACCAATCACGCCAATATGTAGGGAATTAGAAACCTTTAAAGCTGCCCTTGCCCCTGGAAGGATGACACCGAGTACAGGAATCGGAAGAATCGCCCTGATTTCATCCAGCACTGCTGCAGTTGCTGTATTACAGGCTATAATTAGCATTTTGATATCCTGTTTCATCAGGAACCGGGTCATCTGCCATGTGAAGTTTTTGACATCCTTTTTTGACCTTGGTCCATACGGGCATCTGGCCGTATCGCCTAAGTATATTATATTTTCATTCGGTAACTGGCGCATGACTTCTTTAGCCACAGTCAAGCCACCGACACCCGAATCAATAATTCCAATTGGTTGTTTCAAAAATCTCGCCTCATTTTTCTTTCATTTCATGATGATATTCTCTATGAAGAAAACCTATACCTAAGCTTCTCGCTTACTTCCTGAAACTTATCATACTACCATTTTGGGAGAAAGTGAAATAAATTTCAAGACAGAAGTTTTACGAGCCCAGGAAAACCTTCTCATAAAAAATAAGCAGCATCCAAAGAAGTGGAAACATGGAAATGTTTCACCCTTCCTTATATGCTGCAAATGAACGGGAGAGTAAAGATATATAAGGCTTACGTATTAATAAAGCAACACATTATAGCTTAAGTTCTCCCATACGAAGGAGCTCTATAACTGCCTGTGAACGTCCTTTGACTCCAAGCTTCTGCATCGCATTCGAAATGTGGTTTCGAACTGTTTTTTCGCTAATAAACAATTCACCTGCGATATCTTTTGTTGTTTTGTCTTGTACTAGTAACTCAAATACTTCTTTTTCTCTTTTGGTGAGTAGTGGCTTATGAGTGAATTCGTTCTCCTTCAAGTAATGTTACCCTCCTTGCCTTCACCAGCATAAAACCCGGAGTGGGTGTCTATTTAGTCAAGATATAGTATGTCGGCTAGGGCAAGGGAGTGACTCATTTACTTGTCTAATTGAAATTTTACTTTTAAAGTTGTTTGACACTTGTTTTTGACATCCACTTTTTCATTTCTTCAGCCAGTGGCACCGGCTTCCCGGTCGTTTTCGATACTTGGACAACCGTTCCCCTCCCAGTGAGGCAAATCGTCCCATCCTCTTTCGTTCCCATATAATGAATATCCACCGATGAGTTGCCCACGTGGGCCGCTTTCACATGGATCGTCAGTTGTTCGTTAAAAAACACCTGCTGAATATAATCACATTGTAAATCGGCAACAACCGGAATTTCATCACTTTCTGCCGAAGACCAGTCCACCATGAAACCCATACTATTGAAATACTCGATCCGTGCCTCTTCAAAGTAAGTGAATGGAACCGTATTATTGAGGTGTCCGAACATGTCAGTTTCTGAAAAACGGACTTTAATCTCATGCTTAAAAGAAAATCCATTGCTCCACTCTTTTATATTATCGATATATGATATTCTACTCACTGTGAGAACTCCTCCTTAATGAATGACTATTCATTCATTTTATAAGAAAAAAGAAAAAATGGGAAGATATTTCTAATTTACTTATAATAAATATACTTTAGGGTCTAAAGGGAAACAATCGACCTATAAAGGAAAAAGGAAGAAACAGTTGTCTCTTCCCCCCTTCATTTCAGCGATTTCAATTCCTCTAAATACTTCTTGGCCCACTCATCTTCCTGATATAAAAAGTCACCCTCTTGATCTTTCTTCATGATATTGATGAGTTTGCCTTTCCATTTTATCAATTTGCCTGATTCATCAAACGTCAAATCAAGATCTCCTAGGTATTTACCATGCTTACCTGCCTGGACAATCAAGGTTGGTTCCTTTTCCTGATTATATACATCTGGTTTCTTCAATTTCGTATGGCTATGACTGCCAACGATAATATCAATTCCCTCCAGGTTCTTTGCCAAATCTTTGTCCCGGTCATATCCTAGATGAGATATGACTATGATTTTGTTCACTCCTTTCTCTTCAAGAGATGTAACGGTATCCTTAGCATGCTTAAAAGCATCTTCAAATATGATGTTCTTATTAGGATTGGAAAGAATTGTCGTCTTCTCTGTCGTTAGCCCGATGATTCCAACCTTCTGGCCGTCCACTACCTTGATTACCGCAGGATATACAACTCCAGGGTTACCAGGTGTACCGATTACAGGTTGAGCAAGATTCTTTAATTTTTTATCCTTGGAAAGATCGATATTGGCACTCACCAATGGAAAAGCAGCAGCACGAATGAAATTTCTAAGTACCTCTGATGACTTATCAAATTCGTGATTCCCCAGTGTCATGGCATCATATCCTATTTCATTCATGAATTTAATATCCGCTTGCCCAAGAAATTGATTGAAATAACGAACTCCTGAAAAAACATCGCCTGCATCAAGCAAGAGTGTATTCTCCCTTGTATTTCTTATCTGATGAATTGCGGTAAAACGACGTGGGATATTCTCTAAATGTGCATGCGTATCATTCGTATGTAGAATCGTAACTTTCAGTTCCCTATTATCCGAAAAGTTGATGATCTTGTCCGATAATGAGGTGACCGCTTGAACGTTAGATGCCGGTGAATAAGCCAAGGGACTTGAAACCATCAAATGTAATAGAACCGTCATACTGAAAGAAACATACTTCGCATATCTTGTTTTCATTCTTCCGCAACCTCCCTCTACTAGATAGAATCTCCCTAGCCATAGTAAAAATACTACATAAATTCCGTAAGAATCTTCAACCTCTTCTTTCTAAAACCATCGCATATGATCTTATTCGTTCGATCTAAGTTCAAAAAAAAAAACAACTCTCAATTCAAGAGTTGTTTTTATGAATATTCGCCGATGGTAACCTAACCAACAAAAAAGAACCCATACCTTTAAAGGTATGGATTCCACTTATTAAACTTCGTCGCTTCCGAAGAAGTTACGGAATTGTTGAATCGCAGTATCACGGTTTAACGCTGCAATCGAGGTTGTCAATGGAATACCTTTAGGGCAAGACTGCACACAGTTTTGTGAATTACCGCAGTTTGCAAGGCCGCCATCTGACATGATTGTGTTTAAACGTTCTGCTTTGTTCATTGCACCAGTTGGATGTGCGTTGAATAAACGAACTTGTGATAATGGTTGTGGTCCCATGAAGTTGGAGTTGTCATTTACGTTCGGACAAGCTTCCAAACATACGCCACAAGTCATACATTTAGATAATTCATATGCCCATTGACGTTTCTTTTCTGGCATACGTGGTCCTGGTCCAAGATTATACGTACCATCAATTGGAATCCAAGCTTTTACCTTTTTCAATGAATCGAACATACGGCTACGATCGACTTGAAGGTCACGCACAACCGGGAAAGTACGCATTGGAGCAAGACGTACAGGCTGTTCTAACTGGTCAATAAGGGCTGTACAAGATTGTCTTGGCTTACCATTGATGACCATTGAACAGGCACCACAAACTTCTTCAAGACAGTTCATGTCCCATGCGATTGCAGTTGTATGTTTACCTTCTACCGTTACCGGATTACGACGAATTTCCATCAAAGCGGAAATGACGTTCATATTCGGACGGTATGCTAATTCAAATTCCTCATCATAAGGAGCTGAATCCGGTGTATCTTGACGAGTAATAATAAAACGAACTGTTTTAGTCTCAGATTTAGTTTCAACCATTTTTATGCTCCCCCTCTTTAATGTGTAGTCGTGTAATCACGTTTACGTGGTGCAATCAGTGATACATCAACATCTTCATAATGGAATGCAGGAGCTTTGTCTGCTCCTTGGAATGTAGCCATTGTTGTTTTCATGAACTTTTCATCATTACGTTCTGGGAAGTCAGGTTTGTAATGCGCTCCACGGCTTTCATCACGGTTAAGAGCACCGATTGTGATTACACGTGCCAATTGCATCATGTTTTGAAGCTGTCTAGTAAAGGCAGCACCTTGATTACTCCATTTAGCCGTGTCATTGATGTTGATTTTTTTGTAACGTTCCATCAACTCAAGAATTTTATTGTCTGTTTCTTTAAGTTTGTCATTGTAACGAACTACAGTAACATTGTTAGTCATCCATTCACCAAGTTCTTTGTGAAGGATATATGCGTTTTCATTACCATTAAGAGACATGATAGAATTCCATTTCTCTTGTTCTTGTTTTTGGTAGCCTTCATATAATGAAGAAGGAAGAGAATCTGATGTTTTATCAAGTCCTTGAATGTATTTAACAGCATTCGGACCAGCCACAGAACCACCATAAATGGCTGAAAGAAGTGAGTTCGCACCTAAACGGTTACCACCATGTTGTGAATAATCACACTCACCAGCAGCGAATAGACCTTTGATGTTTGTCATTTGGTCATAATCTACCCAAAGTCCACCCATAGAATAGTGAACCGCAGGGAAAATTTTCATTGGCACTTTATGAGGATCTTCACCGACGAATTTCTCATAGATTTCAATGATTCCGCCTAATTTAACATCTAGTTCATGTGAATCTTTATGTGAAAGGTCAAGGTAGACCATGTTTTCTCCGTTAATACCCAATTTCATATTAATACATACGTCGAAAATTTCACGTGTTGCAATATCACGAGGTACTAGATTACCATAAGCCGGGTATTTCTCTTCTAGGAAGTACCATGGTTTTCCGTCTTTATATGTCCAGATACGTCCACCTTCACCACGAGCGGATTCACTCATTAAGCGAAGTTTATCATCACCAGGGATTGCTGTCGGGTGAATTTGGATGAACTCACCGTTCGCATAATGTGCACCTTGTTGATAGACGATAGATGCTGCTGAACCTGTATTGATCATAGAGTTAGTAGATTTACCGAAAATGATTCCAGGGCCACCGCTCGCCATGATGACTGCGTCGCCAGGGAATGATTGAATTTCCATTGAAGTCAAGTTCTGAGCTACGATACCACGTGCTGTTTGATCATCATCGATAACAGCTCCAAGGAATTCCCAGCCTTCATATTTCGTTACAAGGCCTTGTACTTCGTAACGACGAACTTGCTCGTCCAATGCATAAAGTAATTGCTGACCAGTTGTTGCACCAGCAAATGCAGTACGGTGAAATTGTGTTCCACCAAAACGGCGGAAATCAAGTAGGCCTTCCGGCGTACGGCTAAACATAACACCCATACGGTCAAACATATGGATAATAGATGGTGCTGCATCGCACATTGCTTTAACTGGAGGTTGATTTGCTAAGAAATCCCCACCATATACTGTATCATCAAAGTGAAGCCATGGAGAATCGCCTTCACCTTTCGTATTTACTGCCCCGTTGATTCCGCCTTGAGCACAAACAGAGTGAGATCGTTTTACTGGAACTAATGAGAATAAATCAACATGTTGTCCTAACTCTGCTGCTTTGATCGTAGCCATTAAACCAGCTAGACCTCCACCGACGATAATAATTTTACCTTTACCCAATTGTGTCACTCCCTTATTCCATTAGAAAAGCTATGTTTTTCCTAGTACGTATAAATTAATTTCTTCTGCTACTTATACGAAAGCGAAAACTGCACTAATTCCTATATAAGAAAGAAGAACGAAAATGATTAAAGTTACATATGTCATAACTCTTTGCGATTTAGGTGAAACTGTTAGTCCCCAACTTACTGCGAATGACCATAATCCATTGGCAAAATGGAAAATAGCAGAAACAATACCAACAATGTAGAACGCGATCATGAATGGATTAGAGAAAATCTCTGCCATCATATCAAAGTCTACTGTTGCCCCAAAAGCTGCTTGAACCCTTGTTTCCCAGATGTGCCAAACAAGGAAAATCAAAGTTATGATTCCTGATAAACGTTGTAGCATGAACATCCAGTTACGGAAGAAACTGAATCTTCCTAAGTTGTTCTTTGCTGTAAAGGCGATATAAATCCCATAAATAGCATGGAAAATTAATGGTAGATAGATGATTACACATTCCACCACGATTTTCAATGGAGTATATTCGATTAATTGAACTGCCCCGTTGAATGTCTCTGCTCCCTTTGTTGCCATAAAGTTAACCGATAAATGGAAAATTAGGAATAGACCGATTGGTAATACCCCTAGAAGTGAATGAAGCCTACGATTCCCAAACTCACGATTCTTTGCCACTAAGTGCCCCCCCTTAATTTGTCAAAACTCATACGAAGATGGTTACCTTTTATCTCCGCGTGAAAATAAAGTATAGAGTTAAACCGCTCTCTATACTTTCTTACAATTATGTGACATGTCCATTTTACTCCTGACTTCAATGTGCGTCAAGAAAACGGATACAAGATTTCTCTTTTTTAGAATAAATATTATCAATAAATCACTAAGGTTTTGGGTGTTCATTTACAAGTAATATGAAAAAACTAACTATTTTTTTAATATATTGAGATAATTTAACATATTTTTACATTTTTCTGTTGAAATATTAAAAAAAACTGTATAAATCGCAAAAGGAAAACGTTTATAATAGATTTACAGAAAGAGGCGATAATACATGAAAAAAAATATTGCTGCAGCTATAGAAGAAGAAATCCAAACAGATGAATTCCAAGTTCCAGCTTTCGGGTATGAACTGATCAGGGAAACTTTATTGAACGATATCCTTGGGAAAGATTCTTATCAAATCTTATATTGGGCGGGTAAACAACTCGCAAGGAAATTCCCTTTGAATGGCGATCAGGAATTGGTTGCATTTTTCCATAATGCAGGCTGGGGCCATCTTGAAATCATAAAGCTTTCCAAATCCGAGATGGAGTTATCCTTGTCAGGAGAAATGGTCGCCCGTCGTCTGGATCTATATCCCGACAGTCATTTTCAACTTGAAGCAGGGTTTCTTGCCGAACAATTTACCTTACAAAAAAGGTTCATCAGTGAAGCTACGGAAGAAATCAAACGTCGTGCAAAAAAAGTCGACTTCACCATCTGCTGGGATCCGAAAGATCCCATTTAACGACTTCCTCAAAATGGGTGGAAATGTAGGAAGCCTGAGTCATGTTTGACTATTTCCAAGCGGTTTTCTTCCATGAGTGACTCTTTAGCTAGCACTCACACTCATAACACAAAACAGCATATACGATACATAAAATAGAAGTTATTGGTGTGTAATTCGGAATCTTCTTCTTCAACTGCTTTATAATAAGAAGAAAGTAATCTTTTTTTGGATAGATTCTACCCTGATTTAAACAAAAGGAGTCAAATAACCTGAGTCCCCCTCACTCTCGGACTCAGGTTATCGGACTCCTTTTTTTCATGACCGATAATCATTTAACACCATTACTTTGAAATTGAAGGAATTCTCGTTCTGAACATAACACGAAGTGTCCTGGTTTCACTTCTCGCATTTTGACTTCCTCATCCGCCGTATAAGCATGTGTAGCGGAATTATAGCCCTTCCGTCGCCTAGTCCGTTCCAATTCTGGATCCGGAAGCGGAATTGCAGATAACAGGGATTGTGTGTACGGATGTATCGGGTTGTTATAAAGCTCTTCACTAGGTGCAAGCTCCACTAACTTACCAAAGTACATGACGCCGATTCTGTCACTGATATACTTGACCATCGATAAATCATGGGCAATGAATAAATAGGTTAAGTTTTTTTCTTTTTGAAGCTTTTTCAACAGATTGACTACCTGTGCCTGAATGGACACGTCCAGTGCTGAAATTGGTTCATCCGCGATGATGAATTCCGGTTCCACGGCAAGTGCCCGCGCAATTCCAATTCGCTGACGCTGTCCCCCTGAGAATTCGTGCGGATACCGATTTGCATGTTCGCGATTTAGCCCGACTGTTTCGAGTAAATGGTAAACCCGTTCCATGCGCTCTTCTTTTGTCTTAGCCAGCCCATGGTTATCGATGCCTTCTGCGATAATATCGGCAATCTTCATTTTAGGATTCAAGGATGCATATGGATCTTGAAAAATCATTTGCATCTTTCTGTTCATATCTTTCAATTTTTTCCTTGATTTCTTTCCATGGACACTTTCCCCTTTGAAAAGCACCTCGCCATCGGTTGCATCATACAGGCGAATGATTGTACGTCCTGTTGTCGATTTACCGCAACCTGACTCCCCAACAAACCCAAGTGTTTCCCCTTGATAAATATCAAAAGAAATATCATCGATTGCTTTCACCATATTAGGCTTTCCGTTATTGAAGTATTGTTTTAAATGTTTGACTTCCACGAGTTTTTCACGTTGTTCCATTATTTTGCGACCCCCTGAACGAACTGCTTCATGCGTTTTTGTACAGCTAGAGGCGGTGTCACCTCAGGTGCATCCGGATGTAAAAGCCATGTGGCTGCATAGTGCGTTTCGGATACTTTGAATACGGGTGGCTGTTGCTCTAAATCAATCTGCATTGCATATTCATTTCTCGGAGCAAACGCGTCACCTTTTGGCGGGTTCAGCAAATTGGGCGGAGTGCCCGGGATCGTGTACAATTCATGTTCCCCCGTATCTTCGAGGCTAGGCATGGAACTGATCAACCCCCAAGTATAAGGGTGCTTCGGATTATAAAAGATTTCATCCGCCGTACCTATTTCAACGATTTTCCCTGCATACATCACAGCTACACGATCCGCTATGTTCGCAACCACTCCCAGATCATGGGTGATGAAGATAATCGATGTTTCTATTTTCTTTTGTAAATCCTTCATCAATTCAAGAATCTGGGCTTGAATGGTCACATCCAATGCAGTCGTAGGCTCATCCGCAATCAATACTTTGGGATTACACGCCAAAGCAATCGCGATGACCACACGTTGTCTCATTCCTCCCGAAAATTGGTGGGGATATTGTTCGAAACGCTGCTTAGCATTAGGAATGCCCACAAGTTCCAATAGTTCGATCGAACGTAACTTCGCCGCCGCCTTACTGACGTTTTGATGTTTTAAAATGGGCTCCATTATCTGTTTGCCCACCTTGATCGTTGGGTTCAACGAAGTCATTGGATCTTGGAAAATCATCGAAATATCTTTACCTCTGACCTTTTGCATATCCTTATTAGAAAGTTTGGCCAGATCCTTTCCTTCAAAAAGGATTTCACCACTTTTAATTTCTGAATTATTTGCTGGCAACAATCTCATGATTGATTTGGATGTCACGGACTTACCCGATCCGGATTCTCCTACAATCGCCAAGGTTTCCCCTTTTTTCAGTTCAAAGTTCACACCACGGATTGCCTGGACTTCACCAGAAAAGGTATGAAACGATACATGTAAATCTTTCACTTCCAATAAGTTTTCCATTTCATTTCCTCCTTCTCTTAATCTCGCATTTTTGGATCCAATGCATCACGAAGCCCATCGGCGATCATATTGAAGCAAACCATGATCAGACTGATGAAAAATGCTGGGAATAACATCAGATGTGGGTATAGTCTAAGCGTTTTGAATCCATCGTTAATCAACGTTCCAAGGGATGCAAGTGGTGATTGTAGACCCAGTCCAATGAAACTCAAGAAAGCTTCGAAGAATATCGCACTCGGAATGGTGAACATCGTATTGATGATGATGACGCTCGCTAAGTTTGGTAGCAAATGTTTTAAAATGATTTTGAAATTTGAGCTTCCCAATGTCCGCGAAGCCAAGACGAATTCTTGTTCTTTTAATTTCATCACCTGAGCACGAACGACACGGGACATGCTTGTCCAGCTCGTAATGGCTAGGGCAATCGTGATGGACATGATCCCAGGCTCGAAAACAAGGATCATTAAAATGACCACAACTAGGTTAGGGACACCTGAAACGACTTCGACAATACGTTGCATGACATTATCAAGTTTCCCGCCGTAATATCCAGAAATGGCTCCATACGCTACGCCGATAAGCATATCAAGCAAAGCCGCTAAAAAGGCGATATACAAAGATATTTGAATCCCCTTGGCCACTCGGGTAAGTACATCCCGGCCAAGTCCGTCCGTTCCGAACCAGTAATGCTCTTCAATGTTTTTTTGTTCGTAAACATCCACCACATTACCATTGGCCATTGTCCTTGTACCATCAAAAGGAAGCCAACTTACATTTTCCAATCCTGGAATTTTCGCTGGTAAATTGGTTCTCTTTAAATCTTGTTCATCTAATCCATGTCCACTAATAAGGGGACCCACCCAAGCAAAAATAAAGACCAAAGCAATTAAAACCATACTGACTAGGGCTGCTTTATTTTTACGGATACGCATCCAAGAATCCTGCCAGAAACTTATGCTTGGTTTATTGATCGCTTCGCTTATGGTGGCGTCCATAATGGCAGGCGCAAATTGACTTTTTGACATTCTCACTATTTTGTTTGCCATTATTTTTTCCCCCCTGCTAACCTAATACGTGGATCGATAATACCGTAGAGAATGTCGACCAATAGAACGATGACGATAAAGAGGAATGAAAACAGCAATGTCGTTCCCATGATTACCGAGTAATCATTCACCGTTATCGATTTAACGAATTGTTCCCCGATTCCAGGTATACCGAATATTTGTTCAATGACGAGTGAACCCGTCATAAGTGACACTGTTAATGGTCCGAGTACAGTTATGACAGGAATCAAAGCATTTCGCAGTCCATGTTTAAACGCCACTTCAAAATTACTTGCCCCCTTCGCTTTAGCGAGGGTGATATAATCCGAACCGAGTACATCGATCATTTCCGTCCTCATGAAACGGGCAGATGTGGCTATAGGGAACATCGCTAAGGCAAGCGTTGGCATAATGCTGTACTCCCAACCCTTCCAGAACATGACGGGCAGCCATCCCATCTTCACTCCAACATAATATTGCAGCAAACCGGCAAACACGAAACTTGGTATCGATTTACCCAAGACCGCTATGAATGTTGTTCCATAATCGACCCATGTATTTTGTTTGAGGGCTCCTATCACACCCAGAATAATCCCAAAAATCGTTCCGAAAAACATTGCTTGAAATCCTAATACCAAGGAAGGCTGAATCCTTTCGCCCAGCAATTGCGTGACTGGTGTATTATTGAATTGGAATGAAACTCCCAAATCTCCCTGAACTAGGTTCAACATGTATTTCCCATACTGGACAGGCACCGGCTCATTCAATCCATACTTGTTCTCCATGATTTGGAATTGAGCCTCCGATAACTTGCTTGCATTTGCAAATGGAGAGCCCGGGATCAACTTCATGAGGAAGAACGTCAAGCTCGCGATGATAAACAAAGTAATTAACATATATATGATCCGTTGCGTTAGATATCTGGCCATTTGTACACCTCACAAAATAAAATTCTCACTTTTTCGACAATAGTTTTATAGTGAAAAGAGAGTATATACTAGTGATATACTCTCTTTTCTAGTTTGTTTTAGAAGATGCTTATTCTACTACTGTTACACCTTTGTAGTAATAATGTGGACCTAAGTCACTCTTAACAATTCCTTTGACTTTAGGATTTACTAGGATGTTCTCTACTCGTTGATAAATTGGTGCGATTCCGAAGTCCTCAGTCAAGAATAGCTTTTCAGCATCTTGCATGGCTTTCGCATATGCTGCCGGATCGTCCGTCAATTCGTTTGTGGCTTTATTGATCAGTGCATCGTATTCTGGATTAGAATAGTCCATTTCATTATTTGTTCCACCTGTTAACCAAAGATCGGTATATGAGATGGCATCTTTATAATCCGGGCCCCAACCTGATACGACCAAATCATAATCGCCTTTTTTCGTACGATCCAATCGAATCGAGAATGGAACGCTTTCGACTTTGATTGTTAAACCAGGAAGGTTTTTCTCCAATTGGTTCTTCATATACTCACCGATTTTTTTCGCAGAATCGGTTTCATCCCCCATATATCGAAGGGTAAGTTCTTTCACGCCCAACTCTTTTAATCCTTTTTCCCAAGCAGCTTTTGCTTCTTTTTCGTTAAACGTAATCAAATCTTCATTTGCCGAACGGAAGTCTTTTCCATCATAACTAACGAAATCTTTTGGCACGAAGTAGTTGGCTGCAACTGAACCATCGCCCAGCACGCTCGATGCAAGATCTTCTTTATTGAAAGCTTTTGCAAGCGCTTCGCGGATATTGACATTCTTAAGTGCTTCATTTTTCTGGTTCATCTTCATCCAGAATATGGTCGGTGCCAAGTTAGTTTGCAACCGCTCGTCCCCTTCATATTGTGGGACAAGTTCAGATGTCAGTAAATCCGTAATGTCTGCTTCGCCAGCTTCAAATGCATTTACTTGTGCATTGTTATCTTTTGAAACATTAACCGTGATTTTCTCTAATTTAACTGAATCCGCATCGCGGTAATTCTTGTTCTTTTGAAGTTCCCATTCTGTCGCAGTTGGGCCATTCCAAGAACTCATGACAAAGGGACCATTGTATAAGAGCGTTTCTGCACTTGTAGCGTACTTGTCACCTTGTTCTGTAACGAACTTTTCGTTTTGTGGGAAGAATGTCGCAAACGATAAATACTCTTTCCAGTATGCAAGTGGTTTTTCAAACGTAATTTCCAATGTTTTGTCGTCAACCGCTTGCACACCAAGGCTGTCTAAATCGTATTTTTTCTTTTCAGCCGCTGCCTTCGTAATTTCTGTTGCACCTGCGATTTTGCCATTCATCATATATGGACCATATTCAGAAGCTACTTCAGGATCCATCGCCCGTTTAAAAGCAAAAACGAAATCATGTGCCGTAACTGGGTCACCATTCGACCACTTTGAATCTATTAATTTAAACGTATACGTTTTTCCGTCTTTACTGACTTCAGGTTCTCCGTCAACAAGAGCCGGCACTGTCTCTCCGTCCTTATCAATCGTATATAAGCCTTCGTTCACATTGTTCAAATAGTTGAATCCTACTGTATCTGTTGTTTTAACGGAATCCATGACCGGGATTTCGGATTTACTCATAATACTAATCTCTTGTTTTTCAGCTAGTTTCGTTCCATCTGACTTCTTCTCAGAATTATCTGAATTGCCGCCACATGCTGCTAGAATGACGCTAAGAACTAGCATAAGACCAGCAAAGATTGTGAATTTAGATTTTTTCATCTACTTTGACCTTCTTTCTATATTTTAAAATCATATTTTCATTATACTGATTTTTTTGATTTTGTATATAAGTTAGAATAATAAATTATTTCTAAAAAATTAAAAATGGTCAAAAACCAAGGAAAACCTAGGTTTTTACTACTTTAAGGCTTTAAAGTGCTGCTTACGGCGTTTTATCGGATTTTTTAGAATACTATTATGTTTTCCCCTATCGTTTTTTCAAACTATTTCAAAAAATCATTTTTGTTTATTTAGTGTTTTTGATATACTTATAAAAAGAAAATCGAGGTAAAAAGAATGAAAAAAATACTTATAGGTACGGGATTTGGTATCGTGCTATCCATTTTGTTATCCCTTATATTCCATCAAGCTCTCTCTCTATTGAATTTTATTAATATGACCTTTTACATCAGTGGAGGACTGATTCTTCTAGCATTGGTTACTTTCGTCGTCCAACGAGGATTTTTCGACGTAGTCTTTTATAGTTTCCGGAGAGTATTCCAAATACAAAATCAGCATGTAGGGGAGGAAAAAGAAGACATCCCTAAACTTTCCGATATCATCTCCCTTTCCTCTTCCTTCACCCTTGTCGTAGGTCTTATCCTATTTTGCATCCTGCTACTCTCTCTAGCCGTCTATTATCTTTAATCTTAATCTTTCCATAGAGTCCGGGCACCGAAAAAGGGCAACCTTTTTTTAGGTGCCCTTTTTCTTTATAAAAGCATTAGGTACATCTTTTCATCAGTTTTAATCAATCAGGCAAGGACTTTGGCGTGCTGTCCCAGTTTGAACGCCTCGTGAAGCGCTTCGACCGCTTTGACCATTTCCTTTTCGTTTACGACGGTAGAAACTTTGATTTCCGAAGTGCTGACCATTTTCACTTGGATCCCTGTATTCGCCATGACTTCAAACATCTCTGCGGCCACTCCGGGATTGGAAACCATTCCTGAACCGACGATAGAGACTTTAGCCAACTCGCCTTCCGTTTCTATACCATCAAATTCCAACTGGCTTTTATTGTTTTCAAGAACCATTAAAGCTGCTTTTGTATCTTCGCTTTTAATAGAGAAAGAGAGATTGGTCGTATCTTCTGATGTCATGCTCTGGATGATGATATCTACATTTATGTGATTTTTCGCCAGTGTCGTGAAAATCGTGGATAATACACCAAGTGACCGAGGCAAGCCGTTCACTGTAACTCTTGTGATGCTATCCTCAAAAGCAATACCCCGTACAATTAAATTCTCTTCCATATTCGCTTCCTCCTCAATGATGGTCCCAGATTCTTTTTCTAAGCTTGAACGGACTTCAAGCGAGATTTGATAGTTTTTTGCATATTCAACGGCCCGTGGGTGCAGGACCCCAGCCCCTAAATGGGCCAGCTCCAACATTTCGTCATAAGATACGGATGTTAATTTCCTGGCGTTTTTTATGTAGCGTGGATCTGTTGTGAAAACACCGGTTACATCGGTATAAATATCGCATCGGTTTGCGTGTAGTGCTGCGGCTATGGCAACCGCCGTTGTATCGGAACCGCCCCGACCCAATGTCGTGATTTCCCCATGTTCATCCATTCCTTGAAAACCGGCAACGATGACGATCTTTTTTGCTTGTAACTGCGCTTGAATTCTGGAAGCATCGATATTTAAAATTCGCGCATTTCCGTGAACGGACTCTGTCTGCATCCCAGCCTGCCAGCCCGTAAAGGATACGGCTTCATGCCCCTTTTCCACCAATGCCATCGTTAACAAGGCAATCGTAACTTGTTCCCCGGTCGTCAATAACATATCCATTTCCCTCTTACTAGGGGATGCGGAAATATCTCTTGCCATGGAAACCAATTCATCCGTTGTCTTCCCCATTGCCGAAACAACGACAACGACGTCATTACCTTTTTCAGCTTCCTCGATTACACGATTAGCGACATGTTTGATTTTCTCGACACTCCCTACAGAAGTACCGCCAAATTTTTGTACAATCAGTGCCATTCTCATGCACCCTCTCTATCTTTTTTAGGCAATAAAAAAAGCAATGAGAATATCTCATTGCTGTGGTTACGTATCCGTTCAGTAATCACAGTGAGATAGCTCTCCAAGGTATCAACCCTGACAATCTGCCATCTTTTAAATGGTCAGACCAGAAAAACAAGGTATGAGTCTTGTTTTCCTTCGGCGTCATTCCCTTTCAAAACCCTTCATTGAAGCTCATACTTCTCTAGGTTTTTACTATTGAATTCCGCACCTCTATCAGCACTTTAAATTGTCTTGTTTAAAAATCCCTTTTAAGCATAGCATAGGAAAAAGACACTCGCAAGGTCATTCTTGTAATTTTCTAAAGATTCCATCCGCTACATTTTTAGGCATTCCCGCTTCGATTATCTGTTCGACTGAGGCCTCTTTCATTTTTTTCAATGACCCGAAATGCCGTAACAGCTGCTTTCTTCTTTTCTCACCTACACCTGGAATATCATCCAGAAGTGAATGAATGGCATTTTTCCCACGAAGCTGGCGATGGAAGGTAATCGCGAACCGATGCACTTCATCTTGGATTCTTTGTAGCAAGTAAAATTCCTGACTTCGCGAATCAAGTGGAATCAGTTCGAGCGGGTTTCCAATCATCAATTGGGATGTCCTGTGTTTTTCATCCTTAATAAGGCCAGAAAGCGGAATATCGAGACCGAGTTCATTTTCCAAAATGTCCCGAACGGCCTCCACATGTCCTTTCCCTCCATCGATGATGATCAAGTCAGGAAGTGGAAGGCCATCTTTTAAGACGCGTGAATATCTTCTTCGGACAACTTCACGCATCGATTCGTAATCATCAGGCCCTTTCACCGTTTTAATTTTATACTTTCGATACTCCCGCTTTTCCGGCTTGCCATCAATGAAAACGACCAAAGCAGATACAGGATCACTTCCTTGAATATTCGAGTTATCAAAAGCCTCGATACGATGTGGAGTGTAGATGCCTAACTTATCCCCTAAATTCTCCACTGCCTTGATCGTTCTTTCTTCATCCCGTTCAATTAATGAGAACTTCTCTTGAAGGGCGATGGAGGCGTTTTTATTTGCCAATTGCAGCATATCCTTTTTCGCGCCCCTTTTCGGATGAAGCGTTTTTACACCAAGCAAGCTCTCCGCCAGCTCGGCATCAACAGACTCCGGCAACAATATCTCTTTTGGCTTAAAGTGATTGGCCTTTTCATAAAACTGTCCGAGATACGTAAGAAGCTCCTGTTCCGGTTCATCGTAGACCGGAAAGAGCGAAACATCTCTTTCAATCAGTTTCCCTTGTCGCACAAAAAATACTTGTACGCACATCCACCCTTTATCATAGGCAAAACCGAATACGTCCCTGTCAATGAAATCAGTCGTCATCATTTTCTGTTTTTCCATTGTAATCTCGATGTGGGCAATTTTATCCCGATATTCCTTCGCCCGTTCAAAATCGAGCATTTCAGAGGCTTCAAGCATTTTTTCCGTGAGTTCTTTCTTTATCTCGGTATGACCGCCATTTAAAAATCGGTTAATATCATCGACGATTTGCTTATATTCCCGTTCCTCTACATCATATACACAAGGGGCCAAGCACTGGCCAAGGTGGTAATATAGGCAGACACGGTCTGGAAGCGTATTACATTTCCTTAATGGATAGATCCGATCCAGAAGTTTTTTCGTTTCATTGGCCGCAAAAGCATTGGGATAAGGACCAAAGTATTTCCCTTTATCTTTTTTGACTTTTCTCGTGATGATCAAACGCGGGTGTTTTTCAGCCGTCAACTTGATGAATGGGTAGGTCTTGTCATCCTTCAACATGACGTTATATTTTGGATCGTGTTTTTTGATTAAATTCAGTTCTAAAATAAGCGCCTCGATATTGGAGGAGGTAACGATATACTCGAAATCCTCGATTTCATTTACGAGCCTGAATGTTTTCCCATCATGTGAGCCCGTGAAATATGAGCGGACACGGTTTTTCAATACTTTCGCCTTGCCAACATAAATGATCGTTCCCTGACGATCCTTCATTAAATAACAACCAGGCTGATCAGGGAGAAGGGCAAGTTTATTCTTTATCCGTTGATTCATGCATTCAGCCTCCTGTTCTCCCATTCTACAATCAATTATATATCAAGATACAAAAAAAAGCTTCAAGTCCGTAGACCTGAAGCTCTTCCTTCATTCAAATTAAGCGTGTTTAGCAAGAAGTTCAGCAAGAGCTTCCTTCGGTTGGAATCCAACCACTTTATCCACAACTTCACCGTCTTTAAGAACGATTAAAGTAGGGATGCTCATAACGCCGAATTTTCCAGCTGTTTCTTGGTTTTCATCAACGTCCACTTTTACGATTTTTGCTTTGTCGCCAATTTCTTCATCTAACTCGTGAAGAACAGGAGCGATCATTTTGCATGGTCCACACCATGGAGCCCAAAAGTCTACAAGAACGACACCTTCATTAGTATCTGCTGTGAATGTTTGATCAGTTGAATTTACGATAGCCATATATTTTATCCTCCTAAAATGTACTCAAATAACTATAGACAGTATAACATTGTAACAGGAACAGATGCTATTATTTTGCTTCAATGGTAGCATGTCCATAAACAGAGAAAAAATACTGCCTAGAACCTAATAGATTGTCATAAAAAGAAAAGGCGCTTGCCAGTTCATTCCCTGACAGACGCCTTTTCTTTTATATCAACTTACAAATCAAGCATTCACCTTTAACTTTTTGAATTCTTCCGTTAACAATGGGATAACTTCGAATAAGTCCCCGACGATTCCGTAATCGGCCACATTGAAAATATTGGCTTCAGGATCTTTATTGATGGCTACGATGATTTTGGAGTTGGACATCCCTGCTAAATGCTGGATGGCTCCGGAAATTCCGCAGGCAATATAAAGGTCAGGCGTAACAACTTTACCCGTTTGTCCGATTTGCAAGGAGTAATCGCAATAATCAGCATCACACGCACCACGAGAGGCTCCAACTGCTCCCCCAAGAACTTCAGCAAGCTCTTTCAAAGGTTCGAAACCATCTTCACTTTTCACACCTCGCCCACCGGCGATGACCACTTTCGCTTCTGAAAGGTCGACCCCTTCACTTGCCTTTCTTACTACATCCTTGATAATTGTACGTAAATCTTTAATATCCACATTTAATGTAGATACATCCCCAGAACGGGACTCATCTTTCGATAGAGGTTCAATGTTATTCGGACGGATGGTCGCGAATACAATACCGTCTGTAACGATTTTCTTTTCAAAGGCCTTACCTGAATAAATCGGGCGAGTGAAGACGATATTTCCGCCTTCTTCTTCAATGGACGTCACATCTGAAATCAAACCTGATTCCAGCTTGCCAGCTAATTTAGGAGCCAAGTCTTTCCCTAATGCCGTATGACCGAAGAAAATGCCTTCTGGTTTTTCTTGCTCGATAATAGCTAGTAAACTTTGAGCATATCCATCTGATGTATATTGTTTTAATTGATCGTTTTCGACCACTACCACTCGGTCGGCACCATACTGAATCAATTCACTCCCAAAAGACTGAACACTGTCACCAACTAAAACACCTACGATTTCTCCGCCGTCTGCAGCAAGTTTAGCCGCTCCGATAGCTTCGAACGATACATTTCTAAGAGAACCATCGCGTACTTCGCCCAATACAAGAAACTTTCTAGCCATTTTTAAAAACCTCCTGTGCTCTATTTTATCTTTTTGTTGTGTTTTATTTTCAATAGAAATCCTTCTATTAAATTACTTTTGCTTCACTGCGTAATAATTGAACAAGTTCGCTAACTTGGTTCGGAATCTCACCATTCAATACTTTACCAGCTTCTTTTTTGGCTGGAAGGAAGATCTCAATCGTTTTTGTTTTTGCCTCGACATCGTCTTCTTCCAAATCCAAATCATCCAATTCCAACTCTTCAAGCGGTTTCTTCTTCGCTTTCATGATCCCCGGTAAAGATGGATAACGAGGCTCGTTCAAACCTTGCTGCGCCGTTACCAGCAGTGGCAGTGAGGCTTCGATTGTTTCTGAATCCCCTTCTACATCACGGATAACGCTTACATTTCCACCTGAAATGCTTAATTTCGTAATGGTTGTGATATAAGGGATATCCAATATTTCTGCTACACGCGGTCCTACTTGTCCAGATCCACCATCAATGGCCACGTTACCTGCAATGATCAGATCAGCTTCTTTATCTTTTAAGTACTCTCCAATAATTTTGGCAGTCGTGAATTGATCGCCATTTTCTATGTCGTCTTCGATATTTATTAGAACAGCTTTGTCAGCACCCATAGCAAGCGCTGTACGCAATTGTTTTTCAGCCTCTTCAGAACCGACGGAAATAACCGTTACTTCTCCACCTTGAGCATCACGCACTTGGATGGCTTCTTCTACGGCATACTCATCGTATGGATTGATGATGAATTCTGCTCCATCCTCATTAATTTTCCCGTTAGAAAGCGTAATTTTTTCTTCTGTATCAAATGTTCTTTTCAGTAGCACATAAATGTTCACGATAATACCTCCCGAATAATTTGAGTTTTGAAGATTGTGTTTTTTAGGCATACTTATAATGGTATTCTTCAGAATTCCTTGAAATCCTGCATTTTTTTTAAATATAAGTAATAAATTTACTAATCAAAAGGATGGCTTAAGGATCATTCTCCTTTAAATACCGGTTCCCTTTTATTTATAAAAGCATCGATTCCCTCTTTTGCATCAGTGCTGTCAAAGGCTTCTCCGAATAGGACGGTTTCCTTTTCTACACCTTTATAGTAGGAATCACCCTTCGAATAATTCAATAGTTCGATAGCGGACTTCAAGGCTAGCGGGCTTTTCTTGACAATCTTAGCGGCCATTTCCTTAGCTTTAGGCAATAATTCTTCATCAGTATAAGCGTGGTTTGCCAAACCCCACTGTACAGCTTGTTGACCCGTTATTGGCTCACTCGTAAATAGCATTTCAGCAGCTTTTGCCGTTCCAACATACCGTGGTAGGCGCTGTGAACCAGCATATCCAGGAATCAATCCAAGTTGCAACTCAGGCAAACCTAATTTTGCACGTTCAGTTACTAACCGAATGTGACAGGCCATGGCCAGTTCCAGTCCTCCGCCAAGAGCAGCTCCGTGAATGGCTGCAATTACCGGCTTTGGAAACGATTCGATTCTCTCAAACACAGATTGACCATTTTGGGCTAGTTTCACAAAGGCTTTACCGTTTTCCACACTAGTGAATTCTTTAATATCCGCTCCAGCAGAGAAGAACCTTCCCTCACCATGGAGTAACACCACACGCACTTCTTCATTGCTTTCGATTTGATCGAAAGCCTGTGATAATTCTTCCACAATAGCGGAAGAAAGAGCGTTAGCAGGTGCATGGTTTATCGATATAATAGCAACGCGATCTTCGATTGCGAGTGTAAGGTATTCCATATTGATCTCCCCCATCATAGTCAAACTTTTTTGAAAATTCGTTATGTACTTCGGTAAAAGGCAGGTAGCCAAATGGCTAGAGGATGGGTCTGGCCATCCTCTATTTTATCTTTACCGTTTCGTGCCACAACCACCGAGTAGAAGGCGATGAACATCTGACGCAAGGTCAGCAAGTGAATATTTTTGTTCATTCATCACCCAAGTTGTTGCTGTTTCATCAATCGTTCCAAAAATCATTTGCCTTGCGAGTAAGTTATTTAAATCAGGCAGGAATTCACCATTTTCTTTCCCATCGGTAATGATTTGATCAATTACATTTAAATATCCTTTTAATACTTCATTAATCCTAAGTCGTAATTCTTTGTTTGACTGTCTTAATTCCAATTGAGTGACAATTGCTAAATTCACGTCTTCTGAAAGGATTTGAAAATGTTTTTGAATTAATAGGAACAGTTTTTCTGAAACTGATGTCTTACCCTTTAATTCTTCTTCAATTTGTTCTACAAAGTAGCCCATTTTTTCATGAAATAATGATATTAAAATATCTTCTTTATTCTTAAAATAAAGATATATAGTACCATCTGCCACGCCTGCTTGCTTGGCAATTTTTGATACTTGCGCTTGGTAATAACCATTTTGTGCGATGACGATAACAGCTGCATCAATAATTTGGTTATACTTTGGTTTGTTGCGTTTCACTGGATGTCCCCTTTCAGAAAATGAATGAATCATCATTCATATTTCTATCATAAAATGATGACTCTCTACTGTCAAGCAAAAACTTCCATAGAGTCATAACATCCTTTTTCCATTCTACCCCTCATTACTTAAGGTTGTCCAGTTGTTCCGCAAACGGAGCTCACTATTACAGCTCCGTAAGATGTTTACGCCTCCTTTTTTTCTGGTGGGATTTTTTTCTTTTCCTCATCAATTAGGACTCTCCTCAAAATCTTACCAATGGTCGTTTTAGGTAGTTCCTCTCTAAATTCATAAAGACGTGGTACCTTATAGGAAGCTAAGCTCTTTCTCACAAACTGATTCAATTCCTCTTCCGTTACACTTGCGCCGTTCTTCAATACAACATAGGCTTTGACGGTTTCCCCACGATATGGATCAGGAATCCCTGCCACTACTACTTCCTGAACGGCCTCATGTTCATACAGAACCTCTTCCACCTCACGTGGATAAATATTAAATCCACCTGCAATTATTGTATCCTTCTTGCGTTCCACTACATAAAAGAACCCTTTTTCATCCATATAACCTAAATCACCCGTAAGAAGCCAGCCGTTTTTAAATGTGTTTTCCGTGTCTTCAGGACGATTCCAATAGCCCTTCATAACCTGGGGCCCCTTAATCGCTATTTCACCGATTTCATTTGGAGGAAGTTCTTCTCCCGTTTCCAACGAAAGGATCACTGAGTCTGTATCCGGCCAAGGCAAACCGATGCTTCCTTTGACACGAGGTTGATCCCAAATGAAATTGGCATGGGTAACTGGAGATGTCTCCGAAAGACCAAAACCTTCAACTAGCTTTCCACCCGTCACTTTCTCAAATTGCTCCTGAACTTCTAATGGAAGGGGTGCCGATCCACTCATGCACGCTTCAATGGAGGACAGGTCATACTTGGAGACGTCAGGATGATTCAATAGACCGATATACATCGTAGGTGCCCCTGGAAACAATGTCGGTCTCTGCTTTTGAATAGTTTTCAATGTAGACTCGACATCAAACTTCGGCATGATGATCATCGTATTTCCTTCCATAACGGAAAGAATCAAAACTGTCGTCAATCCGTACACATGAAAGAATGGTAGGATAGCCAGAATCCGCTCTTCGCCTCGTTTACATCTATAAAGCCAAGCATTGCACATTTTCGTATTCGCAAGTACATTCTTGTGGGTAAGCATGACACCTTTAGGGAAACCGGTTGTCCCCCCGGTATATTGCAAGAGCGCCAAGTCATTCTCCACATCGATTGGCTCTGCTATTTCTTCTGACATTTTCCGCTTCATGATTTCCGTGAATAAATGATGATTTCCTTCATGCTCCACTTTGACCACTATGCCATATTCCTTCTTTTGAATGAACGGATAGATAAGATTCTTCGGGAAAGGCAAGTACTCCTTGATAGCGGTTACAATAATATGTTCGATTTCCGTACTCCGGGCGACTGCGGTGACACGAGGAAATAATATGTCCATCGCTATGATGATCTTCGCTCCAGAATCCTTCATTTGATGTTCTAATTCACGTTCCGTATAGGTAGGATTCGTTTGGACGACCACTCCACCAGCCATCAAAATTCCAAAAAAGCTGATGACTCCCTGTGGGCAGTTAGGAAGCATGACCGCAACACGCTCTCCCTTTTGGAGACCGATGCTCTTTAAGTAGGATGCAAACTTCGTAGCAGATTCATAAACTTCTTTGAAAGTTAATTCCTTTCCCTGGAAATGTATGGACACCTTATCTGGAAATTCATCTGCAGCCTCCTTCAATAATGAATAAAGAGGTTTATCATCGTAGGTTAAAACGGTTGGTATTTGTTCCGGATACATGGCTTGCCATGGCTTATTGCTCATTTGCCCCCTCCTTCTGAATATTCTTAATACTCATACTCATTATAATACAACCGGTATTTTCTTACAATTACTGTATTCAGAAAAAATAAGCATAAAGGAGGATAATCGGTTGAAGAGGATTTAACTCCTTCGTATTAAAAATATTCATGAGGGGATTTTCGATTCAATTAACAGTTAGGATTAGGCATGACTCCTCGTTCAGTTTCTAACCCTAAACCAATATCGATAGAGTTCTTTAAAACCTAATGTTGCATAAAGATTCCGTGCAGGTTCATTCGTTAACACCACTTGGAGATAGGCGTTATTCGCTCCATTCTCCTTTCCCCAATACAGGAGATTTGTAACGAGTTTCGTTCCATAGCCCCGGTTTCGGTAGGCCTCCTCGGTGGCGATATTAAATAGACCTAGGTATTCATCCTCCAGAACACCGAGTCCACATGCTAGCGTTTTCTCCTTTTCATCCGTCAAAAAGATAAAACAGGTAGTTGGAATGATTTGTTCCAGCACCTTCCTGAAAATGGGCTGATTTCTTTTATGTATGTTATTTAATCTACAAAAATCTGCAAACCGCGCTTCTGGCATCTCGTTATATATGAGCACATTGGTTAAACTCGGTACTTCCATATGTGCTAATGACAAAGCTTGCACACTGGTCCTACTTTCGATACTATAATTCAAGGCTTCAAGGGTATCGTCTAAATCGTCCGGACTAGCCAGTGGAGTGATTTTATAA
Organism: Peribacillus sp. NPDC097224; assembly: GCF_044761985.1. Classification (NCBI taxonomy): domain Bacteria; kingdom Bacillati; phylum Bacillota; class Bacilli; order Caryophanales; family Bacillaceae; genus Peribacillus; species Peribacillus sp. NPDC097224. The sequence continues at coordinate 80,606 of NZ_JBIWDK010000009.1, read as the reverse complement.
GACATTTGGATGTTCCGTTCCAAGAAAGCTTTTTCACTAGATTCTATTTTTCTATTCACATCTTCATAAGAAGGATAAAGGGGATTAACCGAATTTGCCCTTTTGGTATACCCATCGGCAAAGCGTAAAACCCACCCATCACACAACTGCGTTTGCAATGCCGGCAAAGCGTTCATTGATAGCTCTTCAATTTTCCTTATCAGTTTAGGCTGAACCATTATTTCTTCCTCCATGTACTAGGCTTCGTAAATAATTATATAAAAAAAGAACCCAAATAAAGAAGCGACGCAACGGCCGCTTCTTTTCAGGTCAAGAATACCATATAGATGATTCCGAGCAGAAAAAAAATTCCGCAACAAATAATTAAAACTTTTGCAAGCTTCTCCACAGTTTTCTCCCTCTCATGCAGGACATTAAGATATTCCAGCGCCGATGACAAAGGATAGGGCGATTGAAATGATCATCGCAAGAAATCCCACTGCCCGATTATCTTTTTGTATCTCTTCATCTATTTTAAATCCCGGGGTCATAAATTCAAAAATAAAATAACCGATGAGTAGCAGGATAAAACCGTATACACCCCAGCCTATCATTGTAAGTAGCGAGTTCTGATGGAGAATGGACTGTTGGAACACATAGGCGATTCCAAAAATCTTGCCCCCGGTGGCCATCGCGACAGATAAATTCCCCTGTTTGATTTCCTCCCAGTTTTTGTACTTGGTGACAAGTTCAAAAACGGCTAAAAAAACAATTATGCATAATATAACGACACTATATCTGGCTGCTATATACACATACTCATTTTCCCATATGTTCTCCATGAGACAACTCCCTAACGGTATTCGGCCATTCCTGCTAAGCAGCGTGCCTGAATGGCCACTTTCCTTTTATTTAAATTCTACGACCGTCACACCAGTTCCGCCTTCTCCAGCTTCCCCGAAACGGATTTTCTTGACTGATCTGTGATTCTTCAAATATTCTTGAACCCCGGACCGGAGCGCTCCCGTCCCCTTACCATGAATGATGGACACACGGGAATATCCTGCCAACAATGCATCATCCACATACTTTTCGACCCTCGACAATGCACTTTCATATCGTTCCCCACGAAGGTCTAGCTCCAGGCTAACATGATAATCTCTTCCTTTGATCGTGGTTAACGGCTTCGTTTCTTTCGCCTTTGTCGTTTTAATGAATTCAAGGTCGGACTCTTTCACCTTCATTTTCATGATGCCAATTTGTACCTGCCATTCATTATTTGAGACTTTTTCAATCAGACTACCTTTTTGTCCAAAGCTTACAACCTTTACTTCATCTCCAGGTTTCAGAGTTTTATCCAAAGGCTTAGCTGCTTTTTTGGTTGACTTCTTCACTTTTGGCGCTGCTTCTTCCAGCCGTTTTTTCGCATCGATCAGTTCGTGCTCTTTTACATCGGCATGCTTTTCAAAACGGAGTTGGCGCAAGTCAGCAATGATCGCTTCCGCTTCTTTTTTCGCTTGTTCAACGATTGCCTCTGCTTCTTTAGCCGCTTTTTCACCCATCGCATCTCGTTCTTCATTATACTGTTCCATTTGCTTTTGAAGGTCCTTGTGCAGAATGTCGGCCTGTTTTAGAAGCTCGGCTGCTTCTAGTTCCTCTTCTTCTGCCTTCTTACGGCTATCTTCAAGAGAAGCTATCATATTCTCGACTTTATTCGTATCCTCGCCAATATGGCTACGGGCATTGCTAATGACGCTCTCTTCCAAACCAAGACGCTTGGAAATTTCAAATGCATTACTCCGACCAGGAACACCGATAAGGAGCTTATAGGTCGGGCTCAAAGTCTCGACGTTGAATTCAACGCTTGCATTAATGACGCCTTCACGGTCATACCCATAGGCTTTCAACTCAGGATAGTGGGTGGTGGCAATCACGCGCGCACCACGCTTGTAGACTTCATCCAATATGGAAATCGCCAGTGCGGCACCTTCTTGAGGATCGGTTCCCGCTCCAAGTTCGTCGAACAATACAAGGCTTTCATGGTCGACATTCTTTAATATATCGACAATATTGACCATATGGGAAGAGAACGTACTCAAGCTTTGTTCGATTGACTGTTCATCCCCGATATCTGCATAGATGGAGGAGAATACGGCCGTTTCAGAACCATCAAGAGCAGGGATTTGCAGACCTGCCTGGGCCATTAACGTACAAATGCCTATTGTTTTGAGTGTTACCGTCTTACCTCCTGTATTCGGTCCGGTGATGACAATCGTCGTAAAATCTTCTCCAAGGAAGATATCATTGGCAACGACTACATCCGCTGGAATAAGCGGGTGTTTCGCCTTGAATAGTTTCACGCGGCCTTCATTGTTCAAACGTGGTTTCGACCCTTTTATCGCTTTGGCGTATTTTGCCTTTGCAACAAGGAAATCCACATGGGCAAGCACCTTGACGTTATGGAATAGTTCTGGAGTGAACTCACCTACTTTTTCGGAAATCTCGACCAAAATGCGTTCGATTTCCTGTGTTTCCTTTACACGTGTTTCCTGAAGGACATTATTTAATTGGACAATCACCTGTGGTTCAATGAACAGCGTTTGTCCTGAAGAAGATTGGTCATGGATGATTCCACCATACACACTACGGTATTCCTGTTTTACAGGAATGACAAAGCGGTCATTTCGAATCGTAATGATGGCATCTGACAACATTTTCGTTGCATTCGAAGAACGAATCATGCTTTCGAGTTTTTCACGAACCCTGCTTTCATTCGTGCGAATCTGGTTACGAAGCGTGCGCAACTTATCGCTTGCCGAATCCATCACTTCCCCATGTTCGCTAATAGCATAGGTAATTTCCTGTTGCAAATCAATCAAGGGATGAAGCGAATCGATAAACTCAGCCAATAACGGAACTTCAATCTCCTGTTCCGCGATTTCTTCGAAAAATCGAGTCAAGATCCGACCAGCACGAATGGTGCTAGCCGTTTCCATCAATTCCATCGGGGATAACATGCCCCCGATTTGCGCCCTTTTAGCCTGCAGGCGGATATCGAATATCCCTCCCAATGGAAGATTACCTTTTAACCGGACAATTTTAGCCGCCTCATCCGTTTCATCCTGCCATCTCGATACTTCCTCGAAGTCGGTGGAAGGCATTAATTGCTGTGCCTTCTCCTTCCCGATTGCAGACGAAGCATGGGAAACCAATTGTTCTCTAATTTTATCAAATTCCAATGTCTTTAAAGCTTTATTATGCATGGAGTTAAGACTCCTCCTCAGTGAGTAAATAATTAGTCATTTCTCTTTAAAAACGTCAATAAACCATCCGTATCCATCCCGTTAAGAACCGTTGTTTTTTTAATCCATCCTTTTTTAGCAGAAGATACGCCAACCGGCATATGTTCAAGCATATCAATACTATGGGCATCAGTATTGATCACAACCGTCACTCCCGCTTCTTGCGCTTTACGTAGATGAGGCGGAGCCAAGTCCAAACGGTTCGGGTTAGCATTCAACTCAAGTGCCGTATTCGTCTCGCGTGCCAGTTCAATTAGCATATCCATATCGACATCATATCCCGATCGTCTGCCGATGATTCTTCCTGTCGGATGGGCAATAATATCGACATGCGGGTTATTCAATGCCGTTTTTAATCGTTCCATGATCGTTTCCCGGGGCTGAGAAAAGCTCGAGTGGATGGAGGCGATGACCAAGTCCATCTCTGCCAGCAATTCATCATCGTAATCAAGGGTTCCATCTGGAAGGATATCCATTTCAATTCCTGATAGGACCGTAAAATCATCATACTTTTCATTAATGTCATGAATGATCTGTTTTTGTTCGCGCAACCGCTCTGCAGTCAAGCCATTCGCCACTTTCAAGTATTGTGAATGGTCAGTGATGGCCATATATTTATAGCCCTTGGCCCGACATGCTTCAACCATTTCTTCAATCGAATAAGCACCATCGCTCCAAGTGGTATGCATATGCAGGTCACCCTGAATATCTTCTACCGTTATAAGCGGTTCACTTTCATTGTACTGTTCCACTTCCGTCCCATCTTCACGTAATTCGGGTGGAATGAGCGGGATGCCGAAATGATTGTAAAATTGCTCTTCTGTTTCGAAGGTCAGAATTTCTCCCGTTTCAGCTACCTCCACGCCATATTCACTTATCTTTTCTCCCCGTTCTTTAGCCAACTGGCGCATACGGACATTATGATCCTTCGAACCGGTGAAATGGTGAAGAGTCGTGGTGAACTCTTTATCCTGCACGATCCGGAAATCGACAGAAATATCATATTCATAATCAAGGACGACCGAAACCTTTGTATCACCTGCGGCAATGACTTGCTTAATGCCAGGCAATGAAAGAAGCTGTTCCTTCACCTCTTCTGGGTGGTCCGTGGATATGATGAAATCAAGATCTTTAACCGTTTCCCTCATTCTTCGCATACTGCCGGCTCTTGATGAGCGCGTGATATGCTCCATATTGCCAATCGCCATCTCGATATCGTCAGCAATCGGTCTCATGAAAGCAAGTGGAAGACGGTCAGGCCTTGATCCAGCCTCGGCAATGGCTGATAAGATCTTTTCTTCTGTTTTTTTACCGAAACCGGTCAGAGCCGCGACACGCCCCTCCACACATGCCAGTTTAAGGTCATTCACATCATTAATATGTAATTCTTTGTGTAGCTTGGCGATTTTTTTACCGCCTAATCCCTGAAGTTGTAAAAGCGGTATCAAGCCCTTCGGCACCTGCTCCTGAAGCTCTTCAAGAACGGTCGACTTCCCTTCATTGATAAATTCTTCAATGACGGATGCCGTCCCTTTCCCGATGCCATTCAACGCCGTAAAGTCATCGATGGCCGTTAGACTCCGGTCATCGGTTTCCAATGCACCAGCCGCCTTGCGGAAAGCCGATACTTTAAACGGATTTTCTCCTTTAAGTTCCATGTATATGGCTATCTTTTCTAATAATTTTATAATATCTTTTTTATTGATTGTCATTTTTTTCACCACCAAAATTAGTAGGGAAACTCCCTTGGATACTTTCTTAAAGATACCTTTCTTAACGCCAAAGTACAAGCCGTTCGATTATTACTTATACGAATCAACGATTAGGTAATCCCAGGCTGATCCACAGAAAAGGGCCCGCCCTTCCAAAGATGACGGTTTACAACTTTGAAAGGTAATGGACCCCAATTTAATGCGCTTATGAATTTACTTATTAAACCAAAGGTCTTCCACCTGTTCGGATAGGAACGGAGTATGTTTCACGATTGATTCTGCCAGGAAGGAGCCGGTAAGCGGTTCCTGGATAGAATCCATTGGCAGCAAGGCACCTATGTATAATATAATAAACATGATAAGATAGACTTCGGCAAATCCCAATATCGCGCCTCCCCAACGATTCAACTGTTTTAGGATCGGCAGGTAGGTGATGAAATTGAGCATCGATCCAAGCATTTGCCAAAGAATCTTAGTGGCAAAGAACACGATGGCAAAGGCGATGGCATTGTAATAAGCCGTCTCAAGCCCAACCGATTCGAAAAACATATTAAGCGTCGAAGAATCACCTATGGAAGGGAATGGAATCCACATTTTCAAGTTGGGGGCAAGATCCCCATAGAAGACATAGGCAATAATGAAGGCTACAATAAAACCTGTCATATGAACCAGTTGTAAAATAAAGCCACGCTTCAAACCGATTAATACACCGATTAAAAGAATGGCCAGAATTGCTAAATCAAGCATGTACTCAGTCCTTCTCTCTCTTTAATTCCAGTTGAAGCTGGTCCAGTTCATCTTTTAATTTAATATATTCGTGGATCGTGTTCACTGCGGTCAGTACCGCAAGCTTACTCGTATCCAAATGTGGGTTTTTCATACTGATTTCTCTCATTTTCTCGTCGACCATCGAAGCAACTAGGCGCATATGACTCGCGCTTTCCGTACCGACGATTGTATATGGTTGTCCGTATATGTCAACTGTCGTTTTATTTCGTTTATCGTCTGACAAAATGATGCCTCCAATCTAAACAATCCTATTTCTATCATATCATGAACTTTTTCGTCATGAAAGAGAGTACATCGTCATTTCTCGCATAAAAATTGCAATAATTTGTCAGTTATAAATTCCTTTAGTATGAATGATCCCTTAATAAATCAAATTGAGCGAGGAGTCCATTAATTATGTCCCATGTTGTATTACTTACAAGTCCTATCCAAATCCAAGCAATGAAAGCCCATTATATGAATAGCTCAGTTGCAAAGCTTCCACCTGGGAGTATATTTTCAGCCAAGCCCCCGCTCTGTACCGTAACCGGTTATAAATCCGGAAAGGTCCTGTTTCAAGGAAAAAATGCAGAATTGGAAGCTGCAAAATGGCAGAAGGATGCAGTAACCCCGAAGAAGAAACCGGACTCTTCATCCACTTCCACAGTCAAAGTTCATCGTTATTTACCGCCGGCCAACATTGCCACGATGTCTGTTATTGGTTCCGATGAAGTCGGGACCGGCGATTATTTTGGCCCCATTACCGTCGTTGCTGCCTATGCAAAAAAAGAACAGCTACTTTTATTGAAAGAACTCGGTGTTCAAGATTCAAAAAACCTGAAAGATCCACAAATCATCGAAATTGCTAAACAAATCAAGGATGTTGTCCCATTTAGCCTGTTGACGTGTGATAATCCGAAATACAATATGCTTCAGGCAAAAGGGATGTCTCAAGGAAAGATTAAAGCACTCCTCCATAATCAAGCCATCAAGCACCTTATTCAAAAAATACAGCCAGAGCAAGCGGAGGCGGTCCTGATAGACCAATTCGCCCAGCCAAATGTATTTTTCAATTATTTGAAAGGCCAGGAGCCCTTTCAGGCTAACGCTACCTATTTATGCACGAAAGCGGAAGGCATTCATCTTTCCGTTGCCGCCGCTTCGATTCTCGCTCGTTACGCATTTGTGAAACGCTTTGACCTATTGAGCGAAAAGGCCGGTTTTAGAATCCCCAAAGGAGCAGGCTTTGCCGTCGACGAGGCAGCGGCACGCTTAATCCATGAAAAAGGGATCGACGCCTTGAATGACTTTACGAAAACACATTTTGCCAATACGGAAAAAGCAAAAAAAATATATCACAAGAAATACGGGAAATGAGAACGGGAATTGGAAACGTAAATGCCTTTGGGCTTGCTTCTTATGATAGTAAGATGAATGTATTCAGAAGATCTTGTCGACTATAAGAAAGTACATATTATTAGGAGGCGGTCTTCATGCAATTATCAGCAAGAAACCAATTAAGTGGAAGAATCACTGAAGTTAAAACAGGACCTATTTCAACGGAAATAACCATGAGTATCAATGGTGTAGACATCGTATCCAGCATTACAACGGCTTCTGCAGAATCAATGGATCTAAAAGTGGATGATCAGGCAACAGCAATCATCAAAGCAAGTTCCATCATGATTGCCAAGTAACTGATACATATCCTAATAGAAGACTCTCACCCACCTTTCTAATTCTAGAGAAGTGAGTGAGAGTCTTCTTTTAAATTTGCATGCTATCAAACGAAGGCGTTACACCCAGAAAAACAGCCTCCTGAAATGTCAGGAGGCTGCCTTTTTTGATGCGATCTTATCCTCGTAATTCTGCTCCGGCTTTTTCTTTAACCGCTGCAAGCACTTTTTCATGCGCTTTGGTGATATCCTCGTCCGTCAATGTACGTTCCGGATCGAAGTATTTCAATGAGAAAGCGATGGATTTCTTGCCTTCTTCCATTTTTTCGCCTTCGTATAAGTCAAAGATGCTGACTTCTTTCAATAACTTGCCACCCGCTTCCAAAATAATATTTTGGATGTCGCCGGCTTTCGCTGCTTGCTCGACTACTAACGCGATATCGCGTGTGGTCGATGGATAGCGTGGGATCGTTTGATATGCAATCGGCGCCACTTCCGCTTCAGCCATAGCTTTGAATGAAAGTTCGAAGATGTATGTTTCCTTTATATCCAAATCCTTCTGAACGGTTGGATGCACTTGGCCGATGAAGCCGATTACCTCACCATCCAACAGTACTTCCGCTGTCCGTCCTGGATGCATATCTTTGATTTCCGCTTGGCGATAGCTGATTTGATCAGTTAACCCCAGCGTATCGAAAATTGCTTCGATCACGCCTTTTGCTACATAGAAATCAACCGATTTCTTTTCGCCTTGCCAAGGTTGAGATTCCCATAGTCCTGTAATAACTCCAGCTACATGCTCTTTCTCTTCAGGAAGCTCTTGATTGTCTTTTTTGAAGAAGACAGAACCAATTTCATATAGAGCAAGTGAGTCAAGCTGGCGAGCATTATTATATTTCACGACTTCTAATAATTGTGGAACGATGCTTAAACGCAACTGGCTCCGTTCTTCACTCATCGGCATGGCCAAACGGATGGAATCACGGGCGTTCAATGCAAATTGAGCCGCTTTGTCCTCGCTTGTCAACGAATACGTAACCGCTTGATACAGTCCTGCTCCTTCAAGGGTACGGCGGACTTTACGACGTTTCATTTGATAATCCGTCAATTGGCCAGGAGTCGCGGCACCAACCGGCAATGTTGCTGGAATGTTGTCATATCCATAAAGACGGGCAGCTTCTTCCACTAAATCCGCTTCAATCGTAATATCTCCACGGCGTGTAGGAACGGTGATCGTGAACGTTTCATTGTCCAGAGCCACTCCAAATTGAAGACGTTTGAAGATGGATTCCACTTCAGCGACAGACATATCCGTGCCAAGAAGCGTATTGATTTTTTCAAGGGTAATGCTAATGACAGCTGGCTCCATTGTCAGTTCATCAACCTCTGCCGTTCCTTGTAGAATCGTTCCGCCTGCATATTGTGCAATCAATTGAGCTGCACGTTCTCCAGCTTCACGCACGCGAGCTGGATCGACGCCTTTTTCAAAACGGGCACTTGCTTCACTACGTAATCCATGATCTTTCGAAGCTTTACGTACAACTGTCCCGGCAAAATAAGCACTTTCGATAATGACGGTCGTTGTATCATTCTTCACTTCTGAGTTTGCCCCGCCCATTACTCCTGCAATCGCAACTGGCTCGGTGCCGTTCGTGATGACCAGATGATCTGGCGATAATGTACGTTCCGTTTCATCCAAAGTAACGATCTTTTCTGCTTCGTTCGCTTTACGGATGACAATTTCCTTTGAACCCAAACGATCATAATCAAAGGCATGTAGTGGCTGACCATATTCAAGTAAAATGTAATTCGTAATATCGACCACATTGTTATGCGGACGAATGCCTGCTGACATAAGGCGGGTCTGCATCCAGAGTGGAGATGGACCTACTTTTACGTCCTTGATGATTTTAGCGATGTATAATGGATTATCTTCTTTTGCTTCCACTTTGATGTTAATATAATCAGTGGCTTTTTCCGTTGCTTCTTCTTTTTCGATGACTGGCCATTTCACATCACGACCAAGAATGGCTCCGACTTCATAAGCAACACCCAGCATGCTTAAAGCATCTGATCGGTTTGGCGTTAAACCAAGTTCCAGCACTTCATCGCTTAAACCAAGTTCTTCTAGTGCATCTTTGCCAACTTCCACATCATTAGGGAATACAAAAATGCCTGTTGCATAATCTTTAGATACAATCTTGGATTCGAAACCTAATTCTTGAAGCGAGCAAATCATTCCGTGAGATTCTTCTCCACGAAGCTTGGCTTTCTTGATTTTAAAGTTACCTGGAAGTACAGCGCCAACAGTCGCTACGGCTACTTTTTGGCCTTTATCCACGTTCGGGGCTCCACAGACGATTTGTACAGGGGCCTCCGCTCCAATATCAACCAGGCATTTATTCAGTTTATCGGCATTCGGATGCTGTTCGCGTTCTAGTACGTGTCCGATGACAATCCCTTTAAGCCCTTCACTTTTCTTTTCTACCCCTTCAACCTCAATGCCGCTCTTCGTGATTTTATCCGCAAGCTCACTTGCATTGATGCCGGAAAGGTCTACATATTCCTGCAACCATTTATATGATACAAACATGGTAGGTCCTCCTCTTTAAAATTAAAATTTATGCTTCATGATGATGGAATTGTTTTAAGAAACGAACATCGTTTGTATAGAAGTGACGGATATCATCCACGCCGTATTTTAGCATCGCAATCCGTTCTACACCGATTCCAAAAGCGAATCCGGAGTATTTCTTCGAATCGAATCCAGCCATTTCAAGGACATTCGGATGAACGATTCCTCCACCCAGCACTTCGATCCATCCTGTTTGTTTACATACATTACAACCTTTACCGCCACAGATTTTACATGAGATATCCACCTCTACTGATGGCTCCGTGAAAGGGAAGAAACTTGGACGAAGACGGATTTCCCGGTCTTGGCCGAATACTTTCTTAGCAAATACATCAAGTGTTCCTTTCAGGTCGCTCATGCTGATGTTTTCATCGATGACCAAGCCTTCAATTTGCTGGAATTGATGCGAGTGCGTTGCGTCATCATTATCACGACGATACACTTTACCTGGACAAATGATTTTAACCGGACCTTGGCCTTTATGTTTTTCCATCGTTCTTGCTTGTACTGGAGACGTGTGGGTACGCATCAAAATCTCATCCGTTATGTAGAATGAATCTTGCATATCACGTGCTGGATGGCTCTTCGGCAAGTTCAATGCCTCAAAGTTGTAATAGTCCGTTTCGACTTCAGGACCTTCAGCCACTGTGTATCCCATACCGATGAATAGGTCTTCAATTTCCTCGACGACCCGTGTTAACGGATGAAGATTTCCTTTCTTAACCGGACGGCCTGGTAATGTCACGTCAATCGTTTCTGTTGCAAGCTTCTTATTAACGGCAGCTGTTTCTAATGCCGCTTGTTTTTCCTCGATTTTCGACGCGATGGCTCCACGGACCTCATTAGCTAGCGCTCCGATTTTCGGACGTTCCTCAGCTGATAATTTCCCCATTCCGCGTAATACCTCTGTAATCGGCCCTTTTTTCCCTAAATAAGCAACACGGACTTCATTCAGTTCTTTTAGTTCGGAAGCTGCGGCAACTTTTTGCAACGCTTCTTCCTGCAGTTCTAGTAAACGTTCCTGCATCATGTCTTCCTCCTTTAGTTTTCCTTTTGTAAAAATGAACACAAAAAAACCCCACTCCCAGAAAGGGACGAGGTTTATGTATCGCGGTACCACCCTTATTAGTGCTATCTGCTAAAAAGCATGAAGCACTCACTCATAAAAAATAACGGCTCTTCACCGGAACATTTTTCAGACACTCTGTCTTCCCAATGCCAACTCGAAAGGTGAATTCCCTTAAGCAGTGCCATAAAAATGCTTTCAGTCACGGCATTTTTTCCCTGGTTATGGATGTCTTAAGTTACTACTCTTTGTCATTGTTGTTTTCATTATAAAATTCTGTTTCATTATATTATAAATGAACGGCCGTTTCAAATTGATTTTCTTAAATAGTACATTAAAATACCGGCCGCGATCCCGACATTCAGTGATTCACTTTTCCCGTAAATCGGAATATAAAGGTTTTTCGTCGTTTTCGCCAATAATTCCTTGGAAACTCCTTGGCCTTCATTACCGACGAGCAGTGCAAATCGCGAAGACCTTTCCACCTCTTCAAAGGGCGAGCCACCTTCTAAGGCCGTGCCATAAACCGGCATGCCTTGTTGCTTCAGTTCATCAATGATCTCGGAAAGATTCCCTTTAACCACCGGCATATGAAACAGGCTTCCCTGCGTGGAACGGACCACTTTCGGATTATACAAATCGGCACACCCTTCTCCTAGAATGACAGCATCGATTCCGGCTGCATCAGCTGTCCGGATCATCGTGCCGATATTGCCTGGATCTTGCACCGCATCGATCAACAGTAGTTTGTACGGATTGATGGAAGACATGCTCATGGTTTTCTGTTCACAGACAGCGGCTATTCCTTGTGGGCTCTCCGTATCGCAAATCGCCTTCATGATATCAGTTTTCACATAGATGACATCCGTGCCTTCAAGCGAAAAATGGGCCGGCATTTCTGTTTCTTCATTTACGATTACTTCCATGACGATTTCTGCCTTCAATGCTTCTTCAACAAGATGAAAACCTTCTACTAAATACGTACCGGTTTTATCCCGTTCTTTTTTGGTCAATAATTTTTTCCACTGCTTCACCTGAGGGTTTTTTACAGACTCAATATATTTCAAGGTAAACGCTCCTTTAATATTTCACGCTAATTATCCTATTATAACGTAATTCGTATACATATTGAATGCCTGTTTGTGAAATGCTAGTTATGTGAGTCATTATGTGTTAGAGGAGGAAAAATCATGAATTTAAATTTACGCAATGCCATTATTCAGAATGTATCCGGAAATACGCAAGAACAGCTAGAGGATACGATAGTCGATGCGATTCAAAATGGTGAGGAAAAAATGCTACCAGGTCTTGGCGTATTATTCGAGGTCATCTGGGAAAATTCATCCGAACAGGAAAAGCAGGAAATGATTACGGCTCTTGAATCTGGATTAAAAAAATAACAGCCATCCACGGCTGTTATTTTTTCGGCTCATAAGTGATCCGTATTAATGCGATTTTTGATGTATGGGTCCGTTAAGTCAGGGTTCTCATCGCTATCTTGTGGCACCTTTCCGTCCCCGGGAGCCGTGGTCCGATTCAGTGCGTCTCCTACATCCAGTGAATGTTTGGTGTCAGCGGAAAAGGGATCCACATGGGGATCGCTCGCTATCGTTCCCTCATAATCCTCTGGTCTTGGTTTCTTATACTGCTCCGTGGAATTCGACTTCATCTCTTTCTCTTGTGCACGTTTCGATCCCATCTCTTGATTATCATAGATGTTGGTTGAATTCCCATGAAGTTCTTCACCTTTACCTGGCTGTGCCTCTACTTCACTTGCTTGATAGGCATTCGCCGTCGTTTCCGGGAAAAGATTCGGATCCGGATTATTCACGATACCGGTTTTAAGTGGGTTATTCTCTTGGGAGGTAATATGATCTTCGGTCTCTATTGGGGTCTCGTCGTCAAGAAGAATCAAGAACTTCCCGGCTTCAACTTCATTTATATAAGCCGTGGCTTCACTATCGGCTAAACCCAGATTCCCTAAACGATTTCTGATATCACCGGATCCTTCATTCAAGAAGAAGTGTTTCACTTTTTCTACGAATGAATCATCATCCTGGTTCGTGATAATATCGACGTCCTCATTCTGGCTATTGTTCACAAAAGCCACATCTTCTTTTTTATTCGCGATTACGGTGATTTTCTCACTATCCCATCCTTTTAAATGAAGCGCCTGGATTTCCTTGTTTGCTTCGGAACTAGAATCATAAACACCATGCAATGTTTTTCCCATGAATTATTCCTCCTTTTGTAGCATTACTATTTAATCTTGTTATACCCTTACCACCCAAAATTAAACAAAAATCAGGCTCTGGCCAGTCGATAAGGATTTAATTCCACTCGTCATGCACCTAAAAAAAAGACCTGCCGTCTCGTAAACGGCAGGTCATTCTCTATTAATCCCTTAACGAAGTTTTTGTTGTTCTTCAAGGGTTTTCACATTTCTCTTTTCTTCTAATGGGTCATGCCCTACTCCGGTATTGACCCCAGTATTGACTCTTCCGGTATTGAGAGAATCGCGATTCTTCACTGAATCCGTTTTATTTAAAGCATCTCTCTTGGTCGTTTCACCTAGATTTTTTTCACGTACGATGGATGAATCACTACTATCAAGCTGGATATCTTCTTTTTTAAGAGTATCCTGAACTTGTTCAGTATCTTGTACCACTTGTTTCTTGATGACAATTTCATCAGTGACCACCGGTTTTTTGGTCACTTCCAATTTTTCCTCAACAACTGGAATTCTTACAGTTTCCCCATCTTTAATGCTTCCTGCTTCCAATCCGCTTTCTCTACCTGTAACAGGCCGACGTTCAATCGTTACTTCTTCGTGCTCAACCGGAACATTAATGGTTTTTTGCTGTTCCTTCACTTCTTTATCGATGACGACTTCGCCTGCCTGAACTCTTTCTTTATCAATATTCAACTGTTCTTCACGTAGTCGAATCGTTTTTTCATCTTCTGTCGTTCCACGACCACGGCCATTCATGACAGAAGTATCCTTATCGTTCAACAAACCATTCTGTTCAGTTCCGTTGAAACGTGGGTTTTCCGAGTTGCTATCCAACGTCTTTCCAACCGGACGGGTGCTTCCTTCTGTTCCAGCCTTGAATGAATCTCTTGGTACAGTTAGATGACCTTTGCCTTCTTCAACTAAAACCAACACTTTTCCTCGTTCTACATCATACACGTATTCAGCTGCTTCACTATTAGAAAGCCCTGCATCCGCTAGTTTCGTTGAAAGGTTCGCATGCTCATCTGGCATGAAGAAGCGTGCCACCTTGTCCATAAAGCTATCATCATGTGATGCATTCGTAATGGTATGGACATCCGTTTCCCTTTGTTGATTCGTAAAGTCCAGTGTTTCTTCTTTGTCTGCTACAACCGTTATATCTTCCCCTTCATAGCCTTTCGCTTTAAGTGCATTGATTGCTTGGATCACTTCTGCATTAGATTCATATACTCCATAAACTGTCTTATTCATATTAAATTCCTCCTCGTATTTTATCGATGTATTTGGTAGTTGGTATATTTAGAATGTACCCGTTAGTATGCGAACTAAACGAATAAGCCATATTACATTTGTGTTATAACATTACATTACGTTCTCAAAAACGAATGCCTTTTCCCTCCAGACCCCATCTGGACTAGGGATGCAAGCATTATATAAATGTAATGTTTAGAATCAATACCCCCATTTTACTAGTTTTCATAAACTCAATAGATTCGCTTTCTTCTATATATAGGCGTCCTACCTACTAAAGAAGTGTCTCCAAATCTCCCCAACTAGAATTTTAGAAACAAAAAAACCCCCCTCCTGTTTAAGGTTATCCTTAAAGCAGGAGGGGGTTTTACTCTCATTATGGAATCATCCAAGAAAGGATGCCATTTTGCAAGAACGTGATAATACATACAAGAAGCAATAAGAACAAACTATGCTTGAGGGTGAATCTCAATAATTCGGACTCCCTACCAGCCAGTCCGACAGCCGCACAAGCGATGGCAATCGACTGAGGGGAAATCATCTTTCCGGTTACACCCCCGGAGGAATTCGCCGCGAGCGCCAATACCGGCTCCATTCCAATCTTTAAAGCGGTAACTTTTTGCAGACCGCCAAATAATAGATTGGCAGATGTATCCGAACCTGTAATGAACACACCTAACCAGCCAAGGACCGGTGCGAAAAACGGGAAGAAGTCTCCGGTCTTTGCAAGTGTCATTCCCAAGGTCGTCGACATCCCCGAAGAATTCGTCACATAAGCGAAAGCAACGACAGAGGAGATCATCAAGATTGGCTTGGCTAATTCTTTCATGGCTTCCACAAATGTATCCAAGAATACTTTTGAAGACATATGTACGATGAACTTTGTCACAATGGCCGCCAGTAAAATGGCCGTTCCTGCTGTACCGAGCAGTTCGATTTTATAAAAAGCTGCAATGGGCAGGCCATTGCTACCAATAATTTCATTATGCAAACCAGGCACTTCAATTTGGAAAGTTAATAGTTTACCAATTTCATTGATTCCTTTTAAAATGGCATTCGTTCCCTCATAATGACCGGATAATGCCGGCTTTATTGGATTCAATCCCCAAATGGAAATGAAACCCGTCAACAGAAGGAATGGGGACCACGCATGGAATATCTGCCATTTCGTATACTTTTTCTCTGTTTCTTGTTCAGAAGCGAATTCTTCAACAGCTGCTGCCGTTTCTTCCGACTTGAATCGAAAAATCGTTTTTGGCTTCCAGAATTTCAGGAAGATGGCTAAGGCAAATAATGATACTAATGCAGAAAGAATATCCGGTAATTCAGGTCCAAGGAAATTCGAACTTACATATTGGGTAATGGCAAAAGATAGACCGGAAACGATGACAGCCGGCAACACTTCAATCGTCCGTTTCCATCCAGACATGATCATGATGAGATATAGTGGGATGAAAGCCGACAAGAAAGGTAACTGGCGACCGACCATTTTGGATATTTCCATAGCCGCAATACCAGTAGGTCCTTCCATCGCAATAATCGGAATCCCGACCGCACCGAATGCAACAGGTGCCGTATTGGCGATTAAACAGATTCCCGCTGCATAAAGCGGATTAAATCCAAGTCCCACCAGAAGAGCTGCAGAAATGGCCACTGGTGCACCAAATCCAGCCGCCCCTTCTAAAAAGGCCCCGAATGAGAATGCCACCAATAAGGCTTGAAGGCGGCGATCTTCCGTCAAGGACAGGACAGAAGATCGGATAATGTCAAATTGCCCACTTTTCACAGTCATCTTGTACAAGAATACGGATGTGATGATGATCCATCCGATAGGCAACAGTCCGTAAACGGCCCCTTGAGAAGCAGACATCACGACTTTTCCTGCCGGCATCCCATACGCGAAAACGGCAGTTACAAAAGCAACAAGCAAGGTTGTCAAACCCGCTAGGTATCCTTTCATCCGTTTGATGGTAAGAGCCCAGAAAAAGTACAAAATGGGTATAAGCGCTACTAGAGATGATAGTACCAGATTATCAAGAATCGGTGTAAAGTTCTGTGTCCATGTCATTCGTTTCGACTCCATTCACTATATTTTTCAAACTTTCAGATATTTATATTCAGTGAAAACCCTTTCACATTTATATTTCTTCATATTGCTGGAAGTCATCAGATGACTTGATGATTATTTATTTAAGGTAAATGATTAGAAATGGAAAATCAAGGTTTTTTTATTTTTTGATCATATTTCCTTATCGACAGATGAGAAACCAACAATGTGTTATATAATAAAGATAACTAGAAAAAGCAAAGAAAATCGGGGTGTTCCTACTTGACCTACAAAAAAATCAAACCAAAGAAAATTTATGAAGAAGTCAGTGATGAACTGTATGAAATGATTCGTTCCGGTACTTTGAAACCGGGCGATAAATTAGATTCCATTCAACAGCTTGCGGAAAATTTCCAGGTCGGCCGCCCGGCAATTCGTGAAGCATTAAGTGCCCTTAGCTCGATGGGGCTCATTGAAATTAAGCAGGGCGAAGGAACATTCGTGAAAACTTTCGACCCTAGCATCATGAACTACCCATTGACTACAGCTCTGTTGATGGATAAAGAAAATATTAAAGATTTACTGGAAGTCCGAAAAATACTTGAATCTGGAACTGCCGAGTTAGCCGCGAAAAAGCGGACCGCTGAGGACATTGCCGAAATGGAGACGAAGCTTGCGGAAATGCTAAAGGTAGCCGACGATGAAGCATTGAGTGATAGAGCTGATATAGGCTTTCACGTGACCATTGCGAACGCTTCTAAAAATGAGTTGCTCATTACATTGATGAGCCAGGTGTCAGTGATGATGACCGAAAAGATGCGTGACATTCGACGTCTTGCTCTCTATTCTGAAGAAATGTCCCTTAAACGGCTTTATCAGCAACATACCCAAATTTACCAAGCAATCGTCGACAAGGACGAAGCCGGCGCCCGCCATGCCATGCTTTTCCATTTGCAAAATGTCGAGGAATCTTTTGATAAATTCATCCTCCAAACCAGTGTGAAAAATCAATAATACGCACGATTACTAAAAATGAACTATACAAATTATACAGAATTTGATATATTATTCTGAAAAAGATTCCATGTTTCTAGGGAAAATGGCAAGTTATTCAACCATTTCCTTTTTCTGTTTTAGTCATCAGATGACCTGTTCACTCATTTGAAAAAGGAGGAAAAATTATGAAAGTGACTTTATTCGCCACATGTTTAGTGGATTTATTTCAATCCAATGTCGGAAAAGCGACGGTGGAACTGCTCGAGCGGCTTGGGTGTGAAATTGACTTTCCGGAATCACAGATTTGCTGTGGACAACCGGCTTATAATAGCGGCTATACAAAGGATTCAAAAGAAGCAATGAAAAAGATGATCCATACATTTGAGGATGCACAATATATTGTCACCCCTTCTGGTTCCTGTGCAGCTATGTTCAAAGAGTACCCGGTTCTTTTTAAAGGAGATCCGGTTTGGGAAAAGAAAGCTGTTGCATTGGCAGAAAAAACATATGAACTGACTCAATTCATCGTGGATGTACTAAAGGTGACGGATGTCGGTGCTAAGCTTGAAGGTAAAGCGACCTATCATACATCCTGCCATATGACTCGATTGCTCAAAGTGAAAGAAGCTCCTGCCATTTTATTGAGCCATGTTAAGGGACTGGAAATGACACCGCTTCCGGACGCCCAAAACTGTTGTGGCTTTGGGGGGACCTTTTCAGTCAAGATGGGAGACATTTCCGGACAAATGGTAGAGGAAAAGGCTTGTAATGTGGAAGATACCGGAGCCGACTTTCTTATCGGCGGAGACGCTGGTTGCTTAATGAATATCGGGGGCCGTATCCAACGTAAAGGGCAACCCATCAAGGTTTTACATATTGCGGAAGTATTAAATAGCATTTAAAGAAACCGAGGAGGCAAAACGATGTCTATGAAAACGAGTTCTGCCAAGTTTAAAGACCGGGTGGACGAAGGAATACAGAATGACTTTATGCGATTGGCCGTTTCGAGTGCCCAAGAACGTTTACATGGACGCCGCCTAACGGCCGTTGATGAATTGGGAAACTGGGAGGAATGGCGCTCCCTTGGGGAAGAAATCCGCCAACATGTACTAAGTAACCTTGATTTTTATTTACATCAGCTTGCCGAAAATGTATCCAAAAGGGGCGGTCATGTCTTTTTTGCGGAAACGGCGGAAGAAGCTAGTGGGTATGTTAAGGACGTCATCGAAAAAAAGAACGCAAAAAAAGTCGTGAAGTCGAAATCCATGGTCACGGAAGAAATTAACCTGAACGCAACACTAGAATCAGCGGGAGTCGATGTCATCGAAACGGACCTAGGCGAATATATCCTGCAGCTTGATAACAATGATCCGCCTTCACATATCGTGGCACCAGCGCTTCATAAGAACAAAGAACAAATTAGAGACGTTTTCAAAGAAAAGCTCGCCTATACGAAAACTGAAAAGCCTGAAGAGCTGACGGACCATGTCCGGGGAATCCTGCGGAAAGAGTTCCTGAGTGCCGATATTGGAATTACTGGCTGTAACTTTGCGGTTGCTGAAACGGGCTCCATCGGTTTGGTAACGAACGAAGGCAACGCAGATTTAGTGACGGCCCTTCCAAAAACCCAGATTACGGTGATGGGGATGGAACGTCTCGTACCGACGTTCGATGAATTTGAAATCCTTGTCAGTTTATTGACGAGGAGTGCGGTCGGCCAGAGATTGACCAGTTACATTACCGCCCTTACCGGACCAAGAGATGAAGGGGATATTGATGGCCCCGAAGAATTTCACCTTGTCATCGTGGATAATGGACGTTCCAAGATTTTAGGGACTGAATTCCAATCGGTACTCCAATGCATTCGCTGTGCCGCATGTATTAATGTTTGTCCGGTCTATCGTCAGGTTGGCGGTCATTCCTACGGTTCGATTTATCCAGGCCCAATCGGGGCGGTACTTTCCCCTCTTCTTGGTGGATATGAAGATTATAAGGAATTGCCTTATGCATCGACGCTTTGTGCAGCCTGTACAGATGCCTGTCCAGTAAAGATCCCGCTTCATGATCTATTGAGGAAACATCGTGAAGTCATTGTCGAAAAAGAAAAAATGGCTCCTTTTTCTGAAAAAATGGCGATGAAGGCATTCGGAATTGGCGCTGCCTCCCCGATGCTTTATAAATTCGGATCCAAAATGGCTCCTTCCGCCATGTCTCCTTTCAAGACTGGGGATATTATTTCAAAAGGACCAGGACCACTTAAGTCTTGGACGGAAAGCCGTGAATTTCCTGCCCCTAATAAGGAAAGCTTCCGAGATTGGTTCAAGAACCGTGACAAAGGAGGGCAATCATCATGACCGGAACCATTCAAAACGAGGATACATTTTTAGCGAAGATAGCCAAGAACTTGGGGAGGTCCCCCATTACGGAAGGCATATCCCGCCCCGTATGGAAACATGCCCCACAGATGGAAGTCTTGAAACATGCAACACAAGAAGAGCTCGTCGAGGAATTACGAGAACAGTGCACCCGGATTCATACTCAGGTCCATCTTACGGATTCAAGTCAGACTGCACATGTTTTGCAACAGGTCATGGAAGAACTTGGACATGGGCCTGTCATCATCCCGAAAGACCAAAGATTCACAGACTATCAATTAATGGATGTATTGAATGATACAGGCGTCCATGTTTGGGATCATCAAATCGGGAGAAAGAATATTGAAATGGCGGAACGTGCCAACATCGGCATAACGTTCAGTGAAATCACGCTGGCCGAATCTGCTACAGTCGTTCTGTATAGTGATAAGGACCATGGCCGCTCGATTAGCTTCTTGCCCGCTTGCCATGTTTCCATCATTCCAAAGAGCAGCATCGTTCCGAGGATGACCCAGGCCGCTATGGCACTCCGGTCCAAGGTTCAGCAAGGTGAGCTTGTTCCATCCTGTATTAACTTCATTACAGGGCCAAGCAATTCCGCTGACATCGAAATGGATTTGGTCGTAGGCGTTCATGGCCCAATCAAAGCAGTCTATATCATCGTTGAGGATAAATAAAGAAAAAATGGAGAGCTCCTTTTAGTAGGAAGCTCTCCATTTTCATCTCATTGATTATTCATAGATAATCCGGTCCACCGTTTCCCGGTCGAGGCGTTTGATCACTTCAACTATGAGTTTGACGGCATTCTCATAATCGTCACGGTGTAACATCGCAGCATGGGAATGAATATAGCGCGTCGCAATCGTAATGGCTAATGCGGGTACACCATTTGCGGTTAGGTGAATGGAACCGGCATCCGTTCCACCGCCTGGAATCGATTCATATTGATAAGGAATGTTCATTTCATCAGCCGTATTCGTAACGAAATCCCGTAATCCTTTATGGGCCACCATCGATGCATCATAAATGACGATTTGCGGGCCATTCCCCATTTTACTCATCGCTTCTTTATCACTTACACCAGGTGTATCCCCTGCAATCCCTACATCAACGGCAAAACCGATATCCGGCTGGATCTTGAATGTCGATGTTTTAGATCCACGCAGGCCCACTTCTTCTTGGACTGCTCCAATTCCATACACTACATTCGGATGTTCACTATCTTTCAATTGTTTCAGAACATCGATCGCGATGGCGCAACCAATTCGGTTGTCCCAAGCTTTGGCAAGAAGCATCTTATCATTATTCATGACCGTGAATTCGAAATAAGGCACCACCATGTCTCCTGGCTTGATTCCCCACCCCTGTGCTTCTTCCTTACTGGTCGCTCCGATATCAATGAACATATCCTTTATCTCAACCGGCTTCTTCCTCGCTTCTGCCGTTAAGATATGCGGCGGTTTTGACCCGATGATGCCTGTCACATCGCCTTTGCTCGTCACGATCGTCACACGCTGTGCAAGCATGACCTGTGACCACCATCCCCCTACCGGCTGGAAACGTAAAAATCCTTTATCGTCGATTCGTGTAATCATGAAACCGACCTCATCCAAATGGCCCGTCACGACAATCTTCGGCCCATTTTCCTCACCTGTTTTCTTAGCAATCAAACTACCCAATCCATCCGTGGAAATTTCATCCGCATATGGAGTTATGTATTCAGTCATGACCTTTCTTACTTCACTTTCATTCCCGGCAATCCCTTTTGCATCCGTTAAGTCTTTCAACATCTTAAGCGTTCCATCTAATTGAACCATTCCCGTTCCTCCTCATTCATACACTTCAACTTTCATTATACAAAATATGGGTATAACCCACAATTAATAGCCATTCTTCTGCCGTTCATAATTCACTTCATTCTTACTGACATACGCGGCCTCTACATCCACCGCAGAAAAGCCAAGCATCTCCCCTAAGCGTAAGTACTCGGTAAATACCGCTTGAAAGGCAGGCTCCTCCTGCTGTACACGAAACTCATTGATGGATCCATAAATCTTTATAAATTGCGCAGTTACATCCTCCCCTTTCAGATGGGAAGCTGATTCCACTTTGGGCATAAACCCTTTTTCAATGCCAAGTGACAGAATAAAATGTATGCCATCCACATATTCAGCTAAAACCGTATCCTTATCCGAAGCGCCTTTAAGACTCCAAAACTTAAAACATCTTGTTTCGTTCGCCAGCTCGCCAAGCTCTACTAATAGAGCCAAAATCTTTCTCTCAACAAGATCCTCATTATGTAATGCATGTTTCTTCTCAATATGTTCATCCAAGGCAGCCTGCATGTCCATCAATTTTTCGATATTCATTTCATCACTACTTTCATCAGTCATGCTTAAATTATATCAAATAAATGAAACTTATTAAAAACCTATACGTAAAAGAAAGGAATCACTCTGTTTAGGAGGAAACATGATGGTATTAATACTACGGATCTTGCTTTTGGCTCTTATCATCTTTTTCATATACACGACAATCAAATATTTATTTAATCCGAAACGAAAATTGGAACTTGCACACGAACAGAAAAAGTTCTTTTTGCTCGATGATACATCGAATATCCGCAAGAATTTTTTATTGACCTACAACGGGGTGATGTTTGAAGGGGAAAAATATTTAGGTACGACCGAACGTTCCTTTGAGGTGATCTCCATTTTCATCTGGCCGAAGAAAACTTCCGCTTTGAAAGGCTTAAAGCGTGATGATTTCTTAAAGATTGAAAGAGCCATAAAAAAACAATATCCAGATGCCATGATTGACTGGAAAAGTCCGGTTAAGGAGTTTTTGACCGACTAAAATGGCAATGGCCTTGAGTGACTTCCACTCAAGGCTTTTATTTTTCATGCGATTGAAAAAATTCTTTCCATGGCACGACCGTCTGCTTTTCCCTCAATAAGTACAGCAATAAGGTAAGCGATAATAAAATGATGATGATGAGTGTCGGGCTGAAATCCGCAATATAATGACCGAAAACCGTATAGACGAAGGCAACGGGGATATTTGTCATGAAGGATAAATAAAAGTAGTTCTTTAATCCTTTATTGGATTCCAAAAGACAGAGGGATAATAAATAGTAATGGATGAACGGAATTAGCCGCAATACCGCAATTTGACGGCTGTTAAGTTTCCGATTTCCGAATAGCTTATTTTTAAGACGAAACAGTTTTTCCTGCATTTTAGGAAACTTTTCAATGACGAAATAAAAAATCATATTAGCAAGGGTCAGACCGATGATGGAGTAGATGGTTCCAAAAGCTGCCCCGAATAAAATGCCCCCTGAAATGCAAACGACTATCACAGGTATGAATAAAAACTGTCGTAACAAATGGAAAGTGATGAAAATTAATGGTGCAAACACACTGCCGGATTGAACGTAACCCATTAAAAGTGTCAGTTTTTCATCCATGTTCTCCCTCCAGCTAATTCTTGCTGCTTCTACAAGCATATACGCAATTTCAGTAACATATGACTAACGAATGATGTTGGTGAGTAATAGCACAATCTGGATAACCATTAAAGCAGGTAGCCCCCATTTAAAAGTGAAGTGCTTCGTTTTATGGCGGAAATGACGCATCCCCATGAATGTTCCCGTTCCCCCGCCAATGATGGCCCAGGTCCAGAGTGTCTTTTCACTAATCCGGTATTCCCTCTTCCGTGCCTTCTTTTTATCGATGCCCATCAACACAAACCCGATGATGTTGACCATGATGAAATAGACAAGAACGAACCATATCGTTTCCATCTTCTTTCCCTCCTTGCATATAAAAAGCCGCCCTCTTAAAAAAGAGAGCGGCTTATATCAGTCAGACTTATTTGTCTAATTGTTGTTTAGCAGCAGTTGCTAATTGAGCAAAAGCTTGTTCGTCAGCTACAGCAAGATCAGCAAGCATCTTACGGTTCACTTCGATACCAGCAAGCTTTAAGCCATGCATTAAACGGCTATAAGATAGTCCGTTGATGCGAGCAGCTGCGTTGATACGAGTGATCCAAAGTTTGCGGAAATCACGTTTTTTCTGACGACGGTCACGGAAAGCATAGTTTCCTGACTTCATTACTTGTTGGTTAGCTACTTTGAAAAGAATATGTTTCGAGCCATAGTAACCTTTAGCTAATTTTATAACCTTTTTACGACGTTTGCGAGTAACAGTACCGCCTTTTACACGTGGCATGTTATTTCCCTCCTATTTAACTCGATAAATCGAACTTATTTAATGTTATCTAACATATGACGAATACGTTTGAAGTCACCTTTGCTTACAAGGCTAGCTTTGCGAAGCTTACGCTTTTGCTTAGTAGATTTGTTAGCAAATAAATGGCTTGTGTAAGCGTTAGAACGCTTAAGTTTACCGGATCCAGTTTTTTTGAAACGTTTAGCTGAACCGCGGTGAGTTTTCATTTTAGGCATAAGGTATTCCTCCTCATTACAAAATACTTAATAATTACTTTTCGGCTTTTGGTGCTAAAATAATGAACATGCTGCGTCCATCCATTTTTGGATGTTGCTCGATTGTAGCCACTTCTTTACATGCATCTGCAAAACGAACCAATACGCGTTGACCGATTTCCTTATGCGTGATAGCACGACCTTTGAATCGGATAGAAGCTTTTACTTTATCGCCTTTTTCAAGGAATTTGATTCCGTTGCGAAGTTTCGTATTGAAATCATGTTCTTCAATCGTCGGGCTCAAGCGAACCTCTTTCAGACTGATGACCTTTTGATTCTTACGAGCTTCCTTGTCTTTCTTTTGCTGCTCGAAGCGGTGTTTTCCGTAGTCCATAATCCGGGCTACCGGAGGCTTTGCATTTGCAGCAACTAAAACTAGATCAAGATTTACACGAGCGGCTATTTCCATTGCCTCGAATTTCGTTTTAATTCCAAGTTGTTCTCCGTTTTGGTCAATAAGACGAACTTCACGGGCTCGGATGCCCTCGTTTACCATCGCGTCTTTACTAATAGTTAGCCACCTCCAAAGATATTGGCGAATACGAACGTTTGAATCAATTAGGTCACGCTCACAACTCGCTTACAGGATATAATAAAATAAAAAAAGTGTGGATGCATGCAGCACCCACACTGATAGACTAATTTAGAAAAATCCAAATAATCAAATCATGACCTGTTAACTGCATTGCTTGCGTCAACCAGGTGAGAAGCGGGTGCCTCTTCTTTCCTCAAACCGTATTCAATTCACTTTAGAAATATATCATAAACACTGATGACTTGTCAAATACTTAATTCGTTTTAATTCGTTCGTTTTTCACAACAGAATTAATCTTATCAAACATTAGGAGATTTGACAATACATTTTCCTAAAGTATTTAGAATAAATAACATTCACCATCATGCGACCACGTCAAAATGGGAGTGCTTCACTACATCCTCGAATTCATAAACCCATCTTTTGATTCACCGATGCTCAGGCCTACCATGGCCTGTCACTCCATTTCCTGCATGATCATCACCTGTTAGGATTTTCTTTTGCCTTTTTCTTTTTCTCAATCGAATCCCACGAAAATAGAGCGATCCAAAACAGCAGGACTGGGAAAATGGCATATTGTCGGTAATCATCCAACATCAATAAAACGATGACTAACAAAAAAGCCGGTGCAAATAAATAGGAAAATTTCTTTTTCATGATGTCACTCCTTATTCTTCGTTGTCTTTATCATGCCTTAATTAAAAGGGAGACACAACAATATGTGCCTCCCTTTTTTTGTTAACGACTCACTTCTGCTTTAATGGCTGAAACGAAGTCTTCGAAAGATACCGTTTCGGATTTTTGTTCGCCGTATTTACGGACGTTCACACTGCCTTCGTTGACTTCATTATCACCAACGACAAGCATGTAAGGGATTTTTTGCATTTGTGCTTCACGGATTTTGTACCCGATTTTCTCATCACGAGTGTCCAAATTAACACGGATGCCTGCTGCCTTCAGTTTATCTTGGATTTCTTTTGCATATTCAAGATGCACTTCAGGTGAGACTGGAATCACTTGTGCTTGGATTGGGGATAACCAAGTTGGGAAAGCCCCTTTGTATTCTTCGATCAAGTAAGCGACAAAGCGTTCCATGGTAGAAACTACGCCACGGTGGATAACGACCGGACGGTGATGTTTACCATCTTCACCGACATAGTTTAAGTCAAAACGTTCAGGAAGCAAGAAATCAAGCTGAACAGTCGATAATGTTTCGTCTTTTCCTAAAGCCGTCCGCACTTGGACGTCCAGTTTCGGACCGTAAAATGCCGCTTCGTCTTCCGCTTCGAAGTAATCAAGGCCAAGCTCGTCCATCGCGCCTTTTAACATGCTTTGCGCTTTTTCCCACATTGCATCATCGTCGAAGTATTTCTCAGTATTGTTTGGATCGCGGTAAGATAAACGGAATGAATAATCCTTGATATCGAAATCCTTATAGACTTCTAAAATCAGGTTCACGACACGTTTTAATTCGTCTTTGATTTGATCCGGACGGACGAAAATATGAGCATCATTCAATGTCATTCCACGTACGCGCTGCAATCCTGACAATGCGCCTGACATTTCATAGCGGTGCATCATGCCAAGTTCAGCAATCCTGATCGGAAGCTCCCGGTAGCTATGGATGCTGTTTTTATACACCATCATATGATGTGGGCAGTTCATCGGACGAAGAACCAGCTGTTCATTATCCATGTCCATCGCTGGGAACATTCCGTCTTGATAGTGGTCCCAGTGTCCAGATGTTTTGTAAAGGTCGACACTACCCATAACAGGTGTGTATACGTGGTCATATCCCAGGCGTTCTTCCTTGTCCACAATATAACGCTCAATCGTACGGCGGATTGTTGCACCTTTTGGCAGCCACATAGGCAGCCCTTGGCCGACTTTTTGTGAAGTCATGAACAGATCCAATTCTTTACCGATTTTACGGTGATCACGCTCTTTTGCTTCCTCTAAGAAACGTAGGTGGTCAGCCAGGTCTTCTTTTTTGAAGAAAGCCGTACCATAAATACGTTGCAACATTTTGTTCTTGCTATCGCCTCTCCAATAGGCCCCTGCAATGCTTAACAGCTTGAATTCTTTGATCTTTCCAGTGGAAGGTACATGAATTCCCCGGCAAAGGTCAAAAAACTCACCTTGTTCATAAATCGTTACTTGCTGTTCAGCTGGAATCGCATCGATCAATTCCAATTTATATTCGTCGCCAATCTCTTTAAAACGGGAAATGGCTTCATCACGGGTTACTTCAATACGTGAGATTTCCAGGTTTTCATTGACGATTTTCTTCATTTCTTTTTCAATCGCTGAAAGGTCATCAGGAGTCAATGATTCCTCAAGATCGATATCGTAATAAAAACCGCCTTCGATGACTGGACCGACACCGAATTTAGCGTTTTTATAGAGACGTTTGATGGCTTGTGCCATTAAATGGGCGGTACTGTGGCGAAGAACTTCAAGTGCTTCCGCAGCATCTTGTGTAACGATTTCAATGGTACCGTCTTCTTCGATTGGACGTTTCAAATCATATAGTTCACCATTGAATTTACCTGCAATGGATTTTTTTCTTAGTCCTGGGCTGATGGATGCTGCGATGTCTTCAGTTGTTGTGCCTTTAGCAAACTCCTTCACCGCTCCATCAGGAAAAGATATTTTCAGTTGTTCTGACATTGTAGCTTCACTCCTTCTTTTAGTTACCATCCGTTTCAAGTTTCAGGGGGATACCAAGCAATTGCGCGGATTAAAACACAAAAAAGCCCGCCCCTGTATAAAACAGGGACGAGCTTAGTAATTAAATTAACCCGCGGTTCCACCCTCGTTCCACTCTGCTTTTCACGGCAAAGTGACACTTGTAACTAGATAACGGCAGCTTCCCGTCAGCTCATAGTCGCAAAAAAATTGCTTTCCGAACCGAAGTTTAAAGGTGGTAAGTGTTCTATGCTAATAGGAAGCTTACAGCCTGCTGGCTTCCCTCTCTGTAAATTGGCGACTAGAATACCCGTGTCCTCATCATAACTTTTTGTTTTTAATAGTATGTAGGAAATTATAATTCGTTATGCATTGAAAATCAAGGTTAAAATTAGGTTTTACCCAAAATCCCCAAGATAATCATTCAGTGGCCTGCTTAAAGGCTGAAAGCGGCAGGACGGTCGCCCTTTCCTCGAAGATTCGTGTCATCGTTTGAATCAGGCCTTCCTCCTTATTATCCGTATAAATATATAAGCTAGCCGGTGCGATGGATAAGAGTGGTGCCCAAAGGACCGTATCAAGAAAGAATGAAATATCGGCCAGCAACTTCCTGTCAATCATGCTTGTCAGTTTTCGGCGATCCATCCTGCCAAGCTCATGATCATAGAATTGAAACCCGTCATGATTGACAAGGTGAAGCCTTGGTACCTTCGATTCCTGTTCATGCAGGCAATCCCTGAGCATCGCAATGAAATTTTGGTAATCCTGCTCGAGCTTATATTCATCGATGGCCCGAACTGCATACTTTTCCAACGCATGCTGAAAAGACCTTAACCGAAAGGTAGTGAACGAATCGAATGAAAAAGACACCTTTCCCGCCAATATACTCTGAAGGCCTTCTTCGATCAATTGCTTTTCCCTACTGAATAAACTGCCTCCACATTCGGTGTTTTCCGCTTCAATGATGGAAGAAGCTATCTCGATGATGGCATCGATTTCTTCTTGTTCTCGATAGAAAAATTTTCCGATGATGATTTGTTTAAGAACAGGAAGCGTTTTTTCTTCAAGTAAAAAGGAATGAAATGTTTCACTGAGCAGTGTCAGCCATTTATCGGTTTTTAGTTTGGACATATCGATAACGAGACCTTGTTGTGGGGAAAATTCAATATATGGTTGAACTTCTGTCCCCAAAGGATGGACAGAAACGAAATTCAGCAGTTTTAAAGCTTCCGAATCATTTTGGAACGTAATTTGCACTACGACATCCCCCCTTCCCCCTTGCTTTACTTTTTTCATGTATATGGGAATAGGGGCTTATTTAGAAGTAGGATGGTGTGAAAGGGCAAAAAAAAAGCAGCCTCTTTGTAGAGACCACCTTCCTTTACCTTCTGCGATTGATACCATCAAGCTTTACAGGTTCCGCTAAATATTGAATCCTCTCCAATACCCTTGCCGCTTTCACTTCTTCTTTCTCACCACGTTGGGAATAAGTCAAGTGATTCTCCAGACCCTTCATATCAAAATTGGAAGTGAAAAACGTCGGTAAATTTTCAAGCATTCTAAATTGCAGGATGGGCCCTATGACTTCATCCCGTCCCCAGCTTGTCATCGATTCTGCCCCAATATCATCAAGCATCAGGACAGGCGCCGTTTTGACCATCTCTATTTTCTCGTTGACGGTATTATCACCGATTGAACCTTTCAGTTCCCGTAAATAATCAGGAACATAGACGATCATCGAAGAGATTTGCCTTTGCGCAAGTTCATTGGCGATCGCACCCAATAAATACGTCTTACCAACGCCAAACTTTCCGTATATATACAATCCCTTTTGACGTTTGCCAGGCTCATATTCCATGATGAACGATATCGCTTTTCCTAGGACGCCTAACCGTTTATTTTCATCGTCCGTTTGTGAAAAGTCTTCAATCGTTGCCTTTAATATATCCTTGGGAACGTATAGACTGCGAATGAGCCTCTCCCGTTTCCGCTTCTCATCCTCTGCCAATTTCCTCGGACAGATTTCATAATTCAAATTAAGGGCCTTCCCTTGAACAACGAGCTTTGGATAATACCCATGCATCATATTGATGCACCCATCCAGGCTTGGACATCTATCACACTTGTTGCTCTGAGAAATGAATTCGTAAAGCTTACCTAAATTCTTATCAATCATTTCCTCTGTGACCGTTGAGCTATTGGCATTCAGAAAAAGACGCACCTGTTCATTTTCAAAGATTTCCTGCTTCAACTGTTCATAGCGTTTCTGGAAATCACCCGTATTGGCCAGTTTATTAAGCGATCTGTTAATCTTTTCCATCGTTTATTTCACCTCCAGCTTTCCACTGCTTCCACTTCTCTTGAAGCTCACGTTTTTGTTCACTCAGTTCAGGCTGTTCCGCTTTCTGTTCAGGCTGTTTCTCCTCGTCCTGTTCAAGCCAGTCCGGAACCACTTCTTCTCTGATCGATTTTTTCCGGCCACCTTTGGCAACGTTCTTGCTTCCTTGTGCCCACTCTTGGTATTTCCGGTGTTCATTTTTAGCCAGTTCCATCGCTTCTATTACTGTGGAAACCTTCAATCGTGCCCAATGACCTGCCAGTTTTTCCACATATCCCTTTGTGAATTTCATGTCTGTCTTAAGCATAACGTATTCGATTAAAACATTCACGACTCCAGGATTCAGCTTCTGATTGATCATTACACCTTCCACCACTTTTAAATCACCACTGGTCGGTTCCGCTCCTCCGGATAATTGCATGAGCCGATCACGCGGGGAAGTAGTCTCCAAATGGCGAATAAGCTCTTGCTCCTGTGTTTTCGGTTCATCCTTTTGCGTCCGTTCCCGTATAGGCTGTACACGATTGATCAAGGAAGGCATGTCGGCCTGGCGTTCAATTTGGTACCAGTCCCTTGCCGCTTTCCGAAGCAGCTCTTCATCGATCTCATCGTCCAGCGTTACGGCATCCATTACTAGTTTTTGCATTTCAAGCGGATTGATGCCATATAAAAAAGCTAGTTTGGCGATGGTATTTCTAATCTTAGGCGTAAAGGCCTTCTTGGGTACAATCGAGCTCTTCATCCCAGCGAACAAAAGATCAAAATCAAACAAGCCATCGAACCCCGAAGGCTCGACACCGTCAGATTGATCGATAAATTGCTGTTTAGGCAATGGGTTCCATTCGTTTTTGGCTTCATCCGTAACATAGAGGGAATCTAGATGATCTGATGAAAAAACCTCTGCAAAGGATTTCGTCACATATTCAAACTGGTCCGTTGCAATCGTGTCCACACAAAAGAATCTCTTCAGCCGGTTGAATTGGACTTTTCCTATTTTTTTATATAAATAGATATTCAGCATGCCATCCGTGAAAAACTGCTGCGGGGATAGGGGCGGATTCAATTCATAGATGAATTCCTTCGTATCCCCTTTCGATTTCTTGTACACATTCAGCAATCCGATTCCTTCAAGTAAAAGACGTGCTTCATATATATCGCCTAATTTCAGGCCCATGGTATTCATCAATTGATAATGGGAGGAAGCCTCCGACCAAAGCCGGTTCTCCTCCAATTCGCTCCATAACGTCATGTATAGGCTAATACAGATCGGTCCAATAAGAGGTTGGTACAGCCGTGTCAGTATTTTCCGATCATAATCATGAAGCAGCCCCGCAGAGGACACCATGTACGAATCCGCGGGGAGCAGTTCCTGCCAATGCATTGACATCTTCATTCAAACCTTTCAAAAGATATAGTGAAAAAAGAGCCAAAGTAAATCTTCAGCTCTACTTTCTTTCTTTATTTATTAAATCTTTCAGTTCATCGATAAATACATTAATATCTTTAAATTGTCGGTATACGGAGGCAAATCTCACATAGGCCACTTCATCAACTTCAGCCAGTTGGTCCATCACCATTTCACCGACACTGTCACTTTTCACTTCCGAAATACCCTGATTGCGCAATTCCTTTTCTACATAACTCGTTATTTGTTCTAGTTCCTTCAATGGAACCGGACGCTTTTCACAAGCCCTGATTAGTCCACGCAGGATTTTATCACGGCTAAACTCTTCCCGAGTCCCGCCCTTTTTCACGACGATCAACGGCGTCTCCTCGACCTTTTCAAAAGTAGTGAATCGAAACCCGCATGCCTCGCATTCCCGGCGTCGTCGAATCGATTTACTTTCATCGACAGGCCTGGAATCGAGCACTCTCGTTCCGTTATATTGACATGATGGACATTTCATCATTACCAGCTCCGTATTTTAAGTGATACTCCTAATCAAACTTCCCTAAGGAATACTATTTTATCTTAATCTTATATAAAAGGGACAACCAGTACAAGTAAAAAGTGAAACTTCAGGTAAAGGATGTGTGTACTTACTATGTAAATGCCTGTTAATGGAGCTTTTCCATGAGTGAAGAATGGCCATTTCATGGCATCAAAAAAGAGATGCATATATAGCATCTCTTGTTAACCCGTTTATTATAAAGCACCCATTTTAGTTTTTTTCATTTGCACGGGACCAAGTCCACGTGGAAGTTCAATATTCTCGCGCGTTTGTGCATTCAAAGCCTCCGCGATATAATCGGCTGCAATATTAGGATCTAAGTTGCCGCATGTATAAACATCAATGCTGGCATATCCATGTTCCGGAAAGCTATGAATGGTCAGATGTGATTCAGAGATAATGACGACCCCGCTCACTCCTTGTGGAGCAAATTTATGGAATGCCACCTCGCGAACCTCAGCACCCGATTTCAGTGCAGCATCGACGAAGATTCTCTCAATTAAATCAATATTGTTCAGTTTTTCAAAGTCACAACCCCAAAGTTCAGAAATGACATGTCTTCCCATCGTTTCCATCGTGTAAGCTGTTTCCATATTCTGTTCCCCCTTACATAATTAAAAATTCTGAATCCTTAATAACTACCACGGGGGAAAGTTAGTCCAAAGAGGTCCTAACCCTTTAAGTAGCCATTACGCAAACTCCCTTTTTAGGAAGTTCACGATTCATAGTATATAATGTATGGATTTCTTTTGCAACTGCATTTTGCATTTTTGGAAATTTAATCATTAATTGTTAATCTGACAGGACCAAGGAATTAATACCCAAGGTTCCGTAACTTTCCTAAACGTATCCATAAAAATAGCCCGTTAAACATATAACGGGCCATTACTCTTATTTAACTGACATTTGAACTTCAGAAGCCTTCGTCAACTCCGAAGCCACCAATTTTACAAGATCGACTACTCGATTGGAGTAACCCCACTCGTTATCGTACCAAGCCAGAATTTTCACTTTTCTATCACCAATCATCATCGTCGACAGACCATCGATGATGGCAGAATGCGGATTGGTCTTGAAATCACTTGAAACAAGCGGTTCTGTTGTATATTCCATAATTCCTTTAAGCTCATTTTCTGAGGCATCTATGAAAGCCTGATTCACTTCATCAATCGTAACATCACGGTTTAAATCCACAACAAGGTCGACTAAAGAGACGTTCGGCGTCGGTACACGTATGGCCATACCATGAAGTTTGCCCTTCAATTGAGGCAACACCAATGAAAGAGCTTTAGCCGCCCCTGTAGTCGTAGGGATGATGCTTTCTGCAGCCGCACGGGCACGCCTTAAATCTTTGTGCGGGTTATCGATGTTATTTTGGTCATTCGTATAAGAATGGATGGTTGTCATCAAACCATTGTCTATGCCGAACTTTTGATCAAGTACTTTGGCAACCGGTCCAAGGCAATTAGTCGTACACGACGCATTCGAAATGACGAAATGCTTGTCGATTTCTAACGCTTCCTGATTTACGCCCATCACAATGGTAACGTCTTCATTTTTACCCGGCGCGGAAAGGATGACCCTTTTTGCCCCTGCTTCTAAGTGCATGGCGGCTTTAGAACGCTCATTGAATTTACCCGTAGCTTCGATTACAATATCTATATCCATCTCTTTCCAAGGCAATAGCTTTGGATCGCGATTATTTATCAGTTGTACACGTCGTCCATTCACTACAAGAGAATCATTTTCGGCAATGATTATGCCGTCAAACTTCCCATGAATTGTATCATACTTCAATAAATGGGCTAACGTTTCAGCGGGATAGCTTGCATTAATGGCAACGATGTCCAGACTCTCATCTACTATTGCCTTACGGAAAACCATTCTTCCAATTCTTCCAAATCCGTTAATCGCTATTCTTGAATTCATTTATCGGACCCTCCTGAATATATTAATGTTATACTTAATACCCTTCATATGTAATTAGTATAACACATTACTCTTGAAATGTGTTAATAAAAAAGCGGATTTCTTCCTTTTTCAAAACAAAAAGGAAGAAACCGTTAAAGTCCCTTCCTTTTCCACTCTATAGGATCTCCCATTTCTTAAGTATTTCAACAACCTGCTTTTTGGTTTCTTCTATATCGCCATTATTATCGACGATGGCATCCGCTAGTTCCTTTTTATCTTTCAAGGGCATTTGCGAATGGATTCTCGCTAAAGCGTCGGTTTCCGTCAACGCATTCCGGTTCATTAATCGCTCTAGTTGAACCGATTCATCCACGTATACCAAAAGTGTCCTTTCCACCATGAACGTCAGCTTGCTTTCGAACAGGAGTGGAATATCCATGAATACCGTTTCCGCTCCAGCAGCAAGGACCTTTTCCGTTTCTTGGCGCATCCAATTTCTCACGGCAGGATGTACGATACGATTTAAAAGCAATCTTTTTTCTTGATTGTGAAATATGATTGAGCCTAACTTTGCCCGGTCGATCCTTCCATCAGACAATAAAAGATCTACCCCGAAAGCCTTCACCACTTGTAGGTAGGCCTCTTCCCCAGGTTCCACGACTGCACGGGAAGCCACATCCGCATCCACTATCACGAAACCCAATTCTCTTAAATACTGACTGACACTACTTTTCCCACTGGCAATTCCACCAGTGATCCCGATGATTTGTCCCATAAGCTCCCCCTTTTCCCCGTTCTTTATAACTTGAATAATCCGATTAAAATCAGTAAGACCCCCGGAAGAAAGGTCAGATGCTGCACGATTTTATTATTGGAAAGCAATTTACCGGATTGAAGTCCGCTCCCGATAAAGATGAAGCTCATCACGGCAATGCAAAGTGCAAGAATGATTGGGGAAATCCCCATCATGGCAGCTCCCACTCCGGCACCGAAGGCATCTAGCGATAACGCGAAGCCCAGTACAAGCGCCTCGATACCAGTAATCGTCCCTGATCTATCAAAATCGGCATTCATTGGTTTTTGTAAGATATTGATAGCCACTCCAAGTGATTTAATTTCAAAATTGAAGATGATTTTTTCGTGATATCGCTCATCATTCGTTTCCTTCTCGGGCCTAAAATATTGGTACACCATCCACGACCCCAAAAGTACGAGGATAATGCCCCCTGTTTTTTCTGCGGCCCCGACAGAGATAAGCTGACTGATGAATTCACCGATGACCATCGCAATACCCAAGCTCATTGCCGAACAGACCGATACGACAGCAATGGATTTCAAGGGTATTTTCACCTTGCGCATACCGAACGTCATGCCCACACCGAAACCGTCAATACTTACTGCAAAAGCAAGAAAAATAATTTGTAGCCACATCGGAATGAATGCTCCTTCCCATCTAGTTGCTACCCCAGTATATGGAAAGAGCCCATCCGATGTGTTTTCTCGAATTATTACTTATTCGGCTGGCAAGTCGGGCATATATGTGTGCCCCGTCCTGCGACGACTAGCTTTTCTAGCGGGGTACCGCAAATTTTGCAGTTTTCCCCTTTGCGTCCGTATACATTCAGTTCCAACTGAAACATGCCGATTTGACCTTGTGAGTTGACGTATGAACGTATCGTGCTCCCGCCTTTTTCCACCGCTTCGCTCAAAGTGGCGATGATTTCGGCATGCAGTTTTTGAATTTCTTCCAGTGTGAGGGTGGAAGCCACTCGTTCCGGATGAATGCCTGAACGGAATAAGGATTCGTCCACATATATATTACCAATCCCGACCACGACGGTTTGGTCGAGTAGAACAGGTTTGATCTTCCTGCTCGTTTTCGCAAGTTTTGCACGAAGTCCCTCGACGGTGAACTCTTCCGATAGTGGTTCAGGACCTAAATGCAACAGAGGCATTTGCACCATTTCTTCTCCTTTACGAAATAAATGCATCGTTCCGAATTTGCGGACATCCCGATACCTAAGCTCACTGCCATCCGTGAAGGTGAAGATGACATGGGTATGCTTATCGTAAGGTTCCTCTTTCGAATGGACCCCGTATTTCCCTTCCATCCTTAAATGGGAGACCATCGCATAGTCGTCCATGTTGAAAATGAGGAACTTGCCCCGACGGCCAATGCTGTGGATCGTCTGGCCCCTTAATGCATCTTGAAACTGTTCAACTGGCTCAGGTGCCTTTATGATTTTGGGCCAGAAGACGGAAACCTCCAGGATTTCCTTTCCTAAAACAAGCTGTTCCAATGTTCTTCTGACGGTTTCCACTTCAGGAAGTTCTGGCATTATAATCACCTATCTTCATTTATTTAGCATCAAACCATGTTGGTCCATATGCATAATCCACTTTGAGTGGAACGTTCAATTCAATCGCATTTTCCATTTCTTCCGGTACGATTTTCATCAGGATCTCGAGCTCCTCCGGTGGTGTTTCGAAAATCAATTCATCATGAACCTGCAGAAGCATCCTCGTTTTAAGCCCTTCTTTTTTCAGGCGTTCGTTCATATTGATCATCGCTAGTTTAATGACATCTGCGGCACTTCCCTGAATTGGGGTATTCATCGCTGTCCTTTCAGCAAAACTTCTGATATTGAAATTACGGCTCGTGATTTCGGGAATGTAGCGCCTTCTTTGCAGTAATGTTGTACTGTATCCGTTCTTACGTGCTTCATGAATACTTTCTTCCATATAATCCTGCACACCAGGGAAGCTTTTAAAGTACCTCTCGATGAACTCCCCAGCTTCCTTACGTGTTATCCCAAGACTTTGAGAAAGTCCATAGTCACTTATTCCATAAACGATTCCGAAGTTTACGGCTTTAGCGTGTCTACGCATATTTGATGTGACTTCCTCGGAAGGCACATGGAATACATCCATTGCCGTCCTTGTATGAATATCCATCCCGGCCCTGAACGCTTCAACCAATCCACTGTCATTGGCGATATGCGCCAATACGCGGAGCTCGATTTGCGAATAGTCGGCTGCGAAGATAATCCAATCCTTTTCGGAAGGAATGAACGCCTGTCTGATTTTCCGACCTTCCTCTAGACGAATCGGGATATTTTGCAAGTTAGGGTCCGTTGAACTAAGGCGGCCCGTTTGGGTCAACGCCTGATTGAATCGGGTATGCACCTTATCCGTTTCCTGGTTCACCACTTTGAGCAAGCCCTCGATATAAGTCGATTGCAACTTGCCCAATTGCCGGTACAACAGGATTTCCTTTACGATATCATGCTGGCTTTCCAGTTTTTCCAGTACATCCGCTGACGTGGAGTAGCCCGTTTTTGTCTTTTTGTACACGGGGAGCTCCAATTTTTCAAATAAGATCACCCCGAGCTGTTTCGGGGAATTGATATTGAATGCCTCCCCGGCTAAATCGAAAATTCGTTCCTCAATGCTTCTTAAGCGGACAGCCAATTCCTGTCCCATCTTTTTCAGCCTTCCGATGTCCACCTTTACGCCCTGCCACTCCATATTTGCTAGGATGATGGACAATGGCAGCTCAAGGTCCGTTAACAAATCGTATTGTTCGAACTCACGCAACTTTTCGATCATCGGGTCTTTCAATGCAAAAATGCCCTTCGCTTTTCTGGCAATATGCTCACTAAGTTCTGCATCTCCAGGTATCTTCCGCTTTGCTCCTTTTCCATAAAAGACATCATCGCTCTCTAGCCGCACAAGCCCTTGCGTTTTCGTGATTTCCGCCACTTCATCTACAGACTCTCCGGGATCCAAGATATAGGAAGCTAGAAATACATCAAAATCAATGCCTTTTATATCGATTCCACGGTGGCGCAGAAGTACAACCGTACGCTTCGCATCAAAGACCGTTTTCTTTTTGGTATCATCCTCCGCCCATGTTTTGAATACTTCAGATGTCAGTACGGTTTCACCCGGGAAATAAAAATGTCCATGTTCATTACTGATGGAGATACCCAGGATTTCTGCACGATGGTAGTTATCCTCAAGAATTTCAATGTATAGGGCATTCTCATCGGCAAGCATATCCATTGTCAATTCTGAACCCGTCTGAACATGGATGTCTTCCTGTTCTAGCGGTTCCCCTCCTGATACGTCCAGTTTTTCCAGAAGAGTCGAGAAACCTAACTCTTTATAAAAGTCAATGACCTTTTCCTGATCCATTCCGTTATATTCCGTTTCGTCCACACCCACTTCAATGGGAGCTTCTCGTGTGATTGTCGCAAGCTCCTTACTTAGTAGCGCAAGGTCTTTATGCTCCTCAATCTTTTCTTTTAACTTCTGTCCGCTAACCTCATCAATCGATTGCAGCAGGTTTTCGACCGTTTCGAATTGATGCAGCAATTTAAGTGCCGTTTTCTCGCCCACACCGGGGATGCCTGGGATATTATCGGATGCATCGCCCATCAATCCTTTAAGATCAATGATTTGTACGGGGGAAAGGCCATACTTTTCATGGATATGCTTCGGTGTATACTCCTCGATTTCAGTGATGCCCTTCTTCGTAATCGAGACGGTCGTGTTTGGCGAAGCTAATTGTGTTAAATCCTTATCCCCGGAAATGACCTTCACCTCGAACCCATCTTTCTCGGCCTGAAGGGAAAGCGTTCCGATAATATCGTCCGCTTCATAATTTTCCAGTTCGTACCGTTTTATTTGAAAGCAATCAAGCAGCTCCCTTATGAAGGGGAACTGTTCAGATAGTTCCGGTGGCGTTTTCTGACGGCCACCCTTGTATTCCTTAAAGGACGCATGTCTAAACGTCGTTTTGCCGGCATCAAAGGCCACGAGTATATGGGTCGGCTTTTCTTCCTCCAGAATGCGATTGAGCATCATGGTGAAGCCATATACAGAATTCGTATGGACCCCTTTGTCGTTATTCAAAAGCGGAAGCGCAAAAAATGCGCGGTAAGCTATGCTATTTCCATCTATAAGTACTAACTTTTTATTCAAAATTGTCTTCCTCCAGTCACACCCGTTTTATGTAGGTCGGCTTCTATTAATCACACAAAAAAACCGTTCATCGTCTCTTTCCATTCTACCATGAGTGGAAGTGGAAAGAAAAATGAACGGCTATGCTGTTATTTAGTATTTCCCATTAACAAGCTTGCGTACGGCGAGTCGGATGGTAAAATGATAACCGTTTGATTACCGACCGTTTTTTTGTAAGACTCCAGCGTCCGGTATAGTTTATAAAACTCTGGATCCTTGGAAAATGATTTATTATATATCTTAGCTGATTCTCCTTCTCCTTCAGCACGGATGACTTCTGCATCAGCTTCCGCCGATGAAAGCATTTCCTTCACTTTTCGGTCAGTGTTTGCGATGGTCCGGTTTTTCTTCGCATCCCCTTTTGATAGATATTCCTGCGCTTTACTTTCCCGCTCGGATATCATCCGCTTATAGACCGACTCCTCATTTTCAGCAGGTAAATCCGTCCGTTTGATACGAACATCAGTAAGACTGATTCCATAGTTGTCCTTCACTAACAGTTCATTGACCTTATCTGTGATGCGGTCGTTCAAGCTTCCCCTCGATGATTTCTCGTTGATGATTTCATCATAGTTCAGCTGCCCCAACTCTGAACGGACCGCAGAATAGATGAACTCTTCCATCCTTGTTTCGGCGTTTTCCAGTGTTCTCGCATTGGTGATCAATTTTTTCGGGTCTTCAATCCGCCAGACCGCATAATTATCGATCAACATCCTTTTTTTATCTCTTGTATTGATTTCTGCCTCGGATACATCGGAGCTCATTTGATACTTGGGCAAGGTCACAACGCTTTGAATGAATGGCACCTTGGCTTTCAGTCCTGGTGTTTTATCAATCCTAACCACTTCTCCAAATTGGCGGACGACTTTGTATTCCCCTTCTTTGACAATATACACATTAGTGAAGATGATCAGCATGAGGATGATAAAGATGATGAAGAATATCCCTATTTTCACATAACCTCTCCAATGAAAATCGCCCTTTTTTAGCTCATTGAAATCAATCACTTTTCCACTCATGGCTGGGTGCCCCCTTTCACTGCCGACTCTTCGTTATCCGGTGCTTTTGCTTCTTCTTCCTCAGGGACAGGCACCGTTTTCGTTTCTTCTTTTTCTAATGGGCGGAGCGGTAAATACTTCATTGTATTGCCATCATCATTCATGATATAAATATCCGCATTCGGCAATACCTGTTCAAGCGTCTCAATAATCAGACGGTCCCT
Organism: Peribacillus sp. NPDC097224; assembly: GCF_044761985.1. Classification (NCBI taxonomy): domain Bacteria; kingdom Bacillati; phylum Bacillota; class Bacilli; order Caryophanales; family Bacillaceae; genus Peribacillus; species Peribacillus sp. NPDC097224. The sequence goes on along the minus strand of NZ_JBIWDK010000009.1, from coordinate 40,391 downwards.
TGTAATATCCTTATTGCCTTTATATTCACTATATAGTTTTTCAAATACTGCCACATCACCGCGGGCCGCTTCCGTACGGGCTGCTTTATCGCCGTTCGCTTTTGAAATAAGGGCATCTTTCTCCCCTTCCGCTTCATTAATCCTTTTGTTCTCGTATTTATTGGCTTCATTGATTTTCGTATTCGCCGTCTCCCTGGCATCCGTTACGTTCGTGAAAGCTTTACGCACTTCTTCGTTGGGCAGCTCGACATCCTGCAATTTAACCGCGGAGATGGAAATGCCCACGTCATATTTCTTCATCAATTCCGACAGCAATTCACGAACATCCGCTTCAATTTTCGCCTTACCGGAAGTGAGGGCATCGTCGATTTTCGTACTTCCGATGATGCTCCTTAAAGACGCGGAAGTCGTATCATATAAAATCTTCTGTGGATCATCCGAATTGAAGAGATATTTAGGAGGGTCGGTAATTTTCCATTGCACCACCAAGTCAGCCAGTACAATATTCTCATCACCTGTTATCATCTTGGTCTCTCTCGGATACTCCTTCACTTTTCCTCCTTCTTCCTTATACCCGAATTGGAGGCTGAATGTTTCCTTGGATAGTTTATGGACCGATTGAATCGGCCAAGGTAATTTAAAATGAAGACCTGGCTCTGTTATCGTCTCCTCCACCTTACCAAACGTCATAATGACGGATTGATCTGATTCATCCACCGTATACCAGGTGGAAATGGCCACCACTCCAAGTATTATAATAAGTAAAACAAGTCCCGTTACCGTATAAATCCTTTTTAAGCTTACGATATGTATCACCCCTTCTATTTGGTGTTATATCTTATTTACGCAAAGAACGGACCAAAGTTTCGTAAAATTGGAAATTTTTAATAATTAAGTGGTGACTCCCATTTCCATACAGAAAAAGGCAGGGACTAAAATGTCCCTGCCTTACTTAACTCCTTGGATGAGGGGTTGTACAATCATTGTACCCCTCCATTATGAAGCTTGTTTAAAGGAAGTGTAAAGTCTGTGTAAACTCTACCTATTCCCTTTCAATTTTTTATTCAATGTGACGATGAATGTCGTACCGGTTCCCGGTTTACTCTCTACGTTAATTTTGCCTTTGTGAACTTCCACAATATGTTTGACGATGGCAAGTCCAATCCCGGTTCCACCTGAATCTCGGCTCCTTGCCTTGTCGATTCGATAAAATCGTTCAAAGATCCTCGGAAGCTCTTTCTCCTCAATCCCGATTCCATTGTCCTGCACGATCACATCCACGGTTTGTTCCTTCTCCGCAACCGTTACAGTCACAATCCCACCATTTGGTGTATAAGCTAAGGCATTGGTAATCAAATTGATGAACACTTGTTTGATCCGATCTGATTCCCCTTCAATAACCACTGAATGCGAAGGCACTTTGACTTCGAGTGAGATTTCTTTTTTTCGTAGTTTACCCATGAGCATTTCCTGAATTTCTTTAAGGATGGTAGTCATATCTACCTTGTCCGTTTTCAGGACAAATTCCTGCTGTTCCATTTTGGATAAATTAAGAAGTTCCTGAATAAGCTCTTGAAGCCGATCGCTTTCGTTTAAAATGATCGACAAAAAGTGCTTTAAGGTTTTCTCATCCTTCCAGGCCCCATCCAGCAATGTTTCCGAAAAGCCTTTAATAGAAGTAATCGGTGTCCTCAATTCATGAGAGACATTGGCCACAAAATCCTTCCGCATTTGTTCCAGTCTTTTCAGTTCAGTGATGTCATGGAAAATAAGCAGGATCCCCTTCCATTCATCATAATCACCGATAATGGGAGCTCCATAGATTTCGAAATGCTTTCGTTTAAGGGCAAGCGGAATTTTCACCTGACGTTTTATCGTTTTTTCCGTCCTGAAAATCTCTTCTATTAGAGCTATGACTTCTTCATCCTTTATCACAGAATAATAGTCTTGATATAGGAATGTATGCGAATCTACATCAAAGGTTTTCTTGAATTCCCGGTTGATTAGCGTTGTATATCCTTTGCTGTCAATTAACAGCACACCACTCCCCATATTTTCGACGAGCGTTTCCAAACGATCCTGGTTCATTTCCCTCGCCATTTCGGTTTCTTGGAGGTTCCTTGCCAGGATATTCAACGAGTTCGTCAACATCCCCGTTTCATCTGAATGTTGCTCGAATTTTCGGGTACGGTAATTTCCTTTTGCCAGGTCAATCGCTGCCATTGTGGCCTCTTCAATCGGCCGGGTGTAATAGGAAGTGATTTTACTTGCCAGCATCAGGATGATGATCAAGGCTGCACCCAAGCAAATGACCAATATGCTCCACATTTGCCGGTTGACTTGTTGAATTGCCTCGATTTCATTACTATGGATGACAAATCCTTCAATCTCGCCATCCTTTTCAACGGCGCTCCAGTAATAATGAAGGTCCGAATCCCCCTCCACCACTTCATAGCCTTCACGCTGCTCCCCCGTTTTTTCAAGTGTGATTTTCCGAAGGACTTCTGCATGGCTATCAAGCAACTCATTTGAAGAGGACGAATCATATAAAACCTCTCCATCTGTCGAGAGAATGGTTAAGTTGGATTCAAGCAACGGCGTTAGTTTCGACGTTTTACCTTTTTCCAAAAAGGAGGTGATACCGCCATGCTCTTTAATATATGTAGAAATGAAAAACGTTTCATTTTGAATTCGTTCGTTGAATGTTTTAATATAATAGCTTTTGAAAAGATGGCCCAACAAAAAACCAACGGCCATCAGTACCACCATCACCAGCGTGATGAGGGTAAATAGCAGTTTCTTACGGTAGGTCGTCATTCTCTTTTAGGCTCCTCGAACTTGTAACCCAAGCCCCTTATCGTTTTGATATACAGAGGTTTCTTTGTGTCTGATTCAATTTTTTCCCTCAGATGGCTGATATGGACATCCACGATACGAGAATCTCCGGCAAAATCATAATTCCACACCGTGCTCAATAATTGATCCCTCGTTAACACTCTTCCCTTATTCTTCACGAGGTATAAAAGTAATTCAAATTCCTTTGGAGTCAATTCTAGTTGATTCTCCTCGAAATAGGCTTCATAGCGTTCAGGGAAGATCTTCAAGTCGCCTATTTTCAGTGAATCATTCTCTGGATCATCATTATTTTCAGTACTATTAGAATGCTGTGATCTTCTTAGTATCGCTTTAATCCGGGCAACTACCTCTCGTGGGCTAAAGGGCTTCGTTAAGTAATCATCTGCTCCTAATTCCAGGCCAAGCACCTTATCAAATTCATCATCTTTAGCTGTTAACATCAAAATCGGGATATTTATTTTCTGTTGGCGAAGCTGTTTACACACTTCAAGCCCATCCAATTTGGGTAGCATTAAATCCAATACGACCAAATCAGGACAAAGCTCAACAGCTGCCTGTAAACCTTCTTCCCCGTCCAATGCTGTAATTACAGAGTAACCAGCCTGCTCTAAATTGTATTGAAGTAAGGTAACAATTGATTGTTCATCATCCACTACGAGAATTTTCTTTGACATTAGATCCTCCTGAATTATGTATTACCCTTAAGACATGCTTTTGTCTACTCATCCAATTCTATTATAAAGAATATTATCTGTAATTCACACTTAAAATTCTCTCGTCCTCCCAAAATCACCAATTCCTTTTACTGCCTCAAATAAGGTAAGGACGAAAAATCCGGGCCGATACATAAAAAGACCACCTGATAGGTGAAAGGAACACAAGCATTCCTGTCACGTTTCGGGCAGTCTTATGAAACGGATGAGTTATTGTAAGATTTTCATGACTGCTTTAACGGAATCGACTGATTTCGAAAGGGCAGCTTTTTCAGATTCCGTCAATTCAAGTTCGATGATTCGTTCAATTCCATTGGCACCTAAGACCGTAGGCACACCAAGGTAGATTCCTTCGAATCCATATTCACCTTCAAGGTAGGCGATTGATGGAAGAACGCGATGTTGGTCTTTCAGGATTGCTTCCGCCATTTCCACAAGGGATGCCGCAGGTGCGTAATAGGCACTACCATTGCCAAGTAGGTTGACGATTTCCCCGCCGCCAGTACGAGTACGGGCAACGATTGCGTCTAGACGGTCTTGGGGTATTAATGTTTCCAAAGGAATGCCTCCGGCGTATGAGTAACGTACTAAAGGCACCATGTCGTCACCATGCCCACCCAGGACGAAACCGGTTACGTCCTTAACCGACATATTCAATTCTTGAGCGACGAACGTACGGAAACGGGCAGTATCAAGCACGCCTGATTGTCCGATTACTCGTTCTTTTGGAAAACCCGATTCTTTGTAAACCGTATAAGTCATTGCATCTACTGGATTGGTTAAAACGATGATGGTTGTATGTGGAGAGTATTTGACCACTTCTTTCGTTACAGCTTTCATGACTTTTTGGTTCGTCTGAACTAAATCATCACGGCTCATGCCTGGTTTGCGGGCGATCCCGGCAGTGATGATGACGACGTCTGAGTCTGCTGTATCTGAGTAGTCAGAAGTGCCGATGATAGAGGCGTCAAATCCTAGGACAGGACCTGCTTCAGCCATATCAAGTGCCTTACCTTTTGTAGGGTTTTCTGATTGTGGAATATCAACTAAAACGATGTCACCGAGTTCTTTTTGAGCGGCAAGGAATGCTGCGGTAGCTCCAGTGAATCCTGCACCAACTACTGTAATCTTTTTACGTGTAGACATGTTAATTCCTCCTTAAAATATGCAAATATTTCGGAATACTTTTAACATCTGTATACATAATTATACGCCTCCCGGAAAAGGAGCTGAAGTCAGCTCTTTTCCTGAAGGCGTCATTAGTAAAAATTAAAGGTTTTTGATTAGCTCGTCAGCGAACTCAGAACATTTAACTTCTTTTGCACCTTCCATTAGGCGGGCAAAGTCGTATGTAACAACTTTAGAAGCGATTGTTTGTTCTACTGATTTAGTGATGCTGTCCGCAGCTTCATTCCATCCAAGGTGTTCAAGTAAAAGAACGCCTGAAAGAAGAACTGAAGATGGGTTAACTTTGTCAAGACCAGCATATTTAGGAGCAGTACCGTGAGTTGCTTCGAAAATAGCATGTCCAGTTTCGTAGTTGATGTTAGCTCCTGGAGCAATACCAATTCCGCCAACTTGAGCAGCTAGTGCATCAGAGATGTAATCTCCGTTTAAGTTCATTGTTGCAACAACGTCAAACTCTCTTGGACGAGTTAGGATTTGTTGTAAGAAGATATCGGCAATAGAATCTTTAACGATGATTTTGCCTTCAGCTTCTGCAGCAGATTGTGCTTTGTTAGCAGCTTCTGTTCCTTCAGCTTCTTTGATTTGATCATATTGGTTCCAAGTGAACACTTTGTCAGCGAATTCAGTTTCTGCAACTTCATAACCCCAAGTTTTGAATGCGCCTTCCGTGAACTTCATGATATTACCTTTATGAACAAGTGTTAATGATTTACGGCCTTCTTTGATTGCATAGTTAAGTGCAGCGCGAACAAGACGTTTTGTACCTTCTTCAGAAATTGGCTTGATACCAATACCAGAAGTTTCAGGGAAACGGATGTTTTTAACACCGAACTCAGTTTGCAAGAAGTCGATAAGTTTTTTCGCTTGGTCAGAACCTTTAGCATATTCGATACCAGCATAGATGTCTTCAGTGTTTTCACGGAAGATAACCATGTCAGTGTCTTCAGGACGTTTTACTGGAGAAGGTACACCTTCGAAGTAACGTACTGGGCGTAGACATACGAATAAGTCTAATACTTGGCGTAATGCTACGTTCAATGAACGGATACCGCCACCGATTGGAGTTGTAAGTGGTCCTTTAATAGCGATTAGATATTCGTTGATGACATCAAGAGTTTCTTGTGGAAGCCATTCGCCTGTTTGGTCAAATGCTTTTTGTCCAGCTAAAACTTCTTTCCATTCGATTTTCTTTTCGCCATTGTATGCTTTTTCTACAGCTGCGTCTAAAACGCGTACTGCTGCTGCCCAGATATCAGGACCGATTCCGTCACCTTCAATGAAAGGAACGATTGGATTGTTTGGTACGTTAAGAACACCGTTAGTAACTGTGATTTTTTGGCTTTGTGTCATGTCTCTTTACCTCCGATTCAAATTCAAAGGCTAGTTGGTCTGCCTTATAATTCTTGGCAGAACCACTAACCTCGTTTACTCACATCTTTTAATTTACTACAAATCCGATGAAATTAAATATAAATTTTGAAAAAACTTTTATTTATTCAAAATTTTTATCGATTTTCAATCGGAATGTACTTTTGCATACCTGGTCCAACATACTCTGCACGTGGACGGATAAGGCGGTTGTTTGAATATTGCTCAAGGATATGAGCGATCCAACCTGATGCACGGCTAACAGCAAAGACTGGTGTGAATAGGTCATGCTCGATACCTAGGCTGTGGTATACAGAAGCTGAATAGAAATCTACGTTTGGCGGAAGATTTTTTTGACCAGTCACGATTTCGTGAATTTTAGTCGACATTTCATAATATTGAGGCTGACCAGTAAGCTCAGTCAATTTTTTAGACATTTCTTTAAGGTGTTTAGCACGTGGGTCACCTTTACGGTATACACGGTGGCCAAAGCCCATGATTTTTTCTTTGTTAGCTAGTTTTTCGTTGATATAAGGCTCAACGTTTTCTACTGAACCGATTTCTGTAAGCATTTTCATAACTTGTTCGTTAGCTCCGCCATGAAGTGGGCCTTTTAATGCGCCAATGGCAGATGTAACGCCAGAATAGATATCAGAAAGAGTAGCAACGCAAACGCGTGCAGTGAAAGTAGAAGCGTTTAATTCATGGTCAGCATGTAGAACCAATGCTTTGTTGAATGCTTCTTCTTCGATTGCAGTTGGCTCGTTACCACTTAACATATATAAGAAGTTAGCAGCGAAGCTTAGATCTTTACGTGGTGCAACCGCTTCCTTACCTTGACGGGTACGGGCGAAAGTTGTTACCAAGGTTGGGATTTTAGCTTGGATGCGAATGGCTTTACGATAGTTAGCTTCTTCACTCATTACGTCAGCTTCTTCATCATATAGACCAAGAAGTGATACCGCTGTGCGAAGAGCACCCATTGGATGTACTTTATCAATTGGGTATGTTTTGAAATGATTAACAACTTCTGCAGGAAGTTCTGCGTTTTCAGCTAGTTGTTTAGTTAATTCAGCTAATTGACTTTTGTTTGGAAGAGCTCCATGCCATAAAAGATAGATTACTTCCTCAAAAGTGGCATTTGTAGCTAAATCATCGATATCGTACCCAACGTAAGTTAGTGTATCGTCGATAATCGAGCTTACGGATGAAGTGGTTGCTACCACACCTTCTAGACCTTTTGTTGCTGTCATATAAAATCTCTCCTTTTTCTAAAATTCCCCTATATCCTTGCTCATTACGTATAAATATAGCGCTTCCAAGAGTAAGCTATCCTACCCAACCATCTATTTTTTAGCTGAAGACATGCGTCACCCATCGATAAGTATTCACTGATGTGAATGCCAATCAAAGGAGCATGCACGACCTTTTACAATCGCTTATACGAATTCTAAAAATTAATGCTTGTAGCTTCGCTTCCTAGTGAGCGCTTGCTCAAATAACTACACTCTTTTTTTAGATCATCAGAAACTACTATTTCTAAATCCTAATATAATGACTCGGAGTAGTTACAACATTATTATAAACAATAATCACTTTTTTGGGAATGAAAAGCGCTTAAAATATGAAAAAATTATTATTTCATTAGAAAAATCTCTATTCCTAATCCACCTTTTTTTTCAGCTTTTTCCACCACATTCTTACAAAAAAACGAAATGAAGCAGAATAAATCTAACATAGAAAAGAAAAAAAGATTCCAGAAAAATTAAACAATTACTATTCATTCCCTGTGTCAATTATTTAAAAAAATCAAAAATCTGCATGCATAAATAAGCAATTCCAGCACCGATCAACGGACCTACAGCCACACCTTTGAATAATGCGACGGCTAGAATCGTCCCAAAAACCAAGGCGGTTGTAATATGTGGATCGTGAGAAAGCAAGGTAATTCCATTTTTCGCAATCAAGGCAACAGCTATACCAGAAGCCAGCGCAATCCATGCATAGGGCGATTTAATCGCATCCCCCAGTTCCTTGAAGCCAATCGCTCCATTAGCAATAGGGATGAGCACTGCAATCGTAATAATCGTAACGCCTAGGTTGATTCCCTTTGCTTCTAAATAAGGGAACACTTTGGCATCAAGACCAATGATTTTCATGAGTAAAAGAAAACCTGCTGCGGCAATAAGGGATGTGTTTTTCCCAAACCAACCGATTGCCGCAAGTAAAATTAAAAACACGACCGGGCCGTTTATCACTTCTCCTCCTCCTCTTTCCTTTTTGTTATTTTAACATAACAAACCGCCTGTTTACCTTTGTCAAAACCCATGGTATTTATTTGGCTACCAATAGAAATAGTTCAGATTGGATCCAAAAGGAACTTTCCTTTCTTTACCATTGTCGTTACAATTATAATACAATGCAGCCGTTAGAAGGAGGGAATGTCTTGAATCCTGTTTACATCTACCGTTTCATTCGTTTCATATCAGTCATCGGAATCATCATTTTGGGCGGGATCGCCTTATTTTATTTATCTAAGTATACGTATCCATTCATTATTGCCATGATCATTGCTTTCTTGATGAACCCCCTTGTGACTTTCTTCGAAAAGAAAGCTCACTTGCCACGAGGACTTGCTGTATTTGTCTCCCTATTACTCATTTTCCTTATTTTTGCCGGACTCATCACCCTATTAGTTACCGAAATCATATCAGGTACTAATTACCTTGCGGGTGTGATACCGGAACATATCGAAACCATCGTAGATTACATAGAAACGCTCATTGCCACCAAGATCATTCCCCTATATAACCAAACCACAGCCATGTTCAATACATTAGATCAAGATCAGCAGGACACCATCCTAAAGAACATCCAAAATATTGGTGAATCCATCACTACCGGGGTCAGCGGTTTCATTCAGACATTCCTGAAAAACATCCCCGCCATCATCGGCTGGTTTCCAACGACGGTGACAGCACTACTCTTTACCCTACTGGGCACTTTCTTCATCAGCAAAGACTATGACCGTTTCGGACGAATGACGGGAAATGTATTGCCAAATAAACTATTTTCCGGGGCCAAACGTTTATTCCGTGATTTAAAACGAGCATTATTCGGATTCATTCGCGCTCAATTCACTCTAGTTTCATTAACGACCGTTACCATTTTAATCGGATTTCTTATATTAGGGGTCAAGTATTCGATTACCATCGCTTTAATTTGCGGCTTAGTCGATATCATTCCTTATTTGGGTACAGGGACCATCTTCATTCCATGGATCATCTTCGAATTCATCTCTGGGAATACCAGCCTTGCCATCGGGCTGTCTGTGCTTTACATCATCGTTGTTGTCCAGCGCCAACTAATTGAACCAAAAGTTCTTTCTTCTAGTATTGGCTTGGATCCACTTGCTACTCTCATCGCCTTATTCATTGGTTTTAAATTAATCGGGTTTCTTGGATTGATCGCCGGGCCAGTAACCCTAGTCATATTCAATACCCTTCAACGTGCTCATGTCTTTCAAACCATTTGGTCGTACATCATGGGACCGGATACGAAAAAACCTACTCCAAACAAATTTCTTTAGACTCAAAGAAAAATCCGCCCGATATTCGGGGCGGATTTTTTCTATCTATCTCTTATTTTGATGTTTCGAATTGTTCAGCTTCAGTAGAACCAGCAAGTGCTGTTGTAGAAGAAGTTCCACCAGATACAACCTGTGCCACTTCATCGAAGTATCCAGTTCCAACCTCGCGTTGGTGACGAGTTGCCGTATAGCCGTCCCCTTCACTAGCGAATTCTGCTTGTTGAAGTTCTGAGTATGCTGCCATTCCACGGTCTTTGTATCCAAGAGCAAGGTTAAACATGCTATGGTTCAATGAATGGAATCCAGCAAGTGTAACGAATTGGAATTTGTAACCCAGTTTCCCTAATTCGACTTGGTAGCTCGCAATTTCCTCATCACTCAATTTCGCTTTCCAGTTAAACGATGGCGAGCAATTGTATGCTAGTAGTTTTCCTGGGAACTCAGCATGAATCGCTTCGGCAAAACGACGGGCATCTGCAAGGTTTGGCTCGGACGTTTCACACCAGATAAGGTCAGCGTATGGTGCATAAGCCAGGCCACGAGCAATCGCTTGGTCAAGTCCCGCTTTCGTGCGGTAGAATCCTTCTGGAGTACGTTCGCCTGTGATGAATGGGGCATCGACTGGATCGATATCATCCGTGATCAAGTCAGCGGCGTCAGCATCCGTGCGAGCAATCAATATAGTCGGTGTTCCCATTACGTCTGCAGCCAAGCGGGCAGAAATCAGGTTACGTACGGCAATTTGTGTTGGAAGAAGCACTTTCCCACCTAAATGGCCACATTTTTTCTCGGAGGAAAGCTGATCTTCAAAGTGAACACCGGCAGCTCCAGCTTCGATCATCCCTTTCATTAGTTCGAAAACATTAAGGGCTCCACCAAAACCTGCTTCCGCATCAGCTACGATAGGGGCAAACCAATCGATATCGTCTTTTCCTTCAGCAAAGCTGATTTGATCGGCCCGTTGCAGTGTTTGATTGATGCGTTTAACGACTTGTGGTACAGAGTTTGCTGGGTATAAGCTTTGATCCGGGTACATCTGGCCAGCGATATTCGCATCTGCAGCCACTTGCCAACCACTTAAATAGATGGCCTTTAAACCCGCTTTTACTTGTTGCATCGCTTGGTTACCAGTCAATGCTCCTAGTGCATTGATGAAATCTTCTTGTTTCAGGAGATTCCATAGTTTTTCAGCTCCCCGACGCGCTAAGGTTTGCTCGATGTCAATGGACCCTCTTAATTTGATAACTTCCTCAGCTGTATACGTACGTTTAATTCCATTCCATCTTGAATCAGTTTCCCAGCTTTGTTGTAATTGCTCTACTCTTTCGTTCGTCATTATATTTTCCCCCTAATAGTTTATAGTACGTTCATAATTGATAGAATATTAAGATAATTTTTCGTATGCTGGATTCGTTAAGAAATCAGCGAAGTCTTCAGCCACAATCAATTCTTCGAATAGTTTAGTAGATTCTTCAAATTTCCCTGTTTTGAAAGCTTCTTCACCAATCTCGGATTTAATGACTTCCAATTCTTCCTCTTTAATTTGATGGAATAATTCTTCCGTCACTTTCCTGCCATCTTCTAGTATGCCTTTAGGATGACGAATCCACTGCCACACTTGAGCGCGGGAAATTTCTGCTGTAGCGGCATCTTCCATCAAGTTATTGATAGGAGCCGCTCCTCTACCACATAACCAGGAAGCGATATACTGAATGCCGACGTTTATATTTGTCCGTAAGCCAGCCTCCGTAATGGATCCTTCTGGGACTTCCAGCAAATCTTTAGCCGTCACTTCTACATCTTCACGTTTGCGGTAAATTTGATTCGGTTTCGGAACAAGAAGGTCAAACACTTCTTTCGCAGTACTGACCATGCCTGGATGAGCGACCCATGTACCGTCATGCCCATCTCTCGCTTCACGTTCTTTATCCGCACGAACCTTCGCGAACGCCTCATCATTCTTGACCGGGTCATTCTTGACCGGAATTTGGGCAGCCATTCCACCGATTGCCGGAGCATTACGGGTGTGGCAAGTCTTGATTGCGAGAAGGGAGTAAGCTCTCATGTTCGGAACCGTCATTGTAACCTGTAATCGATCTGGGAAGATTACGTCCTCTGAGTGACGGAATTTCTTCAGGAAGCTGAAGATGTAATCCCAGCGACCGCAGTTTAGGCCTGCTGAGTGTTCTTTCAACTCATACAAGATTTCGTCCATTTCGAATGCTGCAAGAATCGTTTCAATTAGTACCGTCGCTCTAATTGTCCCCTGCGGAATTCTTAAATCATTCTGGGCATAGACAAAGATGTCATTCCATAATCTGGCTTCGAGATGACTTTCCATCTTCGGAAGATAGAAGTATGGACCACTTCCATTTTCGATCAATGCTTTCACATTATGATAAAAGTAAAGACCGAAGTCGAATATGCTGGCGGATATAGGCTGTCCATTTAATAGAACGTGTTTTTCTTCCAAGTGCCAGCCACGGGGTCTGATTTTCAAGACTGCCGTTTTTTCATTCAATCTATATACTTTACCGTTTGGATTTTCAAATGAGATGGTACCGCGGATGGCATCCCTCAAGTTCAGTTGCCCATCTATGCAATTTTCCCAAGTAGGCGAGTTGGCATCTTCAAAGTCTGCCATAAACACGCAAGCCCCTGAGTTTAATGCATTGATGATCATCTTACGATCAACCGGCCCTGTAATTTCAACCCTGCGGTCTTGCAAGTCCTTCGGGAGGGGAGCGATTGTCCAATCACCTTCACGGATATGTTTCGTTTCCTCCAGGAAATCAAGCTGCTTTCCTTGGTTTATTTCCTCTTGGACCGTTTTACGTCGCTCTAACAGTTCCCTTCTCCTTGCACCGAACTGCCGTTCAATCCGTTCAATGAATTGAAGCGCTTCCGTAGTAAGTATTTGTTCATATCCAGGCTTGATATCCCCTGTTATTTGTAAACCTTTTGCTTCAGTAATCATGTTGCTTTCCACATCCTTTCAAACTCTTATATGTTATAATACAGTTATTTTATTTCCTGTTTGTATTATATAACACGCTGTATAAATTTGTCACCTACTTTTCCAACTTTTTTAAAAAAAGATATTAATTGACTACAGAAAGCCTGGTATATAGGCATTTCCATTAGAAAAATAATTGAAAATATTCTGTTTTTTTATTTCTTTCTTTCTTCCTTGTCCATTTTTTGCATGAAACAGTTAAGATTTTGAGTGGCAAGATTTCCTTCATATGTGGAAGCATTTATGGGGTGAACGCAAAAAAGGCTATCCACATTCTTATCTTTGTGGATAGCCTTTTTCTATTTATGTTGAATGATCGTTACTTTTCCTTTATTCATCCTGTTCATCATAATCCGAATAACAATTGGTTTTAGAAGATTACGGGTGGGTGGAAATACCAGGATCAATCCCAAGACATCCGAAATCAGTCCGGGTGATAGCAACAGAGCGGATCCGATGAAGATACAGATTCCATCGACGATTTCATTTCCAGGCATCATCCCTTGACGAACCTGACCCTGTGCCTTTTTCCATATTTCCATTCCTTGGCGTTTAGCCAAATAAGCTCCGATTAAACCAGTGGCTACAATTAGGAACAGCGTTGGCCAAAACCCAATCAGATTGCCAGATAATAAGAGGACAATAATCTCAATGATCGGCATCGCAATGATAAACAATAAAAAGTACTTCATTTACATTCCTCCTGCACAGCCCACTTCTGGTGCGGTACACCTATCTTACATCAACGATTGGATTTCATCCAAAATTTTGTTTTACAAAACTTTGGCATGACCATCATAAATGATTCCACGGCTGGCATCGACCGTTATTCTCTGTCCATCCTTAAAGGCCTTTGTCGCATTATCAGCCCCGACAATGACAGGAATGCCTAAGGTAACGCCGACAACTGCCGCATGGCTAGTCAAACCGCCTTCTTCAGTAATCAATGCGGCACACTTTTCTATTGCCGGCATCATTTCACGATCCGAACCGATTGTAACCAAAACAGATCCTTCTTGTACTTTTTCTAAGGCTTCCTTGGCATTCTTGGCAACGACCACTTCACCCTTCGCTGTTTTCCTACCGATTCCTTGAGCCTTCAATAGAACCTCTCCTAACACATGAATTTTCATCAAGTTAGTCGTCCCTATTTCACCTACAGGCACACCAGCGGTAATCACCACTAAATCCCCATGGGAAACGATTCCGGATTCCAGGCTTTGGTCAATCGCTGTTTGGAGCATATCATCTGTCGTCTCTGCTTTAGGTCCCATCTGCGGATAAACGCCCCAGACCAATGCAAGCCGTCTTGAAACATCTTCATTAGAGGTAACGGCAATGATAGGCGCTTTTGGACGATACTTAGAAATCATCCGTGCCGTATGACCACTTTCAGTCGGTGTGATGATTGCACCTGCATTAAGGTTAAGCGCAGTATGTGCAACGGATTCCCCAATGGCATCTGTCACATTATGTCGATCCGACTTACTATTCCTTGTAAGGATATCCCGATAATTAAGCGCTGTTTCTGCACGTGAAGCAATATTATGCATAGTCTGAACGGCTTCGACTGGGTAAGTTCCCGCAGCTGTTTCACCAGAAAGCATGATGGCATCCGTTCCATCGAAAATCGCATTCGCCACATCACTTGCCTCAGCTCGTGTCGGACGTGGATTACGCTGCATAGAATCAAGCATTTGTGTAGCGGTAATGACCGGTTTGCCTGCATTGTTACATTTCTTGATCATATCTTTTTGAACAAGTGGCACTTCTTCCGCAGGGATTTCAACACCTAGATCACCACGCGCAACCATCAAACCATCAGCTACTTCTAAAATTTCATCGAGACGGTCCACGCCTTCCTGGTTTTCAATTTTAGGGATGATTTGAATATGCTCTGCTTTATTTTGTTGCAACAATTCCCGGACTTCCAGTACATCCGACGCCCTGCGGACGAAAGAAGCGGCCACGAAATCGATTCCTTGTTCGATACCGAAAAGGATGTCCTTTTCATCTTTTTCCGTGATCCCTGGCAAGTTTACGGAAACGCCAGGAACGTTGACGCCTTTTTTATTTTTCAATGTACCGCTGTTTAGGATTTTCGTATGAATTTCTTTTTTTGTTTCATCAATTGCTAACACTTCAAGACCAATCAAGCCATCGTCCAGCAAAATTCTAGATCCAGCTTGTACATCATATAGAAGCCCTTCATAGGTAATGGAGAATCTCTCTGGTGTCCCCAAAACTTCTTGCATCGAAATCGTTACTTCTTTACCTGCCGTCAACTCGATCGAGTCATTCTCCATGTTATTCGTCCGTATTTCAGGACCTTTTGTATCAAGCAAGATAGCGACCTGTTTCCCCGTTTTCTCTGATGCTTCTCTTATATTGCGAATTCTTGCAGCATGTTCCTCATGATTACCGTGGGAAAAATTAAGACGTGCTACATTCATCCCTGCCTCGATTAATTGAGCCAATTTTTCTACACTTTCACTAGCTGGCCCAATGGTACATACAATTTTAGTTTTGCGCATGGTGTCAACCTCCTAAAGAAACTCGTCCTCTACCGCCATATGACGGAGAGTGACGTAGTATTAAACATATTTTTTTCAATCATTTAAATAGACAATTCTTCTGATAGGTCATACATTTTCTTATCAATCGTGTGCTTCTTCGATAAGGCATCGATGATATCGTAATCAACCAGTTTATTTTCCTCAATGCCCACAGCCCTGCCACCTAAACCTTCAAGAAGCAATTCGACTGCGCGGGCGCCAAGCCTGCTTGCCAACACACGGTCAGACGCAGTAGGAGAGCCGCCACGTTGTACATGACCCAGAACCGTAACACGCGTTTCGAACCCTGCTTTCGCTTCTATCTGTTTGGAAATCTCCATGGCACTGCCTACACCTTCTGCCACAACGATGATACTATGCTTTTTCCCGCGTTCATGTCCCCGGTTCAGCTTTCCTATCATCTCTTCCATATCGAAATCGTATTCCGGGCATAAAATGGTCTCAGCCCCTCCTGCAAGACCGGCCCAAAGAGCAATGTCACCGGCGTTTCGGCCCATCACTTCAACCACATACGTCCGTTCGTGGGAAGTCGCTGTATCCCTGATTTTATCAATCGCATCGATGACCGTATTAAGGGCTGTATCAAAACCAATCGTAAAGTCCGTTCCCGGAATATCGTTATCGATCGTTCCCGGAACGCCAATGCAAGGAAAACCTCGTTCCGTCAATGCCTTCGCTCCAAGGTAAGACCCGTCACCGCCAATGATGACGATGCCCTCAATACCCACTTTTTTCAGTTGTTCAATTGCCTTTAACTGTCCCTCTTCCGTTTTGAATTCAGGACAGCGGGCAGTATGTAACATCGTGCCTCCGCGGTGTATGATATCCCCGACAGAACCAAGCTCAAGACGTCTTATGTCGCCATTGATCAACCCTTCATAGCCATGGTAGATGCCATAGACCTCCATCTCATGAAAAATCGCTTTCCGGACGACTGCCCGGACTGCAGCATTCATGCCTGGAGAATCCCCTCCACTTGTTAATACCCCTATTTTTTTCATTATGTTCACCTCTCCTACTGCGCTAATGACATAAAACTTTTCAATAACCTCATTGTACCCTTTTTTCACCTAAGATAAGCAAGGAACTCTTCTTACTGCTTAATCCAATGTATTAAGACTAACGTATTCTGAACAGAAATTGAAGTAAATTGCGTTAAAGATTGTTTTATTTCCCAAAATAGGAATCAATTTAGTCACCTGGGTATTTAAGTATCATATTAAGGTTGAAAAAACGTGTTGCCTGCCGGCAGCACGTTTTTTCTTGGCCATGTATTTATGAATGTTGTTTTACTTCCAGTATCGGTCCTTCTGGCTGTCCTTCAAATTCATATTCACCGATATTTTTAAATTTCATATAACGCTGATTGATCAGTTCCTCACTATTCAGGGAAAGAAGCTCATTGATTGATTGCTTCAACATATCCTTAATCGCTTTGGCTTGCTCCTCGGCATCGCGATGGGCCCCGCCTTTCACTTCAGGAATGATTTCATCAATGACTCCCAATCGGTTGAGGTCAGGAGCCGTGATTTTCATCGTTTCGGCTGCACGCTTGGCTTGGGAAGCATCCTTCCACAAGATAGCTGCTGCTCCTTCAGGAGAAATGACAGAATAGGTGGAGTTCTCCAGCATATAAATCCGATCCGCTACTCCTAGAGCCAAAGCACCACCACTTCCACCTTCACCAATGACAATACTGATAACAGGTACATTAAGTCCTGCCATTTCAAAAAGGTTTTTTGCGATGGCTTCACTCTGGCCACGCTCTTCCGCTGCTTTACCAGGGAAGGCACCCTTCGTATCTATGAAACAAATGATGGGGCGATTGAACTTTTCGGCCTGTTTCATCAGACGTAAAGCCTTTCGATAACCTTCAGGATGAGGCATACCAAAATTACGACGGATATTTTCCTTTGTATCCTTACCACGCTGATGGCCGATGATGGTCACAGCACGTCCATCAAATTCCCCGATGCCGGCTACGATGGCTTCATCATCACCATAATATCGGTCACCATGGAATTCCATGAACTCATTAAATATAAGAGGGATATAATCAAGTGTTGTCGGACGAGCTGGGTGACGAGCGATTTGCACGCGATCCCACGGCTTTAAGTTATTATAAATGTCCGTTTCCAACTTCTCGAGACGCTGTTCCAAGCTTTCAATTTCAGCTGTCAAATCAACATCTGCTCCCTTTGTTATTTCCCTTAGTTCTTTAATCTTGCTTCGAAGCTCTGTGACAGGGCGTTCAAATTCCAATTCGTAAATCATAACCATTCACCACCCGGGGCATGAATTTTCAGGATCGTTGTCAAGGTATCTTTCATTTCCGTCCGTTTAACCACAGCATCCAATTGGCCATGCTTCATCAAAAATTCAGCTGTTTGGAAATCTTCAGGAAGATCTTCATGGATCGTTTGTTCAATGATCCGTCTTCCAGCGAACCCTATCAGGGCACCAGGTTCTGCAAGGTTAATATCCCCAAGAGATGCAAAGCTGGCTGAAACGCCACCAGTTGTAGGATGGGTCATCATCGAAATGATCAATCCACCTTCATTGCTGAACATTTTAAGGGCAGCACTTGTTTTGGCCATTTGCATGAGGCTCAGAACACCTTCTTGCATTCGCGCCCCACCAGATGCGGTAAAAATGATGAACGGTATCTTCAATTCGCCGGCCCGTTCAATCGCCCGTGTGATTTTTTCCCCAACGACGGACCCCATACTTCCCATCCGGAAATTGGAATCCATGATGGCCGTTGATATTTGGAAACCATTTATGCTTCCTACCCCTGTAACCACTGCCTCATTAATTTTGGCCTTCACTTTATCCTTTTCCAGCTTTTCCAGATAATCCGGGAACTGAAGGGGGTTAACGGAAATCATTTCTTTATCAAATTCAGTGAAACTATTGGCGTCGAAAAGAAATTCTATGCGCTCATGAGAGGACATGGAATGATGGAACCCACAATGCAAACAGACTTTTACGTTTTTCACTAATTCTTTTGTATACATGATTTTTTTGCAACCTGGGCACTTCGTCATAATTCCTTCAGGTACATCCTGTTTTTCACGATCTAAAGGAACCGTTGCATATTTCTTCTTAGATTTTGCAAATAGCTCTTTAAGCAAGTCTAATCCTCCCTTTGCCACCAAACCTCTTTTTAAAGAAACTTTGGTCCAAACTATATCAGAAATATATTCAAAATCGTGTAAAATGCTGTCACTCTTCCTTCGACAAATTTCTGATTTTAGTAAGGTATGCTTCGATGGCTTTTTCTTCATCACGTTCAAGCAAATATGTAAGCAACAAAAGATAATCTTCTTTTTTCGTTTTTGTTTTGATTTGCTCTGATGCTCTAGCATAGCTGTTGACAATACGCCAAATTCTTTCAAGCAAACGATTGCGATTTAATATGGCGATCCTCAAGAAGAAATCATCATCATGGAATTCTTCTACCTTGACCCAGTCCATTAACGATTTAACCTCTTGGGCCGTGGCGAAGAAGGCCACGATCTTCAAACAATCGATTTCAATTAACCGTTTGGTCTCGGCTAAATCTTCTTGAACTTTTTTATCTTGCAAAAAAAAGGTTCCCAGAAGCTCGACTAACTTATGCTCCTGGAAATCCCTAATAAACGTTCCTTCACCACGTCTAGTTTCTATCAATCCTAAAAGCTCTAGTGCTCGCAATGCTTCACGGACAGATGAACGTCCAACATTCAGACGGTCGGATAACTCCCGTTCAGAAGGAATTTTATCGCCCGGTAAGAGGTTATCCGCTTCAATCATGCTCCGTAGGCTTTCCACAACATCGAGATAAATTTTGGTTGAAGAAGTACGTTCTGCCAAATTAGTTATTCCTCACTTTGTCCAATGTTTGCTAGTTTTCTTGTTTTTTCTTTAATTTGTTCTGGATCCGCGTGAATTCTTGCAACCCCGGTTTCCATAGCTGCCTTTGCCACGGCTGCAGCGACTGCAGGTGCAACTCTAGCATCAAAAGGGGCGGGAATAACATAGTCTTCATGAAGTTCATGCTCTTCTATTAAACCGGCAATCGCCTGTACAGCCGC
Source organism: Peribacillus sp. NPDC097224 (assembly GCF_044761985.1). Lineage (NCBI taxonomy): Bacteria > Bacillati > Bacillota > Bacilli > Caryophanales > Bacillaceae > Peribacillus > Peribacillus sp. NPDC097224. The sequence goes on along the minus strand of NZ_JBIWDK010000009.1, from coordinate 21,009 downwards.
CACCTTCATTTTTTCATTGATATGTGTGGCACGTACATCTAAAGCGCCTCGAAAGATTCCAGGGAAAGCCAGTACATTATTGACCTGGTTTGGGAAGTCAGAGCGACCTGTCCCCACCACTTTGGCACCCGCAGCTTTCGCTTCCTCCGGCATGATTTCAGGATTGGGATTAGCCATGGCGAAAATGATTGGATCTTCGTTCATGGAAGAAATCATATCCTTATTCAAAGCTCCCGCGGCAGACACACCGATGAATACGTCCGCTCCCTTGATAACAGTCGCAAGGTTTCCTTGAACCTTATCCCGGTTGGTTACTTTCGCTACTTGTTCTTTTATATCATTCATACCTAACGTACGCCCTTCATAGATGGCACCTTTCGTGTCACACATGATAATGTCACGCACTCCATAGCTATAAAGCAACTTTATGATGGCAATGCCTGCCGCTCCGGCACCACTGGCCACGACTTTAATTTCCGTTATCGATTTTCCTACAAGACGCAAAGCATTTACAAGACCGGCCACGGTTACAATTGCTGTACCGTGCTGATCATCATGAAATACAGGGATATTCATTTCTTTTTTTAATCGTTCTTCGATTTCAAAACAATTCGGTGCTGCAATATCTTCTAGGTTCACTCCGCCGAATGTCGGTTCGAGCAATTTGACGGTCTCTACAATCTTATCCACATCCGTCGTTTTTAAACAGATTGGAAATGAATCCACTCCCGCAAAACTCTTGAACAAGACAGCTTTGCCTTCCATGACAGGCAAGGCGGCTTCAGGACCGATATTGCCTAGGCCCAACACTGCCGTTCCATCAGAAATAACGGCTACCGTATTCCCTTTCATTGTATAGTCATAAACGGTTTCAGGTTTTTCGTAAATTTCCTTACATGGTTCGGCGACACCAGGAGAATAAGCCAAGCTTAAATCCACTGCATTCCTAACTGGTACTTTCGAAACGGTTTCTAATTTCCCTTGATTCAAGCGATGCATATGTAATGCTTCTTCTCTTAATGTCATATTCTCACTCCTAGAACGAATTGGGCAACCCGGAAATTATGCTGAAATCTAGTGGTCAGACCACATGGGCCTGCATTCAATATAACATACCTGATAAAGTTGTAAAATAGTTATTCTCTCTTATAAACGACATTTCCTTTTCCTAACAATCCATTTAAAAGATCGATTAACTTATCGCTCGGGTTGACCCAATCCCAATAGGATAGCTGTACATAGCGGTTTTCCCGCTCATAAAATAGCATGACCTTCGTTTCGCCAGTATGCTGGATTAATATTTTTTTTATTTTTTGAAGAGTGTCTTTTGTTTGCTTTTCCGCTTCAATCTTCAAGAAAAGCGTTCCGTTTTTTTTCTGTGCCATATTTTTCACTTGGTCCAACGGATAGACGTATTGGATGATGAGCTGCGTTTTTCCGCTCCGCTCCTCCAATGTACCTTGAAGCATGGCCAACTGTCCGTGATTCAAGATGGCAGAGTAGTTTTTATACACATTGGGGAATACGACGGCTTCAATATCGCCTTCTTCATCACTGACAGTCAAGAATGCCATCACATCCCCCTTTTTCGTACGAATGGTCTTAACCGCCGTGATGTACACGCCAAGCAGGATCTTTGCCTCTTTTTTACTTAATGCTTCATCGATGGTCAAGCAACCGAAGTGGCCGAAAATTCCTTTATAGCTCGTCACGGGATGATTGGAAAGGTATAGGCCCAGTACACTCTTTTCAAAGGATAACTTGTCCTCCACCGGAATTGGATCGACATGATTGTATTTAGGCTTTAGCGAGAATTCGCCATCCGAAAACATATCGAATAAATCATCATCCGGATTGACCAATTCGGTATGGCTGATTGCGACATCCAGGCTAGCAAGCAAGGTGGCACGGTCTTCGCCAAATTCATCAAAGGCACCTGAATGCACCAATGCTTCCAATACCTTTCGATTGACGATTTTTCCCGACACCCGCAAACAGAAATCGAATAGGTCCCCGAATTTCTTTTGGCGTCTAGCCGCAAAGATTTCCTTCAGGACCGTCCCACCGATTCCTTTTATGGCACCAAGACTGAATCGAATCCCTTCTTTCTCCGGTAAAAAAGGATAGCCGCTTTCATTAATGGAAGGAGGCAGCACGGAAATGCCTTTCTTCTTGGCTTCACGGACATACTGGGCAATCTTATCATCATTTCCGACGGCAGAGGTCATGAGGGCAGCCATGAAATACTCAGGAAAATGAGTTTTTAAATAGGCAAGCTGATAGGCAATGACACTGTATGCTACAGCATGGCTCCTGTTGAATCCATAATTGGCAAACCGGACAATCAGGGTATAGATATCGTCCGCTGTTTTCTCGGAATACCCTTGCTTCAAGGCACCATTCACGAAATGCTCCCTCTCCTGGTCCAATACTTCCTTTTTCTTCTTCGAGACGGCACGCCTTAATAAATCGGCCTCTCCCAGGGAGAAACCGGCAAGTCGTGATGCAATCTGCATGATCTGTTCCTGATATACGATGACGCCGTATGTAGGATCGAGAATCTCCTTCAAATCCGGATGGTGATATTCTATTGGGACCAGCCCGTGTTTGCGCTCGATGAAAAGTGGAATGTTTTCCATGGGACCTGGACGATATAAGGCATTGACCGCGACGATATCTTCAAACCGGTTTGGCTTCAGGTTCATTAACACCTTCCGTATCCCATCCGATTCGAACTGGAACACGCCCGTCGTTTCACCCCGTCCCAGCATGGACAGGGTCTGCGGATCATCCATGGGTATATGGGACAAATTCAGTTTTTTCCCCATCCCCTTTTGGATGTTTTTCAAAATATTATCCAGGAGCGTTAAATTGCGCAGACCTAGAAAATCCATTTTCAGAAGGCCGAGTTCCTCGAGGAGGTCCATTGGATATTGAGTCAGGTGGATGCCATCATGCCCTTCCTGAATCGGGATATGCTCAGTGAGCGCCTGATCGCTTATGACGACACCAGCCGCATGTGTGGAGGTATGGCGTGGAAGCCCCTCAAGCAGAAGTGCCGTTTCAAAAAGCTTCTGGTTCCGCTCACTTTCCTTTATGAAGTCCTGTAATCGTTTGGATTCTTTTAACGCTTCAGGCAAGGTAATCCCAAGGCGTCCCGGGATCATTTTCGATACCATTTCCTGCTCTTTTGTATTCAAACCGAAGACGCGTCCGGTATCACGCAACGCCGCCTTTGCGGCTAAAGTACCAAATGTGATGATTTGGGCAACATGCAATTCCCCGTATTTCTTCGCGACATAAGCAATCACTTCCTCGCGGCGGTTATCCGGGAAGTCAATATCGATATCGGGCATCGTTACCCGCTCAGGATTTAGAAATCGCTCGAACAGCAGAGAATGTTCGATTGGATCGACATCCGTAATCGACAGAACGTAGGCGACCATCGATCCTGCTGCAGACCCCCGTCCCGGCCCCGTCAAAATCTGGTGGTCCCTTGCAAATTTCATGAAATCCCAAACGATTAAGAAATAATCGCTGAATTTCATTTGCTTAATGACAGCCAATTCAAAGCGCAGACGCTCTTCATATTGGATAGATGGTTCAGGTATTCGTTTCTTCAAGCCCTGGAAGCAGAGGGTTTCGAGCATTTCTTCAGCCGTAACTCCAGTTGCTGTAGGGTATTTGGGTAGCAGGGAACGATGAAAAGGAATAGTAAGATTGCATTGCGCGGCTATATGTAGCGTATTTTGAAGGGCATCCGGCAAGTCACTGAACCGTTCAGCCATTTCAGCACGGCTTTTCATATAAAACTGTGTGGATGGAAGCACCACCCTCGTTTCGTCCGCCAGCTTGTCGCCATTACCGATGGCCAGTAGCGCTTCATGTGCCAGTGCATCACTTTGGTTCAAGTAATAGACCGGGTTCGTCGCTACAAGCTCGATTTTCAGCTCTTTGGCCAATTGACAGATTGCTTGTATTTGCTGCTCCTCCTTGGCAATATCCAGCCGTTGAAGGGATAAATAAAAGTTATCATGTCCGAACACTTTCAAAAATTGCTCGGCAGCTTTCCTCGCCTCCTCGGGCCTTTCTTCTTCCAATAACCTTTCGATTTGCCCTTCCGCACCCGGGGAAAGCGCAATCAATCCCGAAGAATAGGCTTTAAGCCAATTAAATGGAATGCCCGACGGAGATTTCGTTTTGATAGCACTGCTTATTTTCAGCAGGTTTTGGTAGCCTTGAAGATTTCTTGCTAGTAAAAGAAGAGGATGTGCGGCATCTTGTTCATCTAGAACATCCGCGAGAATCCCGATAATCGGTTTTATCCCCTGTTTTTTGCATTCCTTATAAAAATAAACCGATCCATACATAACATTTCGGTCGGTTAATGCTAGACTCGTACAGCCATCCGCTTTCGCTTTAGCCACAAGTTCACGAATTTTCACCGTACTGCTCAGCAGGCTGTATCCGCTCTGAATATGGAGATGTGTATACACGTTTTTTTCTCCCACCTTTGAAAGGGCATGTTTCTTTTTATTATAGTGTTTATTTCAAAAAAAGAAAATATGTTCTCATTGCCAATCAGGTTCGTCCACTTTGATTTTCACAGGCTATCATATTACCTCCGCGCTTCCCATATAAATAGAGTAGAAGAATATCAAGCCAAAAAGGATGATGATACATGAACGAAGCCTTTGTTCCGGCATTTATCAACAGTTTTTTCATCGCGCTCGGCGTTTTGCTTGGCGGGTCGATCATTGGCGGACTGGCGGCTTTTTTCACGGGACAAGCCCCGATGACGACCGTTTTCCGCTTATCGGACAGCCTAAGGATTTGGGCGATCGTCGCTGCCATCGGAGGGACCTTCGATATGGTCTATAATTTTGAACGTGGCATTTTCCACGGACAAACAAAGGATATCGTGAAGCAGGTGCTATTGATCCTCTCCGCCCTCGGGGGTGCACAGACAGGAGCGTTAATCATCAATTGGTTCACACAGGAGCATATTTCACCATGAGGATCCCCCCTTATCATCGGCTTCCCACCTGGCAGCGTTTTTTTGCCGGTGCAGCATTAGGCGGACTGCTCAGCTGGGTGATTTTCTTTTACATGTACGGAGTGCAGCAGGAAACGCAGATCCGGATCATTCATGAGCAAAGAGAAGAGATGAAGGATTTGACCGAAAAAATCGCGATTTGGGAGCAGGATTACAAAAAATTAAATCAGCAAAACGAAGAGATTTTAACGATTCAAGAAGTCGAGGTGAAAATCACCAACGGGCAATTTTACAGCCTCGATAAGCTGAGTATCGCCGATGCCGAGGATGTCATAGAAGATGACCTCTCTTCCCTTCTCGCTAAAGATGTCGTTAGTGTATATAACGGAAAAGTGTTGCTTAAGAAGTCGATTGAAAACAAAATCATCGAGATTAATAAGAAACGGTACGAACTGGAAGTCAATGAAATTATGTTTTATACAAAAATGAATATTGAACTCACAATCAAGAGGGCGAAATGATGCCATTGGAGAGGTGAACGATGAACCCAATCTTAAACCAAATCGGTACGGTCTTTATCCCGGTTCGTAATATTGAAGTGGCCCGCGATTGGTATTCTGACCTGTTGGGCATTCCGGTGACCGGAGATATTTTATTCGGGCACCTGTATGCCTTGCCTATGATCGGAACGGGCATTGTTTTGGACAGTAAGATATTTTCCGAAGATCGCATTTTCAAAGTCCCTCCCTTTCACTTCAACACGACGAACGTCATCGAAGCGTATGAATATATGAAAGGGAAAGTAGAATGTACAACAGGAATCGAACATGACCGATGGTTCAATTTCAAAGATCCCGATGGCAACCAGCTAAAAATTTCCCAACATCGTGAATATCTACATGGCAAAAGACCAAATTCAAGATGATTTGGTCTTTTTGCTTTTCTTATTCTGCTTTGTTTACCTCTTCTAGATCAGCCAAAATATCATCCACTGCATCCCAAGAATAAATAGAGGCCCCTGCTGCAAATGGGTGTCCGCCACCATTGTATTTCCTGGCGATCATGTTGATGATTGGACCTTTAGAACGGAAACGAACCCGGATCTCCTTTTCTTCTTCAATGAAAAAGACCCAAGATTTCACGTTTTTAATCGAACCCAGCGAGGAGACAAGCTGGGAGGCTTCTGAAGGCGTCGCATGAAATTTTTCCAGGATATCCTTCGTGATGATCATCTTCCCTGTTCCGTTTGGTAGAATCTCGAAGTTTTGCAGCACATACCCATTCAGGCGGGTAATGCTTTCATCGACATCATACATCTCTTGATATAACTGTGGACGGGAGAATGAATAATGAATCAACTCACTAGCATAGGCGAATGTTTTCTCGGTCGTGCTTTGAAAAAGAAAACGTCCCGTATCACCAACGATACCTGCATAAAGTAGACGGGCTGCCTCATCGCTCATCTTCAATCCTTGATCTTTACCAAATAGATAAAATTCATAAATCATTTCACTCGTCGAGCTAGCGGACGTATCGACCCAACGCATGTCTCCATAGGGATCTTCGTTTGGATGGTGGTCAATCTTGATCAGCTTATCCCCTGTCGGATAACGGCTGTCGCAGATTCGGTCGGTATTGGCGGTGTCACAAACGATGACCAAAGCCCCTTGGTACATTTCATCCGAAATCACATCAAGCCTCCTTAAATAATGTAACGAAGGCTCTTCTTTCCCGACCGTGAAAATGCGCTTCTCAGGAAATGACGCCTTCAGAATTTCAGCCAATCCCCCTTGCGAACCATAAGCATCCGGGTCAGGCCGGACATGGCGATGAATGATAATCGTATCATAACGCTTTATATCTGCTAAAATTTCAGCCTTCATATAAATCTCCTTTTTATATATGTTATTGTACAAATTAAGACGATATATTTTATTTAATCAAAAAATTGGCGAAATAGGAAGGCTCATCTTGTTTTAGGTGGCAATCTCTAGAGATTCCCGCTACAATAATAAGGTACATATGTTAAATTGGGGGAATTATAAACGATGCCTATCCTTGTCACCTTGATCGTTCTGTCACTAGGGATTTATGTATTTTACAAAATTAAAATGGTACGCACGAAAATGCCGATGGAGAAAAAGTGGATTTCAGGAAAATCATCCATTGCCCTCGGTGCCTTTGTAGCCTTATTTGGAGTCAATCAGCTTTTCCTTTTCCAAACGACCGTTACATACATCATTGCTGCCGTATTCATTGTTGTCGGACTATTCAGCGTTTGGGGCGGTTATAAAATGTATAAGTTCTACCTCCCACATGCCATTGAAGAAGCCACAAATCAAAGAGGATAATCGAATTCGATTATCCTCTTTCGCTAGTTAAGAACGATCAAGCAACTGACATGTCAGCATGGCTTTCCCTACAAGCTTGCCTTGGTTAAATACCTCGACATCCACTTTCCCGAACTTACGCCCCACATCCAGGACACGAGGATGAATTTCAAGCGTACTGTCGATCTGAACAGGCTTGATGAAGTAAATCGTCATATTTTCAACGACTAAATCGCCGCGTTTATAGCCTCTGAGTGCACGATTGGCTGAATCCGTAACCAGTGTCGTGAACACCCCACTTGAAATCGTACCAAGATAATTGGTCATTTGCGGTGTAACACCATAGCTATACACTTCTTGTCCCTTGCCTTGGTTTGACGTCATCACCAGCTGGCTCGTGATCGTATCGTCAATCGTTTCACCGACCTGTGGCTGTCTTTGGCTCATCTGTAACGCCTTCAGTACATCCTGCCTGCTCACGATCCCTTTCAGGATGTGACTGTCACTAACGACTGGAATCAACTCGATCCCTTCCCACACCATCATATGGGCAGATGAGGCAACACTCATTTTATCGCCTACGGTCATCGGATTCTTCGTCATCACCTTATCAATGAGCGTCGTTTCTTCTTGGCCCATGACATCTTTTGAGGTGACCATACCCTGAACCTTCATGTTTTCATCAACGACAGGGAAACGGCTATGACCCGACTCCTGATTCAATTCATGCCAATTTTGAACCCGATCACCCACGGTTAAGAAGGTCGTTTCCTGAACGGGCGTCAAAATATCCTCTACCAATAGGATTTCCTTTTTGATCAATTGGTCATAAATGGCCCGATTGATCATGGTCGCAACAGTAAAGGTATCGTAACTCGTTGAAATGACCGGCATCTCCAATTCATCGGCCAATATCTTAACGGATTCTTCGGCATCGAACCCACCGGTAATCAGCACCGCTGCACCCGCTTTTAATGCGTGCTCATGCGCCTGAGTACGATTCCCTACAATCAACAGGTTTCCTGCACCGGTATATCGCATCATCGCTTCAAGCTTCATCGCACCGATAACGAATTTATTTAACGTTTTATGAAGACCCGTTTTTCCACCTAAGACTTGTCCATCAACTATATTGACTACCTCGGCAAACGTTAGCTTCTCAATATTCTCTTTTTTCTTTTTCTCAATACGGATCGTGCCGACCCGCTCAATGGAACTTACATAGCCTTGATTCTCCGCCTCTTTAATCGCACGGTATGCCGTGCCCTCACTTACATTCAGGACTTTGGCAATCTGGCGGACGGAAATCTTTTCACCAACCGGAAGTCCATCGATATGTTTTAATATTTGTTCATGCTTTGTAGCCAAGCGCTTCACCCTTTTCACGGTATTCCTATATCCCATTATAAGGTCAAAGAGCCTAGATTATCAAACAACTACTGATATTCACGCAACCTTTTCTTTTGATGCTGCCGTTTCACTTTCCGTTTTGCAGGTGAATACAGAATGCCCGTCAAATTCCCCGCCACGGCTAACAGCGCGAACAAAAGCCAAGTTCCCCCAAACAAACTCTCTGGGCCCCCGCTTTCCAACGATAGGCGCGGCACTGCATAATACAGCATCACACCGCATAAAAGCAAACAGAGCAATAACCTTTGCTTCATCCAACCCCCTCCTTCATTCCATCCCTTAATTTTATGCAAGAGGATGAATAAAAAGAATGGAGCCTACAGGGGATTTTTAAGCTTGTCGTCGAGACATACTACATCCATGCTTCTTGATTATTCATTTCCTATATAAAAAGGAGCCTCCGAATCAGGCCCCTGTTGTTGTGTCATTATAAATCAATTGCATCTCCGGGTTCCATAACCAGTCCATTTTTTGCTTCTAGTATATCGATGAATTTGTTAGGATCCTGTTTGATGACCGGGAACGTGTTGTAGTGGATCGGCACGACCTGCTTCGCCTGGAGGAATTTTGCGGCAAGCGCTGCATCTTCCGGCCCCATTGTGAAGTTATCGCCGATAGGCAGAAATGCCAGATCAATCGGATGTCTTTCCCCAATCAGTTTCATGTCGGAATAAACGGCCGTGTCACCAGCATGATAGATCGTTTTTCCTTCTACAGTCAACAATACGCCGGCAGGCATCCCTAGATAGATGATCTGACCATCTGCCGTATTGAATCCGGTTCCATGAAATGCAGGGGTCAATTTCACAGTGCCAAAATCAAATTCATAAGCACCACCAATGCTCATGCCATGTGTCCTGACGCCTTGATTTCCTAAATAAACGGCTATTTCAGCAATTCCGATGACAAGGGCATCGTGCTTTTTCGCTAATTCCACCGTGTCACCAATGTGATCATTATGACCATGTGTTAAGATGATTACATCCGGCTTTACGTCCGCCACCTTTAGATCCGTTAGTTCATTTCCAGTGATGAATGGGTCAAAAAGAATCGTCTTGCCATTGGTCTCCACTTTCACGATGGCATGTCCATGAAAAGATACTTTCATTAAATGATGCTCCTTTCCGATACACACTTTTTTGAATTTTTTCAAAAGCTTTACCATTTACTATTTAAATAGTTATTGCTAAGGTAATTATATCCTATCTATGGAGGAATCGTCATGAATAAACATTTGAATGAAATACAAAACTGGTTGCAAACCAATGAGTTGGACGCAGCCATTCTAACTTCTACCGAAAACGTCTTTTATTGCAGTGGATTCTTTAGTGACCCGAATGAAAGACTGCTGGCACTAGCCATTTTTGCGAACGCAGAGCCATTTTTGGTTTGTCCCCAAATGGAAGTGCCTGATGCCAAGAATGCTGGATGGCAAGGCGAGATCATTGGCTACACCGATATTGAAGATCCATGGTTGAAAATCCAGAAAGCGGTTAGTCAACGTGGATTATCCTTGAAGAAAATCGCGATTGAAAAACAACATATGAATGTGGAACGCTATGAAAACATACAGTATCATTTTGATGCGCCGGTACTCGTTTCAGCCGAGGAGAAGCTACAAAAGATGCGAATGATCAAATCCGAAGATGAAATGGTCAAGATTCGTGAAGCCTGCCGACTTGCCGACGTGGCTATCGAAGTCGGAGTCAGCGAAATCCGTGAAGGGAAAACCGAAATGGAAATCCTGGCTGCAATTGAATTCGAAATGAAGAAGGTCGGCGTTAGCCAAATGTCATTCTCTACAATGGTCCTGACTGGAAAGAACGGAGCTTCGCCTCATGGAACACCAGGGGCATCGAAAGTTCAGCGTGGTGACCTCGTTCTTTTTGATCTAGGTGTCGTATATGAAGGGTATTGCTCAGACATCACCAGGACCGTCGCGTTCGGGGACATCAATGACAAGCAAGCCGAGATCTATGAAACGGTTCGAAAAGCGCAGGAAGCTGCCATTGCAGCAAGCAAACCCGGTGTTGCTTGTTCTGAGATCGACCGGACTGCCAGAAGCATCATCCAGAACAAAGGCTACGGCGACTATTTCCCACACCGTCTTGGGCACGGACTTGGCATTAGCGTCCACGAATATCCATCGTTAAAGGAAACGAATTCACTTAAGTTACAAAAGGGCATGGTTTATACAATCGAACCAGGTATCTATGTTCCCGATGTGGCTGGTGTGAGGATAGAGGATGATCTGTATATAACCGAAACAGGTTGTGAAGTCTTGACGAAATATCCGAAAAGCCTCCAAATATTAAGATAGACTTCACCAAAAATTCGTAAATTTGTTACAATTGAATAAGGAAAATTATAGTATAATGGGAGTGAAGTAGAAGGAGGAGATTCATAATGGGTACGATAGATTATAAAAATATCCTTGTAGCGGTGGACGGTTCTGAAGAAGCAGAATGGGCCTTAAAAAAAGCGATATACCTTGCAAAACTAAGTAACGCGACTCTAGTTCTGGCTCATATCGTCGACACCAGGAATTTCCCGACTATCGAAGCTTACGATATGACTATCCGCGATCGTTCTGAAACCTTTGCCAATGACTTATTGGAAAAGTATAAAACAGAAGCGGTTGCCTCTGGCATCACTAACGTAATTACGGAAGTGGAGTATGGTTCTCCTAAAGTCAAAATACCAAGAGACTTAGCGAAAAAACATACGATTGATTTAATCGTTTGTGGTGCGACTGGACTTAATGCCGTTGAACGTTTCTTGATTGGAAGCGTATCAGAAGGTATTGTTCGCCACTCAAATTGTGATGTCATCATTGTCCGTACTGATAAAAACTAAAATTTTTAAAAAAAGATCGTACACCAAATCGGTGTACGATCTTTTCATTTGTTATGCACTTATGAGTTTCTCCGCTTTTTCAATCGCAAGCTGCACTTGGGCAAACCCAGTACCACCTGCACTATTACGGCGTTTAACTGCTTCGTATGGATTTAATGCGTCGTAAATATCCTCTTCAAACAACTCGGATGCCTCCTTGAATTGTTCCATGCTAAGGTCAACTAAATAGCAGCCGTTTTGTACACAGAATAAAACAAGTTTGCCGACGACTTCATGGGCTTTACGGAAAGGCATGCCTTTCGAAGCCAGATAATCGGCCAATTCGGTTGCATTGGAAAAGTCATTTTTCGTTGCTTTTTCCATCACGTCTTTTTTCACTTTCATCGTTGAAATCATGCCTGCGAAGATTTTAAGTGAACCAACAATCGTTTTAACCGTATCAAAAACGCCTTCTTTATCTTCTTGCATATCTTTGTTATAAGCAAGTGGCAGTCCTTTTAATACAGTCAGTAACCCTGTTAGATTCCCGTAAACCCGTCCTGTTTTACCGCGGATCAGCTCCGCCATATCAGGGTTTTTCTTTTGTGGCATGATGCTGCTTCCCGTTGAGAAAGCATCATCCAGTTCAACGAATTGGAATTCCTGGCTTGACCAAAGAATGATTTCTTCGCTGAAACGAGATAAATGCATCATCATCGTTGCGCTGTTACTCATGAATTCCAGGGCGAAATCACGATCACTCACTGCATCCAGACTATTTTCATATATGCCATCAAAGCCAAGTAGCTCTGCACTTAACGCACGGTCAATCGGAAAAGTCGTCCCAGCAAGCGCTCCTGCACCCAAGGGAGAAATGTTGATTCTCTTGAAGCTTTCAGTGAAACGTTGTTTATCGCGCTCCAGCATCCAGAAATAAGCCATTAAATGGTGAGCGAATGAAATTGGCTGGGCACGCTGTAAATGCGTATACCCTGGAATGAGTGTTTCCACATTCTTTTTAGCCTGTTCCAAAATTGCTCCTTGGAGTCCATTAATGAGTTCCAGAATCACTTTCGTTTGGTTGCGCATGTAAAGATGAAGGTCTGTTGCTACTTGGTCGTTACGGCTTCTGCCAGTATGCAATTTGCCTCCGACCGGGCCGATCGCTTCAATGAGCATGCTTTCAAGGTTAAGATGGATATCTTCCATCTCCACCTTGAAAGTCAATTCACCTTTTTCCGCTTTTTCCTGTAAACCCTTCAGTCCCACAATGATCTGATCAGCGTCCTCTTCTGGCAGGATCTGGCATGTCTTCAGCATGGTGACATGTGCCAAGCTGCCTTGAATATCTTCAAGGACAAGTTCCTGATCAAAGGATATGGAAGCCCCGAACTCATCTACCCATTCTTCGGCAGATTTCGTGAATCTTCCTCCCCAAAGCTTGCTGCTCACACTGTCACCTTCTTGTTGTTGACCATGCTGTTCACTTTCGTTGGAAGTCCCCATAATTTAATGAAACCAACTGCTGCCTCATGATCGAATTCGTCCGCTTTTGTATAGGTTGCTAGTTTTTCATTGTATAGAGAGTACTCTGATTTTCTTCCTTCGACAATGGCATGGCCTTTGAACAGTTTCACACGGACAGTACCCGTAACGTTCACTTGTGTCTCTTTCAAGAATGCAGCCAACGCTTTTTGAAGTGGTGAGAACCAAAGTCCTTCATAGATCAATTCCGTCATTTTCTTCTCAATCACTGGTTTGAAATGGGCAAGTTCTTTTACCAAAGTAATATCTTCAAGTTCTTTATGTGCAGCGATCAATGTCATGGCACCTGGAGCTTCGTATACTTCACGAGATTTGATACCTACTAATCTATTTTCCACGTGGTCGATACGTCCGACACCGTGTTTACCGGCAATTTGATTCAATTCAACAATCAAATCAGCCAATTTGTAGTTCTTGTCGTTCAGTGTAACCGGTACACCTTGTTCAAATCCGATTTCAATGATATCGGCAGTATCCGGTGTGTTTTCAAGGCTTGTTGTCAGATCATATGCCTCTTCCGGAGGAGCAGCCCATGGATCTTCAAGGATTCCACATTCGTTACTTCTTCCCCATAGGTTTTGGTCGATTGAGTAAGGGCTGGCTAAACCGATTGGAACAGGAATTCCATTCTTGGCAGCATATTCGATTTCCTCTTCACGAGACCATCTCCAGTCACGTACAGGTGCAAGAACTTGTAAATTAGGGTTTAAAGCCGAAATGGATACTTCGAAACGCACTTGGTCATTTCCTTTTCCCGTACAACCGTGCGCAACGGCTACTGCATTTTCTTCTTCAGCCACTTCCACTAGCTTCTTCGCGATAAGTGGACGCGATAGAGCTGATACTAAAGGATATTTTCCTTCATATAGTGTATGGGCTTGAAGAGCCGTCAATGCGAATTCATCGGCGAATTCGTCTTTTGCATCAATTACATAAGAACTAACCGCTCCGACAGTGATTGCTTTTTCTTTAATAAAGTCTAAATCTTTTCCTTCACCGACATCCAAACAGCATGCCACTACGTCGTATCCTTGATCTTGTAACCATTTAATTGCAACAGAGGTATCTAATCCTCCAGAATAAGCTAAAACTACTTTTTGATTTCCCATGTTTTATCGTCCCTTTCGTGTGAATAAAAATTCATTCGTTGTTATTTTTATTCAATCTATGTTTAGTACTTTATCATTTTTATACAAGGAATACAAGGGGTATTTTACTGATTTCAGTAAAATTTTTTCGATATTCCAAATAATTTACACAATGGATACATCGGTTAAAATATAGTAATCTAAGAGTATGAAAACTGTGATTACAGGAGGCATTATGAAAGAACTTTTTACGTATGATGAACGGCTTGGAATCTCCATCCCCGACCTCCCCATGGAATGGGATGAATACTCTAAAGGAAAGCAGCACCGCATACTCGCACACTGGGAAACTATCCGGGGTCATATCCCGGACCGTATACAGGAGCTGGAAGCCATTATCAATCGGAAACAGACACAGCTCTCTGATGAAAGTAATTTTGTCTTGTCATGCCAACTCAACACGGAAATCTCCGAACTGGCTTCCGTGATAAATGATCTTTGGCTTTGGTATCGGACCGATCAGGGGATAAGTGAAAAGATGCATAATTAAGCCCATTTCCATGCAAAAAAAGCCCCGGTTTTTAAAACCGGGGCTTTTTTTGTCCGTTTCCTTATGTATCCTTCCGAATTTCCCCGACAACATGGCCCAATTCCGGAAGTATTAGTTTATTCATCGCAAGGCGAACCGCCCCAGATGAACCAGGAGTCGAAAAGATCGCTTTATTAAATGCCACTCCAGCAATCGCCCTTGATAGGATGGCTGCCGATCCGATATCTTCTTGATAGCTCAACATACGGAAAAGCTCACCAAAACCGGGTATCTCTTTAGTCATCAATTCTTTTACCGCTTCAATCGTGACATCCCTGTTGGCGATGCCTGTACCGCCATTGGTTAGGATGGCATCGACTTGATTGCTTTTTCCGCCGGCCGTAATCGCCTCTTGGATTGCACCACGTTCGTCCTTCACGATTTCATATTCTGTCACTACATGGCCCTGTGATTTTAGGAGGTCCATCATCAAGGATCCGCTTTTATCCGTTTCTTCGTTTCGCGTATCACTGACCGTGATCACCTTGCATCGAATCGGCTCCGTAGTGGCCTTTTTATGTTCCTTGACACTCATTCTTCATCGGCCTTCTTTCCCTGTAAATAACGATACTGATAGAATTTCTGGGCGAATTCACTGACATCTTTCGTCATTTGGTAATTAGCCCCGGCGCCAATGGCCATACTGATAAGCGGTACGCCGCCCAATAGTTTTTTCCTGAAAACCGTGATGGATACAGCTTTTAATAATTGCTTTAATGGCTGTTCCATCCACTTTGGATTCGTCAGCTCCTCTATTCCCATATACCAATATTCATCTTCCGCAGTCTGAATTTCCCGGACCAATTCTTCCCAAGCCACTCCTTGGAGCCGCTTAGGCATCGCCCCTGCATTGAATACCTTTAAGGCCATCATCATTTCAAAGGGTGTATTCCCTTCAAAACCATAAGACATCGCTATCAGCTGTACGGTTCGAACATTAATGACTGTCATGGCCGGGATATCACTTCCCAGTAGGAGCAACCCTCCACGACCGCTTATTCCTCCCTGCACAAAAGAATATAAACGATGCTTCGCAATATGCTGGTTCGCTATGTAGTTCAACTGGTCGATTGTTAAAAGGTGTACATCCTTGATCTCCTCAATCTCATCATTGAATACGCGTGCCGAGGCCAAAATGCGGTCTCTTGCGTCTATTTGAATGGATGAGCTCTGTACCATCGCATGCAAGTGAAATAACCAAGTATCAAGCTTTTCAAAAAATTGTTGTTGAACATCTTCAGGCAACCGTGAAAAACTTTGCTCTAGCCATTTATCATATAATGATGCCAGGTCTGTCGGATTATATTGGTTCAGTTTATCTTGCCATTCACTAATTTCATTCCAAGTTTTCATGTCCCGATTTGTGAATTCCATGCAACAAGCCTCCTTTATAAAGAATTGGTGGATTCTCCCTTTAAGTATACCATACGGCACAGCTTTTCAAGAATATGAAGCAGCTTACAACCTAACCGAAAATCAACATCTAAACAGAACTCCGGGCAAATCCGCACGTAAAAAAGCCTCCATTCCCTTGATGGGCATGGAGGCTTTTTTCTTCTAGGAAAGCATATCTTCTAAACTTTCATTCATTGTGATATTCATCGTATCTCTGACAATCATGACTTCTTCATTCGTAGGAATGACCATGATTTTCACCGGGGAAAATGGGGAATTGATGAAGGCTTCCTCACCAGAGGTACGATTCAGGTCTTCATCCCAATAAACTCCCATGAATTCAAGTCCATCCAAGATCCTCCCCCGGATGTCCTGGCTATTTTCACCAATGCCGGCCGTAAAGATGATTCCATCCACGCCGCCCATTTTTGCTGTATAAGAACCTATGTATTTATGAATGCGGCCAGCAAATACCTCTAGCGCAAGCTCAGCCCGCTCATTTCCTTTATCGGCTTCCAATTGGATATCGCGTAAGTCGCTGGAGAAGCCAGACAGTGCAAGAATCCCACTTTTCTTATTCAAGACATCCAGTACTTCATCTGCCGTTGTCCCCGTTTTCTCCATGATGTAAGGAATCAAAGCTGGATCGATATTCCCTGAACGTGTACCCATCGTCACGCCGGCCAATGGAGTGAATCCCATCGACGTGTCAATCGACTTTCCTCCCTCGATGGCCGTGATGCTAGCGCCATTTCCCAAATGACAGGATATCAACCGTAACTGTTCTATCGGTCTTCCTATCATTTCCGCTGCACGTTGGGAAACATATTTATGTGATGTACCATGGAATCCATATTTCCTGATACCGTATTTCTCATAGTACTCAAATGGCAAGCTATACATATACGAACTGGGTTCCATGGTTTGATGGAAGGCCGTATCAAAGACAGCAACCGCCGGCACTTCACCCAATATTTGCTTAAACGCCTTGATGCCCGTTATATTGGCAGGATTATGAAGGGGAGCTAAATCCGAAAGCTTCTCGATTTCTTCTATAACTTCCTCTGTGATTAAGACGGAGTCGCTAAACACTTCACCACCATGCACAACTCGATGGCCCATGCCATCTATTTCTTCGAAAGAGTGTATGATTTGGTGGTGAATCAGTTTTTCTAGTAAAAGCCCGACAGCCACTTCATGATTTGGGATGTGTAACGTTTCAGAAATCTTCTCGCCTTCAACACTCAAGGTGAATGTGGAGTTTTTCAAACCGATCCTTTCCACAAGACCTTTCGTAATAACATGTTCACTAGGCATCTCAAAAAGCTGAAACTTCAAAGAAGAGCTGCCTGCGTTTATAGCCATAATTTTAGACATCCATCCTGCTCCTTTACTCTAAGCTAGTCTACAAACGTGCAGTATATAATGTATATATCTTATCATGGCAAATGGATTCCACCAATAAAAAATTTAATAATTTAAAAAACTCTTTATCTTCTAAAAACAAAAGCCGATGCCTTTTGGCATCAGCTTTTGTTTTTATTTTTCTTCCTTAAACCAATCGTCCATCTGGTTCATGACCGACCTAGTCGCATCAAAGTCAGATAGCTTCGGAAGTTGTACCAACAAGGCTTTCTTAGGAGCCTCGACGCCATCCTTTTTCTTTTGAAGGATTAAAATGCTCTTGGCAGCCGCTTCGTTTTTAAACATGGTAAGCGGAAGCTGCACCATTCCTTGAATGTGAGTATTTTTTTTCAAATAGTCATTGAGTTTAGGTGCTTCTTCCGAGACAAATAAATTATTCGGGACAATGAAGAATAGATATCCTCCATCTTTCACATGTTTGACACTTTGCTCTATGAATAGATGATGTGCATAGGAATGGCCGTTTTCTGCCTTCAGTTCGTATTCCGCTGCACGGACATCATTCGGGTAATACCCAATCGGCAAGTCACTGACTACCACATCCGCTGGGTCAATGAAAAGCGGCTCTAGGCTGTCCTGATTGAAAAATGATAAGGGATGCTCTTGAAGATTAGCCCCGGCATATGCAAGCCTGATCAAGGTTTCGTCGATTTCCACACCAAATGACGCCATGTTTTTATCGGTCAACTGGTTCATGATCGCAAAGAGTAGGTTTCCTGTCCCAACAGCTGGATCGAGCATGACGATCTCTTTTTGATCCTTCGTGAATTTGCCGACTAAGTAACTGACAAAAATCCCGACGGCATCCGGTGTCATGTGATGGTTAGGTTGTACGCTTTGTTGCATGCCTTTAAGGATGGCCAGCTGGTATGCTTTACGGATGGCTTCCTTTTCATACTTTTCCAATGAAAATTCAGCATAATGCTTCATCAAACTTTTCTTTGATTCTTCACTGATTTCTTCCTGCATCACTTTCCCTTGGAAAAAATTCTCTCCGGTCTCGCCTAAGGCATCGAGATACGTGCACGACAGTTCATCTTGCAATATTTTGGTTGTTTCATCAAATTCATAAAATAGTTCTTCAACTGGGGTAGACTTCACTTATTTATTCCTCCTGTTTGCTTCTGTCCTTATTTTAAAGGTAAGGAGTAAGACTTACAAGTCGTAAGCCCCGTTTATCATTCATCAGTTATTTGACAGAATGTTTCCTTATTGGAGCCATTCGGTACATGCTATCCTATCATTGGGTTGAAGCAATGTCCGTCAGTGAACTCACAGGTAGGCGTTTCTTTGGGGAATGAGGAAAAGGTCTGGTTTTGAGGGTTTCTATCTTTATTCATCATAAGGCAATCTTCCTGTTTTTAGGATGTTCGACCCAATAGAAAAACCAGGCACATCAGCGCCTGGTTCAGTGAGCTCAGTCCTTACTTTGCTGCTTTAGCTGCCTCAATGGCACCTTCATAGTCTGGATGAGTCGTACCTTCACTTACATATTCAACATAAGTGATTTCATCGTTACTGTTCACGACGAATACGGAACGTGCCAGTAAACGAAGTTCCTTCATCACAACACCGTAAGCTTCCCCAAAAGAAAGGTCGCGGTGATCGGAAAGGACTTGGACATTGTCGAGTCCGCTTGCAGCACACCAGCGTTTTTGTGCGAATGGAAGGTCATTGCTGATCGTCAATACTTTCACATTATCCAATTTGGCAGCCTCTTCATTGAATTTGCGTGTCTGTGCATCACAAACGCCTGTATCAACGGACGGAACGACACTGATAATGCGGACTGTGCCTTTTGAGTCGTTTAATGTAACCGGTGTTAAATCATTAGCCAATACTGTAAAATCAGGTGCTTTATCCCCAACTTTAAGTTCTGGTCCCACTAAAGTGACCGGGTTGTTTTTAAAAGTAACTGAAGCCATTAAAAATTCCTCCTTTATATGCTTTATGTACAAGCTTTATGATATTTGTTTTATCGTAATTTTGCAATTAATTGGATTTTAGAATTTTACATCAAAAAGAAAAACTCGGCGGACGCCGAGTCGCATTAGAAATCCAAATCCTGTTTAGGTTGTTGATTGTTCATGTTCATTGAATTCCTTTGACCGCTATCTTGCCTTGATTGATTATTATCTTTTTTAGCTAGCATCGATTGGATCTTATCAACGACCTGCGGTGCTAAATCCATCATTTTTTCTAAAAGATGCGTACCTTCATCTAAATGAATCATCTTCACGCCATGTGTACCAACAATAAGGAAAGCTATAGGCGTAATGGATACTCCACCACCACTACCCCCACCAAATGGTTGCTTTGAATCTCCCTGTTGACCTTGATGGTTACCATCGATCACAAATTCACTGCCTCCAGCGGCAAATCCGAAGCCCACTTTGGAAACCGTTAAAATGACACTTCCATCGGGGGTTTCCACCGGGTCTCCGATGATCGTGTTAACATCGACCATCTCTTTCAAGTTCTCCATGGCTTCTTTCATTAAACCTTGTATTGGGTGATCAGACATCTAAATTCCTCCACTCTACATCGATTGATTATTGGAATCTCCAGTTAGCTTCGCTAATTTCTTAGACTTGAATTTCACTTTACCGCCTTTCCAGTAGCGAAGCAGTTTTATCCCAGTCAGTATAGCTTGCCCGACTCTGAATTCTAATATGCAAGCAATGGACGTATTGGCCTGTTTTCGATAAAAATCCGGTGTAATCGTATAGGAAGGCATGACCCGAAAATTCAGATAGGTGGTCAATAAACCAATGATCGATCCTTTAAGGGCCCAACAGTTACCTGTTAATATCCCTGTTTGGGCAGCATGTTTCGTCCCTATAACACTATGCCATGCAAACTCTTTCACTTGGACTTTCCCGAGGAAGTGCCGAATGATCCGATGTAAATCAACTATATGGTGGATCAAGGCCCGCATATCGCTTAAACCATCCATGAACTCTTCCGGAGTAAGCTTGGCCGTCGACTTCTTTTCCGTATCATTCATCGTGTCCGTTTCTTTCTCCACGATGAGAGCCGTCGATTCATCGTCTTTCTTTATGACTGGCACCTTCAATGTGTAATGCAATAAGCCATGCCAGGCCGTCATTTTCATATGGATAAGATCATCTTTTTGAATACGCTTATAGGTAAAATGCACCCTGACTTTAGTGAAAATGAGAAGAAGCAACACCGCTATGAGGATAGCCAATATCATTACAATCCATTTCACACATCCACACCCTTTCAGCCATTCATTATCGGCCTCGTCAAAAAAAAATAAACCTATTGGACCTAAAATTAAAGTGTACCCTGTGTAAAGGACATTTTAAAAAAGCCTAAGCAATTTTTAAAAGATGATCTCTGTATTGAACAGGGGTCATCTTTTTTAGGTTC
>NZ_JBIWDK010000008.1:166006-223592 GCF_044761985.1 Peribacillus sp. NPDC097224 | reverse complement strand
GTTGCTCCGGTTGCTCCTGTTGCTCCTGTTGCTCCTGTTGCTCCTGTTGCTCCTGTTGCCCCTGTTGCTCCTGTTGCTCCGGTTGCTCCTGTTGCCCCGGTTGCCCCTGTTGCTCCCGTGGCCCCTGTTGCTCCTGTTGCTCCCGTTGCTCCGGTTGCTCCTGTTGCTCCTGTTGCTCCTGTTGCTCCTGTTGCTCCTGTTGCTCCCGTGGCTCCTGTTGCCCCTACTCCTGCAGAAACACTAACTTTTACATTTTGTTTGATACTTTGTTTTGATTTTCCTTCGCACCGGCATTTTTTGTGCCCACAATCCTTGCACTTCTTTGATTTGCAACGACAATTTTCATGTCCACATTTACTACATTTACTCAATATTCTTCACTCCTTTAATAGTTTCTCACTATCTTATGAGTGGAGAAATCAATTGGATTGGACAAACTCTCTATCTCTTCATAATAAAGAAAACCCCTCTTTATGAAAAAAGTAGGGGTTGAGTTGGATCCATTCATTTGGTATTCAAGAGTTTATTTTTCCTACACTCCTCCATCCATAAGCTAACCATGCAAGCTGCCTTTTAGCCAAGGTCGCCCTCGATACGGTCCGATTGGTATTTGGATGAGCGTTGTTTTTTCATGCAGTCCTTTTTTATAAATGTCATCACATACGTTCACATCGAACCCAAGCAAAGGATGACCTCCCATATCCAAGGCTGTCGCTACTAAAAGTAATCGTTGGACGAGCATTCCCGCTTCCATCTGTTGGATGCGGTATCCCCTGTAGCTTAGCTCCTTTTTGCGGTGATCTCTATTCCCTGCCACATGCAGGCAGATTGGAACTTGCAGTAAATTCACATTATCCAGTGACATGGCGTATTGCAACTGAGTTCGCTGATCACCTTGTCGCACAAGCCGTAATGCATGATTTGCTCTATCATAAACATAAGCACCATCTGAAATATCTTCCATTTGATGCAAACAGGCATAGATGGAGACGTCGTGTTCTTGCGTCTCATCCACATCATTGGTATACGAAAAAGATGCCGAAGCCTCTTGCAACAGTGTGGCGAGTTGAATCTTGCTCACCTTCCCTAAAACGAAATCCATTTCCGGGGAAAACCGCTTACGGCAAATAGTAGCCAGGTCATACGACAACCGCTCCACTGCTGGCAAATCTATACTCCCCATACCTTTTCCACTTCGCGCTTCCTTTGCTTCGATTTTCCGAATGGATCGAGTGGAGTCAATCATGGATGCTTCATTCATCTGAATCAACATTGGATACTCTATGATTGTCTGTGACCGAACATAATGGGTATGTGATATGGCAGGCAGCTCTCTACATAATTCAACCGCCGTGACAGCACGATCTATTTTACTTCCAAACGTGACTCCATTTGTAGCTTCCACAGATAAAAGAATGGCGGCATATGTGCTTTCTTCTTGTTCAGATAATCCAATTAAGTGATTAATGGCCCGGTCCAGGAATTGAAAGGACACGCCAGTCGAGAAGCCGAACCTCTTCGCCACCTCCAATAACTGACCCATCAGGACACCTGCGTCCAATCCTTGCAGGCGATAGGAAAAATCGTGGTACTTATAGAAGTTTTTCCAAAACATCGTCGACACGAAGACCGTTCCGAAACACGTTGTCATATCGCAACGACCGCCAAGGGCCTGGTCCAGATAGTCATCAAAATTACCTTCCCGCACTAATACCAAACGATGGTGTGCCACATCATAATGGTACACGCCAGCAGGCAACTCCTCGATTTTCAGGTAGATGTACAGTTCGTTTGGATACAATGCTCCCCCTGAAGGCGCAAAACGGCGGAACGACTGCATGAAGTCCATTTGTTCCGGATCATTCATGAACTGGCTCACTTGAGCAAGGCCGAATACATACCAAAGAAAGTGACCGATAGCCTTGAAGTCAGGCTGGGATGATGTTTGGCAGGCTTCCAATGTCAGCGGCACTTCCGGCGAAAAAGGGAACACAGGCAAGTCACGGTAAAGTTTATAGGAAAGTGGCGCATCCTCCCAATCCACTTCCCAGTCAGGCGGTCTGACCTTCGCTGTGTCAAACTGAAGATTATGCAAAAATTGATCTAGATTCATCCCCTGCCTCCTTACCACCGCTTATGGAAATGGATGCGGATCTTGATTAAGCTGTTCGATTGTCAGCGGCTGCTTCGCATATCCTAGTTCCACGGGAACCTGCAAAACCCTATCGAGTCCTGTAACGCGGGTCAGGTGATGACCGAATGTCATCGGGAGCATGCCCGGTATCAGCACTTTCACGCAATGTAATCCGTTCTTTTTCAGTTCCGGCGTCGTTTGATCCACGACAAGCACATCAAGGCCATGCTGTTGCAACTGTAAAAGCACGTCCTGTAGGTCATCCATTAAATCGGCATGTTTCACCCCGGCCAAGAATTCCTCGTCGAACGTACGCAACGGCCGTCGATCATCCAATAAAAAGTGCAACCGTTCTTCCGCTTGCCGTAACCCAAACAGCATGCCATGATCATCCATCTGCTGGACTAAGTACGGGTCAGCGAGCATCTTCTCATACTCTTCCTGATTCGCCTCGAATTTATCGTCAAGGGTCAGCATCATGCCCGCCAACTCATGAATCGCACTTTTCGCCGCCCGGATGGGATCCAAATGGGCACCACCCGCACAAATGAGGTTCAATCCTTTTCCTTTCCTGTTTTTCGCCATCGCCCAGACACTTGGGATGCCATGTTCCATCGTCGCGTTATACAAATGGATGTCATATCCCGCCGCTGCCCGTGCCCGGTCCATCATCAATGCCAGTTCTTCGTCATTGGCCGAATACGGGTCAAGGCGGGGAAGCGGGAGCTTAGCGTACCAGGTCAATAGAAAGGAATCGCGTTCCACCACTTCGAAAATCCCGTACAAAATCGCTTCTTCCAAACTGCCTCCTAATGCGCAGCCATTGGACGTTTCATAAACAAACCCCTCCCCGCAGCCCAAGCTATAATAAGCCACCAGCTCTGGAACCAAAATTGGACGCTCTTGTAAAAAAGAATAGCTCCAAACCCAGTTGATTGGGGAATCCGGATGAAAACGCTTGAAAGGAAAACCAGGCATTTCATACATTTCATCGGTGTGGACACCAAGCTTGCTGGGATCCAGGGCCTCATCTTTCAGATTATTGTAGCTGTCATGGACAACGGTCCGCTTTCCCCGTGGTTCAAGACCACAATACCGCTCCAATCCTTCCAAAATCGCAGTCATCTCGCTAACCGCATAGGAATTAGTCCGCCCCGCTGTCCCTTCATCCCCCATGAACAAAGGAAGACTCACACTGACATCGGCAAATGGCGGCACAAGATCGACCATCTTATTATTCAGAAAACCCATCCGGGGATCGAGATAATCCTTGGCCAGCACCTGACTTAGCTCAGTCATTGAACGGGTGCGGTAGCCATCGGGATCCACCTTCGGACTTGGTTGTAACGAAATTCGGGCCGCCCTTGAAGAATCATCGGGAATGGGACTACAGACCGGGCAGATTGGATCCGCTAAAAAAGGATGCCAGGAAATATTCAGTGTCTTCATGTTGATCAAGGCTACAGCATATTCCGACCGGGCCCCAGTCCCTTCCGTCACCCGCTGCACCTCTTCTCCAATCAGGTAAGCCATTTGTAACAGTCCCGTGCGCGATGCCGCCGGGTCATCTTGCTTCCCTCCATTCTCCTGTAATTGCTTTTGGATGGCCCACATTTCTTTCCGATCGCGCCCCGCCATGAGATGCCGTAGATCCGCGCATTGCGAGCACCCTTCCTTCTCCATCCGCACTAGTGGCCCAACCATCCCTTCACCAAATGACACAAAGCCCCGTAACCATGGAATGTCGAGGACTTCCTCCGCCTTTAGATGGGCAGAAGGATCCCAGGCATCCTGCAGCATGAGAGCCAGTTCAGCCGTTTCGGGTATCTCTGTCAAAAAGTCGACCTGGCGAATGATTTCGTATTCGTCTGACAATATTCCGTACACCAGGTCCACCAACACTCCTTCTCCGACCATCAAGATGACAGGCTTCACCTTGATCCCTCCTCTCGCAGCAACACACCAAATACCCCTGCCAGCTCCTCTTTCAAAACAGGTTCCAATTCCAGTTCGAAGGCCAATAGCCGCTTTCCGTTCCAATCCAGCACTTGCAAGGCCTCCTGCAGCACTTCCGATTCTCTTGATTCTTCATACGACGCAATCCTAAGGGTCAACGGCGTCCTTTTTTCCATAAGCACGGATGAAGCTTTCAAACCCTGCTTCTTGTAGCCCCCCTTTTCGTTTTGAATGGCCATGAGTGCCTGCTGTAAAGCATTCCGTAAAGCCTGCGTACTATTCAGCCCTACACATCCGTACCACTCATCCCCCGTACCGACCCATACGACAGGGAAACCGAATACTTCCTCTCCTAACGCAATCACGGGGTCACCTGCCATTCTTGTCAACGCCTGCAAGTAATACCGGCAGCGCTCATCGTCTATGACCTCCAACTGAATTCGACCACAGGCGTGCTTTTCGTTGCTTCGCTTGGTTAATTCCTCGTCCAAACACTTGTACAACCCCCGGCACATACACTCCGCGAACGTCTCTCCCGTACCAACGCCGACGAATCCTTCTACACCTACTCCATCCCATTGAGGTAAAGTCGGACCAAGATGGCTGACCGTTTCCGTGGCATACACTTCGACTCCCGTTAAGCCCGCTTCCCTCCTCGCTTCTTCATGCAATAATTCCGAGCAAATGATCGCTGGCAACAATTCAGCTGGACCCATAGACATCGGATCAACCACTTGGACACGGCATTGAGCTAACGGCAGTTGCTTCAGCTCTCCTTCTTCCCAGCTATGGAAGATGCCCGATTGGCTGGAAGTCATTCGGCCAAAGGACATAAACAACTTACCCCGTTCGCCTCGGCTTGATTGCTGGTTCAATCTCAAGTCGAAATCCGTCACCCATCTTGCAGCCGCCGTGCCCGTGACAAACGGGTGGGGCAAAAAGGTGTGCCAGCTTCCTTCCAAGGTTTCCATATCAAGCAGGTAAAGTTGATTGCTCTGATCCGATTCGCTCACTCCCGTACTCCTTTTGAATAACTCGAACGCCAGTACATTTGCGAGGAGCGCACCCGCCGTGGAGGAAAAAGAGGCAGCCTCTTGATCGGTAATCAGGGAAGACTGATGTAAACGGCGCCAGGCAGACTCCCAGCAGGAAAGCGATTCCCCGTTCACCATCGGACCGGCAAGACCAATTTGATTCAGACTCAGTGCAGGGAAAAACATCTTCTCTTCTTGCCTGCAAGCCGCGTGCAGCGCCCGCAGTTCCTCCACCTCTCCATCTTGTGACACAGACACGATATAATCATATGGCCGGATTATTTCCTGCCAAGCTCTTTCCCCCTCCTGACTCTGGGAAACCTCCTCCACCGCCACGTCCTCGTCTGTTGTACGGAAATGGGCAACAATTTCATTCAGTCGCTTTCTATTCGTCGATTCCGAATCCTTTATATGAATATGAAAAGCAGGCAATCCAGATTCAAGCAACGCGGATACCAGTGATACGAAAAACGGACCTGAACCAATCGCCAATACTTTCAGCTGACGATAATCCTGAAAACGACGGGCTCCCGAATCGCCGACACTATCCAAAAACGCAATCTGAGACGCATACTTATCCACAATCCGATCCGTCAACTGGTGTGGGGCATCTTGACTGATATCCCGAACGAACCCGTTCTTGTACAGAACTTCGGCAATCTCCATGACCCGATTCCGGTATGGCCCAGGCAATCCATCCGTCAAATCACTCAATGCATGTTCCCCGTTAAACATGGGTATTAACTGTTCAATCCATTGAACGATGGTACGTCCTTCCATACGGAAAGAACTTACATTATTCCGAAAATACACTTCCCCATTTGGTTCAGGGAGAAAAAACGTATCCCTATTCACTTTCAGACGCATAGAAGGGGTCAAATTCTTCATCTCGAACCTCCTAACCAACAAGCTTTACTTAGCTATCCCTCTAATCGTATGTATGACAATTTGTCTCTTATGTCTAATTCCATGGAGAAAAGCCCCTGCAGGCATTCTGCAGGGGTCGGTTCTTCTCTGAAAATCGATTAGCGACCGCAACGACCGCAACGTCCACACCCTCCGCAACGTCCACATCCGCCACACCCTCCGATGCCTCCGAAGAAAAAGCATCCGAAACAACCAAGGCAACCAAAACACCCTAACGGGATAAGACGGGAATCTTCCATGGAATGCTGATGCTGAAATTGATTCGGATCCCAAGGGACCGGCTGACTGGCCTGGAATTGTGGGTCGACATTCAACATTTGAAGCTGATTTTGAAACTCATTCATGTATAAAACCTCCATATTTAAATTAATCAAAAATAACGAAGGAGTACGGAAAAAATGGCCTATAGATTTTCCCTATCCTCCAAGTACTCTCTCCACACAAAATATGTACTCGGAATGGGTATTGCTACTGATTCAGATGCCCATTTTCATGCGTTCCCCCGAAATCTTCACGGAATATTTACTTATCAAAGGCGAACAGCAAAGTAGTGCACGAGCCATCAACGAATCTATTTATCTGGAATTCATTGACCCACTTTTGTTAAATCCTTACAATGATTCAAGAAAGATATTTTGCACTTGATAGAGAAAGGAAAATGAGAAGATGCGAAAAAGACATAAGATAATTAGTTTCATACTGACCATACTGCTCGTCCTGACAAGTGTTTCCGGAGTTGTGTTGGGAAACGAACAGGCGTCAAGAAAACTGGATTCTTCCGCTATTGATGAGTTTATGGCAAATGAAATCGAGCGTCTCAAGATTCAGGGAGCTTCATTGGCCATCGTAGAGGGAGATCGGGTGGAATACGTGCAAGGATATGGTGTGGCCAACCAAAATGGAACTGAAATGACTTCGGAAACCCCCATCGTTCTTGGGTCCGTCAGTAAATCATTTACGGCACTTGCCCTTATGCAGTTAGTGGATCAGGGAAAAATACGATTACAAGATCCCGTGCAATTGTATATCCCCTGGTTTCATCTTGCCGATAAGGAGGCTTCTGGGAAAATCACGATTCAGCACTTACTGAATCATACGAGCGGTCTTTCCACATATGACGGCCAAGTGGCTATCTCACAGGGAGATAAGACATTGAAAGAACATGTCAAAGGCTTGGAAGAGATTGAATTGAAGCACCCTGCCGGTGACCGCTATGAATATTCGAATCTAAATTACGACATCTTAGGTTTAGTCATTGAAGAAGTGACAAATCTATCATATAAAGACTATCTAAATGAATTCATATTCAAGCCGCTTGAAATGAAGAATACCTACGGTGACCCTAAAGATGTTGCAAACCATGCCATTGCGGGCGGTTATCAGACGGTA
The DNA here is from genome assembly GCF_044761985.1 of Peribacillus sp. NPDC097224. Lineage (NCBI taxonomy): Bacteria > Bacillati > Bacillota > Bacilli > Caryophanales > Bacillaceae > Peribacillus > Peribacillus sp. NPDC097224. Next base: position 216,152 of record NZ_JBIWDK010000008.1, on the reverse strand, counting down.
TTTGGATGGAAGCTACCGACCAAGCAATTGAAACACGAGGGATCGGTTCCTTCCGGTTACATCATTTCTAGTGCGGAAGATATGGCAAATTATATGATCGCCCAATTGAATCATGGCACATTCAATGGAAAAGGCATTTTATCGAAGAATGGCATGAACACCTTGCATCAGCCATCATCATACATAGGGGATGATACGTACTACGCAATGGGATGGGAAGTGAAGGATGATGAAGTCTCCCATAATGGATGGACAGAAAACACCTACTCAAAAGTGATCTTAGACGGGCAGTATGGCATCAGCCTACAGATTAATTCAATGGATTATTTCAACCTCAATGAATATGATTCGATCATAAGCGGAGTGAACAAGCTCGTACATCATGAAGAACCCCCTAGCCCCACTGACCACCCATTTATGAAATATGCAGTGATTGATCTGATTATATTGGGATTCGTGACCCTGATTGTCTGGTCAATCTATAGAATATTCAAACCTAAACCACGAGAAGTACACGGATTCCTACGTATTCTCCATAGGATGTTCCTCGTCATGGTTTACTGGCTGATTCCGTTGAGTATTTTAATCAATTTCCCTTATCTATTCGGTCCTTTATCTACAGTTACACTATTTGCTCCTGGAATCGGTCACCTATTATTTGGACTGCCTTTGCTCCTTTTGATGGTGGGAGTCGTTACATTGGGGAAAGGCATACGAACTGCGCGGAAAACCCATTTGAATGCATGAAAAACGATGGTGGGGATTCACACCATCGTTCCACAAAAAACCTTTCGTACTAATAATATATACCAAAGTAAAAAATTTCCGTTATTCGAAAGGTTCGTGATATAATCATTTATCGCTAAAAAGCCAAATAGACTGATGGATTTTTCCGAAAATTCATTCATTAAGGGAGTGAACGACCATGGATAACAAAGAACAGACTATTTTCACCCATAAGGGAAATACAATCAAAACAGAAGATAGAGAGATTACGATCCTTACTAGATTAGAAGAACCGCTCATCGCCGTTTTGGGGAATGTGTTAAGTGACGAAGAATGTGACGAATTAATCAGTTTGTCCAAAGATAAACTGAACCGTTCCAAAATCGGTGATACACGCGAAGTAAATGAGATGCGGACAAGCAGTAGCATGTACTTCCAGGACAAGGAAAATGACCTCATCACGACCATTGAAAAAAGAGTTTCTTCTATTATGAATGTACCCGTTGAACATGGGGATGGTATTCAAATTCTAAAGTATACACCTGGCCAAGAGTATAAGGCCCATTATGATTTTTTCGCATCTTCCAGTAAAGCTGCAAAAAATAATAGAATTAGCACCATCATCATGTACTTGAATGATGTGGAGGAAGGCGGGGAAACGTTCTTTCCTAAACTAAATCTCTCTGTATCTCCCCAAAAGGGAATGGCCGTGTACTTCGAGTATTTCTATGATGATCAACATGTAAATGAACAAACCTTACACGGTGGAGCCCCGGTCCTAACAGGAGAAAAATGGGTAGCGACACAATGGATGAGAAAACAGAAACAGATCTAGACAAAAACTTCAATGCCGGTGTGCCTTCAAACTGTAAGTAGAGGTAAGAGGTAGGCTTTTGGGGAAAGCATCCTCCCAAAAGCTGAGATCAAACCCCTCTCTTCAGTCTTTTTTTATTTTGGTTTTATTACCGATGAACGAACGGTAATAAAAGAAGGGCTAGATATAGATATTACATGGGTTGCTGTTGGAGCAATCGAAATTAGAGAGGAGAACATTCCTATTATTTTAAAGAGAAAACTATTGACTGCTTTTCTTAGTAGTTTGTTATTTGCATTGGTCCTTTCATCGCTTGGTGGCTTTGATTTGAATGCATTTATGAATTTATATTATTTAAATCTTATGATTGTCATTATCTACGGAGTGATCACTTCCTTCTTTAGTGACTGGCTGAGTAGGCAGATTTCTAAAAAGGCTTACACTCGTGAAATTCTCTCCTTCTTATTTCACTGTTTATTCGGATTCGTCTTACAAATTCTAAGTCTTGTTTCTGCCATCTCATTCTTTATTGTTGACCGTCTATTAGCAAAAGTGAAAATTGGATGGCTATCCGTTATCATAGCCTTTGTCATCGTCGTGCTAGTATTTATCCTTATGATGAATAGGTAGACCACTGACCTGGCAAGTCGGTAAAACGATGACTTCCCCTAACGAGGGCATTCGTTCCATAGGATTCATCAAAGAAGACCACTTATTCGGTGATCTTTTTTATTTGTTCAAAAATCCCCTTGTGTTCCGAATCGTCCACTCCTTCGAGAATCATTTATGACTTGTGTGCTGTTCCTCCTTCACATCCATCACCAATGTATCGAATAATTCACCATCCGAATAAACCAAAATGGCCCATTCACCCGCATCCGGCAACATGACATTCGAAGGTACACTCCCATCGGCTCCATTCACGGCACTACTCCCCGTCAAGCTTCTGGACCACTCTCCATCAATTAATACGGAATGGATGGTTGACGTGTTCCGATGATATCCGACGAATGTCGCTACGCCCTTATCCATTCCCCAAAAGTGCCACAACCATTTCTCCACTTTATTTGCCTTTAATTCAGGCCCTATGATGCCAAGCCTGTTTTCGTTACCGATTACCTTGGCGTTTGTCGATGTACGAAATTCGACAGCTTTCCGCTCCCAGTCAATTTGATCTAGGTCTTTATCCGTTACGAAACTTGGAGTCTCATCAATCACGCTTACCTCGTCTGTTTTCTCCGGTTCTTGCCCCTTGGATGAGGTACATCCACTAATCACGAGTAAACACACTAAACAAGCTATATAAGCGATTTTACTTTTCAAAAAAGCTCCCCCTACCCGAAATATTTTACATATAATCCCATTATACACAAAAGCAAAACAGTAACCATACTGTAAAAACCATACTTACATACATATACACTCACGCTTGGCACCAGCGACATAAGGGAGACTTTCCTGATGTTTAGTATCGTAATTTTTTATTGACTTTAAAAAAGGATTCGAGTAGACTGATGAAGCGGTTCAATTAAAGTACTCAAATTAAAGTAGTTAAACCAGAATATATTTGAAGAAGGATGGATGCAACAAATGAAGTTTAAATATAAACATTTCTTAAAGACACAAGGTTCCATTGCTGCCATTTTCATGGGGATTTTCTATGGCCTTTGTATGCTAGGCATTTTCTTACCTGGTTATTCGGCCATTCCAGGAAATATCGATCAATTGCCGGTTGCCATCGTCAATGATGATGCTGGTGAATACGGAGACAAGATTGCCAGCCAATTGAAAGAAAACTTACCGTTTAAAGAAATCGAAACAGATGTAACAAATAAACAAGCGTTAAAAGATCTAAATAAGAACGATTTAGCGCTAGTCGTACACATCCCGAAAACATTCTCTGCGGATATGCAAAATGGCGAAACGTCATCAAGCATTGACTTTACAGTGAATGAAGCAGGACCAACCGTTGTTTCCTCAACTATGACTTCCGTCGTTAAGGAAATTAACAATCAGTTGAGCGCACAATTCTCACAACAAACCGCTCAAGGCGTATTGATGAACTTCAATTTACCGGAAGAAAAAGCGGCTGAAATGGCGAAACAAATCGAAACGGCGTATTCAGGAAACATCGTAACGATCAATGAAGTGCCAGATGGCATGCACCACAATATGTTACCGATGTTCTTGACGATGGCAGGATATGTAGGTGCCATGATCGGTGCGATGCAATTAGTGACCTCATTCAGACAGAGCCGTGGAAAAGCGAGCAAGACACGACTATTCATGTATGTACAAATGACTGCCTTATTGGTTGCCGTTGTTTCCTCCTTCGTTGCCCTAGGCATCACTTATTTAGTGAATGAACCAAGTGGAGACCTATTCCTCAGCACGCTAGGTCAACAAATCTTGAACTATATGGTATGTTTCAACTTTACAGCCATTTTGGTATTCTTGGTTGGAGATGGTGGTATGGTGTTAAACATCCCGATCTTATTAACACAAACCATCGCAAATGGTGCCACCGTGTCACGTGATATGATGTATGCACCGTATGAATGGATGAGCCACATTTCACCTATGTATTACTCGGTGCAAGCATACTTTGCCAACCTATATAGCACCACGAGTCCAAGTCCGTTTATTTGGTCCATGGTAGCCGTCGGTCTGGGTGCCATGTTCATCAACATGCTCATCGTGGCCTTTGTCCACAAAAAAGTTCCATTGGATAATCAAGTGGTACAACCGGAAACAGAAGCTGCAAAGACCGCTTAAATTCCCGCTTCGTTTGCTATAATAAGGATAACCATTTTCTGAAGGAGCTTAGAGATGCCCATTCAAGTTTTCATATTGAGCAAACTGATGAAGGATAATAATTATCCATATAAATTAAAAAAGCAGCTGTCTGAACCCATCCCTTTCGATCAACTGGGTGGGCTGACAGAAAGTAAGCTGTATTACCATTTTGATTCGCTAGTCAAACAAGGCTTAATCGAGATAGTCGAAATCATTAAAGAAGATCATCGACCTGATAAACAAGTATTCGGGATTACGGCTAAAGGCCGTGAAGAACTTCCGAAGAAAATCTATAAGTTGTTTGAAAATGCCAGTTCCATTAGTGATATGGTGGTGGGACTTGCATACCTCAAATATGTAGACCGTGATAAGGTAGTCGAAATCCTGAAAAACAACAAAAAGAAGTTCCTTGCAAAGTGGGAACAAATTTCGGATTTTGAAAAACAGATGAAGATGGAAAAAGACCATGATAAAGAAAAGCTAGTGGAATATTTAGGTGAATACTTTTCATCCAGAGCAGATCACACCATTTACTGGCTTGATGAGGTAATTAAACGGATTCAACAAGGGGAATTATAAAGAAAAAAACTGCACCTTCTTTGTTAGACACACCTAACAATCGGAGGTACAGTTTTTTTCATTGAACAAGCCGTGCGCTCCTTTCAAGGAGTACGCACGGCTTCTTTTATTTCTTCGGCAAATCTACATTCGTGAACTGATCGACGGGAACAATCTCTTCTTCCATGTCCATCACGTTCAAGATGACCCGGTCTCCTACCTTGGTCAAGACTACATCGGACAATCCTTGAACGGAAGGATCAATCGAGAACCTTTTGCTGCTGCCCTCTACGATAAGATAGAACACATACCCACTCGAAAGATTGGCATCATTGATTCTGATGACTTTCCCTTTGACCTCTTTCATTTCAAATCCTTTTTGGGGCGTCACTCCATTGACTTTCCCTAAGGAAGCGATCAGTTTCTTATAGTTCCGGAATGCTTCATCTTTGTTCTTCCCGAAAGCTACTTGAGGATTGTCGCTATTGGCATACACAATGGCCACCCCTTGGAACTTGCTTCCTTTTGTAACGGGGATCACATAGGTCGGTGCCCCGTATATCGTATAGAACACGCCATTGGTCGCTTTCCATCCTGGATATTTGGATAAGAATTCACTCGCATTGGCATTCGATTTTGCTTCTTTACCGGTTAAAACGGATGTCACGCCTTTATAATATGTCATTTCACCCGTCTTGGCGTTGAACACACCGTAACCTACCAGCGTTTTCGAGTTCCCTTTTGATTTGGCCCTCGTGAAATCGACGACATAAATCAACTCGCCTTTATCATTAAAGGTGACTTGCATATTTTCCTCATTCGGAATCAAGACATCTTTTTTCGGACCGATGAGTGATTGGTTTTTCCACCCGTGAACATATTTTCCCCAATAGCTCCAATACTCTAGAGCCGTTTCCTCAGTGAAGGTTCTGTCCACCCATTTCGGTTCTTTTCCTAATGGATAGAAGATCGTGTCACCCGTTTCCGGATTCACCACTACCACCCCATCCACGACGGACCCACTTCTGTATTTCAAGTAATGGCCAACCGAAGCTACAAAGAAAGGCTTGCCTTCTTCATCTGGCTCCAGGTATGAATCGTAGATGACTTTGGTTGGATACGCCTTATGAATCTGTCTATCTACATCATAATCCAAATACTGTGACGGGGCATACAGCATCTTCCCTTTCACCGTGCTCGCACCTTTATCGGTCGCTATGGCCGAAATCAAGTTATATCCTGGCGTGTATTCGGCTTTTCCAGCTTTCAGGAATCCGTCCATTTCAATGGGAGAGGTATACGTCAATTCGCCATTGATATTGGTCAGACGGTATTCACCTTCCGTGAAATATGAGGCATTCTGGATTTTATTAATGGCAGCATCGCCCTTTGCATCAGCCATTTTCACCGTCACTAGTGGCATCGTTTTAATATCTTGGACTTCCTCTAGTTTATTCTTCTTTACGACATCGGCTAACCCATGAAGGTTCCCGGCAATCGTAAGGGGATAAAACAGCATGATCACCCAAGTGGCAATCAGCAATAAACCGATGATATACATGGCATGGACATTCCAAGGAGTTCTCACTCGCTTCGAAACGCCTTGTTCCCGGTCACGTCTTTTTAGGGAAGGTTCTTTATCCCTCGATAGGTACAAGCTTGCATCCACGATAAGGAACAACCCAAATACTATGGCCAAGTTGGAAAAGAACGCTTCAACCGTTTGGTCTAGTAGATTAATATCGATGATAAAAAATAAAATGACAGCGGCCAGTAATAGCCGCAGAACCTGTTCAGTGAAAAAGAGCCAATCTTTTTTCCTGACGGCTATGGACCACCTTTGCGGAATGAGGGAAAGTCCCAATAAAGCAAACGGAAGCTTCGTCACGATCCCTTTTAAGATAAATGCTAGTAATGAAAATATCATGATTACAAAAAAACTCCCTTTATCTATTTTTCTAATTCTACCTAATTTTAACACAACTAATCAGCCACTTTTGCCACTCCCCTACAAACCTAATCATTTTTAAAAAAAATTTTTAGAGCATGCTACTTTTTCCTTTTTAAAGTTTATATAGACGGTGAAGTGATTCTTTTCGAAAGCTTCAATAAGATGAAGAACAATTTGGTTAGATCATACCCTCTGCCCAATGGATGTAGGCGGATACTAAAAGGAGACGGAACCGGATGATTTATGAAGAAACGTACCATTACTTATTGAAACATGTATCCTCCACTGAATTTGATGCGTGTTTGTACTCTTTGCTGCATAGTGATTGGGATGGGGTCATTCAGAGCCCACTTCATGCAATGGCAAGCAGTTTGGGGACATCGGAAAAATATTTGAAGCAGATCATCAGGAAATTCACGTCACCAAAAGGAGACCTTACGCAGGTTTTCGTACCCGTTCAACAAGATGAGGATGCTTTATATAAGTTCAACCTTGGACCGACAAGTAACCTTGGCTTTAACCATAAGACCGATCGTTATTGCAAGAAATACCGTTTCTTTTATCATGAGGCTTTCAAAGGGTTGACGATTTCGGCAAAACGTCTGTTGCTGATGGCCGCTTACCGGATGTCGGTTTCAAAATCGGAAGAAGTGATGTTCGATTATCATGAATTCGTTTCGGACTCCACTTCCCTATTCACAAGACAGCGCCTGTACGAAGCGATGGATGCCATCTATGAAGCAGGCTTAGGCGATCTCGTTACGATTGCTTTCACAAGTAAGGCTTTCTCCAAGAAAGAAGTGATGATGTTTACCTTTAAGGAAGGGACGCTTGGAGAGTATCGCGAAAACCGTGGCGAGCGGGCAGGACTGCGCCGGACCATTTTCAATGCGGGCTTTCCTGGCCATATCAGCGATGCCGTCTGCCTGGAGTTGGAACGGGTCGGGAAGTACATTTTCCGCTCGTTTCTTAAAGATGCAAAAAAAGCGGAAACTCCGAGCGATACGCAAAAGGAACTGCTGACCCTTGCGCGATTCGTCTATTCACAAGCACTCAAGAAATTCGGCAAGGCCTTGCGTGCCAACAAACCATTGCTCACTGAACCAAAACAGGCATCGGCTTATTTAAGCACGATTGTTTATAATGAAACATTAGAACAAATGGCGAAGTATGCCCACCAGGCCGAGTCCATCAAGTCCCTGCTTGACCGTGAACATTTTCATAAAGAGATTTCAGAGAAGGCACTTGGCCGGGAAGTGAACTATATGGAAGTGAACCAACACATCGAACCGATCCGCCTCAAGTTTCAGCAAGCGGACTTCATCTATTCCATACTGAACGGCTGGTGCGAAGAGTGGCTCATATCCCGCGTGAAGACGGCGACCGAGACAATCGAAACAGAAGAGGAAATGACTGCACCGACAACCAACCCGGTACCCACAAGGACCGCTTCGGAATATATCATAGCGCTTAGAAATGATACATATGATCAATTGGACAAACTGCTCGCTTTAATCGGAAAGTTCGGCAACGCGGCTGTATCACCGTCCAACCAGCAATATACACTCACGAGGAAAAAGGAAACCATCCAATCCTATTTCGCCATACAACGTGGTCGGCTCGATGCCTTTGCTGCATCGCCTTCTTAACATCACACTACCTTCCTAAGCTAGTGTTTTTTCCCCTGCCCTTTTTCATCATTTACATAGATTCATAACAGGAGCGGATTCCGCTCTCTTTTTTTTGTCCTTTAAAGCGGCTGTGGATAAGAAGACGTGGCTGTGAATTAAAGAATTTCGCTTGTGGATTGTGGATATCCGCCTGTGGATGTCGGCTGATAGGATGTGAGTTGTGGATGGTATATGTGGATTGTGAATAGGTAGCCGTAAGTGATAAAAGAAGTAGTTCCAAAACCCAGTCATACCAAGGGTTTGGGCATGCAAGTTATCTAAGGGTCTAAAGAATGGGTCTGAAAAGAAAGAACTGAAAAAGATCCTGAATAATCGTTTGAATAAGGAGATGAATTGGTTTCATCGTTTAGGGCAAAATGAATGTCCTTAAATACTTACTTAAAAAACCCGCTGAGGAAGAAATCAGCGAGTTTCTTATTCTATCATTATACAAACTACTTACCATCAAACACTGATATCCTGGCTTTCGTTCGTCTGGATTTTTTTCAATCGGTTTATGTCCAGACGAATCAATAAGGAAACAATCAATGCAACGGCGAAAAAACCAGTGAATACGATTAAACTTTGGGAGTAACTCCCGGTTGTTTCCCTGATCCATGAAGCAAACATCGGACCCACGAGCCCAGCAGCTGCCCATGCCGTTAGAATATATCCATGAATGGCACCTAACTGCTTCGTACCGAACAAATCTCCGATATACGCTGGAATGGAAGCGAATCCTCCACCATAGCATGTATAAATAATCGCTAATAAAATTTGATAGATAACCGGGTTATCCGTAATGATCAAGAGCGGGAAGGCAATGACCTGTATCGTGAAAAATATGGTATACGTATTCGGGCGACCAATAAAATCCGATACAGATGCCCAGCCAATCCGTCCAAGACCATTGAAGGCACCGAGCACGCCCACTAGTGCCGCAGCAGCAGCGGCGCTTAACCCAATACTTTCCTGGGCAAGCGGGGAGGCAGCTGAAATGATGGCAATCCCACAAGTTATATTAATGAACAGCATGATCCATAGATAATAAAAACGTTTTGTTTTAACTGCTTCGTTAGCGGTCAACTGCGAAAGATCTTGCAATGCCTTCACTTTGCCCGTTTTGATTTTCTCTTTATACCCCACAGGTAGCCAGCCTTTCTCTGGAGGTTCCAAGTAAAGAGAGGAAGCGATCATGATGATGAAATAAGCAGTTCCAAGAATGAAAAAGGTAGTAGCAATTCCTACCGATTCAATCAGACCCTGGATGATTGGCGAGTTAATCAGTGCCGCAAACCCAAAGCCCATAATGGCTAGGCCAGTCGCTAGACCCCTGCGATCTGGAAACCACTTCACCAAGGTCGATACCGGTGCTATGTAGCCTACACCGAGCCCAATCCCACCGAAAACGCCATAAGAAATATAAAGGAGAGGCAAGGATTCCAGATGAATCGCTACACCGGACCCCGTAATACCTAAACCAAAAAAAATCGCCGAGAGAATCCCCGCTTTCCTAGGTCCATATTTTTCAACAAAATGACCAAGAAATGCAGCCGATAACCCAAGAAACAAAATCGCAATACTAAATGTTAAGCTAATATCAGTCAAATCCCAACCGAATTCGCTTGCAAGTGGCTTCGTGAATACGCTCCAAGCATACACCGAACCAATCGACAAGTGAATTCCCACTGCAGAAACAGCAATCAACCACCTATTCTTCGTCTTCTTCCCCATTCCCCAACATCCCCCTTACAAATGAACGAAACATCATACTTAGACAAAATACCCGTAGATGAAAACAATCCACACGTAAAATATCTACAAAAATAGTAACATATGGATAATTATTAGACAATTCATTTAAAAAACAACCAGTTTAATGAACGAAGTGGGTAGGGGAACGTATTGAAGCATGATAAAAGCGCGTCGATAGAATCAACGCGCCCGAACCTTTTAATGTAACATGATGGATCCACCGTCTACCATCAACGTTTGACCAGTAATATATTTACTATCGTCGGAAGCTAAAAATACAGCCACGCGACCGATGTCTTCCTCGGGATCACCCAAGCGCCCCACCGGAATACCCGCCAGCATTCCTTCGTACATATCGGGATGCGCTTTGGCCCAAGCTTGCACGCCTTCCGAGTTGGCAATCGGAGAAATTAGATTGATGGTGATTCCAAATCCGCCAAGTTCATTGGCCGTGACACGGGTAAGACCACGAATCGCTTCTTTTGCCGCTGCATAGGCCGCTTGTGTCGGCTGCCCTTTAATCCCCGCCCCAGAAGCGAAGTTGATAATATTTCCCTTCGTTTCTTTTAGATGGGGAACGGCCGCCTGCATTAAATAGAATGTTGGATAAAACCCGGTATTGAATGATAAATCCAGATTCTCTCTAGTCGTTTCCATAAAGGGAATTTGTCTCGATACATGAGCATTATTAACGAGCACATTCAGCTTTCCGTATTTCTCCACAACCTGGTCCACTAACCCTTTTAACTCATCATGCTTCGTTAAATCGAATCGAATGAACATCGAATTAGGTGAGTATTGTTGCAACGAGGCCTCCACTTTCCTGCCTGTTTCTTCATTCACATCGACAATGACTACGTTTGCGCCCTCTTTCGCCATCGCATGAGCCATACCAGCACCGATTCCACCAGCACCACCAGTAATCAAGACCACTTTATCTTCTAATTTTTTCATATAAACACCTTCCTTCACCATGATTATTGCTTTTTCTAGTAATAAAATCAAAAATTTGTCTCTATATAATTAAACTACCCTTAAAACATATCCCTTATCAATCCCACGACCATGGGATTAAGTCGATGCACACGTTGTTTACTCAACTGGCATCCTCTATTGATTGTTTATCGTTAAAAAATCCAACAAAAAAACGCTGAATCAGATTCAACGTTTTTTGTTGGTATTTCATGTGAATATTATTCTAAATGATCCACAGCATATTGAGCTTCTTCTTTGGTAAACTTTTCCCCATACTCTGAAACCAATTGATCATAAACCGCTGCTTTTGACATATCCATTTCATCCACATACGTTTTTGCTTTCTTCAACGCATTTTCTTTCCAGTCAATTTCTATATTGTCGATAGCATATTGTGCCGCTTCTTCTGGGAATTTTTCTCCATGCTCTGAAACCAATTGATCATAAACCGCTGCTTTTGACATATCCATGTTTTCCGCATACGTTTCTGCTTTCTTTAATGCTGCCTTATGTTCGTTTGGTACATTATCTGGTGCTTTCTTATCATCTTCTACCTTTTTGTCGTCTTTTACCTTATTTGGCTCTGCCACTTTATTATCATTTTCTACCTTGGTATCATCATCTTTCCCGCCTAATGAAGTGATAATCACCAAGATGATGATTACTAAAATACCGGTGAAAATTTTATGCCTCATAAAAAAATTACGTTGATCTTTTCCACAATGAACGCATTTCTTTACTCCTTTTGCAATTTCCTTACCGCAAGCTTTACACTTGGTCATCTGATTACTCAAAATATTCCCTCGCATTTCTTCGTACATGTTTTTTAAATATACCTAAATACCTATATCATTATACCGTTTGGATTAGATAATCATATAAGTTATTAAGAATTGGTAGAAACTCGCATTTGTTCGTTGTCCTGACTCCTAAAAAAACAACATAAAATAGGGCCTTCTGTTTTCTAGCCAATTGTCATCATCCATTACTCAAAAAAGGCATTTGAATCGAAACTCAAATGCCTTTTTTGATATTACCCATATATTTTATTATGCTTTAACAGCCAATTCTACTAAGCGTTGTGCGGAAGCCTTTACTTCTTCCAACCCTGCAGAAATGATTTCTTGTGCTTTATCAGACATTGCATTGTGACCTTCGATGATGACCTCATCGATGATTTCCATGCCGAAGATGCCGCCAAATACGTTGCGCATGTAGTTAACAGCCATTTCCATCGGAGCCGCTTCCGGTGTTGAGTAAACTCCGCCGCGAGCGTTTAGGAAGATCGCTTTTTTGTCAGTCATTAATTGAACCATGTTCCCATTTGCATCATATTTGAATGCAAATCCTGCCGCAAAGACATAATCGATGAATGTATGCAGTTTAGCCGGGATTGTTAAGTTCCATAATGGGAACGCGAATACCACTACGTCCGCTGCAGTGATTGCGTCCATTGCTTTTTGTTTAGCAGCCAAAAGACGTGATTCCACATCCGTTAACTCTCCGCCTGTTTGCACTTTGCCGAACGCGTTGAAAATTTCTTGACCGAAGTATGGTGTATCTTCTTCAAACACATCATAAGTTGTTACATTTACGTCTTTGCCTTCTAATGAAGCCATGAACGTTTCGTACATTTTGCTTGAGATTCCTTCTGTTGCCGGACGGTTGTTTGCTTTCACTACTAATACATTCATTATATATTCTCCTCATTTATCCTACATTTAGTTATTTTAAAATAATGTATCTTTATTTCAAGATAATTATATTTTGTATCATCCATCCTATTCTGTCAACATATTAGATTTGTTTTCGTTATACTTTTATTATGTTTTAAATAACAATAACTCCATACATGTACCGTTTCTGCAGACAAAGTACTTTGTGCATCGACGATTGCGAATCACTCTAACCCCAAGCATAAAAAAACCGCTCGGCCCTTAAGGCTAAGCGGTTCTGTTCTAGTCTTGACTCTGGCCAGGATTGCTTCTCTTACGTTTTTCCGCAGAATACTCTTTACCGTGTGCTTCATGTTCGGCAATGATGGCTTCTTCTGGAATATGGTTATTCTTCTTCGGTGAACTGATGCGATTACGATGCTTTTTACCCATGATAATCCCCCCTTTAAGTAAAGGATAAGCATATCTTGTCCGGGAAACTGAAAAACATGTATAGGGCAGGATTCCTCTTCTCAAGGTCGAATAACAAGAATGGAAGGGGATGATACAGATGTTTCCGATACTCGAGACAGAAAGACTGACCTTAAGGGAAATTACCGAAATCGATAGCCCAGAAATCTACCAGTGCTTTTCCAATGATGACCTTACACGTTTTTATGGGCAAGATTCGTTTGAAAGTATCGAACAGGCAAGGGAAATCATTGAAAAATTTGCTGAGAACTATAAAGAGAAACGGGCCATTCGTTGGGGAATCGAAAGAAAAGGGATACCTGGACTGATTGGAACGATAGGATTTCACGCCTACCTTCCCAAAAACAGAAGAGCCGAAGTTGGCTATGAACTCCATCCGGATCATTGGCATAAAGGGTATATGACAGAGGCGCTCAAAGAAATCACGGCCTTCGGTTTCAATGAGCTCGGTCTGACGCGTATCGGTGCGGTGGTGTTTACGGAAAATGTCCAATCCAGTCAGTTATTAAAAAAGGCAGGCTTTGTCGAGGAAGGGATCCTTCGAAAGTACATGTATCAAAATGGAGTCCCACACGATACGTATATGTATTCCTTGATTAAGTAGGGGAATGCATAAAGAGACTGCCAAGCATTATCTTGGGCAGTCTCTAATTTCCAAGCTCTCGTTGGACTCCATCGATAACGGCATTTCCATCATGTAGAACTTGTTTTTTCTCCGTAATTCCGGTCAAAATATAACCGATATTGAGAGATCACTTCATCTTATACGATTAAATAATCTTGCAACGCCTGCTGCAGCGTTCCTTTCGTTTCTGCTTTATTACCAAAGCACACTCCAGATCTCACCATTTTCGTAACGATCTCAGGACGGAGGCCAGTGATTACCGCTTTACACCCCATCATCGCCGTCCCATCCAGAATGTTCATTAACTTTCTAAGGACGGAAATTTCCATATCGACGATTCCTGATAAATCCAATATCAAAACTTGTATCCCTAGTTTTCCTATCTCTATCAGTACTTTTTCCTCGATGATATACATGCGTGATTCTTCCATATCCCCAATCAAAGGCAGGATGCAGATACTTGGGGTAATTGGAATGATCGGGACGGATAAGTTCTCCACCAAGTTCTGTTGCGATAAGATCAACCGATCCTTATAATCCGAGTAACGAATGAAGAACGCTTTAAGAAATTGGTCGACCTGTTCATTCACTTTCTTCTCTAAATCGAAAAACACTTCCACATTATTGAATGTATCTTGTAATTGTTCATATTCATAAAGGAATTTCCATAACGTTCTGCGAATGGCCTGAACCCATTCCAACTTGAATGAAAGAGTCAAGGAGTGCGTGGCCCACGCTTCTCCCTCTTGTTCAGCAAAAGCAATGATGGCTGCCTCATTCTGTTCCACGATGTACCGAACCAGCTTATGCGCATTATTCAGAAGGTCCACATTCCCAACCAGCAGGATTTCCTCGATTTTTTCTCTAACATTGACTGCCTCTTCCAAAATTTGCTGCTCGAAATCATCCTTTTTTTCTAGGAGGAACTCCATGATTTTGTCTTCTTCATTAATGGAAAAGCTCAACATACCCACTCCTTTTTCGTCACATCTGTACTCCTAGATTTCTCTGTGACAGGAGGTTTTTCCTGCTAAATGCTAATAAAAATAGATAATGGTCAATCGGTCAGTTTTAAAAAGTCGAAATATCTGCAGTGAACTTATCCTGCTCAGTGACATTCGACCTCATTTTTTGATGCATTCGTTCACTTTTTTGATTCATTCGACCACGAATAGGATTTATTCAACCACAGCCCTTAGTTATTCGACCACAGACAGAAAAATAAGCATAACTTTTCAGCTATGCTTACATACACATTCCTATTTATTCAGTCGTTTCTTTTTCGTCTTCGTCACTATTATCACGACGATAGATTTCCGAGATGCCATTCATCCCGTTCAAAAGCTGTTGAGTCGTAAAGTCTTCCCCGCCGACTAAATTATCCTCACGCTTTTGCTTTTCATCTTTTTTCAAATTTGATTGATCCATGTGGTATTCACCTCCATGATATAGGGTGTCTTATCATGGAAGGAGTATGCATGAGTAGCCCCGTATATAAAAAAAGCCGCCATCATAAACATGCTGGCTGACTCATATTTTACTTTCCTGTCGATTTCACTGCTTTCACTTCATACAATCCGCCTTCTGAGCTGACGATATAATCAGGCTTTGGCTTGCCAAGATTGGCTTTATGTCCAGCAATGTGTGCGTCGCTCTTCTCCCACTGCTTCCAGTATTCCTCTGATTCCCAGCGAATCATGATGATTACTTCCTCATCGCCCCGTCGCACCTTTTTGACCAATACACTTAGATCGACGAACCCTTCTTGCTTTTCAATCAAACCTTCTCTACTGAATTTTTGCACGATTTGATCTGCATGGCCTTCTGTTACTACTGTTTTTTTCATTTGAACGAACATTGTGCACATCCCCTTCACTCTATTCTCTATTAACTAGTTTAATCAATAATGATTCTCACTGTCAATTAATAGTAACTTCAAGCTGCCCCCATTCTTAGTTATGTGACAAATATCCTTTCCCTTCATCATTTTTCGCCCGATTTTGCAAAAACACATTCAAGCTCGGACGACCCTGCATACTATACCATTAGCTTCTGAAAGGAGGGGTTTGAATGCCAAAAGGAAAAAAAGGAAAAAAGGGTAAACATTCTACGGGTCATAAGTCTACTGGTAGCAAGTCCACTGGACACAAGTCCACTGACTGCACATTCACTGGCAACACGTATACTGGTGGCACGTACACTGGCCGAACGTTTACTGGTAGTCCATTTACCGGAGATACCTTCACTGACGATTTCTTCACTGGAGATACAACGACTGGATGTAGGAAAAAGAGAAGAAATAGAAGATAGGTAAATGAATGATGGTTGCTTCAGCTTGGTGACTAGTAGCCGCTTCATCAGGCTGAAGCTTCTTTCTTAACACTAGTATAAAAGGTAGGTAATGGTATGAGCTATCCTATTCCCTCTTATTTCTTGACGATTGAAGAAAATGATTTGGATCATTTACGGGAAAATGTCTGGAGCAACACCCCCATCCCCGCCTATTTAAAGGTTGGTAAGAATACCTATGACATCGATATGGCCTATCGGGGCTCATATACACGGAAATTCCGGAAACGGTCCTATTGGGTGGATTTCATCGAACCCGAAAGATTCTATGGTGCTCGAAAGATTCATCTGAACGCTGAATATAGAGATCCCTCATTAATGCGGAATAAGCTTTCCCTAGATTTCTTCGAAGACCTCGGAGTGCTATCCCCACGAAGTCAGCCTATCAATTTAACACGTAATGATGACTTAAAGGGCGTCTATTTACAATTGGAATCCGTGGATGAATGTTTTTTAGAAAAAAGAGGTCTTCCTTCCGGCCCCATCTACTACGCCGTTGGCAATGATGCAAACTTTGCCCTGGAGAGAGATGGAAAACCAAAACAATCGCTTCTTTCTGGTTATAAACGAGTGTATGGCATCGAGTCAGACGATCTTTTCCTTCATCATTTCATCCACAAAATCAATACGACCCCTTTACCCAAATTACATGATGTCGTCGCACGGCAAATAAATATTGATTCTTACTTACGCTGGTTAGCTGCAGCCGTTTGTACGATGAATAACGATGGATTCACCCACAACTATGCCTTATATCGCAATAGTAAAACGGGGTTATTCGAAATCATTCCTTGGGACTATGATGCAACATGGGGACGGAAAGTGAGCGGTGGGGTCATGGAGCACACGTACGTGCCTATTGAAGGAGTAAAGAAAAACCACCTGAACGCCCTTCTCTTACAAATTCCTGAATTTCGTACACGCTATAAAGATATAGTAGAAGAAATTCTTGAAACAACATTCACGGTCGATTATATGGAAGATAAAGTACACACCCTCCATCAAGCGTTACGACCCCATGTCCTCCTCGATCCTTATAAGAAGGGGCAGATCGATGTATTCGATCAAGAACCTGAATTCATCTTTGAATTCATTCGCAAACGGAATGCTTATTTAAAAACACAACTAAAAACCCTAGATAAGGAACACATGAAAACGAATCAGGATTGGCAGAAAGGAGATTCCTCAGTGGCACCCATTTGCATGAAAAACACAGGAAAATATGGACGCGGGATTTTCGCTACACGGGATATAAAAAAAGATGAACTGTTAGAGGTATCCCCTGTTGTCGTTTCGCCTAAAAAGGACTGGAAATACTTAAAGAAAACCTCACTATTTGAACATTGCTTCTATTGGGGAGACGATGATACAGCGATTGCCCTAGGATATGGTTCCTTATTTAATCATTCCTATACCCCAAATGCCAGGTTTGATAATAATGAAGAACGGATGACCATCGACTTTTATGCATATGCTGATATATTGGCCGGGGAGGAAATCACCATCAATTATAATGGCGAGGTGGACGATACAGATTCTCTATGGTTTGATGTAATTGAGTAATTTTTGCAAAAACCGTTCCGTAAAGCGAACGGTTTTACTTTTATAAACCTATCTTCTACCTCTTCCTTTTCAAAAAAAAACCGAAACCCCCAAAGGGATTTCGACTTTTCCAACGAATTACACCATCAATTCGTAATATCCTTTTTTTGAAAGAAGAAAAAGGTTAGCGCTAAGAATAGGAAATAATAGACGGCAAGCACACCTATAGAGAAACCAAGGGATGCCCCTTCGAACATGTTCACCGTTTCAGAAATATATCCTCTTAAATCGAGATGAGGAAATAAGACAAATTTTAACCACTCATTTTTTTCAATAAATGACTGAATGATCGCAGTCAACGTAGAAGAAGCAAATAAAATGAAGATGGCAATCCCCACCGCAAGGGCTTGGCTTTTAAATAATGTGCTTAACATGAAGGCGATGGCTGTGATCACCAAGAATCCAGGGATCCAATAGACCATCATATTCACAACATATTCGCCAACTAAAACAGGTGCGAATCCAAAAGAAGTCGGATCCATGATTTTATCTGTATAAGAACCACTTCCAAAGAATAAAAGACCAATTAGATAGCTGAATGCGAGTAAAATCACAAGTAATAGTGCCGCAAATAATAGGGAAGTAATGTATTTGGAAAGTAGGATCTTCCAACGTTTATAAGGCCTGATCAACAACTGCTTAATCGTTCCATCCGAAAACTCGGAAGACACGAGGGAACTACAAACGATGACGACAAATAAAGTAATGAATGAAGTGATGGATGTCGTCCATTCCGCCATGTACGTCCAGTTCGTTTGAAGGTCTGGGTTTATGTTTTCCTTGAGAAGTTGTTCGTTAACTTCCATTTGTTCCTTGAAGAATTCCTTGTCTTCATCATCAAATTCCGGACTTTTCATTTGTTTTTCCTGCTCTTTTATATCTGCACGCACATCTTGCTTCCAGTCTGCATCTTTATCGACTGGATTCAGTTTACTTTCAATGAACGCCGAGCCGATTACCATTAATAGAAGGAAACCGATAAACACATAGCTCGATTTTTTTTGAAAAATCTTCATCCATTCATTGCGTATCAAGGACATCATACCGTTTCCCTCATTCCCTGCTGTGTTATTTCAAAGAACTTATCTTCTAGCGATTTTCTAGTAACCACGATTTCATAGACATCGATTTGATTCTTTATGAAACTACTATTTATACGGGCCGTCTGTCCACGTGTCGCTGATACGGAAATGGATTCCGCACTATGCTTGATCACTGGAAGACTAGGAAACTCTTCTAGCAAAATCGTTTTTGCCCGCTCCCCATCGTTAACCGTAAAGGCCACTTCATGAATGTCCTCTTGTTTTTCTTCTGTTCTCTTTTCTTCCGTATGTATCAATTTACCCTTTTCGATAATGGCAAAGGTATCACACATTAACTGCATTTCTGAAAGGAGATGCGAAGAAATCAACACGCCCACTCCCTCACTTGCCAGCAGCTTCAAGTGGTCACGGAATTCACGTATTCCTTGTGGATCCAAGCCATTGGTCGGTTCATCAAAAATCAATAAAGAAGGTTTATGTAAGATGGCCTGTGCTACACCAAGACGCTGACGCATGCCCAATGAATAGGTTTTCACCTTTTTATCGATGGCCTCTTCCAATTTGACGATCTTGATCACTTCTTCGATTCGCTCAGGGGAAATCTTATTATGTGACATGTGGGCATAATGCATGATGTTCTTTCTGCCCGTCATATATTTATAGAACTCTGGATTTTCGACAATGGCCCCTAGTTGGTTCATCGCCCCTTCAAAATCCTTATCAAGATCATGCCCCTTGATCATGACACTGCCGCCCGTGCGATTAATAAGACCCGTGATCATCCGGATAATCGTCGTTTTCCCCGCTCCATTCGGACCAAGCAAACCGAATATTTCATTGCTTTTGATTTCAAAACTCACATCATCGACAATGACGTTTTTCCCAATTTTCTTCTTCAAGGATTGAACCTTAAGAACTGTTTCCGACATAATATACCTACCTTTTTTTGAATTGACCTATAAGTCACCAGTATAAACGTATCATAATATCCACTTATTTTCCATCTAGTTTATAAGTACTTCTTTATTTTAGGCTATGTTCTAAAAGAATGTTGCTACAAGTATTTAATAAAGAAAGAACGTTTGAAGGTCCTAAATCATTCTCATTTCTATTTTACGGATGCCTTTCGCCTTCTTTGTTTCTCCAAGGAACAGTAAAAAAAATGATAGTTAAATAACCGAGCTTGGTGAAAATTCCCCAAGTTCTTTTTTAAGATTACTACTTATTCAAAACCATTTTTGAAAACATAGTATTATATAACTACGCATGATATGATAAAAAAGGAAAAAAATTCTATAAAATAAATCTATGTAACTGATTAGGAGTGTTGTTAGAATGAAAAAAATTATCTCGATTTTTGCAAGTGTTTGTTTACTAACATTATGTTTATCATTCAATTCAACCGAAGCTAAAACCACAAGCTATGACAAAGCCTATGCAGCAACAGTCCTTTCTGTAAAATCTTCAGCAGGAACATCGTATAAAACATTGGGGAAAATTAAGGTTGGGACAATCGTAAAAGTATATGGTGGCGTACCTATCGGTAAGGATCAGGATAACTTGTCCTCTTCTGAACAATATGGCTGGTCAAAAATCAAATACAAAGGTAAATACGGCTATGTAAAAACACACGAACTCCACTTTGCTGATCCATATAAATGGTCACCAGGAGTAAAAACAAAAACAATTAACGAGATTAAGAAAAATTATGTTGGCAAAAAAGATAAAACCAAACTAGAAAAAAGTGATCTAGGTTATTATGATATGTATATACAATTCGATGGAAAAGGTGATTGGCATCAACTTGTATATATTAACTGTAAAACAGGCTGGTATCACGGTTAATTAAGTAATACCTTAAAAACTTAAAAAAGAGCCATATCTATTAGATATATTTAATAGGTGTGGCTCTTTTATCTCTTTTTAGGTGGAATAAGAATCATTCGTATTTAATCGTAAAAAATTATAGTCAGCATATTGAATGACTTTTTGTGAATCTACAAAGGAAATTCGAATTTTAATTTAAGATTATAGGTTAGAAAATGTTTCAGTTGATGGATATTCAGAAGTCCGTCTAAGTGCATTTGAAGGAAATCACGCTATATAATCATATGAGAAATGGGGATTAACTATAAGATTCGATCCGCCCCTTCACTATCTAATTTATAGCCTACTCTATAGAAAAACGTGTTATCGAATAGGAAGATTTCACAATACCTATATGTAATCAATTCATTTCATCTGCCTCCCATTTATTAAACCCTACGTCTTTTACTCCATTCCTCCAGGGACATCATGGTAAAGTCTTCTTCGACATCCAATCTTAAAGGGGTGATCAATTCAAGGGAGTTACCATCGGGATCTTGAAAATAGATGGCTGCGTGGGCATGAGGGTTATTAGGTAGAATAAGCGGCTGCCTATCAGGTGGAAAGTCGAAAGCTGTTTTTATCTGAATTCCCTTATCTCCCAGCCATTCTTTCGCATGTTCAATATCTTTTTTGTCCACATGTAAGGCAACATGCCTCAGAGAAGGGTGGTAAGGGGTTTGCACTTTATCCGTTTCCCACAACCCTAACCAACTACGCCCCTTCTCAATCCAAAAGAAAGCTAAGGTATCATTTTGATAGGCTAGTTCTAACTCCAGTTGTTCATAGAATTCGATGGATCGAGCAAGATTTGATACAGGTAAATGTGCTTCATACAGGCCTTTGATCATGGGTTGGCTCTCCTCTGCTATGTCGGATAAAAAGGGTGTCTTCCCCTTCAACTCTTCGTTTTATCGATGATGCGGATTAGGTTTCCCGAGCGATCTTGAAAGATGGCGTATCTACCTGGTGGAATATCACATGGTTCCTTCACAAAATCCAATGTGCTGTTTTCATGGTAAAACCGGTCTACACTATCCACGATAAAAACGCCACCGGCCGAGAATCCTTCCTCATCATCTTCCAAGCATTAACTGCACATCACTATCCGGAAGCTTTAACGCAACCGTATGGTCCCCTTCCTGCCAAGCTTCTTCAAATCCCAACACTTCCCGATAGTAACGGGATGAACCTTTTAAATATTTGACTGGATGACATAAAAAAGCTAATTTCATTTTCTCGCCTCCCACATATTTTTCATTCCTTAAGACCTTTATTTCTTCAGGACAATGACAATCGAGGGATTCAATTTCTTTAATTCCTCAAGGAACTTTTCACGATTTTCCGGGGAAATAAGCACCGTTTTGCCATTCCCATATAGGATTTCCAACCGGTCGAGTGAAAGCGCTGGCGAAGATAATGGATTAAAGGTTCTTCTTATCGATCTGATTTCATAGACCGGGATGATTTTATGAATGAATGCCGACCGAACGACCAAACTATTTCTCTCTATCACATAATAGGTCGTAAACCATATCCAAAGAATCAAACCGGCTACCGGCACGCCTATATATAGACTTGTCAGGTCTTGATCCGTGAATAGCGGGATGAAGACTGCGATGATTATCCCTAAGAAGACAGGGTAAGTCCACCAATCTTTCTTTGATTGAAATTTCATTAAAACTC
This sequence comes from Peribacillus sp. NPDC097224, assembly GCF_044761985.1. Lineage (NCBI taxonomy): Bacteria > Bacillati > Bacillota > Bacilli > Caryophanales > Bacillaceae > Peribacillus > Peribacillus sp. NPDC097224. The sequence continues at coordinate 193,589 of NZ_JBIWDK010000008.1, read as the reverse complement.
TCCTTTTACTCGTTTTGGGATGGTCAAACTTTTCCAGGCATCCCCCTTTTGCAGCTTGGCTATATAGACGATCTGGCCGATATGGTAGGAATAGTGATACAGTTGTCGCTCAAGGGCCTCAATCAAGGTATGGGGTTCTTTTCTAATGAATATGTCTCGAAGCAGATGTTCCTTCTTGATGGCATGCAAGGAATAATGAAGGACATTCCATCCCTTTTCCCAAACCTCGATTAACTCTTTTCGACTGGTAATGGCAGGCTCGAATTCCGCATCTCGGTCCCTGGACTGTTTCTCCCCATCTGTATATAAAAAGTCCGTCCACCGTGAAACCATATTCCCGCTCATATGCTTCACGATGATGGCGATACTATTGGATTGCTCATTCGGTGACCAAAAAAGCATCTCCTCATCAAGCTGTTCCATCGCCTTATCCGCTGTATATTTCATATCCTTAAACCGCCATTTAAACACCCTAATATATTCAGAAGAAATATCGTTTGACATCTCACCATCCCCTTTGTATGTATTTCTCTATTAAAGGGGGATTTCCTTCTCTTTATCACTGATTGAATGGGATAAGTTTCAGGTGACTTAGGAGTAAAAACTGGAACTACATCAAATAATAAGCCAGTATTTCATCTTAAATAAAGGAGATGTTTTTTATTAAAAACCTGTTCATGAAGGTAACGTTATTGATTATGTCATTCGCCTTAGTTTTCTTTCCTCTACATACGGAAGCCAAAGGTAAAGCAAATCCTTCGAGGCAATGTATGGAAGAAACGTCGGTTCAACTACAAAGTGCTTTACGGAAACTTTGGATTGATCATATCATCTGGACAAAAAGCTATATTGTCAGTGCCATCTCAGACCTGGATGACCAAGAACAAGTATTAGCAAGGTTATTACAAAACCAGGATGATATCGGGAATGCCATTAAGCCCTATTATGGGGAGGAAGCCAGTAACAAGCTGGCCCAACTGCTAAGGGAACATATCCTTATAGCAGGAAAAGTGGTGGAGGCAGCAAAAAGCGGAAACCAAAATAACTTCAAGAAATACAATACGGAATGGTATAAAAACGCTGATGATATCGCCCTCTTTCTCAGCAAAGCCAATCCAAATTGGAGCAATGAAGAATTAAAGGAACTGTTATATATGCATCTGCAATTGTTGACAGACCAAGTGAGTGCCCGACTTAAAAAGGACACAGACGCTGAAATTGTTGCTTTTGATAAAGGAGAAGACCATATTATTATATTGGCGGATGTTTTAACCAAAGGGATTATCAAGCAATTTCCTAAGAAGTTTTAGATTTTGAACGAAATATTTCATAGCAATAGCAATGGTAAAGTAGCATTCTTTCATTGAATGCTATTTTTTCTGTATCTTTTTGGAATTTTCTATACAATGGTAATAACTAACAGAAAAAGAGGTGATAAAATGGAGAATCCATTCGAAAATTTCCCTACTTTAGAAACGGAACGACTAATCCTGAGGAAAATAACGTGGGAAGATGCTGAAGATATTCATGTTTACGGTTCTGATGAAGAAGTGACAAAATACGTCACGTGGGATAACCATAAGACACTGGCTGATACTAGAGATTTTATTGACTTTGCCATGGCACAATATGAGAATAAGCATGTCGCTCCGTGGGGAATCCAGTATAAAGAGACTAGGAAGATCATCGGAACCATTGATTTTGTCTCGTGGCTGGTCGGGCATCGTGTGGCCGAAATCGGTTATGTACTTTCTCAAGATTATTGGGGAAAGGGAATCATGACAGAAGCTGCCAATGAAGTGATTGCCTTTGGCTTTAACCGGATGAATGTCGTTCGAATTCAAGCAAGATGTTTCGTGGAGAATACAGGATCCGCACGGGTGATGGAGAAAATAGGTATGTCATTTGAAGGAACCTTGAGAAAAGGCATCTTCGCAAAAGGAAAACATCAAGATCTTAACATGTACTCCATACTACAAGAGGAGTTCTCCCCGCTTCATCAGCCCAAAACGGAAAATAACATTTAAGCAGCTTGTCCTTTCAAGCTGCTTTAGTTGGAGGAATGATCGATGAATACCTTGTAAATTTCATTTCTGTCATTACCAATATCCACTCGTTTATACTTCTCATAAACTCCTCTCCTTTTTTTAACGCATCAAATAAATTTATGATATCCTCTAAAACCGTAATCATTACAATTTTCACATATGGTTTGAATTTTAGTCGCTTTTAGTCCATCCATTACAGGTATTTAAATATCCATTTGGATCATATCAGGCATTAATTCTTCGGTACGTTTAATCGCTTCTTCTCCATTTTTCCCTTCTCCTATAATAAGAAAGTCTTCAATTCTTCTAAGATTCCTCGAATTCCTTCTCTTGCCTTCTCTTTCAATAGAATGATCATCATATTATTTAATCTTTTCATTCTGTCTATACTAATGTTATGAACATTTACACTTCAAGGAAATGTTGTCTGTACACCATGAGCATGGTTGGTATCCTCATTAAATTTATACATTTATTAGCTAGACTAAAGTGTGAATCCATTCGAAAGCGAGGAGACTAAAGAAGTGAAAATAATGTATTATATCTTGTTTCTCCTCTTATTATCATTTTGCTTGCCAGCTGTATCAGAAGCCACAGGCACTTTACAATCTAAAATTGTTGAAGCTCCAAACGGTGCCACGATTAAAATAGAGGAGGGAGAGTATGAGGAGACAGTAATAATCTCCAAGCCAGTAACCCTAGAAGGAACAGGTAAAGTCCTTCTTCGCTCTTGTGAGGATAAACCGGTAGTTACCATTCTCAACAAGGGTGTTACTCTAAAAAATATGATGGTGGAACATTGTGGGAGTGATAAAGAAGACACAGCTATTTATGTTACGGGGTCTCATCATAATCTGGAAAAACTAAACATTGAGACGAGGCATTTAGGGATTAGGCTCGACAATGCAAATGACGTGACAATCCAAGACAGCGAGATTATGGGCATAAATCGAGGGAATGGAATCGATTTATGGAAATCAAACCGAAATAAGTTTAAGAACCTTAAGATCACGAATGTTTCTGACGGAATTTATTTAGAGCAAAGCAACGAGAACACCTTACGTGGGAATAACATCCAGAAATCCCGTTATGGTATGCATCTCATGTTCTCCGACGATAATATACTTGAAGAAAATGTATCTAGATTAAATACAACAGGCACGGAGTTAATGGAATCAAAACGCACAGTCGTTCATAATAATCAATTTTCTTCTAATAATAATAGTGTGAATGCTCAAGGACTGTTACTATACTTGGCTTCTGATACTGAGGTGACCGGAAATGAGTTCATTTCCAATCGAGTAGGCATTTTTATCGAAAAAGCTGAGAACAACCGATTGGAATTCAATAAGATCATGGACAATTTTACTGGAGTACAGTTTTTAAAATCGAATGGAAACAACGCAGTAAATAATACATTCGTTGGAAACGTCAACGATGCCCAGGCAATAGAAAGCTCAAAGAATCAATTGAACGGTAATTATTGGGACGCTGCTAGCAAAGTTGATGTAAACGGAAATGGCGAGAGCGATATTGTCTATACAGCCGACCCATATTTTCTTACCTTAACGGCGGATGTTCCGGAATATCAACTGTTTTTTCAAGCACCAGGAATTATCATGTTACAAAATATGTTGAAAAGTCCATATGAACAGTTGTTAATAGATTCAGCCCCTCTTATGGACATGACCATGGAAGTAGAAAAAGAACAATCATCTCGTTTGATTTTATGGTGTATGAGTGCAGTGATGATAGTAGCCAGTTGTAGTTTATTTATATTTGGGAGGAAAAGACGATGAAGAAAAAACTATTTAGTTTCCTTGCGTTGGTAGGAATCATGATGAGTATTACAGCATGTGGAAATGATGAGGTAAAACCTGTTGCCATTAATGAAGCGACGGACACTTGTGAAACATGTAATATGGCCGTTGTTAACGATCAACATGCTACCCAAATTATTTTAGAAAATGGTAAATCCATGGTTTTTGATGATATAGGCTGTATGTATGATTGGATTCATGCTAATGAAAACAAACAAATGGATGCTCAATTTGTCCGTGACTACAACGATAAAGAATGGATTTTAGGAAAAGATGCAACGTATGTATACAATCCATCGGTTAAAACACCAATGGCCTATAATGTAGTATCGTTTAAAGATAAAGCTTCAGCTGAAGAGTTTGCCACTGAAAATGAAGGCAGTCAGCTAATGTCTGCAAACGATTTAGCTGACTATGGTTGGGAGCAAAACCATGAAATGATGAAGAAACAAAAAATGAAGAAACATTCACATTCTGACGGTGAAGAGGATAGTCATATGTGATGATTTTCATTAAGAGAATAGGGGTCCGCTCCGTTTTCGGGCGGCTCCTTTTACTTTATCGGGTTTCTGATCGTTCTATTTTGAGATAATTTGTGAGATGGCCGAAGAATGTTCGAAAAGAGGAATGAAGATGTGGAATATTTGGTTATCTGAACTGCGCATGACAGTTCGACAGCGATCGTATTATTCTTTTCTTGGCTTGTGGGTCGCTGTATTGTCTCTCTTATTTTTATTACAAAGCAGCTCCCCCTCCTTAACTGGTTATACCAATACGACTGGTACTATAGTCAATGTCGCATTATATATCATTCCACTTTTCATGTTAATCATTGGTTCCTTTGCAATCGCCAATGAGATGGAGAATGGACAATGGCGGTTGTTGAATACCTATCCGTTATTTACATTGTCATACATAGTGGGGAAAATAGGTGGTCAATTCACGGCTCAAGTGATCGTATTTACGTTCAGTTATGGGATTAGCTTGGCAATAGGGCTAGTGAGTGGGAGCATTTTTTCCGGTGATTGGCTTTTATCTATTTACTTTTTCTCTATTACTCTTATTTTTTTCTTTCTCATCCTTGGCATAACCATAGGGTGTATCGTATCGACAAGGTGGCAGGCGTTATCAATTTCCGTCATTATCTGGTTTTTTCTAATCATGATTTGGCCGACTGCATTGATTGGTATCTTAGGTGTGCTCCCTTATCCTTGGATTGCCCCCATGATGAAATTCTTCTTATTTGCCAATCCCGCTGAAATCATTCGGGTGTCCTTTGTTCTGTCACTTGATGCAGGGGCAGTTTTTGGTCAAGCCTATGATTCACTTATGACTTTCTTGGACTCTCCTTTCGGAATCATTACCTATATATTATATGTCATTGGATTTTTGTCACTGACATTATTATTTTCGATGCTCATGCTGGAATGGAGGAAACGGCGATGACAGGATTAAAAGTGGACGGTGTCTCGAAGGTTTATAAGAAAAAGACGGCATTATATCCATGTTCTTTTGAAGTAACGGAGGGAACTTGTGTCGTCTTATGCGGTGGAAATGGTGCTGGCAAAAGTACATTATTGCAAATAATTGCGGGCATTCTTTATCCATCAAGTGGTACAACTTCTATTAATGGAAGAGTAATGAACTATGAACGCGAGAACTATTTAAGCGAAATCGGGTTCATGCCTGATGATTTCCAAGCCCAGGAAATGATGACGGTTGAAGAGTTCCTTAGTTTTTATGGATCTTTACGGAAGGTGAAAAGCGATAGGATTAATGAAGTAATCGATTTGATAGGCCTTGTTGATAAGAAACGTGAACTAGTGAAAAGTTTGTCTAAGGGCATGAGGCAGCGCTTATTATTCGGACAATCCATTTTAGCCAAACCGAATGTTTTGCTACTGGATGAGCCGACAAATGGATTGGATCCCTACTGGGTAAACCAGTTCATTGAAATCCTTAATCAAATTAAAAAAAATGGTACAATCATTGTTTTTTCTACCCATATGATGGATGTAGCAGCCGAGACGGGCAATATTATACTATTTATGAAACAAGGGGAAGTCATTCAGATAATCAAGAATGACAACAAAATAGAAGAGACGACAATGAAATTGTTGAAGCTTCACCGACAATAGGATTCCTTGCCTTTCACGGATTAACTGTAACAAATAGAATGTGTGCTACACCTAGCCAATCGTGCGGTTGGCTCCATTCCTATCATCACTTTTTCCATGCTTTGTTCTTGCTTTAGTTGATACATCCATTACAGGAAATGTTAAAATTCCTGCTTGATAAGGAGAGAACCATTTGAAGATACATTATTTGTATCTTTTTTTACGTTTGCAATTTGAGCTAAAAAGTCATAATATAAGTATATTCTTATATATTAATATTCAGAGGTGATGAAATGGATTTTCTTTTACTTGAGAAGCAATTGAAAGCAGTAGCAGATAGGAATCGCCTTACCCTCCTTTCATGTTTGAAAGGCGGAGAGGTATGTGTATGTGATTTAGTCGATGTGCTTGGTTTATCGCAGCCTGCCGTAAGCCAGCAGTTAAAGAAGCTGGAGGAAGCCGGAATTATTGTGGCCCGCAAAGTCGGCACATGGAAACATTATCGGCTAGTGGAGGAACAAACGCCCCTTATGCAGACGGTACTCGCTCAAATAGAGAAGCAAGATACATGTCAGTGCGGATCTGAATGTGATGTTTCGTCATGAGTGAACAGCCTTTAACCAAACAGCTTTCCTTTTTGGATCGTTATTTAACGGTATGGATTTTTGTAGCGATGGCTGTTGGGATTGCCATTAGTTTACTTCTTCCGAATTTCAAGGAACTACTGGATGTCGCAAGTGTGGGTACGACGAGTATCCCCATTGCCATCGGTCTCATCATTATGTTGTATCCCCCATTAGCGAAAGTGAAATATGAAGAAATGTGGCGAGTGTTTAAAGACGTAAAAGTCTTAGCTCTCTCACTTTTTCAAAACTGGCTACTTGGTCCATTTTTAATGTTCTTCTTAGCGATTATCTTCCTGCATGACTACCCGGAATATATGGCCGGACTCATTATGATTGGTCTGGCTCGTTGTATTGCCATGGTCATTGTGTGGAATGACCTTGCAAAAGGCGACAGGGAATATGTAGCTGGCCTAGTGGCGTTTAACTCAATCTTTCAAATTTTCATGTACCCTGTATTTGCCTGGCTATTTTTAAATGTAATGCCTAGCTGGTTTGGTTTGGATACATTCAATGTGGCGATATCCGTTTGGGAGATTACCAAGAGTGTGCTCATTTACTTAGGAATTCCGTTTGCAGCAGGCATGTTAACACGTTTTATCGGGCTCAAAACGGTGGGAGAGAAAGTATACGAAGAAAAGTTTTTACCGAAGATTTCACCATTCACCCTTCTTGCCCTATTGTTTACGATCGTGATGATGTTTGCACTAAAAGGGGATCAAATCGTTGAGCTACCTTTTGACGCACTGCGGATTGCCATTCCGTTATTCATCTACTTCATCATCATGTTTGTGGTATCCTTCTTTGCTTCACGCAAGGCAGGTGCAGGTTATCCGGTAACGGCTGCCCTCTCTTTTACAGCCGCCAGTAATAACTTTGAGCTAGCCATTGCCGTGGCGATTGCCGTGTTTGGTCTTCATTCCGATGCAGCATTTGCTGCCGTCATAGGGCCCCTTGTAGAAGTTCCGGTCTTGATTGGGCTTGTAAGTGTGGCTTTACATTGGCAAAAGAAATACTTTAAAACAATCAAGTTATAGGGGGATTCATCATGACGAACACGCTATATTTTTTGTGCACGGGTAACTCGTGCCGTAGTCAAATGGCTGAAGGTTGGGCTAAGAAGTTGTTACCTAGCGAGTGGAACGTTTTAAGTGCCGGACTTGAAGCACACGGCTTAAATCCTCGTGCCGTCAAGGCCATGCATGAGGTAGGTATTGATATTACATCGCATACATCGGATGTCATTGATAAAGAGATCTTAGACAGTGCAACGCTTGTGGTCACGCTTTGTGGGCATGCGGATGAACACTGCCCCGTCACCCCGCCACACGTAAAAAGGGAACATTGGGGTTTCCCGGATCCTGCAAAGGCAACAGGAACAGACGAGGAAAAATGGCAAGTATTCCAACAAGTGCGTGATGCGATTGGTGTACGCATTGAACAATTTGCAAAGGAGCAAGCATAATGAAAATGTCCGTTGAAGGAAAAAACTACTTAACACAAGCCATTGAGGGTTCAGAAGTGAAAACACTTCGATTTTACGGGATTGCCGGTTGTTGTGGAGTGAATCTTGGCGTTGGATTAGATGACGCACAACCTACAGACGAGGTCGCATTTGTCGAGGGAATCCAAGTAGCCGTTGATCCACAAGTGAAAGCACAATTAGAAGGTGTAACAATTCATGCGGAAGAAGAAAATGGTGAAATGGGTTTAGTGTTACAAGGCTTTACCCCAACAAGTTGCTGATATGCGTGTCCATCATTCAGGAGCTTTAAGCAAAGAATATTTCCATGCGTATATGAAACTTATTTTAGCAACTAGAACTTCTTCATTTGAAGAAATGCGTCAGATGATGGAAACAGATTTTTTCAAAGGTGATTTAAATCATTACGGAGCTCAAACGAGAACACACTATAAACTGGCTTTACATCAAATTGAAGAGGAAATAAATAAGTAGACTGGTGCTACTCTTTTATTTCAATCACTATATAAGTAAATTCTTATTTAAGGAGTGCTATTATCATGAAAACATTTAAAATCTTAAATCAGCAGGCCTGTTGTGAACCTTCGACAGGTTGTTGCACGCCGGAATCAACTTTACCGGTAGCCATTATCGGGGCAGGTCCTGTTGGGTTAGCTGCCGCTGCTCAACTGGCTGCACGAAAACAGCCCTTTCTCCTGTTGGAAGCAGGCCTTGAAGTAGCGGCAAGCGTTCGTTCATGGGGACATGTAAGACTATTCTCCCCTTGGCAATATAACATCGACGCCGCAGCCAAAACGCTACTCCAACAAACGGACTGGCAGGAACCAAATGGCGAAGAAATCCCAACAGGCAACGAATTAATCGACTTATATTTAAAACCTTTGGCTGAACTGGAACAAATCAAGCCGTTCATTTATACCAATCATCCTGTGATCGCCCTTACCCGCCAGAATCATGACAAGATGAAATCAAAGGCTCGTAACGATCAGCCGTTTGTCATTTATACGGAGGTAGAAGGTGAACTGAAGACATTCCAAGCCCGTGCAGTGCTAGATGCAACAGGGACTTGGGGAAATCCAAATCCTGCACAAGGAAACGGCGTCTGGCTTCCTTCTGAAAAAGCATTGGCCGAACGAATCGATTATCACATTCCGAATGTAGCCGTAAACGCTTCGCTTTATACAAATAAAAAGGTCGCTGTTATTGGTGGTGGGCATTCAGCCATTAATTCATTGCTAAACCTGGCGGAGTTGAAGAAACAATCTCCTGACACGGACATTACATGGATTTTACGCAAAGAGAACGTCGAAATGGCATATGGTGGAGAGCAAAATGATGAACTGATGGCACGTGGAGCATTGGGTTCGCGTATTCGTCAGCTTGTGGATGAAGGAAAAATTAACGTGGTCACCCCGTTCTTCATTTCCTCTTTAAAAGGAACGGATAACATTTCAATCATGGGTACACAGCGTGGCGAAGATATCGTTTTAGAAGGTTTTGACCGCCTAGTCGTCAATACAGGCAGTCGGCCGGATTATACGATAAACGGAGAGCTTCGGTTAACGATTGATCCCACAACAGAAAGTGTGACGGCACTCGCTTCTCTCATCGATCCAAATGAGCATAGCTGTGGAACCGTCGAGGCGCATGGTGAAACCACTTTACGTCAGCCAGAGCAAGGCTTTTATGTCGTAGGTGCGAAAAGCTATGGTCGGGCTCCAACCTTCTTAATGGCAACCGGCTATGAACAAGTTCGCTCGGTTGTAGCCTTTTTAGCTGGGGATGAAGAAAGTGCGAAGCGTGTTGAACTAAGCCTCCCTGAAACCGGGGTATGTAATAGTGGTGCAGGTGGTTGCTGTTAAATGTAAGGCTGCTAGTGAGAACTAGCAGTTTTTTTTTTGGTATACCAGCTTGAACGTATGCAGTTTCCAACTAAATTTTTTAAAAGGTTGATTAATAGTAAATGACTAATGGCATAAAGCAAAAAAAGTTCTATAATTGTTTTATAAATGGCACAAATCATATAATTTCTAGAAAAGGAGGTTAGATCGTGTTTCAGAAAGAAAGTGCAAAAGCGTTAGACGAACAAACAGCTATGTTACAAAGTTACATTCGTTCGCCAGAAAAACAAAAGTCGTTATACAAGCGTACATTATTTGTTGTAAGTATTTCACAAATCTTTGGTGGTGCAGGGTTAGCCGCCGGAGTAACTGTGGGGGCACTACTTGCACAGCAAATGCTCGGCACAGAAGCTTTCGCTGGACTCCCTTCAGCTATACTCACTTTAGGGTCAGCCTTAGCAGCATTACTTGTAGGGAAACTTTCTCAACGTTATGGGCGTCGTACAGGTCTGTCGGCGGGTTTTATCGTCGGTGGACTTGGAGCAATAGGCGTCATCATTGCAGCAATCATAAATAGCGCATACCTTTTATTCCCTTCCCTGCTTGTTTATGGTGCGGGAACAGCAACTAATTTACAGGCTCGTTATGCTGGTACGGACTTAGCGAATAGTAAACAGCGAGCGACTGCTATTAGTATGACAATGGTTTTTACAACATTCGGTGCCGTGGCAGGTCCGAATTTAGTCAATGTGATGGGGAATTTCGCTCTATCCATAGGTGTTCCCTCTCTTGCTGGTCCTTTTATTTTAGCAGCAGCAGCCTATATCTTAGCAGGTGTTGTCCTTTTCATCATGCTTCGTCCAGATCCACTCGTTATAGCAAGAATGATAGAAGCAACGAACCAAGAGCCTAGTGATAAAGGACATTTGGCAGCAACTGTACATACAGAAAACAAAAAGGGCATAATGGTTGGGGCAACGATTATGGTTCTTACTCAAATTGTAATGGTGGCTATTATGACAATGACACCCGTTCATATGAGACATCATGGACATAGCTTGGGTGCAGTAGGTCTTGTTATCGGTTTTCATATAGGTGCCATGTATCTCCCTTCCCTGATTACAGGTTTTCTGGTTGATAAGTTGGGGCGTACTACGATGGCTATTGCTTCAGGAACTACGTTGCTTCTGGCAGGTTTACTATCAGCATTTGCACCAGGAGATTCCATAGTTCTTCTAATAATTGCTCTTTCTTTACTTGGATTAGGATGGAATTTTGGATTGATAAGTGGGACTGCACTTATTGTTGATTCAACTAAAACTTCCACAAGGGCTAAAACACAAGGTTCAGTGGATGTTTTGATTGCGTTGTCAGGAGCTGCTGGCGGAGCATCGTCTGGAATGATTGTGGCAGGTTCAAGTTATCTAACATTATCATTGATTGGAGGAATTTTATCCTTATTACTAATTCCAGTAGTGATATGGTCTCGTGGAAGTGAAAAATAAAAACTGTTTGCTAACGGATTCTTCATTTCATTCATTTATCGGTCAGTTTGGCGGTTTTATCGGTCAAACTTGCCTATTTATCGGTCTAACTCCCCTTTTATCGGTCAAAAAAGGGAATTTATCAGTCTAATGCTCTGTCGTTGATTTAAAAAGGGACGCGCCTAGTTAATCGGCACGTCCCTTTTGGATTTAAGCTTGTTTCAATACTTTTCGATCGATCACGAAGTTCCCTATAGGAATGAAGGATGCGATGAAGATTAGGGCCATTTTGAAAAAGGACCATTTCTTTCTCAAGCCTACATATAATAGTAATAGTCCAAATGCGATGAAAAGTCCTCCGTGTATGCTGCCTAATATTCTCGTAATCTCCTCATTACCCATGATGAATTTAGTTGGTAGACCCACTCCGAGTAATAGGACATAGGAGATTCCTTCTATGATTGTGACGAACCTGAACCAGCCCATGGCTGTAGAAAACATTCGTTTATCCCCCATTCCATTTAAAAGTTTATTTCACTATCATTATAAAGCACAAATATGAACTCTATATGAACGAACCATTACATATGTGGTCTTGAAAACACATGTAAAAAACACCCAAATCCCCTGAAACAAGGGATTTGTAATCACATCGAACCTCCCCGTTTTCTCAGATTCCGTTACATGTATTAACAGTTCTTTGGTCCCTTTGCTGTGTTTTTCCTTTCCCTGCACGTAAGAATCGTTAACCAAACGAATTGTATACGTGCAGATACAACAAGGAGGACAAACATGAAGAACATTATATGCATAATCATCACGGCTTCGATATTCATGATAGGATTAGCGATGCCGACTAAAGGTGAAGCTGCCCTTGGAGATCGAACGCTATCGCAAGGTACAAGCCATAGTGATGTAAAAGAGTTACAAGAATCATTGCTGACAAAAGGGGTCTATCCCTATCATGAGGCAACCGGGTACTACGGTTCCATTACAAAAGAATCCGTAAAGGAATTTCAGAAAAAGTCGAACCTGAAAGCCGATGGAATAGCAGGATTACAAACGAATCAAAAAATACAAGTATTGCGTACCGGGGATATCGGTAAGCATGTGGCCGATTTGCAAAAATTATTGAAGGTGTGGGATGTATACACATCGACGGTTGATGGGATATTCGGCAGCGGTACAAAACAAGCTGTCTCCACCTTTCAAAAACAAAAAGGATTGACCGCCGACGGAATCGCCGGGGCAAAAACCATGAGTAAGCTTGAAACGAAAGCCAATTTAGTTAGTAACTCTTCGAAGACTTTGACGGTTTCAAGTACCGCTTACACGGCTAGCTGTGAAGGGTGCTCAGGAATTACAAGAATGGGTGTCAATCTGAAGAAATATGATGATGCAAGAGTAATTGCTGTCGATCCAAGTGTGATTCCATTAGGTTCTACAGTGGAAGTGGAAGGCTACGGAAAAGCACTCGCAGTGGATACTGGGGGAGCGATCAAAGGGAATAAGATCGATGTATTCATCCCTAAACAATCGGATGCTTTAATCTGGGGTAAAAAACAAGTCAAAGTGACGATAGTAGACTAATAATCTAGTAGTTTTATAACGACGAAAAGAGCATGGTTGTATCCATGCTCTTTTCGTCGTTTTCTACTTTTTAAGAACTAACTCGCTTTTTTCAAATCCTTGGCCGGACCCCAAATCTCGTTGGCCCATTCAGGATGGTCGATGAATGGATTACGATTGTGCTGCCATTTTTCATAAATGACATCATTGCGGTTGCTCTCAAATTCATCAACTGGATCAAGTTCATTCCACTTCAAAAGCGTTGATAACTTTCCATGAAGCGGCTTTGGATACGTATTGACCGTATCGGAAAGTTCCAAGTCAAGCTCACCGTTTCCTTCATAGCGAACGGCCATATAAAACAACATGCGGGCGACATCGCCTTTAACATTGTCAGGTGGCTCCCATGAATCCGAATCAACCTTACAATCACAGCCGCTATATGCCTGTCCTCCATTGTCGAAGTCCAGATGTCCTCGTTTACTATTCACTTGCACATCTTCCGGACGAAGGTGATGAAGATCTGTCCCCGGACCTACGCTTGTCCCAAAATTCCCATGGGATTTTGCCCATACATGCTCACGATTCCACTGACCCACATTCCCTCCATTTGAAGATTTCGAAATGGATTTTCCAGAGTACAGCAAGATGACATTCTTAGAATTCTTTGGATCTTCATCTGCATCCTTAATGCCATCCCATACTTGAGCATACGTCAACTTTGTCTGGCTTTTGATGATGGTGTGGAGCGTCGCTTTCAATTCCTTACCCGTTTTTCCGGACGCTTTCTCATAATATGCTTCGATTTGTTTATCCTCTGATACTTTCAGGCTGAAACGAGCAATCACTTCTGAAGACTTGTCCTTAGCTGTTACAGCGACAAGATAATCTCCCACTTTATCAGTAGGAAGAGTCAACGTTGAGCCAGCTATTGTACCAATCGTAGACTCAAAGGTTAGTGGATCATTATCTGGATCTTCAAAGTATTCACGTAGATTAAGAGTGACCGTCGAACCCACTTTCACATCTACATTTTCTATTTTCTTCTTTACAGTTGGAGCTTTATTTTCCTTAGAAGCGAAAGGAGAAACAATCGCTTCCCCTTTTGCATTCAAGAATTTGATGCCCGTTGTATCGACGCCGTCTTCAGCAGACCATTTCTGAACATTTTCAGCGCCTCTGATTTCTTTGATGTTCGCATTTTCGATGATGACTTCTTTGACCTTAGCGCCACCGAAATCAATAATCGCGCCTGCTTTGGTCGGCTCAAGGATCACTTTTGTATTTTTCAAACCTGAACCCTGCAGTTTGGCATAGGCACTCTTGATGAAGATGCCCTCTTGGATGGTAGAGTCTCCATCAAGATCAATCAAGACGCTCGGTGAAGCAATCGTAAGTTTCTTTGTGTTGAACTTTGATAACTGATACGTCTTTTCCGGAACGATAGGCTCTACGGTTCCTGACGCCGTTAAGTCCGTCTGAATCAATACAGGATCATGATCGCTTGCCCGTCCATGTGTTTCCATGAAAGAGGAGTTAATATGAACGATGTCCACCTTTGTGGATTCTGCCATATTGTTGGATACAAGGATATGATCGAGTACTTGGGAGTTTCCTTCAAACGAATACGTATAGCGTTTTTCAAAAGGTACTTCATCAATCATATTGGTTAATTCATTACCTTTTAATTTGGCTAATGGATTGGAAAATTCATAATCATTTAAATCTCCTAGTACCACGACATTGGCTTTCGGATTTTCACTTTTAATATCTTTAACAAAACCATTCACTACCGTTGCAATTTTATTTCTTTGCACTTCACTTGAGAATACTGGTGGTTGAGTGCTACCGAATAAGGAATGATCTCCACTTTTAGAATTAAAATGGTTAGCCACAACTACAACATTCTCACCATTAAATTCAAACTGAGCAGCTAAAGGCTTCCTACTTGAACTAAAAGCTCCATTCGTTGGATCAACCAACCCTGGATTTAAAGTTAACTTGCCCTCCTTATACTTAACAGCTTCTGTTGCTGAGCCCTTCTTTCCTTCAACTAATGTCACTCGGGAAGGATTATATAAGAAACCTGGACGAATATTCCCTCCTGGTTGACCTCCATCTTGATTGTTAATTGGAGCAACTTCTGTATACCTATACTCTGGTCCACCAAGTGCTTTGATTTTATCAATTAACACTTTTGCTGATCCCTCAGCCGTTGTAACACCGTTATCCGTTGCACCATTATCATCTTGTACTTCGACTAAACCGATGATATCTGGCGTTTTCATATTTTTAATAATGGAATTCACTATTCTTTCTACCTTTTCTGTACCCGTAGCCATTGAAAAGTTTTCAATATTATAAGAGGCTATCGATAATTTACTATCGTCTTCTGGTAACAAAGTGGTTTCTTGAACCGTTTTTCCAGCTATTAATTCTGGTAACTTACTTTTATCCGTTAACAGTTTATAATTGCTACTTGCATAGCCCATTACACCTGTTATAGAACCCTCAAAATAATCGCCTGCTTTTGCTTGTAAACTAGAATTCACATCAATGTGAATCCTTTCTGGATTTCCATCTGTTGCCGTTAATTTTACTCCACCTGCATTCGTATTGCTTTCTAGTTGTTTAGGGATGACTACAAGTTTACCAGAGTATTGTGGAGATACTACTTTTGGATTTTGAATTTCTACAAACATGCCTTCTATACTTTCGTAAAAGTCGATTCCATCTTTGTCAGGATTAAATTGGGCAAAACTATCGCTATCGATTGTTTCAGTAGGTGGAATGCGATCTTTTCCGATTACTATCGGTGCCGGCAGTTCGTTACCCGTTGAAAGTGGAGTAATGGAGGAAGCTGCGATTTCAGTTACAGGTAAGTCCGTCCCTTGCGCATTACCTACATAATATTCTTTCACTTGACCGTTTACTTTTACAACGTCACCTATCTTTACGTTATGTCCTGACTTATAAACGAGTATTCCTTCAGATGTTTTGATATTATTATCTGGTTTTTGATCTTGAATATAAAACTCTGAAGTTCCTGAAACATACGTAACAATCCCTTCAATATCATTAACATTCGAGCCATCATACGGAGAGGAATGTCCTTCACCTTGAATATCATGAATTCTCACTTCTCCATCTTGAATCGTATAAGAGAATGTAGATACCTCGCTATCCGTCAAGCCTTCCTTAAGTGCTTTCGCCTTTATCACCATATTTTTTTGAATTTCAATCGGTTGGGTGAAAATATCACTAGTACTCGTCGGTTCGCTTTCATCTGTGGTGTAGTGAATCGTTGCCCCTTCCGTTCCTGTAGATAAAGTAACCTTTTCCCCTGCCTTAATAAACCCTGCTGCAGGGTCGGCTGTAACAGATTGGACTTTGTTTACATCTTCTACAATGTCATCCGCACTTCTTGGAAGTAATTGATATGTGCTTCCGAAAGCCCCCAATACCCCTGATACGAAATCATACCTTTTCCCAACGGAAAGCAGTGTTGGATTTGTTGTACGAATGATGAAAGTCGTTCCATCTTCATCTTTAGCCGTATAATTTGAACTGCTAAGGGATACAATGGTGACTCCTTTTAACTTAAGCAATGAAGCTTCTTTTTCCTCTTTTAAATCTGCTGCTTTTATTAACTCGGCTTCTGGAACAGCCACATTTTCTTTTATTACTTTTATATCACCTTTCGTAACAGCCAGTTCCAACAAACCTGAATACTCGGTTAATTTTCCTGTTACGTCTACTTCATCCCCTTCTTTCAGCCCTAGACTTGGACCATAAAGGACTATTCCTGCTGTTTCATCCTGGATATAGACGGTATCATTTGAGCCTCCAAATACAGCGGTAACAATACCCTTTGTTGATGCTAAAGATCCTTGTTTCATTTCTCGAACTTCTTTAACCGTTCCTTTTACTGGTGTATCTTCGCTCGGTTCATCATCAAGGATTTCAATTAATGTTGGAGTTTTCAATCCTGGCACACTAAAATACTTTATAAGTGAGCCAGATATTCGAACCTTTTTCCCTAGATAACTAGGGTTTGATTTCAAGCCAAAGATTGGTCTGTAGCCAGATGCAGCTGATAATTCCACCGGCATGATTTTGCTTTTATCAGTTTCTGAAGGAGAATCTGCAATCGCTATATTGGTATCTGTAATTGATCCTTCTTTAATTGCACCTTTATCTGTGTAAAAACCAACAATATAGCCTTCAACAGTAGCCTTACTACCTGAACTGTTATCGGCAATTGCATCCGCAACTGTTAAAATCATTTCCGCTTGCGCTTCCTTACTATATGAAACAGGAACTAGAAAACTCAAGATTAACATTAAGACTAAAGAAACTTTAAATAAGGATTTCAAACGTTTAGTCATTCAGCACTCTCCTAACAATTTTTTAAGAATCTGTGAAAGTTTTTTAATAGCGGATATTATCATACTGATAATATCCGCTTTCTACTTAAAAAATAGTTTCTCCCTTTACATCAATATCGGTGAAGGTGAAATTAGTTCCGACTAAACTTGAAACATCCAAATTCCCTTCCACTGTCACACCTGAAATTGTAAAGGTCTCTGAAGGAGTTCCTGTTAAGGTTAAATCACCTTTGACTACTATATTTTTCAAAGACGAGAGGTTTGTGATATCCAATTTGGTATCGCCCTCGTATGTTTTAGTTGGATCTTCCGGTGTGCCTGGATCAGGATCTGTGGGTGTGCCTGGTTCCGGATTTGGTGTAATCCCAGAAACATCCTTAATCCGTCCCTCGATGGTTGGGTTGACCGTTTTTAACTGGCTTACATAATCCGCAAGGTTCTCCCAATCAGGAAGGCCGATGTCCGTTACCCTTCCTTCTTCATACGCTTTTGCGAAGACAGTAAATCCGTCTCCTCCCTTGGCTGTAAAGGCATTGGTGGCTACTGTGTATTGCTTGGTTTTGTCCAATTCGCTATACGTTCCATCTTGGCCCCTCACTTCAACCTTTTGAACACGTTTACCCGCTTCCTTTGTGCTGTCATATGTGAATTTCATGCCGGCTACATGTAGGAAACCGCCACTCTCTCTCGGTGCTTGGCTCACGCTATGTTCCAAGGCTTGCGTTATTTCCGCACCAGTTAGCTTCATAGTCGCCAATGTATTCCCAAACGGTAACACGGTCAGGATATCCCCTAATGTGATGTCACCTTGATCGATTCCAGCACGGATGCCCCCACCATTTTGGAAGGCGATGACCGTATCTTTATTAAATTCTTTTGCTTTCGTCAGCATGGCATCTGTAATCAGATTCCCTAATTCCGTTTCATTTTTACGGACACTTGGTTTCGTAACGTCACCTGAATCACGCGGACTTGGCATAGCCTTCACTGCGGTTGCGCCCGTTTTGCTTTCTTTTACTTCCTGGATCTTCTTGGAGTAGGTTTCCAACTTCTTGGCAGCTTCCGCATCATCCTGTTTGTCGGCAACCTTGATTAACTGCCCTGCTTGGCCTATGATTTTCCCTTTATGGTCAAATTCCACATCAAGCGTTCCTAAGTAATCACTATATTGGTAGGCTTGAACAATCACAGTAGGATCTTTCGCTTGTCCTTTATCATCCTTACTTATCACGACTGGAGCATCTAACTGCGTATGGCTATGTCCACCCACGATTACATCAATCCCTTTAACTTTAGCGGCCAATGTTAAATCATTGTCATATTCAGCATTGTCGTCATAACCAAGATGAGAAATGGCGACGATTTTATTCACGCCCATGCCTTCGAAAGCTTTTACGGCTTTGTTTGCTTCTTCCAGGTAGTTCTCGAATGCGACACTTCCAGGGCTGGAAATATCTTTCGTTTCTGCTGTCGTAAGTCCAAAGAACCCGACCTTTTCACCATCGATATCCTTCACGATGCCATTGTAGATTTTCCCCTTCTCGGGTTCACTTGAATATAGATCCGAGAAAAGACCTTTGAACCTATCGTCTTTGGAAAAATCAACGTTCGAACTGACGAATGGAAACTGTGCTCCTTTAATAAAGTCCGCTAATGCCTTGTGTCCTTCATCACTCGATCCTAAATCGAACTCATGGTTTCCGAATGTCATGACGTCATATTTCATTAAGTTCATGAATTGAAGATCGGCCTGACCTTTGAATTCGTTGAAATACAAGGTTCCAGAGAATACGTCACCCGCATCGATCAAAAGCGCTTTCGGCTTACTTTCCCTTACTTCCTTAACGGCAGTCACCCGCTTGGCCACGTTCTCCAAATGAGCATGCGTGTCATTTGTGTGCATTAAAGAAAGGGTGAATTGAAGCCCTGCTTCAGCATTTCCAACCAACTTATCCGCTGCTGCAATCCTTGCTTGGAAAGCCTTTGTATCTGCTTTGTTGATTCCTTTTAGATTAATGGCTGCTTTCGCTTTTTTAGCCGCTTCGATCTGAGCTCTCGTCTTAAGCTCTCCGTTTGCTAGTTTTTCATAAGCACGTACTTTCTTATCAACTGCTTCTTTCTTTTCGGCATAGACTGCCGCTTCGTATTTTCCGGTAACTTTCTTAGCATAGGCATGGATGGCCTTACCAAGCTTTGATGTTTTGCTAACCTTTTTCAACTGTCCAGAAACGGCGTCCATACGTTTGGCAGCCGTTTTCAAGTCCCCTTTTGCGATCCAATACTCGGCCTTATCATAGTAGTAAGGCACTTTAAGATCCCCATTTAAGGATTTTTTCGTTCCCTTGGTGAACTTGTCATATAGAAGGGCTTCAATCTTGGCCCCGTACACGGTATCTTTAATGTCCTTTTCTGTCTTTTTCACAGCGGAATCCAGTGCGTTATATTTTTTCTTAACCTCCGTCGGTTTTTGGGCGATGACGGAATTCTTCAGAGATGTAAGTGCTTTATTATGGGCTACTTTTGCTTTTTCTGCCTTTTGATAGCCTTTAACATAACCCTCTGCCCGTGTTATGTATTTATCATAGGCTTTGATTTCTTTTAGTTTTTCGTCTTTTTGTTTTTTAGGTAACGTTGATTTTTTTATGGAAGTGGTTATGTCTTTTTTAGCCTGTTTGGCAGCTTTGGTTTGTTTCTTGATGGTGGATATAGAAGCGAGTTTAGAAGAGTAAAAGTATGTGTCGAACGGCTTTTTGATGGTGGCCTTGGCTGTTTTGATTTTACTGTTTAAGCTAGTTGTTGCAGCATCCGTTTGCACAGGTGCCACTGCGACGATTGTCGATGCGGCCAGTACGGTAGCTGACGCAAATTGAATCATTTTCTTTTTCTCCATTAAAGTAAAGCCTCCCTTTTTTCTATACTGACATAATATCATTGACATACCACCCAATAAATTACCTCAGCTCTAACTATCTTAATATTCACACAAATCGACCTATGTCTTTTCCCCTATCGATATGTGTACAACCTATAATACAACAAAATAATCTAAATTAAAAACAGATAATTGATTATTTTACAAAAAATTCATAAAATTCATAATAGATTCATTTTCCATCTAATTCCAAATACCTATTCAAAATTAAATGGAGTGATTTTATAGTACAATAGTAATACACTTGAACTAAATCCATGCTTTCTTTGAATTCACGGTATAGCTACTATCTCTTTGGGGAGTTAGCCCTTCTTTATGCATCAGGTATCTATATTAAGTTCGAGTCTCTTCCATTTTTTCCACCGGTGTACACAGGAATTGCCTCGAGCTTCCTTCAGATTCCATGTCATCGTGAACACCCTCGCTTTCGGCTAATAGTTCACCTATCTAGGGCACCCCTAACGTAAATGAACATGTCTGGCACACAAAAAAAGCAATCCTTCTTCATGAAGAATCACCCATTGATCTTATAAAGTCCTTCAATAATTTGCCAGTTAGCGAGGACCAGAACAATGACGATGGCATTTTTTATGGCATTTACAATTGTCCGATTATACTTCAATTCCTTCTCTTTATTTTCTCTTTTATAGATTCGTAAGTTGATGTTATCAGGAAACTTTTCAACTAGACTAAACACACCATATGCTGCTAGTCCTATTAATGGTAGCCCTAATATGCTTTTCTTGTCTCCCCATTGGGAAACCAAACCAGATGAATCGAATTTCATGGGGATGCTATCCGGCAAGGCAGACCACTTGAACCATATGTAGACAAAAATGATGATAAGTAGAATCATGGAAGCAAGATCTAAAGAACGCTCGATTGCAGTTTTCTTATTCGTAACCATAATTAATCCACCTTTACCTTTAGCATTGCCAATTCCTTTGCCAGGATGGAAGGACGGAATTTCTTTTGATGAAAGAACTCCCTTAACTCTTCCGAAGTCTGATAGGAAAGCCTGATATGGTAGTAATTGATATGTTCAATGATGGCGAAAGCATAAAGAAAAGTGAACCAATAATGACCAACCGAAAAGGTAATGATTTGGTAGAGCAAAACGAGTGCTCCTATCAAGATTAGTACGAAATTGATCTTTTTAAACAACAGAAACATGCGTAGTTGAGCAGAAGGCAGCCCGATGTACTTCTTTTGCTTCGCTTGTGTCCATTTCAAAAACCAATAGAGGCTCCCTTGAAACAAGATGAACTCCAGCACAACAAAAGCATAGATAGGGGGAAATGAAATCAAGTAAGGATCCGCCCATTTCTGTTGCTGAATGAATAATAACCACAAGACGGCGAAAAGGACCGTTGCCGTCAACTCTCCCGTCCATAGACTAAATAACTTCCGGATTGCTTTTTTTTGCATGGAACTCCCCTTTCCCTCCATTTGCATGGTAGACCTTGAAAAAACATGGCAGTGAAATTTTGAGAGGGTGTATATCTATATCATCATTAAACCATCAGAATAGTATAATATTACTATTTTTCACCTCGGAGAACTATAAGAATTCTCCATATTTTCAGGTTCCATTGAGACATCTAGTTGTCTATGCACCTTTAACCGTATTATATGAACAAAGAAAATATCCTTTGTTAGCTTTAAAGGCAGCTAACAAAGGATGAAGTCCTTTAAATTAAACCAAATCTTCTTTCTCGATCGTTCGAATCGAAAAGTAAGCAATGGCCACCCCGACGGCCGCGAGCCCTAATTGAAGAGGAATGAAAGTAACCAATGAGAATGATGGGTAGGAGGAACAAGCAATCATCACCACTATAATAGAGGAACAGATTGTGGCTGGAACAGAATGCTTTCGCATCCCAAAATACAATGGAATTAAGCTTATTCCCGCTGTAGCGATCGAATATGGGACCATTTTTATGACTTCTCCCACATACTGTTGCATTGTGATTTGAAAGGGTACAAGAGGAATATAATGATGGATGATAGAAAATGAACCCACAACGATGATGTTAGACAATAACATCGTGATGAATGTCAGAGCCCCTATAATTAGCAGTTTGCTAGCAATGATTTTCTTTCGATTGATTGGATAGGAGAACAGAATCAGGATCGTTTTGTTTGAATATTCTTCAATGATCATTTTCGCAATCAATACTGCGGCGAATATGATAAATGTAGCTCTTACAATTGCCCCGATTAGTATAAAGGCTTCTTGATGCGAAGCAACGAATAATTCTCCTTCCACTTGTGCTGTATACATGGCGAAACTAAGTAAGGCGATTATCAGGACGTTTGCCATAACCGCTCCTTTTACGTACCAGCCAAGTTTCATCTTCATACGTTCTAACTTCATTAAATTAAGCATGTGTTTCCACTCCTTCCATTAGATTAAGAAAGTATTCTTCCAAAGAGCTATTTTTCTTGTTGATGCTTTCAATCTCAATATCGTTCATAATGAGTGCCTTTGATATTTCTTGCTGCTTTGCGTTCCTTTCATAAATGCGAATCATCTGTTCACTCATGATTTTGAAATTTTTTATCCCGATATGATTCTCTACTATATAAGCTGCCTTTTTAATGTCTTGAACCGTCACCTCAATATAATCCGTTTGTTCCATAACGATACTCTTCATTGACACTTCCTTTATTAGCTGCCCATTGCGAATGACCCCAATGGTATCTGCCATTTGTTCCATTTCAGCTAAAATATGACTAGAAACCAATAAAGTAATGCCATATTCTTTACACAGCATGTTGAATAGCTCGCGTAACTCTTTAATGCCAATGGGATCTAAGCCATTAATGGGTTCATCTAAAATCAACAGCTCCGGTTTGGTCGTGATCGCTCTGGCAATTCCTAACCTTTGTTTCATTCCAAGAGAAAAGTCTTTTACTTTTTTGTCATCGATATTGTGCAATTTCACGAGGTCTAACGCCTGGTCAATGGACTTCTTGTCATAATGGCCCATGTATTCACAATGCAAATATAGATTCTCCTTGGCCGTTAGTTTTTCATAGAAAATAGGATATTCAACAATCGAACCCATTCGTTTTAGTACCTCATAGGATGTGTTCGTTAATTTCTCCCCAAAGATTTCAATATCACCGCTTGTAGGCTTGATTAGATTTGTAATCATTTTCAAGACCGTTGTTTTACCAGCACCGTTGGGTCCTAAAAAACCGTAGACCTCACCTTTCTTTACATGCATATTGACCCCTGCAACAACCTCTTTCCCTTCATATACCTTTGTCAGTTGATTTGTCTTTACTATATAGGACATTTTATTATCTCCTTTCGCTGCTTACTTACATTTTACGAAACGGACTTCTCTTTTTTCTTACTCAATTCTTACAAATTCCTTAAGTTAAAGAGAAAAAGCGGATGGAAATCAATTTTGTAAATAAATCTGCCTTAACAAAAAGGTTTCGTAAGTCGGGCACAAAAAAGCTTGTAGAATTCCTCTTTCTACAAGCTAAAATGTCATTCGTTTTAATATGATCGTAAATACCGTTTTTTCAAATGGCACACTGGAAAGATGGATTTCCCCACCTAATGCTTCCACAAGCCTTTTCGTGATGGTCAGGCCAAGTCCGCTCCCTTGATAAAGGTGGTTTCTTGAATCCTCCAATGTATACATACGCTCAAAGACCTTGTCGATATGAGAATGGGAAATTCCCTTTCCTTTATCCCAGATATCAATGCATACCACCTGTTCATCCCCTCTTAAAGTCATACCCAGCGTTTTTCCGTCCTCCCCATACGTTATCGCATTCGAGATTAAATTATTTAACACCCTGCTTAATACATCTACATTACCAAGAGCATAAAGATTTTCTTTTGGTATATCGATCTGAACGGAAAAGCCTTTCGACGTGAGTAAGTCATAGAACGATAATATATTGTTCTGACAGACTTCATTCATATTGATTCTTGTTAGCTCGATTTCTTGATCGCCGGACTCTAGTTTCGCCAAATCAAAGAACTTATGAATGAGCTCCGTCACTTCGAGCGTTTTCACATGCAGCTTTTTCAGTAAGGCCTGCCGCTCATCCTCCTCCATCGTAGGTTCGGTATGCAAAATTTCTACATATCCCAGGACAACCGTCAGTGGCGTTTTTAAATCATGCGATACATTAGAGAGCATCTTGCGCATGGACATCTCTACCTTGGCATGCTCGGCATTTTTGATTTGATTCGCTACTAATATATGATTAATGGCAACTAATAACTTTTGTAATTCTTTATCATCTGTTACTACTAATAGTTTTTCACCTGTTTGTTTTTCTAAAATAGCCTCTAGCTTCGTATATATGTATCGTAGGTTTTTATCTCTATTTTTCTGAACGCGATATTGAAAGAAAATAATACCCAATAATAGGATAATGATCATCAGTAAAAAAAGCACCATTTACATCACTTCCAGCTTATAACCGATTCCCCATAATGTTTTAATGAATTTTGGGTTTGATGGATCATCCTCGATCTTCTCTCGCAGCCTTCTCATATGAACATTAATAACATTTTCATCGCCAAAATATTCTTCATTCCAAAGTAGATTATAAATTTGGGATTTGGTGAAAACGCGATTGCCATTCTTCGCAAAAAGCTTCAATAATTCGAATTCTTTAGAGGTTAGTTTAATGACTTCATCGTTCTTCCAAACAGTAAAATTAATCGTATCTATTTTCAAATCTCCAATTTGTATAATTTCATCCTGCGTTTTTTGTGGGGCAGAATAAGTAGTCGAACGCCTAATTCCAGCCTTCACCCGTGCGGACAATTCAATCATGGAAAATGGCTTACAAATATAATCATCCGCCCCGAGTCCTAACCCAATTGCCTTATCCACATCTGTATCCTTAGCAGACATCATTAAAATAGGGATTGCACTTCTTTCACGGATCCATTTCATCACTTCTAACCCATCTATCTTTGGCATCATAATATCAAGAATGATGAACACGAACGAATCTTGCATAAATTTTTTTATAGCTTCTTCTCCATCACAAGCTGTCACCACAATAAAACCCTCTTTTATTAAATAGCTTTCTACCATTTCCTGAATGGATGCATCATCTTCCACTAACAAAATTTTATCTTGGATAGGATTCCCCTCCTACATTTTACATATATTAACATACTCGATTATACCCTAAAATTCATTGCTCCTCAGCTATTAAATAATGAACCCTGAGCCTTACTTATAATATGGAAGAATCTTGTCGAAAAATTGATATAATGGCAAATTCCGAAGATAAAACCGCTCTTTCCGAAGATAAATGGGACGATTTCGAAGATAAATATGCCTTTTCGTAGATAAATGGTGAAATAGAAAACCACATGATGTAGCTTCATGTGGTTTTCTTGTTTTATTTATATTTAGGAATATCCATCTTTAGATTATAGGAATCTAGCAAGCTATATAAATTATAAATCTGTTTTACTTGCTTTACGGCCCAGCCGATATCTGTTGCATACTGATGGGTGGCATATCCATAAGTGCTTGCCCCAGCGGGATTCCATCTCATTTTGTATAAGGTATCTTGCCCTGTGGAAATATACCCTTTGGCGATGAATTCTGCACCGCCGATGATGGCCGCCTCCGGAGTGAACCAGCCTGCATTATAGGCATATTGCGCGCCGCTGCTTACTGCCGTTCCATCATACGCTCCGATTCCGTACATATTATAGACTGTCTTTCCATTCACCATAACGCCTGTTGCTAATGGTGAAGTCCCTTTGCCCGTTTCCAATAATGCGTGTGAAATAAGATAAATATCATTGACTCCATATTTATCCCCTGCCGTCATGAAGGTGGCTGCTTGTCCTTCTAAGATTCCTTTGCCGGATAGGATTCTACTATTCACTTCGGCAGCGTTCAGGTTCGCACTTTGAGAGAGTTTGACAAATTGAAACGAGTTAACTGGGTCATTCTCGAAATTATCTGGATTCAGATGATATTTCACATCTTCTGGACTCGCATTGACCCAGGTTTTATTGATATCGACTTCATACCAGTAATAACCGTCAGAGCCTTTCACCTTCGATTTGATTGTAAGAGACTGATTATTGCTGACCGAACCGACTACCCAGTTATCCGGACCAGCTCCTCCCCGTACTCGCCAGCCCGATCCATTGACCGTACCTTTCGTGGAAGAGGTTAAAATAATACCGTCTTCACGTATGTAGGTTTGGTAGCTTTTATCCGTTTGGGCATTGACGGCCATCTGCAAATCTACCATCTTGTCGATCGTCAGGCCATATTCTGTATAATTCTTAATGACCGTTCCAGGAGCATTGCCTGGAGTTTCTGCAGCTGTGTTAACTAAATACTGTGAGCTCACATATCCCGTTTTCCCATTTGCTGAAACCTTTGCCCAACCATCAGATTCAGAATACACCGTTACCGCCGTATTATTGGCAAGCATTGCCACGATAGAGGCAGACGTCGAGGCTACGGATCGCATGTTCAAATTAGATCCATCGTTCACCTTCACGAATTTAATGAGCGTGTTTTCTTCAATAGGAGGGGTAGGTTCCGGCTTTTCATCTTTCGAATTTGGCTTGGTCGTTGAAAGATATTGCGAGCTTACATAACCTTCTCCACCATATACTTCAATATTTGACCAGCCATTCGATTCAGAAAGAACGGTAACCTCTACACCCTTCGCCAATTTCACAATGATGGAGGCGGTTTCTGTCGGTTTATTCCGTACATTGAGTGTACCTGAGCTTACATTCACATATTTTATCTCTTTGACAGTTGGTTCAACTACAGGCGTTGAGCTTGGCTTTGTTGTGAAAAGGTAAGTTGTATTCACATAACCTTCCTTATTGTTCGCCTTGATTTTTGCCCAGCCATTGGACTCCGAGTACACCGTTACCTTCGTCCCTTTCGTTAGCTCGGTGACGATTGCCGCGCTTGCGGAACCACTTTTCCTCATATTCAGCGTACCTGAACTTACATTCACGTATTTTGTCGTCGTCTTAACCGGAGTGGAAGCTGGTTTTGCCGTGACGGGCTTCTTTGTGGAAAGGTAGGTTGTATTCACATAGCCTTCCTTATTATTCGCTTTGATCTTTGCCCAGCCTTTTGACTCTGAATACACCGTTACTTTAGTGCCTTTGGTTAATTCAGTGACTATTTTCGCGCTCGCCGAACCACTTTTCCTCATATTCAGCGTACCTGAACTTACATTCACGTATTTTGTCGTCGTCTTAACCGGAGTGGAAGCTGGTTTTGCCGTGACTGG
>NZ_JBIWDK010000008.1:165462-165907 GCF_044761985.1 Peribacillus sp. NPDC097224 | reverse complement strand
CGAACCACTTTTCCTCATATTCAGCGTACCTGAACTTACATTCACGTATTTTGTCGTCGTCTTAACCGGAGTGGAAGCTGGTTTTGCCGTGACTGGTTTCTTTGTGGAAAGATAGGCCGTATTCACATAGCCTTCCTTATTGTTCGCTTTGATCTTCGCCCAGCCTTTTGACTCTGAATACACCGTTACTTTGGTGCCTTTGGTTAATTCCGTGACAATTTTCGCGCTCGCGGATCCACTTTTCCGCATATTCAGCGTGCCTGAGCTCACATTCACGTATTTTGTCGTCGTCTTAACCGGAGTGGACGCTGGTTTGGCCGTGACTGGTTTCGTTGTGGAAAGGTAGGCTGTATTCACATAGCCTTCCTTATTGTTCGCTTTGATCTTCGCCCAGCCTTTTGACTCTGAATACACCGTTACTTTGGTGCCTTTGGTTAATTCCGTG
>NZ_JBIWDK010000008.1:0-165363 GCF_044761985.1 Peribacillus sp. NPDC097224 | reverse complement strand
GACAATTTTCGCGCTCGCGGATCCACTTTTCCGCATATTCAGCGTACCTGAGCTCACATTCACGTATTTTGTCGTCGTTTTAACGGTGGTGGAAGCCTTTGTTGCCGTGGCGGGTTTCTTTGTGGAAAGGTAGGTTGTATTCACATAGCCTTCCTTATTGTTCGCTTTGATTTTCGCCCAGCCTTTTGACTCCGAGTACACCGTTACCTTCGTGCCCTTGCTTAGTGTCGTGACAATTTTCGCGCTCGCGGAACCACTTTTCCGCATATTCAGCGTACCTGAACTCACATTCACGTATTTTGTCGTCGTTTTGACGGTGGTGGAAGCCTTTGTTACCGTTGCCGGCTTCTTTGTCGAAAGGTAGGCCGTATTCACATAGCCTTCCTTATTGTTCGCTTTGACTTTTGCCCAGCCTTTTGACTCCGAATACACCGTTACTTTGGTACCCTTGCTTAGCATCGTGACTATTTTCGCGCTTGCGTTACCACTTTTCCGCATATTCAGCGTACCTGAACTCACATTCACGTATTTTGTCGTCGTTTTGACGGTTGCGGTCACTGCTTGCTTAACCGCTCCTGGTTTTTTTGTTGAAAGGTAAGCGGTACTCACGTATCCTTCTTTTCCATTTGCCTTGACCTTAGCCCAGCCCTTGGATTCCGAATACACCGTAACCTTCGTGCCTTTACTTAGCTTCGCCACTACGGCTGCGCTTTCCTTACCGCTTTTTCGCATATTCAGCGACCCTAAGCTCACATTCACATATTTTATCGTTTCTATCGTTTTTTGTTCGGCTGATAGTGGAGCTGCAGATATATGTTCTTCAAAAGCAACAGTACTCAATACTGCGAAACAGAACGTTGGTATAAGTAACTTCTTCATATCATTCTCCCTACTAAAGTATTATTTTTATTACATTAATTTAAATATCGGTTAAAAATAGTATTCTGGTATAGGTAATTAAAACTATTTTTATGACATAATTGTGCATTCTACTAAGTTTCTATCTATTGTTAAGTTCTCTTAATCTAATAGTAAAATAATTAATATTTATGTAACATAATTGAAATGATAGGATTTTCAGGAATATACTTTATCCTTCAAAAAGGAATGTTATGTAAGCAAGGTTTTTGAAAATATTTGTAGAATAATAAGTTGAGGAAAGAAAAAAAGATTTCCATTAATAAGGAGGTTGCATATGAAAAAGATCATCCTTTTTTTTAAGCGTAGTAGCAGTATTGGCTGCTTGTTCGAATAGTGAGGTGAAGTACGATGGAGCACCTTTGAACATTGCAGTAATTGGCGAAACACCTGAATTTAAAAATAATAGTATTTCTGTTAAATCGCTATCATTAGACAAATTAAGTAAAGATATTGCAAGAATCGAAGCTGACTTTGATGCCGTTCTGTTAGCACCCGACGTTTTTGAAGAAGCATCAGACGATAAATTTGTGAACGTTTATAGAAGTTCAGACATTCCGATTGTCTTCTTCGATTCTAGTAAAAAGCACGATCCCTTTATAACGGAGGGCCTTACTTATGAAACGGCCCATGATTCTTTAACGAATGGTTCTCATACGACCATTTATTTGCATGATGATCATGTAAATAAAGAGGATGCTTGGTACTTTTATTTAGACGATAAAAAGAACATAGATCAACTTTACACCGATCTCTTCAAAAAAATTGAGGAGTTATAAACAAAAGAAAAATGCCCCTTTAGTGGGGGACATTTTAATTCGTTACATCGACTATATCTTGAATCGAATCTTTAGCTCCCAATCGCCAGATCGGTGGCTTGTTGAATGTCTGAAATTTTGTATACTGCGTAACTATTTAATCCTATTCACATAAACGAAAAACAACCCCCACATGACGATACATGCGAGGGTAGGTTCCGTGCTTATTATTATAGGTTATTTAAAAACTCATTCACTTGATCAGGAGTTTTAGCGTTCGCACTGTGCAGGTGGGCGATTTTTTCACCATTCTTGAATACCAATAATGAAGGGATTCCCATGACAGTCTGTTCTTCCGCGATTTCCGGGAATTCGTCTTTATCGATGGTGAACCAATTCTTGTCTTGATGTTCTGCTGTGATGTCACCGATGAACATATCCAGACGTTTGCAATCCGGGCACCATGTTGTCGTGAAAATCCCGACCGTTAATTCATCTTGTTTGATTTGTTCACGATATTCTTGTTCTGTACTAATCGTTTTCATATTCTTCTCCTCCGAGCTCTTCTTAAAATAGCCTATGTCGCATATGTGACTCAGTGATAAATATATAGCTAATTCCTTCATTATTCAAATTCTAGCTACAAGTCATCGGCCAGATTCGTTATTGTGCCCATCATTAGAGAATTTTACGACTTATTCGATCGATGTCGTTTCTAAATAACGCCACCCACCCGTATACGAAATATCCAATGCTTGCCCGATTGCATCTGGCTCACAAATAAAACCAAGAACTTCAAGACCGTTTGCTAGCTGGACTTTTCCCATTCCAAGCGGTGCAGGAATCCGTTGCATAAAGGCACCGAGCTGGGCAATTGGCATATCCCATACTTCGACTTCTATGGCAAAACCATCTGCACTCCGAACCAACCCGGGTTTAGCTGGCTGTGTAG
The DNA here is from genome assembly GCF_044761985.1 of Peribacillus sp. NPDC097224. NCBI lineage: Bacteria > Bacillati > Bacillota > Bacilli > Caryophanales > Bacillaceae > Peribacillus > Peribacillus sp. NPDC097224. The sequence continues at coordinate 162,735 of NZ_JBIWDK010000008.1, read as the reverse complement.
CTAGTTGATATAATCGATAGGTAGAGGCTGTTGTTGTTTGATAGGCAAAGGTAGCCTGGCATTCTAGCATTTGATGCTCTAATGCAAAGCCACGCATATGAAGTCCGCATACGGCAACGGGAATTGTGTGGCCACGCTCGATAGTAGTGGCCAGTCCTTTTAATAAATGTTCTTCATCGAAGCGGCTGAATAGTGTAATGCCAAAAGGAACATCCGTGGTTGCATGATCTGCCGGAACAGCAATCGCTGCCAAATCGAGCAAATTACAGTGATTCGTATACATGCCCAATTGTTGGTTTGTTGAAATCGGTTCTTCTTTTGCCTGTTGAATCGTCCACGTCCCACCTGTTGTTGGCAAAACGAGCACCGCATTCTCTAACTCTAGCATCGCACGTTTCTTTAAGGCTTGTAGACGATGCATTGCCTGAAATAGCTCGGTGGCACGATATGTTTGATTTTCGCTTTCACGGAGTAATTGGCGCGTAACATCGAAGATTTCATCCGGATGGTCCTCTACAAAGTCCCCAATCGCAGACCAGCGCTCCGCAATCCATGGGCCGTCGTATAAAATGGCTGCCGCTTCTTGTAAGTAGGTCACATCTATATAACGGATCGGCACATTCCCCTTTTCCAGACGTTGCACCGTGCGATTCCAGGCCGCTTCATATTCCTGCGCATATGGGCCAAAAAACGTTAAGTCGTTTTTCGGCAAACACACAACAGATGGATTTGCAGCGGGGGCCATTGATACGGCACGGCTCCAGATATCAGCCGCATCTTCCCCACGCACAACGGCATCTACTGAATAGACATCTTGCAGTTCAGTCGCAAACACCGTCACACAATCCAAACTTTCGCATGCCGGTACAACACCTTTCACAGGCCAAGCACCTAGACTTGGTTTCAAACCATACAACTCATTTAATGCGGCTGGTACACGACCAGACCCCGCGGTATCTGTACCAAGACCAAAGCTCGCAAATCCTAGTGCCACCGCGACGGCTGAGCCTGAGCTGGAACCCCCGCTGATCAATTCTTCGTTCAAGGCGTTTTTCACGACACCGTATGGACTACGCGTGCCGATCAGCCCCGTTGCAAACTGGTCTAAATTGGTTTTGCCAATAGGAATCGCACCAGCATCAATTAAACGTTGGACAACAGTCGCACTTTCAGTAGGTGTATAGGCATAGGTTGGGCAAGCCGCAGTTGTGTCGACATCAACCCAATCAATATTATCCTTAATGACAAATGGAATTCCATATAACGGAAAGTCCTGCATATTGACTCGTTCCAATTTTTCAACATAAGGCGTTAGTCGTTCCCATGTCGGGGGAACAATAAATACCGTACTCGCCGCATAGTCTTCCACACGCTGTAAAATATCGGTGACTACTTGCCGTGGCGTCAAGCTACCATCTGCATAAGCTTGTTGTAAATTATTGATAGATAATAATGGATTCATCATCTTTTACCTCCACTTCTATAGGTTCAAGGGCGACCATTAATTGATTGGCTTGTACTTCGTCTCCCGGAGAAACATAAATTTGTTTCACGATGCCATCAAATGGGGCAACCTGCGGAAACTCCATTTTCATACTTTCCTCCACTAGCAATACATCCCCTTTTCTTACATACATGCCTGCTTCAACAAGTACTTTCCATATGCTCCCTGGTAATGTACAGCGGATGGCCTCGCTATTTTCGGGCACATCGCTATCGACATTCACCGCTTCATGATGCTCTGCTACATATTCATCTAATCCAAGGTCGCGCCACCGCTCACGCTCTGTATCAAACGCTTCCTGTTGAGTTTGTTTAAAGCTTTGCGTTTCGACTTTAACCTCTTCTAAGAATCTGATGTAGTCACGGAGCTTGAATGTTGTCTCTTCAATCTTGACCTCGAATTGACCACGTAAGAATTGTTGGCGTTTTGTTTCTAATTCGTCTTCCGCTACTGGATAGAAGCGAATTTGATCGAAGAAACGCAATAACCATGGCTTTCCTTCTGTAAAACTTTTTGTTGCTCTAAGGCGATTCCACATTTGGACCGTACGGCCAACGAATTGATAGCCACCAGGTCCTTCCATGCCATATACGCACATATATGCGCCACCAATCCCAACTGCATTTTCAGGCGTCCATGTCCGCGCAGGATTGTACTTTGTCGTTACGAGACGGTGCCGCGGATCGAGTGGTGTGGCAACGGGTGCCCCAAGATATACATCGCCAAGCCCCATCACTAAATAATTGGCATCAAACACGATACGACGAACATCATCAATTGCTCCAAGACCGTTCATACGGCGGATGAATTCGATATTACTCGGACACCAAGGTGCATCCGGGCGGACATTTTTTTGATAACGCTCGATGGCTAATTGTGTCGAAGGATCGTCCCATGACAAGGGTAAATGGACGATTCGCGAAGGTACCTCAACTTCTTCCAACACAGGTAATGCTTGATTTAGCTCGTCTATAATACGGCATAATTCCATTAGCGTCATTTTCGTTGAATCAATATGCACTTGCAGGGAGCGGATACCTGGTGTGAGGTCAATCACTGGAATATCAGTGCGCTCTTTAATCGCCTCCATTAACAGATGGGCTTGGAAACGCAATAGTAAATCCAGAACCATATCGCCATATTCCACAAGCAAATTTTCATCCCCATCTGCACGGATAACCATCGGGAAGCGGCCTTTCTCGCTTCTGAATAGAATCGCCGTTTCTGGATCAGCTTGTTCCATATATTTTACATCGTTCATCTCTTCAAACGATGTGACCGTTAATTCCTCTAAAAATTGCTCTTGATTTTTACGTAGAGCATTGGCTTCGTCTACTGATAATAATTTAAAGCGTACCGTATCACCCGCGTGCAACTGACCGATCTTCCAAAACTCTGCCGAAGCCGTCGTCACTGGACAAACAAAACCGCCGAGGCTCGGTCCATCCGGGCCTAATAAAATCGGCATATCACCTGTTAAATCCAGGGTACCAATCGCATAGGCATTGTCGTGAATATTCGATGGATGCAAGCCTGCCTCGCCTCCATCTTTACGTGTCCACTTCGGTGTGGGACCAATGAGCCGCACCCCTGTCCGGGAGCTATTAAAATGCACTTCAAAGTTGGTTGCCGTCAGCTCTTCTAAGTAGGCCGCTTCTAAATATTCCTTCGTGCAATGAGGTCCAGCAATAACGCCAATTTCCCACTCATGTGTATAGTGTTGCTGAGCTTCAGCTGGTAAGGCGCGCGGTACAACGGGTTCTGCCGCATTGACGCGTAACACATCACCTGTATGTAGTGGCCGGCCATTATGTCCGCCAAATCCACCAAGCGTAAATGTCGAGGCACTGCCTAGATACTTCGGCATATCAAGTCCCCCTGCCACGAGCAAGTAACTGCGCATGCCTTCTTCGGCCTCTTCTAGTGACAGTACTTGTTGCGCAGCTACTTGAATCGTTTCGTAACGTGCAACTGGCACCCCATCGAGCGTCGCTTGCATATCGGCCCCTGTTAAACAAATAGTCATCGGTGCACGGAAGCGATAACTACCGCCACGCAGTGTCAACTCTAAGCCTGGTGCATCGAAGGCATTGCCAAGTAACTGATTGCCGATGCGGAATGCATAGCTATCCATCGGACCACATGGCGGCACTCCGACGTTCCAATGTCCTGTTCGCCCCGGAAAATCTTGTACCGTCGTTTGAATGCCACCATCTAACACTTCAATACTTGCTTCCTCTGGTAAAAAAGATTCCAATAGCTTCGTATAAACGGCCCCTGACAGCACCGATTCTTCCATTAATACTTGCTCTAAATATTGCAGGTTTGTCGTCACACCATATACACGCATTTCAGATAATGCTTGCTGTAACTTTGTAATGGCATCCTCACGCGTATCGGCATGGACAATCACTTTGGCAACCATTGGATCATAATACGTTGAGATGGAACCGCCTTTTTGGATGCCAGTTTCGATGCGGACACCCGCTGGCCATACGATATCATCTATCGTCCCGACACTTGGCTGAAACTGGTTAAAACAATCTTCAGCATAAATGCGAACTTGCATGCTATGACCTTGTGGCGATGATATTAGTGTGGAAAGATTCGCCAACTCCCCGGCTGCCTCTTTAATCATCCATTCCACTAAATCTACACCTGTGACTTCTTCCGTCACACCATGCTCTACTTGTAAACGCGTGTTCACTTCCAAGAAATAAAACTGATCACTCACAGGATCGTATAAATATTCCACCGTACCAGCACTACGATAGCCCACTAGTTTCGCTAAACGTATGGAAGCTTCCAACATCTTTTCACGAACCGCTTCATTCAATAGAGGTGCGGGTGTCTCTTCCACTACTTTTTGGTTGCGGCGCTGCAATGAGCAATCCCGTTCGCCCAATGCCACAATTTCCGTCTCTGTACCAAAGACCTGCACTTCTACATGGCGTGCACTTGCAATATATTTTTCAACAAATACACCACCATTATTGAAGTTCTTCTCTGCTAAATGCGTCACTGCTTCAAACGCCTCACGCAATGCTTGCTCATCCTCACACACTTTCATGCCAATGCCACCGCCACCAGCCGTACTTTTTAAGATCACTGGATAGCCAATCCTTGTAGAGGATGCTAGTGCTTCTTCTAAATCCTCAATCAAATGCGTACCGGGCAGTAACGGTACTTGCGCTTCTTTTGCAAGTTGACGTGCTGAGTGCTTTAAGCCAAATTGTTCGATTTGTTCAGGTTTCGGTCCTATAAAAGCAATGCCACTCGCCATACAGTCACGGGCAAATGCGGCATTTTCACTTAAAAAACCATAGCCTGGATGAATCGCTTCAGCTCCGACGGCACGTGCCTTTTCTAAAATTAAATCCGCATTTAAATAGCTCTCTTTTGCAGGCCCATCGCCGATGAAAATGGCTTCGTCTGCCTCAGCTACATACGTATTGTCCTGATCGGCCGTTGTATAAACGACGACAGATTGTACATTCATTTTCTTTAATGTTCGAACGATTCGTGCAGCAATTGCACCTCGGTTAGCAATCAATACTTTTTTGAACATCTTATTCACCCTTCCCAAATTAGTAGTTGAATTGGTGTTGGATTATACGCATTACATGGATTGTTGAGCTGTGGACAGTTGCTAATGAGCACCACTGTACGTGTGATGGCACGCATCTCCACATATTTACCTGGAGCGGAAACTCCATCATCAAATTTCAGGCCGCCCTCAAGTGTGACAGGCACATTCATGAAGAAGTTTACATTAGGGGATAAATCACGTTTTTGCATGTGTTGATATTGATCGCTTTTCGCTAACTGCAACATATATGTGTCACGGCAATTGTGCATGGGTAACGTTTCGCGGGCATAACGTACTGTATTGCTTTGGGCTGAACATGAGCCGCCTAGTGTATCGTGACGCCCACACGTATCGGCGACAATTTCAACTAGTTCTGTACCCATCTCGGACAGTAAAACGGAGCCTGTTGATAGATAGATATTTTTTTGTTTCTGAATCGTTTTAACCGCGCTATAGTGATCTGTCGGTACCTCTGCATTGAAAAATAATGTATCTGCTGCTTGATTGCCTTCCAAGTCCACGATTCGTAATACTTGGCCCGGTTCTAATGTATGTAACCAGCCATCGCCCGCTAACAACCTTTTCGAATAAATGGCCTTCGCCTCTTGTCGTTCACTTTCAACATTATTAAATACAGCCATTAGAGAACGCCTCCTTGTGTAAGTTGTACATATTCCCACGTATTCTCATATGCGCGCTTATTTTCATCGCGGTGAAGGACGCATGGATCATCTCCGGTTGCAGGCATCGTATCCTTTACTTCCACGGTTACTTCCGCTTGTGGATAAGTGGTCGCTTCCGATAATGGATGGGGCGTATTCGACAGAGCCATGAAAACATCCATCTCCGTCCGTAATGTCACTGTATCTCCAGCTTTTACATGATCGGGTGCTAGATGCATATAGCCTGCATCATCACAGGATACTTTTGAAAATAAGTTGACAACAGGTCCTAAATCTTGGCGGCTTAAGCCATTACGGAACAATTCGATAAGCAAGTTATCTTCTCCATTACGATAGCGTTCATTGCGTGATTCTTGATACGTTGTTTCGCCGAATTGTGAGTCAATTTGCGCTTTTGTCGAATAACCGCCGATGGTATCATGCCAGCCGACAGAATCTTCGGTAATGCTCGCTAGAACACGGCCTTGGTCACTCATTAATACATTATGCTTCGTAAAAAAGGCAGTATATTGAGCTTTTAATGAATCCGGCATATTGTAGCGTTCTGCCAAATCATGTGCGTTAAATAGCAACAACGATACATTCGCTTGTTCCGCTGACACGGTAAAGGTAATTTCTTTGCCGCGTTTGATGAACGCCGACCATTTGCCCCCTGCTGGAATGATTTTTGATACGATCACACTTGTCTGTTGCATATAACCGCCTCCTATAGATTGAATATTCTGATTTTTAAACCAACTTTTTATCTAAATTCCTTAAACTCGGTGCCGTGATTCTATTTTTCAAAAATAAGTAGACAAATCCAAAGGCAACCCATGCTCCCCCAATCCATAAAGTATGAGGATCGAGTAGCGTCCATAACCATCCGATGAACAACACCCCAATGCTTGGGAAAACCAGATAGAAGAAGGTGGCTTTGAACCCTCGATTCTGCTCCTTGATATAGTAGTGGGAAATAACGCTTAAATTAACAAAGATAAAACCGGTCAAAGCGCCAAAGCTGACGAACAATACCGCCGTATCAAGGTTGATGAAAATGGCTGATAAGGAGATTGTTGATACAAACAAAATGTTAAGAATGGGTGTACGTAGTTTTGGATGTAATGAAGTAAATACCTTTTTCGGTAAAACGGATGCTTCCCCTAATGCATAGAGAAAACGTGTTACACTGGTCATTGAAGACAAGCCTTGTGTGAATGTCGCAATAATCAGCACCATGATGAAGAGGGTACTAAACAAATTGCCGCCGACCATTTGAATCAAGCTATACGCCGCATTGTCTGGATCTGCAAAGCTGAATGCCGGGAATGCAATAGCTGTTAAAAACGAGATCATCGCGTACAAAGTGATTGCGATGAAAATAATATAAAAGATGGCTCGTGGAATCGTCTTTTTCGAATCAATTGTTTCTTCTGCCATTGTTGTAACCGCATCAAAACCTAAGAAGCAGAAACAAATCAGTGACGCACCGGAAAAAACTGATACAACTGAACCCTCACCAACCAGCAATGGTTCTAAGGTGAATAAAGCACTGGCACCTTGATTAAGGACAATGTCTTTAGCTGTCAATAAACAGAAGATGAGGATAAACCCGATCTGGACCAACACTGAAAAGCCACTAATGCGTGCTGCCGATCCAATTCCGATAATATTCACAACCGCTAGCACAATGTTCATCAGGATAATCCAAACGAATATTGGGATGCTTGGAAACTCAGCGTGCATAAAAATCCCAAATGTTAAAATGGCGATAATCGGAGAAAATAGGTAATCGATCAATAACGCCCACCCGACCAAAAACCCAGCCTTTGGGTGAATCGCTTTACTCGTATAGGTGTACGCAGAACCTCCGGTCGGATACACTTTAACCATTCGACTGTAACTATACGCAGTAAACACAATGGCAAGAAACGCCACGATATAAGCGGGGGTCATTAAGCCATCGGCTGTTTCAAATACCACACCATATACCGTAAAATAAATCATCGGTGTCATCCATGCTAGCCCCATAACAACAATTTGTGATGTCTTCAAACTTCTCTTAAATTGTACGTTGCTGATAAGCATCTACCCCTTTCATCAATGGCTATAAAAAAAGATAAAAGCCCGGGTGAACTATACTAAGTTCTCCCGGGCTTTTATCCCTCCGTGTATATAGCAGTATGATTTGCTATACTCTTTCTCTCGGTCCAGACTTCAATATAGATTGAACGGAACCCTAGAAAGATATTTTATGATGTTGTGCTCTGTTATAATAACCCAATTATAGTCAGAATGTTATGAAAAGTCAACACGTGATGTTACATTTTATAACATCAATTGAATATTTCTATATCTGGAGTGGATTTCCAAGAGAAAAATCGACCCTAAGCCAAGATGAACCAAAGAAATCATTTCTTTCGTGAATATGGGGTGGTCTCATTTCATTTCTTTTAGTAAGACTCCCCTTCTATTAATCCTTTCCAAAAAGAAAAGGACCCCCTTTGGTCCTTTAAGATGTTTCCTATTTCCACTAAACGTTCAACAACATAACTATGAAGATATTTAGAAAGGCCATTCATTTAGTTGTATCGGCGTTATTTCTTTCTTCTCCCAATCCCTTCTAATGAATGCATAGCAAACCGAGTCCGATATACTCCCATCGTTATTTTCCCAAGCATCCCGTAGATATCCTTCTTTAACAAATCCGCATTTGTTACATGTTTTTCTCATAGCTAGGTTGTCACTACGCGTATAGGCTTCTATCCTAATCTTCCGATCTGGCAAACCAAAAAGATAGTCTACGATCCAGTTAACAGCTAGCGTTCCAATCCCTTTTCCTCTAACACTTTTGTCTAAACGAATGTCGAAGGAAGGGATGGTGTCGGTTATATCATGCAGCATAATCAATCCGATTTTTTCATTGTCTTTTTCTATCCAGATAGTTTCCTTATCTTCTTGATACCACCCCTTATGGTACGCTTCGACAATTTGTTCGCCAGAAGGTTGTGGATCCGAGTGATAGGGCCACGTATTATTTGTCAAAAGGGAAACTAAATCATGGTACTCATTCTCAAATTTGATCATGTTAATTTTGCTCATTATTCCATCCCCTTCTTCTCTTTCTCTTTGCCTTCGATAGGCTACTGTTATCGTAAGTAAAACTATTAGAAAATTCAATAAATTATGTTAGAATGCTAATGGGACATGTACAGGAGGTAGAGGAAAAATGACGATTAAAAAAGTTTCGATTATTGGACTGGGCGCATTAGGCGTTTTGTTTGGACATCATTTATCCAAGAAGATGAAACCAGAGGATTTACGGATCATAGCGGATTCCGATCGCATGATGCGATATGAAAACGATAAGCTTTATAGCAATGGAGAGCCGTGCAATTTTCACTACGTCACACCTGAAGAAGACTGCGGTCCGGCCGATTTGTTGATCATCTCCGTTAAATATAATGGGTTGGAAAATGCCATCGAATCGGTAAAGAACCATGTCGGGGAAAATACCATCATTCTTTCCCTACTGAATGGCATTACAAGTGAAACCATTATTGGTAAAACGTACGGAATGGATAAAGTATTGTATTGCGTGGCACAAGGCATGGATGCAGTAAAGGTCGGCAATGAACTAACCTACGAACATATGGGTATGCTCTGCTTTGGTTCAAGGGAACCTGGTGTCATTTCACCACAAGCAAAAAAGCTGGCAGAATTCTTTGAACAGATGGATGTGCCTTTTGAGGTGGATACGGATATGTATAGAAGACAATGGGGGAAATTCATGCTGAATGTAGGGGTCAATCAAACGGTTGCTATCTATCAAAGTAATTATGGCGAAATTCAGCGAGAAGGAAAAGCCAGAGACATGATGATTGCAGCCATGAGAGAAGTAATTGCTTTGTCGGAAAAAGAAGGTGTCCATTTAACGGAAAAGGATCTGGGGTATTGGCTGAAAGTATTAGGGACATTAAGTCCAAATGGCAAACCCTCCATGGCTCAAGATGTAGAGGCGCAACGAATCAGTGAAGTCGAATTATTTGCTGGAACGGTTATTGAACTGGGAAGAAAGTATCAAATGCCCACTCCTATCAATCAAGAACTGTATGATAAGATCAAATCGATGGAAAGGCAATATTCCGTTCAGTGATGGTGGACTCCGACGGAAGTCGGCTGATTTTTTTAGTTTTAGAAAAAAGGATGAACGAAACTGCTTTACTGGCTAATCCTTTTCTGTAGCCATTCATACGTTCATTATATTTTTTTATGATATTCCATAGGCTTAACAACTTTCGAATAATTGGAAAACCTCTACCCTGGCCACCAATCGATTGGCAAGAGTAGAGGTTTCGGTCTCATTTCACAAGGCTCACTTTCATAGTGTCGAGTTGTATTCCATCTCTAAGTCACTATTCTTTTGAGACTTATTTTTAAAGAACATACCCACGATAAAGCCGATGATGCCGGTAATGATCCAGCCTGCGCCATTCGTGAAAAATGGAATGAAAGAGAAGATGTCATTAATGGTTGAGGTAGCTAGATTCGCATCTTTTAGTGCATCCAAAATGGCGACAAATGTTACGCCCACGATGGTTCCGATATAAACCGATTGAGCTCCGCCAAATAGTTTGTCTAAGAAAACTAAAGCAATTAATGCGATAGCAATCGGATATAGCAACATTAAGACCGGGGATGCCATGTTAAGAATCGTATTCAAGCCAAAGTTCGTGATGACCAAGCTCACGGCAGAAATCAGAATCAACCATTTTTTGTAGGAAATCGATGGAATGATCCGTTCAAAATATTCCGCCACGGCCGCAAGACAAGCAACATTGGTCGTAATGCCTGTCAGGAAAATGACCACACCGATTAAGTACAGGCCCACTTGCCCAAACAAAGACTTAGACGCCAATGCAATCAGTTCACCGCCATTTTGTTTATACCCGATGGCATCGACACTGGACGCACCGATCCAAGCCATGGAAACCTGCAATAAAATCAGGCCTATCAACGTGACGACCCCCGCTTTAATGAAGACCGAGGAAACTTCCTTAGCTGACTTCACCCCTAAAGCATCGACTGATTTGATGAAGATGCCGCCAAATACAAATGCCGCTAAAACGTCCATCGTGAAATAGCCTTGCGTAAAGCCTTTTAAAAAGGCAGCGGTTGACGTTTCATACCCAGCACCTGTTACAGGGGCATGAATAGAACCCATGGGCGTGAAGATGGATTTACCAACCAAAATCACAAGCAGGACCCCAAAGACGGGTGTGATCATTTTACCGAGTCGATCCACGAATTTGGAAGTTTCCCAGGATAAATAGATGGTTAGTCCAATGAAGATGATAGAGAAACCCAGTAAGAAAAATACGTGCATAGTAGATTGAGGAATCAACTGGCGAATGCCGATTTCATACACGACACTCGTTGTTCGGGGAATGACATATAAGGGCCCTAACGCTAGAAACAGAAGGACACTAAATACTAGAGCGAACTTGGGATGCACCCGGCTCGCCAATTTTTCGACGGTCCCGCCCCCTTTCGTTAAAGCAATGATTGCGAGAATGACCAAACCAACACCCGTGATGAGAAATCCACCCATCGCAATGACGGTGTTCGTACCGGCTTCTTGACCAAGAACCGGGGCGAAGATGACATTCCCAGCACCTAAAAACATAGCGAAAAGCATGAACCCAATGATAATAATCTGATAGTTTGATACCGATTTCATGGAAGCGCCTCCAATTATGTTATTGTAATAAAATTAAATAGAGAATCCTGTTTCATACACATCATGGTTCTGTAATACAAAAAGGTGTTCCCCAGTAATCCATGCTGATCCTGTAATCTCGGGGGTCACGGCTTCAATCCCCGCTACTTCTGTATGCTTCACTACCGTCCCTTTGAACTTCGATCCGATAATGCTTTCCTGAATGATTGATTCGCCCGCTTCCAGGCCCAAGGTTGCCATTTTCGCACAAGTTCCTGTCCCACAAGGTGATCGGTCAATTTGCCCATCACCGAATATGACAACATTCCGATAATGGTTAGGCCCTACCTTTTCGCTGATTTCTATTAAATCAACCGTATTGATTTCCGGCTTCAACGGATGTTCGATGGATAACTGACTGTTCAATTTATCGCGAATTTCCAAAGCCTTATGTATCATTTCGTTTTTATTTTCCAGTGAGATCTCTATTCCTAAATCTTGAGCATTCACTATTCCAAAAAAACTTCCCCCAAATGCCACATCCACGTTTACGTGTCGATTATCTGACAGGTGAACAGGGGTTTCCTTGTAGAGAACGAATGACGAAACGTTTTGGAATGACACGCTTTCGACAACGTTATCTTTATACGTAATCAAGCACTCTATCAAACCTGCAGGCGTATCAATGAACACTCTATCTTTTTTAGGTATGAGCGCTTTCGTTAGACACATGGTTACAGTCCCAATCGTTCCGTGGCCACACATGTTCAAGTAAGATCCGCTGTCCATGAAGATGACGCCTATATCCGCCTTGGGATGTGTCGGTTTTGTTAGAATGGCTCCGAACATATCTTTGTGTCCACGCGGCTCATTCATCAGCAACTTACGGAAATCATCAAAATGATCTCGCACATAATTCTTTTTATCCATCATGGTTTCCCCCATGATTTCAGGGAATCCATCGATGACAATTCGTGTAGCTTCCCCCATCGTATGCGTGTCGATTGTTTGAATTTGTACGTTATAATTCTCCATCGCTACCCCCTATATTTTACAAACATGAAATTAATACACATCATAATTCATAAATAGTTTTTTGAAAAGACAGAAAATAAGAATGTTTATATTTTGAATACATGGAAAATATTTATTTTTCCTTAGAAACCCTTTATTACCAAAGCTTATTTTCAAAGTTTCACAGAAAAAGAAAAAAAAACGATTTGATTTTCTTGAAAAAATATTATAATCTTCAAATAATTTCATAATTTAGGGGGCAATCACATGATTTTACGTGATTTTTTTATTCATCTGTCAGAAAATAAAACCTTGAACAGCGCTGCACAACGGTATGGGTTAAAGCTTGGGGCACAAAGTGTGGTCGCAGGGACGAACATTGAAGAAACGATCCATACCATCAAACATTTAAATCAACAAGGTATTTCCTGTACAGTAGATAACCTTGGTGAATTTGTATTCGAAAAAAGCGAAGCGACGGCAGCAAAGGAACAAATCATCAAGGTAATCGAAGCCATTCATGAAAACCAGGCAGATGCACATATATCCCTCAAACCATCACAGCTTGGTTTAGATATTGATTATGATTTTTGTCTTCAGAATTTATTAGAAATCGCTGAAAAAGCGAAGGAATATAATATTTTCATCAATTTCGATATGGAAAATTATGAACGCTTACATCCCTCATTCGATTTGATGGAAACGGTCCAAGAACACTTTGGTAACGTAGGGACCGTCATTCAGGCTTACTTCCACGAATCGATGGAGAATATCGAGCGATTCAAGGATTACCGTTTACGAATTGTAAAAGGAGCCTACAAAGAACCTGAAACGATTGCGTATCAAAGTAAAGAGGAAATCGATAAACACTATATCGACCTGATTGAATACCACTTATTGCACGGAAAATTTACATCGATTGCGACACATGATCATCGTGTCATCAACCATGTTAAGAAGTTCGTCATCCAAAATAATATCCCTAAAGAAAAATTCGAATTCCAAATGCTTTATGGCTTCCGTAAAGAATTACAGCTAGAGCTTGCAAAAGAAGGATATAATTTCTGTACATATGTCCCATTTGGCGCCGATTGGTATGGATACTTCATGAGACGATTGGCCGAAAGACCTCAAAACCTGACATTGGTCACAAAGCAAGTCTTCAACAAGAAAACAAATATCGGAATCAGCGTAGCGACCGGAGCATTTATACTGGGCCGACTTTCAAAAAGACGTGCAGTTAAGCAAAAAACACGATAAGGCAAACTGGATGATTCCCGTCGTTTTCGGGAGTCATTTTTTTATACAGAAAACCCGAATGACCATCATTCGGGTTTTCCTGTTACTCATTGAATTTTTTGAGGCGGTATTGCAGGCTTTGCCTCCGAAGGCCAAGTGCTTTTGCCGTTTGCGAAACGTTGCCATCGAACATTTTCAAGGCATTTTGGATATAGTACTCTTCGACTTCGTTCATGAATACGCTTAATGGACGAATATCTTTTTCATTTTCCGCTACAAACATGTTCCCCGTCGTATCGGAAAGCTCCTCGCTTTGGATCTTCCACCTGAAATATATCGGCAGCATATCAAAATCAATGGATGTTTCATTCGTCATCGTACTGGTTATATCATCCAGCAATACTTCTAGCTCTTTTAAATTTCCTGGCCAATCATAATCGAGAAAGATCTGTTCCACTTTAGCTGAAAGCCCTTGGATCCGGCTTCCGGTATTGTTGCGATAGCGCTTAAAGTAGTCCGATATAAATGGCTTAATATCTTCTTTTCGATCACTTAATGCGGGGACATTTATGCAAACCGATGCAAAGAAGTAATATAAATCCTTGGAAAGCTGCCCTTTCTCGATCAAATCAATTGGGTCTTTTCCGACGCTTGCTATAAAAACGTGACTCTCCAGATGTTCCTTGAACAGATTCAGGATCCTTTCCTGGCCTTCAAGGGAAAGGTATTCCACACGCTCGCAAAAAATCGTGACTTGTTCATTTTTATCGATTTGCTGCTTCAGCTGGTCAATCAATGCTTGTTCGTCATTCCGGCAAATCAGTGTAATGAAATGATCATTTTCAGGGTTTAAATCATGATGGATCCCTTCTGCGATCATATCCTTTCCCGTCCCCGACTCCCCATAAAGCAAAACAGGCATCCTCGTTTTGGCAGCCATCTTGGCCCGTTCGATCACCCCCGCCATAAGTGGGGAAACAGCCGTAATGATATCGAATGTGAGGGGTTGGCCATACCGCCGCAACGGTTGATAGGCCATTAACTCCCTCTCGGTAATATCCTTCGATATCTCGACGGCCCCAAGCAATTCACCGTCTTTCTTAATCGGCAGGATATCGGAAATCGTCACAATTTCCTGACCGACACGATTCCAGAAATTCATTTTGTAGTTTTTGATCGGCTCGCATGTTTTCAGGACCTGATAAAGATGGCTATCATTAATTTTAGCGATCATTTCTTGCTCGAATTGATCTTCCTCAAGCGAATGAATCCCTTTTAGCTCCCGCATTTTCGCATTATAGATCACGGTTTTCCCCTGAGCATCCACGGCGTGTATCCCTGCTGAAATATTGTCCGTAATATATTTATAAATCTCGTGTAAATCTTGCTGTTTCATTGGAACACCCCTTTTGAATTTTTGTAAATTTTCGGAAAAGTTATTGTAATATGCCAAAAAATGTTGCATTATATATATATTAACAATAACATAAGTGCACAATTATTTGGCACCCGTGATTATAAGGAGGATATTAAATTGATTCCATACACAACTGAACAACTAACTGACTTTTCAAAAAAGGAAAACCAACAAGCTTACAACGAGGCCCTCCAAAAGGTTCAAAGTGAACTTGGAAAAGATTATCCATTAGTTATTGGTGGGGAACGCATCACTACTCATGATAAAATCACTTCTTACAATCCGGCTAAAAAAACCGAAGTCGTGGGCACAGTATCTAAGGCAAACAAAGAACTGGCCGAAAAGGCAATGCAAGTTGCCGATCAAACATTCAAGACTTGGAGCAAAGTAAAACCGGAAGTTCGGGCTGACATTCTATTTAAAGCAGCTGCCATTACAAGACGCCGTCGTCATGAAATGTCTGCGATCATGACAATCGAAGCAGGTAAACCATGGGTGGAAGCAGATGCTGACACAGCGGAAGCCATTGACTTCATGGAATATTATGCGCGTCAAATGCTCGAATTGAAAGACGGAAAACCAGTAAAAAGCCTTCCAGGCGAATACAATAAATTTGGCTATATCCCACTGGGTGTCGGCGTTATCATTTCACCATGGAACTTCCCATTTGCCATCATGTCAGGTACGGCCGTGGCAGCCGTGGTTACCGGGAACACCATCTTACTGAAACCAGCATCCACAACACCAATCATTGCGTATAAATTCATCGAAATTCTTGAAGAAGCCGGCCTTCCAGCTGGTGTCGTGAACTACATCCCAGGACCTGGTGGCGAGGTTGGCGATTACTTAGTCGATCACCCACGTACTCGCTTCATCAGCTTCACCGGTTCACGCGATGTCGGTCTGCGCATTAACCAACGCGCGGCAGCCGTAAATGAAGGCCAAATTTGGATCAAGCGCGTCATTGCCGAAATGGGCGGGAAAGATACAATCGTCGTCGACAAAGAGGCAGACCTTGAATTGGCTGCACAATCTATCGTTAAATCCGCGTTCGGCTTCAGTGGCCAAAAATGTTCCGCATGCTCACGTGCCATCATCGTCGAAGATGTTTACGATACCGTGTTGGACCGGGTGGTTGAATTGACAAAGGAATTAACCGTCGGAGATCCGACCGATCATAACAACTTCATGGCTACCGTCATTGATGAAAATGCCTTCAAAAAGGTGACAAGCTACTTTGACGTCGCTAAAGAAGAAGGACGCATCTTAACGGGTGGAGAAGCGGATGATTCAACGGGTTACTTCATTCAACCAACTGTTGTCGCAGATGTGGCACCAAGAGCACGCTTGATGCAAGAAGAAATCTTCGGCCCGATTGTCGCCGTTTCCAAAGCAAAAGACTTTGACGAAGCGCTAGAAATTGCCAATAACACAGAATACGGCTTGACGGGTGCCGTCATTTCAACAAACCGTGACCATATCGAACAGGCGCGCGAAGAGTTCTTCGTGGGGAATTTATACTTTAACCGAGGCTGTACAGGTGCTATCGTTGGGTACCAACCATTCGGAGGGTACAATATGTCCGGAACTTGTTCAAAAGCAGGCGGTCCTGACTTCTTGACGTTGCATATGCAATCCAAATCAGTATCTGAAAAATTGTAAGAACCTCTAGTCCATGTCGAGTTTCTTCCTATTATATAGGAAAGATAAAGTCATGAGCCACAAAAAAGGAACAGCCCTATTAATGCGGGCTGTTCCTTTCCTGTGGCTCATATATTCCGAGTTTCTTCTATATATATATATATATATTCAAATTCATAGAGTACCTATAACTAAGCCACTCTTTTGGATGTGGGTGTCCATTTAAAGTAGTACAACGCTCCGAGCAAGATGGACACTATACCCAAGATTAGAGAAATCCCCTTGAAGAAATGGCCCCCAACCGTCGGTGAACTCCAAATCAAACCGCTCATGAGCAGCAATAAAACGCCCAGCCCAGTTAGGAAGAAAGCCGATTTTTTCTGGCTTCCTTTACTTACTGTAAGGCCCGTTAGCGTGACTAGATATAATAGTGTCAACATCATAAGTGCCGGGAACAACGGCCTGAACTTGGCCGCGTACACAAGATGGTCCAGATTGGAAATATCCTCCGGGCCTTCAACTTGAGTGTGTAATAGCTCCGAAAAAGGCGTCGAATATTCCCACTCCCATGGATTGTCCAAGATTTCGCTTCCTTCATACCACGCACAAAACGTGAAAATCATAAGGAACAGCATCGCCATTATGACCTGTATTGCACCCTTCATCGTCATGTCCCCTTCCCTCTTACATGGTCGTATACATATAAACCAATAAGAACCAAACCAACGCATATCCGAAATCAAGCAGATAGACTTTCCTTTTTTCCTTTTGTAAATAGCTTTCCATTCCATCTATAATCGAACTTATACCCGCTAATAGGAAAATCAGCTTTAAGTAAAAGAAATCTTTTCCGTTGATGATTGCCATCACTAAAAGGATGATCATCGCTACCGCAATCATCGTATGAAGGATCATATTCGCTTTTGTTCTTTTCGCATTTCCTCTCTTTATAAAAAATATCCCCATTTGAACCCCCGCCTACATGGTTAATAACATTCTTATTTTTTATTAAAAGGTAAGTAACTCCCTATCCAGTTTAACATAAATATCCAAATTATATGATATTCCTCATCGTTTACCTGTACATAAACGTACTTCCCGGAATACCATAAGGTAACTTCTTGTAAGGGGCGTTGGACTATGAATACAAGCGGAGAAGACCTCCTTATTATAGGGGCATGGATATTGGGAATAGGATCGGTTGTTGAGGCGATTGGGCAGACCCAGCAATCCTTAACAAGTTCTGATTTAGGAAAGGATTTAATTGTTAAAGGCAATGGAATCGAGGCGTTCGGTAATTCGCTGCAAGCCATCGGGAGAACCAAACTGTTCAATCCAGAATATCAACAGCTCTCGCAAATTTATTCGATTATTGGCGCCTGGCTTGAAGCTGCAGGGAATACGGCAAATTCAGTTGGGATCAGTATTGAACTGAGTGGTGAAGAGGAAGAAGGCTTAAAAATTGATACCTTAGGTAGTGGCATCCAAGGAACTGGCGCCGCTTTTGAAGCATTCGGAGGCTATATTTCAGAGGACTCTCCGTTCAGGTCTCTCAATATTACGGGAAACAGCCTCATATCATTGGGCTCTTTCCTAGTCGCAATCGGCAATATCTTCATCTTACAGGAACACACGGAAATTGGTGAAATAATCTTGTTGGTGGGAGGATGGATTCAAGTCATTGGGGCTTTTGTCTTGATTAACGCCATTACAATTGAGGTAGAATCTGCATCAGCCCCTGTAAATGATAGTGGTAATCCTTATTCGTATCACCACTATCATTTTGCCCATCCCTAAAGGGATTCAACAGGAGCAACCAATTCCACTTTCAATCTATCGGGATCCTCGAAGAATACAGCATAATGGTCCTTCCCACCAGCGAACGGATGCCTGTCGGGATAAAGAATGCGCATTCCCTGCTGTTTTAATTTATGTGTCATCTCATCCACTTCCTGGCGTGAGCTTGCATGAAAAGCTAGATGATTAAGCCCCACTCTTCCCCTATGAAAGGGAATTTCGAGAAAACGCTTCTCTGCTTGGACAAACACCACATACAGATCATCGATTCTCCAGCTCCTCCCCCCATCCCATTCCTGGAAAGGACGATACCCTAGCTCTTCCAAAAACCAACTCCAAAATGTCACGGTTCTTTCCAAGTCGGATACATTTATTTCGATATGATGAATGAAACCTTTTGACATGTGCCCACCTCCTTTGTTTTATATCGAAAACGGGTTCATTTTGATATACTACCAGTAACTGGTTTATTTTAGCATAAAAGAAAAGAATAGATGCTTGCAACAGGTTTAAAGCAGCCGTGAATAAGGAGGAGAACAACATGAAAGACCAACCTAAACACTTCTTTGATAACCAATGGGACGATAGCCATCGTTCATGGCCATTGCCACGATTACCCTGGACGATGAAACAGACATGGAATGATCTATTGTTTGCCCATTATCCAATAAAGATCGACGTCTTGCGAAAGTTAGTACCTACCGTGCTGCCGATAGATTCTTTTGATGGCATGGGGTGGATAGGCGTCGTTCCGTTTCATATGACTGACATCCGCTTAAGAGGGCTCCCTCCCGTTCCAGGCACGGATCGATTTCCGGAACTCAACGTCCGGACTTATGTTACGGTTGATGGAAAACCAGGGGTGTACTTCTTTAGTCTGGATGCCTCCAATATGCTTGCGGTCAAGACTGCCCAAACTGTATACCACTTGCCATATAAGTTTGCCGATATGAATGTGCAACGCAGCGGTGATGTCATCGATTATATTAGCAAGAGAAGAAACGGCAATCAAACATTCGAGTGTACATACAAACCAACCTCAGAACCGTATCTTGCCGAAAAAGGTTCTTTCGATGAATGGCTTACAGAGCGTTATTGCTTATATACACTAAATAATAGAGGAGTGCCGCTTCGCTGCGATATCCTGCATAAACCCTGGCCACTCCAGCATGCTGAAGCGGATATCAGACAGAACACGATGCTGACCAATCAAGGCATTCAAGTTGAAAGCGACAAGCCCATCTTGCATTTTGCAAAAACATTGGAAGTCCGGATGTGGCCATTGGTCCGTGCGACCGACTAAATGATTTGGATATAGCCATTATATCGGTCAATGTTGAGCATTTATCGGTCAAAATTGGAATATATCGGTCAATTGCCCCTATTTATCGGTCAAAATCGGCAATTTATCAGTCTACAAACGGAGGTGTCATGATGAAAAAATGGATAGGGATGTTGACATGCAGTTTATTCCTTGTCTCTTGTAATGCTCAAGAATCAATCATTGAGTGGGTCGATTTCGTTAAAATCAATGGCAAACAGTATGAAGGGGTCCATTCCGCTTTCCTTGCCGATTCCACTTCTATCGGGGAAAAGATAGGAGAAGTGAAGTTCAAAGTCGCGGATCATATATTCGATGTCGATTACAAGACGAAAGAAGGTGACGCCGCATTCTGGGAAAAGGGTACGAAGGTTTTTGCCATACAAGGGGAGCCTGAATTTGCTGCTATTCAGTCAAAAGACGAGATCAATGGGTATGCAATCTATCATGAAGTTACGGAGAATCAAACATTTCGGGGCAAATACGAAGACATCGATGAAGAATCGATCAATCGAATAGATATATATAAAGAGGATAAAGATAATCATCCTGTACTGACCCATTCATTATCGGATAAACATGAGATACAAGCCATGACCCTGATACTTAACGAAGGAAAGACGAACGCCAGCTTTAATCCGAATACCAGCCAAGGAGACCCGACTGGCTATCAACTCGCATTCTATACCGAAGAACCGATCGCCTATACGTTCCCCTTATTTTTCGATGGGGAACAATGGTATTGGATACCATGGGATACCGTTCTTTTATCAGATAATGTTGAGAGATTCATAACGGAAAAATAGAAGACTTATAAACCTGAAAAACTCCCCTTCTTCAAGGGGAGTCGCGGCATGGATTTTATTTGATAATTACATCATGCAATTGAATGAGATAGTTCTTATCTTTCTTTTGATCATCAGAATCGACCACCAATTCTCCTTTATAAAGCGTCTTTCCAGTCTTCGGATTGGCAATCAGCAATTCACCTTTGGTAATGGCAAAGATGCGTCCATCCTTTATCTCAGTGAAATCAACAGATCCCGGTTTGTAGTCATTGATTACTTTCTGTTTATCGATATCAAAGGTGAGGATACGATTCCTCCCTTCCTCCCATCCTGTCACGTAGAGAGTCTCCTCATCATAGAAAAAGTCACTTTCCACAGATTCAAAGGTGATATTCTCTTCATTTGGAATCTTGATTTTTTCCAGTTTCTTTGTGTCGTAATGATAAGCGAATAGTGAACTTTCACCCCTTTTTTCCATGAATCCTTCCTCTTCACTATACCTACCTTTTACTAACGCCAGTAAGAACACATGACTTGCCATCCCTCTATCGACTTTTGACGGCATAGAGAAATGTCCTTCATTGGATGAATCAAACGTTTCGGATAAAAGCGTTTCATCGCTCACGATTTTTTGACCAGCTAAATCAATGGTGTAGTGGTGTATCTCAACCGTATCTTTTTCATCCTTCGTAATCACATCATTTTGAGTGATGACCTGTAATTTGGATTGAGCGAATTGAATATCCCTTACTGTGATATCATCATATTTTTCTTGTTCTGGCACATCTATTTCATACGACTTTTCATCTTTGTTTTTCTTTTCTAAACTATCAATATTGAAGTACGAGCTAAATTTTCTATTCTCATAATCCACATTCATGGTTACGAACGTCAGGTTATCTCGATCTTCATAATACGTTTCGATATATTCTTTATCCCTCATGAAGGAACGATACTCATTCACCAACCGTTTATAGTTAGGATCATAGAAATCAAAAAATTTTTCAAAATAAGACTGTTCTTTTGCATATTTCAATTTATTGGATTCAACACGAAAATGTTCACTTAGGCTGCCCTCTTCATAATATCCTTCCAAGGAAACCGATTGTAATTCCTTTTCATTACCTTCTATCGTTTTAAATGTAAGTTTTGGAAGGTTTGAAGCGTAAGAAGTTACTTGAGCATAATACGTTCCGATACTAAATAGACTAACGACGACGATGAGGATGCTGCTGATATATCGTTTCACCCTGTTCACTCTCCTTATATTAGTTGGTGGGACTTTATACGGTTACACGTTTCTTTAACAACCAAGAGCCAAGCCAGATGGAGACGGCTGTAATGATAATCCCCAAAGCGATTAAACTACCGAAGATTTCTGACGGATAAAGAGAGATACCGTTAGAACCATTCAGCCAAATAGGCGATAGGAACAATGCGCCCGCTAGTACGGAATAAATAATGCCTAGCACAATCCCTTTGATCCGGTAACTTCTTTCCAACATGATGGCTGTAAATAAGACAAACAGGATCATCAGCCCGATTCCATAGGAAATGATAAATTGAGTGAACGAGCCAGGAATGATGAGCGCTAATACTCGGTTGGATTCAAGGATGGTCATCACGCTCATTTTTGCGGTTAAGAACACTTCCGGCATCATGGAATTGAACAGGGCATTCTCCATCGGCAGGATGATCAATTGTAAGGCAATCAGTCCTAATACCATCAAGAAAATCGCTGTAGCTTTGGATAAATAGAGAGATAATCTCGTAGTCGGCAGCATCAACAGGCGATAAATAAAAGTATTTTTCCCGAACCAATCACGGTACCAAATGAGAAAGATGTAGAATATAAGGGCAACGGCACACAACGCAATCGGTCCTAAAAACCAGAGCGACCCTGAAACCAAGTTAAAGTTCACTCCGCCATACACTTCTAAATAAGTAGCTTCGGTCAATTTTTCTTCTAACATGGTTTGATCAGTTTTATTTAAGAATCCTTGTACTTTAATGATCACGCCTGCAAATTGCGAAAGGATCGTGATCAACAACAATGAAAAATAGATTTTGCTAAAACGGTTGATTTCGAAATTGACTAGCTTCATATAACGCATCATCCTTGATACACCTCTCTCATTACATCGACTACTGATTTCCCTTCCTCTTCACGCATATCTTCTGTATTGAACTCTTTCACTACATTTCCGTTTCCAAGTAAGATGACCTTATCGATTAAATGTTCAATATCCCCGATTTCATGGGTCGTGATGATGACTCCCCTGTCCTCGATCAAATGACTGGCAAAGACGTCAGCAATTTGTTCCCGGCTAAACATATCGATGCCGGAAAATGGTTCATCCATTAGTACGTAATCCACATCAAGCGACAGACCCAGCATCAGGTTGACTTTCGCCGTGTTCCCTTTTGATAAATCCGAAATCCTTGTGTTTTCCTCCAGTTTGAAAAAATCCAGCAACTCATTGGCTCTTGACTGATTCCATGTAGTATAAAAATCGTTCATGAAGACCATCGCCTGCTTGATCGTCATTTGCGGAAGCATAATCGGAGCGTCCGGAATGAAGGTGATCTTTTCATAACTGTTTGTATTGAGCTTTTCATGATCAATCAAAATTTCCCCACGATACGGCGTCAATCCCATAATCGCCTTTAACGTCGTGGTTTTCCCTACACCGTTTATCCCGATCAGGCAGGTGATCTCCCCTTTATTCGCGGTAAAAGACATACCATCCAAGATTTTCTTTCGACCGTACTTCTTAGAGATTTGCTTCACTTCGATCATTTCTCTTCCCCCTCTTTTGCATATTTATCTTTCACGATCTGAAGTAGCTCATCAACCGGTACATGAATGGGACGAATGGCTTCTACAAAAGAATCGACCGCAGCAAGAATAAGCTCTTGTCGGACAGCATGTAACATCTCTTCATCCGTAGTGATTCGACTTGGGAAATTTCTTTCTGTATGAATCAAACCTTGTTCCTCCATTTCTTTATACGCCTTTTGGGCCGTATTCGGATTAATATTCAATGTTGCCGCCAATTCCCGACGCGAAGGGATTTCCTGTCCCGCAACTAACTCTCCAATGGCCATCTGTTCTTTGAAGTGCCTCACCACTTGCAAATAAACCGGCTCACGGGCATTAAACGAAACGTTCATTAAACCACCCCTATATTTAATAAAAGATCTGATAATCACACTTGGACTCAAGTGTATGTATTAAGTGGTTCATACACCTTATGTATGTACTATACCCGTAATACACTTCAGCTGTCAATATCGTTTTAAAAAATATTTCCATTTTATGATGAAGACGATTCCTCCAAAAATACTCTATAGATAAATGGAAGGCGATTGACAAATCACTACTATGTGATACTATATACTAGTAGTAAGTATTACTAAATAGCGTATGAAATCCAACAATAAACATATGGGGTGAATTCTTTTGGAGAATCTGACAGAAATGCTGAAAGGGGTGCTTGAAGGTTGTGTGCTTGAAATCATCAGCCGGGGCGAAACGTATGGCTACGACATTACACAGCAACTACAAAAACTTGGCTTCGTTGATGTAGTGGAGGGCACGGTTTATACGATTACGATGAGGCTTGAGAAGAACAATCTGGTAGACATCGAGAAAAAGCCATCCACGATGGGACCACCAAGGAAATTTTACACCCTCAATGCAGCGGGTCAAGAAAAGCTTCAAGTTTTCTGGACAAAATGGGCATTCATTTCAAGTAAACTGAATGAACTTAAAAACTTACCGATTGAAAGGGGAGACGCAAAATGAGTTTTTTTGAAAAAATAATGGGAAGTTTTGATGAAAAGAGAGAATGGAAAGCGATGGAGGCGCGTGCGAAGGCTCTTCCTAGTGAATACCATAACGCTTACAAAGCGATCCAAAAGTATATGTGGACTGCTGGCGACAGCCCCACCGATTGGGAGGGTACCAATCGTATTTATTCCGGTATTCTCGACCTTTTCGAGGAAGGTGCAGCGGAAAGCAAAAAAGTCATCGACCTGACAGGTGAGGACGTGGCTGCCTTCTGTGACGAACTAGTGAAGGATGAGCAAACTTGGAAGGATAAGTATCGCAAGAAATTGAACGATACCATCGGACGTATTGAATGAATCTATTTGAAGGATAAGAAGCAAACAATTTTAAAGAGCCTCGCTACGTAAACTGTAGAAGGCTCTTATTATTTTCGAAAAATGTCAGCAAACCCAATGGGCCTGCTGACTTTCCGTTCAGCTTGGATCATTTTCATCCAATGAGAGTGTGACGACTTTTGTACAGTCTCCTTTTGCCACCTCTTCCGGAGTGGCGCTTTCATCCAGCTCCTCTTGCGTTGTGATTCCATCGGCTACGATCGGTTCTTCTTCATGATTTTCGCGCTTTTTCATGGGCTACACCCCTTTCATTGATAGAATATCCAGGAGTGGCTTTTTCATTCTTGAATCAGTTTGCATAAAAAAATGCCCGCTTCATTTACTGAGACGGGCATCTTTCTTTAAGTACGCTTAATGGAATTTCCCAGTTAATCTAAAACTAATTTCTGCAACAACCGTTGAAAGGACAAACGTTCCTGTATAAACAACTAGAGAAATGACAACGATTCGCCACCCTAATTGTTTGAATTCCTTTAAATCTTTCCCGAAGGATAGGCCCGCATATGCCAAAATGGGAGTGGCCAGCGCCATGAAATTCACATGTTCCGTTACCTTGATGATTTCTGCATTTCCGGGAAAAATGGGCGTTGTAATCAGCAGCGCTAACATCGAAACCCAAATGACGATGGGTAGTTTTATAGGGATGACTTTAGCCAAAAAGAACCCTACGATCGTAACGGCAACAATGATCAACATGCCTGGTAGTGCATCTATAGGTGAAACATCGTATCCAATCCAATTTCCCATCAGGGCTATTATTCCAATGATTATAAAAGTCAATATCTTATCTTTCATATAACCTCTCCCCTTTAAGTCCTGCACTGCCTTATTTTTCAATCACTTTTGACTTACGCCCCAAAACGGGTTCTAATTTTTTGTATAAAAAGTTTGTAAAAGGAAGGGAGAAGAATACACATATGTATGTCCCTAAGATTGTTGTAATTAAGTTAGCCGCACCGGCAAATACAGCAATATCCTTTGCGGATTCCGGGAATATTACCGCTAGCGCTCCAGACATGGCAGCCATCATACTACCTGATCCCACTCCTGCACCCATGGCAAGTGAAATCGGATGGAACCAACCAGTTTGAGCCAAAAAGCTCGCTAACACGGAAAGGTATAATGCTCCAAACAAAGTCCCGCACACATATACGCCCAGTGCTCCCCTGCCTTCAGGTGAATCCGATCCATATTTTTCAGCGATGATGGCTAAGTTTGGTTCTCTATCAATCGAAAAAGTGGCACCGACTGCTTCTCTTTTCATGCCAAGTAACAATGCAATCGGTAAACCTAATAGAATCGTCCCTGCGAAATGCCCCAATTCCTGCAAGCCTAAAGCAAGGCCGGCATCAAATATCTGTGGCAAGGATGGTCCCATTAACATGCCTAATTTGGCTACAAAAAGCATGAATGAAATCCCTAAAATATTGGCCGCCACATTCATTTCCTTCGGTTTTAAGACTTTCAAAGTAGGTAAACTAATGACCGCACCGATGATCAATGCATACAACATGGGAAATAAGGCAATGGCCCCAATACCGATATTAAAGGTTTTTACACCGATGAATTCTGTTATACACACTAATATCAAAACAAAAAAATGAATTTTCCAACTACGCAGAGAATTTTCTTGCACATTCATCACTCCTTTTTTGTCTACGATTGGTACGGACTTCAAAAAGGAAAGCCCGTACGATCCATGTTTGCGATGTTATTTATTGAATTTTCTCAGTCGTATGTAAAGCTATGCCCACGATAAGTGAAATCCCCTGAATCATGGCTTTCTCATCTGGCAGAAACACGTCGCTATGTAACTTCATAGGGTCATCCGGGTTTTCCGCTACACCTAAGAAGACAAACGTACCCGGAACTTTTTCTAAATAGAAAGCGAAGTCTTCACTTGCCATACTTGGTTTACTCAACCATTGAACGGACTCTTCCCCAAATAAGTCCACGGCAATCGCAGCAGCATGTTCATTGAATGTTGAATCATTTATGGTAACAGGGTAGCCCACTGAAAAGTTAAAATTGATTTCCACTTCTAGTTTAAGAGCCGAAGCCACACCTTCAACGATCCGCTGAATACTGTCAGCCACTTTCTTACGGGTATCGGCATTAAGAGTA
The DNA here is from genome assembly GCF_044761985.1 of Peribacillus sp. NPDC097224. Classification (NCBI taxonomy): domain Bacteria; kingdom Bacillati; phylum Bacillota; class Bacilli; order Caryophanales; family Bacillaceae; genus Peribacillus; species Peribacillus sp. NPDC097224. Next base: position 135,732 of record NZ_JBIWDK010000008.1, on the reverse strand, counting down.
CGCACCGTTCCTCTAAAACTAGCTTTTTCAGGGATGATATTATAGCCATCTCCTGCTTCTATCGTTCCGATTGTCAGAACGACGGAGTCAACCGGATCCGTTTCCCTGCTAACTATCGTTTGGAGGGCCGTTACGATATGAGCAGCCCCGACGATTGCATCCACCCCTTGATGAGGTGCTGCCCCATGGCCTTGTTTGCCTTTTAGCACAACATCAAAGGAATCCATGCTTGCCATGATGGCTCCATTTCTAAATCCATATGTTCCAGTAGCTAACTCAGGCCAAACATGAAAAGCAAAGGCATGGTCAACTGCAGGATTACTAAGAACTCCTTCATCGACCATTACGCCTCCCCCGCCCTTCATCTCTTCAGCGGGTTGGAAAATGAATTTTATCGTACCGGAAATATGTTGCTTATTTTGGGATAAAACATGGGCGGCAGCCAGTAACATCGCGGTATGCATATCATGTCCGCACGCATGCATCACACCGGGATTTTGAGATTGATAGGGCACACCCGTTTTCTCCTGAATCGGTAACGCATCAATGTCGGCCCGTAACGCAAGTACTGGCCCCTCTTTATCGCCATGAAGAAGACCCACAACTCCCGTCTTCGCTACTCCTGTAGTCACTTCGATTCCAAGCCCTTTCAAATAATCCGCAATCATTTCAGCGGTTTTTGTCTCTTCAAATCCAAGTTCAGGATTTTCATGGATCATTCTTCTTATTCTCACAGCTTCTTCATAGATCCCTGATGCCTTCTCCACGATTTCAGCTGCCGTCAAAGAACTTGTAACGCTTTTTATACTCACAATACTCATCCCCCATACTACTTTGTACATACTATTAAAATAATAATTGCCACAATTATATTTAAATTACATATTTAACCTCAGTATCCACCAGTACTTTTATACTACCATTTCAAATATAACCTGTACATATCAGAAAATACCAATAATTCTGCATATTCATAGAATTATGGTCTTCTAAATAGTTTTACTTTAGGCAATGAAAGAGCTGATTTTATTGAGTTTATAAGGTTAATAGGATCGGGCATCAGTTTATATCTTCTAACTAATTTTATTTTAATTTTTAGAAAAATTTCTTTCTTACAATATTATTTTTTCTAAAAAGCGAAAAAGAAATGTTATATCTATATAAAAAAATAAGCCTTCGCCCTTACTTTCTTGGGATCGACGACTCATCATATACTCAAGCTACGGCTCTTTGGATGGAAAAAGGCCTCACATTCTTCCTCGCTTATCTTTTTATCGGGCGTTCCAACGTCAGAATTTCATCTTCCATGGAAGAAAACTGTTGTTCCACGACATGTTTAACATCTTGGACGGCCGCGTTATAGAAATGAGGAGCAAGTGTTTCCTTGACGAAATCCAATACTCTTTCCGCGGCAAATTCCGTGATTTCCTCATCTCTTTCTTGCGAGAAGAAATACTGGATATCGGAAATCATTAATTGCTGTTGGTCTTTTGTAAGTTTTATAAACAAAATCGAACACCCCTTCATGGATAGTACATGTAATTATAAATGGTGATGGTCCCCATTTATAGCCTGTTTTTTCATAAAAGAATATGTACAGCACAAAAGTAAAAAAAAACGACCAACAAAGCAAAAAGCTTCGTTGGCCGTTTCCGTTTAATTACCCTTTTACAGCTAATTCTGCTAGGCGCTGTGCAGAAGCTTTCACTTCTTCCAACCCTGCAGAAATGATTTCTTGTGCTTTATCAGGCATTGCATTGTGACCTTCGATGATGACTTCATCAATGATTTTCATGCCGAATACGCCACCGAATACATTGCGCATGTAGTTCACTGCCATTTCCATTGGAGCTGCTTCCGGAGTTGAGTAAATTCCGCCGCGAGCGTTTAGGAAGATCGCTTTTTTGTCTGTCATTAATTGAACCATGTTCCCATTTGCATCATATTTGAATGCGAATCCTGCCGCATACACATAATCGATGAATGTTTGCAATTTAGCCGGAATCGTTAAGTTCCATAATGGGAACGCGAATACCACTACGTCAGCTGCAGTGATTGCATCCATTGCTTTTTGTTTAGCAGCCAAAAGACGTGATTCAATATCCGTTAACTCTCCGCCTGTTTGCACTTTGCCGAATGCGTTGAAAATTTCTTGACCGAAGTATGGTGTATCTTCTTCAAACACATCATAAGTTGTTACATTTACATCTTTACCTTCTAATGAAGCCATGAACGTTTCGTACATTTTGCTTGAGATACCTTCTGTTGCCGGACGGTTGTTTGCTTTCACTACTAATACATTCATTATATAAAATCTCCTCGTATTAAAATATTTTGATTTAAGTTATCTTTAATTCAAGATATTTATATCTTACAAGAAAGCATGCATATTTGTCAACACACTTGTTTGGAAATTGTTTGAACTTTTATCCAGATTATTGATAATTAGATCATTATCCTCATTCTCTTTCTTTTAAGTGTTCCGCAAATCTTTAATAAATAACCGTCAGGATCCATGATTAAAAAACTCTTTTTCCCCTAGGCCTGGAGCATGGAGAATAAAAATTTTCTATGTACTAAAAAGAGGGTGAACCCACTACTAAGTCGCTATCAAAAGTAATGGGCTCACCCTGTCTATTCAGAAAAATATTTTTATTCAGCTTCTTTCTTTAATGAACGTATTGTCTTCGTTCATGTAAGCATTCATGAGCAAAAGAATCAAAGTAAGCTTTTAATCCACCTTTACCAAATTGTAGATACATTTTATTGGGATTATAAAGATTTTTTGAATGCAAATATCTCAAGAAATAAATAATCCCCTTCCGCCTCGCTGTAATATTATAAAATCCATATTCAAAAAACCATAAATCAATACGATTAAATATACCTTTATTAATAAAAAATCTTTCTGAACACCAATTCACAAACGCTAGATCAGGCAAATGTACAGCATTTTCATCTATGATTTCTTTTAAATCTATGCCGTGCATCACATAATCCTCCTTTTTATTTACGTAGACATGCTAAGATCATTCTAAAAGTAATGAAGTAAATAACGGTAATGGACGTATATCCTTTGCGGATGGGAAAATGTTTTGGAAGACAAAGTCATCATGACTGTGCACAGATGTCGATACACACTTTATATCATCTAATTGAAACGAATACATCTTGTTATCCACATTTCCAGAATAGATGATTGTCGCTTCATTTTTTCTAAAAAGCGCCATATTCGCTTTTCCTTTTAATGCACGATGTGTTTCTTCCAAAGCTTCTACCGGGCGATTGTATTTTTTATAGTGTTGAAAAAAGTATTGGAAGGCTATTTCGCTATCTGAAGTTCCTTTTAATAACTGAAGAAAAGACGACCGGAAAGACTCATGTTCTTCAAAATTCCCATTATGCCCAAAAGCAAGGGAGTGGTCGGTTGTGAGGTACGGTTGAATATTGAAAGGAGTAATGCTGTTCATCAAGCTAGGCCGACGCAAGTGTATAAAAATCTCTTTGGAGGTTATACCCTTTAGCCTTTCAGATGCTTGTTGATCTTTTCTAATCCCGTCCACGGATTTATAGCAGCGTAGCTCCCCTTCAGTGTCCTTCCAAGCAACACCCCAACTGAATCCACCTAGTCCGTATTCGTCCAATAATTTCGCATAACCCAGAACCCATTCCATTGGAATAGAGTTCTGAGACTTTACGATTAATAGTTCACACATACAAGTCCCCTCCTTGCCTAGTTATTCGTAATTCTTCTTTGGAGGGTATGTTTCCATGGTTTCCATAGATCGACTTCCGATATAATTTCCATACACTTGGCATAATCATCACGATCTATAGCTAGATAATCTTCCTGATTGGCATCATGGGAGTAAATGCTCCTATCCTGGACATGTGCCAGTCGAACGGCTTCGGCTAACGTCTCATAAATAGTTATCTTTTTTTGTAATTGTTGAATATATGACTTTAACTCTTCTATTTCTTTTTGCTGTTGCAGATCCATACCATCTTCACCTCGTCCTCCGCTTTAAAAGATCTCAAAATACTCCAGGTGTTCCCATTCGGTCACGATATTCGCATAGTCTTCTATGTTATTTTCTTGGACATATGTCGTATAACGATTTATTTCACTTTCTTTCATGCTAATAATATAATTCACAAAGTCTGTTCCCATTTTATTATGGAAAACTTCACTTTCCTTTAGTGAATCCACAGCAGATTGTAGATCTTTTGGCAATAACGGGCGATTATCATTATAGGCTTCTGTACTTAATGGCCCTGGTTGTAGTTTCCTCTCTATTCCATCCAGTCCCGATAAGATTTGTGAAGCCATGTATAAGTATGGATTGGCAGCTGGTTCTCCAGCACGGTTTTCGAAGTGAAGACTATCATCTTCGATTCCACCGATTACACGAATCATCGTCCCACGATTATCTAAACCCCAACCAGCCCGATCAGGGGCTAATGAGTTAGGTTTGAAGCGCTTATATCCGTTTACTGTAGGGGTTGTAAAAACAGTTGCCGCCCTTGCATTTTCTAGGATACCGGCAATGAACTGTTGTCCAATTTCTGAAATGGGACCATCTGAATTGTTTGGTATAAAAGCATTCTCTCCTGTATTTATGTCAATCAAGGATTGGTGTAGATGCCAACCGCTTGAGAAAAACCCTGGAATCGACGGCCTGCACATGAAGGTGGCTAAATATCCATGGCGTTTACAGATTTGTTTTACAGCTGTCCGAAATAAAAGCATGGTATCCGCTGTATCAATCCCTTTCATTGGTGCAAACGTAAATTCTAATTGACTTGGCCCCCATTCATCCTCCATAGTGAGCAAAGGTAAGTCCAATTGTTGGATATTTTCAGCGATTATTTGTAAGATGTCATCTATTTCATCATTATGCGCTTCCAGTTGATATTGATAGCCGCGCGCAACCGGTACTACTTTTGGAGGTTGCCCTGGGCTACCAGGCGCTCCAAGTAATGAGGCATCTATTTCATCGTCTACGATTTTGGTTAAGGAAAATTCCACTTCTAATCCGGAAAGTAGGTCATAGCCTTTGGAGTTTAGTTCTTTCAATGCCTTTTTACAGATTTGACGGCTGTCATAGGGGAGAGGGTTACCATTTTTCAAATAGGCATCACATAATATCCATCCAGTATGTTCAGCCCATGGAAGAGATTTAAATGTAAGGGGATCAGGTACGAGTGTATAATTTGGGCAGCCGGTCATTTCATCTGAATCGAATCCGCCGCCTTTCATAAAGGGGTTATATACAATGGCATTGGCTGTATCGAAAAATAGGGGACCCGTATTAAAATCAATCCCGTTTTTCATAGCCCCTAAAAATGCTGGAATGGTTAAAGTTTTAGCCCGTGATATACCATGTTGATCCGACCATGCGACACGTATCAAACGTAAACCATTTTCTTTAATCACGGCATGGATTTTTTCAACGGCTTCACTTTGTTCCGTATTCCATAAGTTAAAACGATCGATAAATCCCCGGTTTTTTACGATTCCTTGGCTATTCATATACAAATCTCCCCTTTTTTTATAAAATAAACGTCATATTTTCATGGCCTTGATCGCAATCAATCAAATTCACTTGCTTAACGGCTATTTTCCATTGATTGTTTTCCTGCACTAATCGATAGCCATTCCAGCCTGCATATGATTTTTGTTTACCATTACGAAACTCGGATACCAAGAAGTTAGTGCGGGCCCGAAGATCTTTTTGGTTGGATTCTTTCCATACCTCTATATTGCTTTGCAAACGAATGGTTCTTGAACTCGGGATCTGTGACCAGGCATATCCAGTACGAAGACGGTAGACCCGGTCTTCCAAGCGGCGTCGATCATCAAAAGCAATGGATACTTGTTTTTTCGGATTACCTCCACCGGGTATAGATGGAATCCAATATAAACATTCAGAAGAAAAGAGGTTCAGCCAATCTTCTAGCTTACCTTCATCCAATAAACGTGCTTCTTGATACAGGAATTTTTCAATTTCCCTCGTTATTCCATCATCTGCAACACCTACGTCTAATTCCCAGTCTTTTAAATGATCGATTAACTGGTTGTAGTAATCGTTATCCATATAATTCGAGAACTTGGAACTATCTACTTTCATGTTTGATCCCTCCTATTCTTAATGCTGTGCACCTGAATGGACTTTGCTCGTCATCAACCTTTTCCACTCTTTGTAGTAATTACGGATGTACAGTTCATCCGTGACCGGTCCGGTTATCACACCTTGTTCGTTCGTGGATTGTTGATTGGAAAGGCCAAATCCCCTTTCCGTATTGATCCACTCCACTTCCGAAATAGACAGTCCCCGTTGGCACTCCTCGAAGTTCGTCATATCATCAGGTTCCCCGAATGCCGGAAAGTCTTCCTGGCTTCTCATACGCAATGTATTTATTTCCTCAGGCAACCCTTCAACTGCAGTGGAATACCATATCAACTCTGTACGATCTACAGCATGTGGCTGAATCACTTGGACTTGATTGCCTATGAACAATAGGTTTGGAAAGATATTAAGATTCATCTGGGCACCAATTGCCTGATCTAATAATGCATCTGCCTCATCGCCGTATTTTTGACGGACATTCCCTTCATTAACTTCACGTCCTGGCTGTGCTCTTTGTTGTGCCCAGTACTCACCTGTTTCACTATAGTTAGGACGTTGATCGATAAAAGTATGACCATTCCCCAAATACTGTACGTACATTGGACCGTAATCAGGGTTCGCAGAGAAATAAGTCATATCTTTGTTTTCCCCCATTCTTCCACCCATTTCAAGCAGGGAGCGGTGTGAGAAAGTGACATGATAACCATCTGCCGCATTATCGTATGTCAATTTCCAATTTCCTTTGTAAATCATCCGGTGTGCATTACCAAGGATGATCCTTTTCCCATCATAGCGATCGAGCCATTGATCCATTAATTCTTTTGCCGCCCCAAGATGTTCCTCCAAACTAGGAGCCTCTTCATTTAAAGTAGCAAAGATGAATCCACGATAACTCTCGACTCTTGGTACTTGCCCTAATCCTAGTTCATCTTTATTAAAAGACTCCCCATATCCCTTGGGCCATGGGACACCAGCCAGTTCTCCATTATTCCGAAAGTTCCACCCATGATATGGACAAGTGAATACTTTTGCCGAACCCTTTTCCGCTCGGCAAACCGTCGCCCCTCGATGGGTACATCTATTGAATAGGACTCGGAAAACTCCATCTTTGTCCCTTACAGTTATGATAGGACGTTGGCCGAGGTAGCCCGTCTTAAAGTCATTATTATTGGGCACTTCACTTTCATGTGCTACATAGACCCAAGTCTGCCCGAAAATATTCACCATTTCTTGTTCGAAAATTTCCGGTTTAGTATATAAATGCCGATGTACTCGGTTTGGCTGGATTAGTTCATCCCAATTTTGTTGCTTCATTAGCTTATCCCCCTCTAGACCTTTATTGAGCTAAGTACCCTCCATCTACAACGAACGAAGATCCTGTAACGAATGATGATTCTTTGGATGCTAGAAATAGGATACAGTTCGCAACTTCTTCCGACTCGCCATACCTGCCGATTGGATGGGCTCCCCCAACTGCACTCCAAAAGTTCTCCAGATCATCTGTGTGCGTTTCATTAATTTGGTTCGTTTTTGTTGCACCTGGCGCTACACAATTCACTCGAATTCCCTCTTTCCCATAACGGGTAGCTAATGAACGGGTAAGTTGAAGAATACTGGCTTTAGTCATGTTATATAAATAGGTGCTTTTCCCCATCATCTCTTGACCGACGAAGGCTGAAATCGAACTCAAATTGATAATGACCCCACTCTTTTGCTGTACCATCGTTGGGATGACCGCTTTACAGGTGAGAAACATGCTTTTTACATTCGTCGAGAACACTTGATCGAATTCCTCTGTTGAAGTCTCAGTTATATCTTGAATCCAATGGATACCTGCATTGTTAACTAGAATATCAATTCTACCGTACCGTTTTATTGCGGCATCGTGTAACTGTTGAACAGTGGTTTCCAGAGAAATATCACCAGGGACTAACACACACTGATCAGGATTTGATAATTGCGAAACCACTTCTTCTAACACCGCTGCATTTATATCATTTAAAACTAAATACGCTCCTTCTTTTGAAAATCGTTCAGCCGTGGCCTTACCGATACCACTGGCTGCCCCCGTTATGATAGCTACCTGATTCTTTAATTCTTCACTGTTTGACATACTTCTTCCTCCTTCAAAAACGGCAAGATTTCTTCAGGATTCAAGCCTAAGTCCATGGTTCCGATTAAATCTAGGCATGCATCTTCGTTAGGTGGCATAATGGGTGCTGTCACCGCATCTCTAAGCATTCTTTCAAATGGCAGTCCTTTCATGAGACCATGTGCACCACAGGCAATTGTAGCTGAACGAACTACACGGCCAGTCGTTTGGGCGGCAATGTACTTCGCACGCAGACACGCCGCTGTCGTTTCAGGACCCGGCCCTTTTGTATCATGTAACCAAGCGGCATGATAGACTAGGAATCGAGCGGCCTCGAGGTCCGCGAATATCTCTCCTGCACGTGCTCTCATGGCCGGGTGATAGCCCATGGGTTGAGAAAAACCTTTTGGTTTTCTTGTCATCAACGTTTCCTTCACCCAGTTCCCGACCCCGCGCCCGATTGCGTAATACATCGATGCAAACGTCCCGAAAGCCCAGGCTGCGTTTTTCATAATAAACGAATTCAAAAATTCTTCCGTTTTATGAATGGCATTTTCCTCCGGAACAAAAACATTTTCATAGACTACTGTGTTACTGCGCGTTGCACGCATACCCAAAGTATCCCAAATGTCGATTACAGAAATCCCTTCCGATTTTGTTGATAAAAAGAAACCGATGCTGCTTTGTGGATTCTCGCTTTCTTCCGGATGGGCGTATAGATACACATAGTCACTTGCTTCAAACATCGACGCAAATGCTTTTTTTCCATTTAAGATATAACCTCCTTCAACCTTCTTCGCTTTTAAGGAAGGGGTATAGGATTGCCCTATTAAACTAGAAGAGGTTGGTTCCGAAACAGATTGGCACAATAGTGCGCCTTCGTTGATGACTAGATCGGCAATATACTGTTTCTTCTCATCACTAATTTCAGGGTTTTCCATAATGGCTGCCGTTCCAGCTACATGCATATTCCATGACATCATGGTTGCCGCACAGCCTTGTGCAAGCTCTTCAACCGCAATCGTGTAACCGAGGAACCCTTCTCCAAGCCCTCCAAATTTCTTTGGAATCGTTAAACCGAAAAATCCAGCCTCTTGTAATTTCTTGTAATTTTCCACTGGAGCTGACCGTTCTTCATCATGCTTCGATGCACGAGTTGCAAAGTCTTTCGCTAGTTCTCTACACGTTTCTTTTAACTTCATTTGCTCGTCTGTCATTTGAAAACTAATTGTCATATAGGTATCCCCAATCTATCGATTATTTTTCAATGATTTCATGCCGTGTGTAATACCAGTTTAAAAAGCCTTCAATCGCTTATTTTTCTAAATTTTCAGATATCTATTATTAAAGGGAACATACTGGCTTTCTCCTAAGTTGAAGTTCCTATGCCTACCTATTTATTCACCTTCAACCTTTCTTCTCGCAACCTATTAGTAGCCTGTTCATCTACTACGAAGGTTATTGAATCGATCAACACACCATAATCTTCTCGTGCTTTTTCGATAGAAAGCAATCCAGCGATAGCTTCCTGTTGGACTTTATTTATATCGCGAAGGAATGGGGAACCATATCCGCCACCACCTCCAGAATACATTTCCATTACTGTCCCTTTTGGTACATCGAACAACATATCTTTTGAACCTAGTTGCTGTTCTGTACCATCTGGGAACTTCAAGGAAAATTGATTATATGTCCCATCTAAACCGCCATATATTCCTTTAGGTAATTCAGCACCTTCATATGCCATGCCATCACCGATTGTACCGACTGAGTTATTGTCCCCATCAATGCGCACCTTGACGTAGGTACCATACCCTCCACGGTATTGACCTGAGCCAGCCGAGTCTTTCAATAGTTCATATCTTTCTATTAAAAATGGGTCTTTTATTTCGAACATTTCCGGATCTTGCGAAAGCATGCAACCTGCTGCACCTGAAAAACCGATTCCATCAAAGCCATCACTGCCCTTCAAGGCACCCTGACCGCCTTTGGCCATAAACCCAAAATCAAAGTAAGGTTCATTATTTCTTGGATCTGTTCCCGTCCATACAGGTGGACACGCTTTTGCCCAACCCGCTGTTACATATTCAGGCACGGCCTCCTGTAGAGCATTCATAATCGCTTCGAGCAAAACGTCCGCCATTTGATTACCAAATAAGGTTGCTGCAGGGAATCTCGGGTTTACGATGCTTCCTTCCGGAAAAAAGCACTCCAGCCCTGCAAATAATCCTTCATTTTGGGCAATGGTATCGCCTGGATTAATCAACATCAGATAGGCAATGGCACACGCAGCCTTTGCTGAAGCCGGTGGCATATTTGTAAATCCAGGGGCTTGATCGGCAGTTCCTGTGAAGTCCATTTTCACTTTTCCATCGTCGATTGTAATGGTTACTGCTACTTTGTATTTCTTCTTGGTATCAAAACCATCGGAGACCATATAGCTCTCCCCATAATAAGTGCCCTTTCTCCACTTGCTGACTCTTTCCTTCACTTGCTTCTTTGTAGCTTCAATCACGTAATCTAAATGATTCCGGAATGTTTGTTTACCATATTTGGCTATAAGATTCACAAATTCTCTTTCTCCGATGTTGCAAGAGCCAATCATAGCTTTGACATCTTCTTCAACAACTTTGACACGTACATTTGAAAACAGCATTTTCCATACATCATGGATGACTTCGCCTTTTTTTACGATTTTCAACCCTGGGATCCGTATGGCTTCCTGCCACACTTCCGTATGTTTTGGATTATAACCGCCTGGTGTCGCGCCTCCTAAATCAGTTAAATGTCCCTTGCTGACAACCCATCCAACCAATTCGTCCTCATGGAATACCGGTTTATAAACGCCTACATCATGTGTTTGATTTCCCCCTTCAAAGACATCATTGTGTAGAATGATATCTCCAGGAAAAATGTCATCTTTAAACGATTCTATTATATTGGGTAATGCAGGTTGGGCCCCAAACCCGATTATCGGTATGTTCGCACTCTGTTCAATCATTCTCGCTTGATGATCGAATAGCCCCGTAACGAAATCTCCTGCTTCATTAAATACCGGTGAACGTGAAGTTCGCTGTAACACTTTTGCCATGTCATGGGTTATAGCATTTAACCGACGCTGAATGATGGAAGCCAAGATTGGGTCAACACTCTTTTCTACTATCCTACTCAATTGCGACACCCCGTTTCTCTTCAATGAATGGTTGTAACAATTTCTCATCCATCTCCTTGCGATACATGATATAGTTGTCATTTTTGTCGAGAAGAACATTGTACCCACTTAATACAACGATAGTCGTGACTTTCTGTTCGATGATGGCGGGTCCAATCACTTGATTACCATGAACCAATATGTCCCCGTCATAAACCGGCGTTTCCACCAAGGTTCCCTTTTGACCATGAGAAACTGGACGATAACCCTTTATTGCATGTTCTGATGACGTCCCTTTATATTCCGTTTGTTGCATGTTAGGTTTCTTCGTTACACCGATAGCCGATAAATTGAAATTGATCACATCCACTTGCATTTCAGGTGTGGAGTACCCGTATAGTTGTTCATGCAATGTGTGGAACTTATTTTCTATTACTTCTATCGTAAGGCCGTCCATCTCCTCGGCTGTAAAAGGTACGGTTACTTCGTAATATTGACCGTAGTACATCATATCAACGCTATATTGATATTGCATTTCATCCTCTTTCACTTTATCTTTTTTCAACGTCTGATATCCTTCGCTCTCTAACTCTGAGAAAATGGCCTCCACTTGCTCTATATTGATTTTTCCAAGTGGGGAACGATAGGCTTTGACATAATCATGACGTAAGTCAGACATCAACATGCCAGCAGCACAGAAAATGGATGATTCTTTTGGAACGATGACAAGAGTGTTATCCAATTCTTGAGCAATCGCTACCGCATGCAATGGTCCTGCACCTCCTGCACAAACAAGTGGAAATTCCCGAGGATCATATCCTCTTTTCACTGTTATTTCCCGTATGCCACTTGCCATATTCACGTTGACCATATCTATGATTCCTTGGGCAGCTTCTTGTACAGATAGTCCAAGAGGTTCAGAGATATGTTTTTGGATGGCCGTTCTTGCTTTCTCCACATCGAGTTTCATCTTTCCGCCTAAGAAAAAGTTCGGGTTTAAATAACCGAGAACTAAATTGGCATCGGTTACTGTCGGGAACTCGGCCCCGAATCCATAACAGACTGGACCTGGATGGGCTCCCGCGCTTTTAGGACCTACATGTAGCAATCCACCTTCATCGACCCAGGCAATAGAACCACCTCCTGCACCAATTGTGTGGATATCCACGGTTGAAAGACTTATTGGCCAATCAGCAATTTCACCTTCTGTTCGGATAAGCGGATAGCCATCCTTTAATAAGGCAACATCAAAACTTGTTCCACCCATATCCATAGTCAATGCATCCTTAATTCCAAGAGGTTTTAAATAATAACTACCTGCGATTGGAGCAGAAGCTGGACCAGATAATAAAGTATTGGCGGCTTTTTCGATAGTCGCCTCGGGAGTTGCCACTCCACCATTTGATTGCATAATTAACAGCGTGCCTTGGAATTCTATATCTGATAAACGCTGGATCAATTTCGTTAGGTATTTTTCTATGATGGGGCCAATGTAAGAATTGAGGACTGTAGTACTGACGCGGTCATAAAGCCTTGCACGTGGGATTAACTCGCTGGATAAGGTTAAATATACATTGGGAAGTTTTTCTTTTAGTATGTCACCGACTTGTTTTTCATGTGAGTCATTTGTATAAGAATGCATAAAGCAAACGGCAATAGCTTCGACCTCTTGCTTTTTCACATATTCCAAGGCATTCAATACATCTTGCTCAGAAAGCGGTGTAATTTCACTCCCAGAGTAATCAAGTCTACCTTCTATCCCTACTCTCAGATCTCGTGAAACGAATGGTGTAGGTAAATCATATTTGTTGTTATAAGCATCAGGACGGATTCCCCTTCTTATTTGAAGAATATCTTGGAACCCTTCTGTTGTGAATAGAGCTGTTTTGGCTCCTGAATAGGTTAATGCTGCATTTGTTCCAACCGTTGTACCGTGTACAATCAGCTCGACATTTCCAATGAACTCTTTTAACGAGAGTCCATGGTTGCCTGCCATTTCACTCAAGCCATTGAAGAATCCGATTGTAGGGTCTTGGGGTGTGGAAAGGGTTTTATACACTTCGGAATTCCCATTTTCATCAATTAATAAAAAGTCAGTAAAAGTACCTCCAACATCGATTCCTATTCTAAACTTCATCGTATAGTTTCGCCCCCTATTAAAATAACTTCGTGATTACGTGATGATAATCGTTCGGCGCCATCCTCTGTAATGACAAAAACATCTGACATGTAAGCGGATTTTTGTTTATCGGTTCGCATAATTTGAGGGTGAAAACTGATGACCATACCTTCTTTCAAATAAAGTAATTCTTCATCATCTTTACCTGGCACTTCTACTCCAACGAATGCTGTATTCGTTTGTCTTGCGACGAATGGTCGTTCAATTACATCCATTCCAATTCCATGACCCGTTAAATGACCACAATGATATCCTTCTACTTGTGCCATTTTTTCAACCTGTTCTTGAATATCCGTCACTTTAACTCCCGGTTTCATCGTCACTTCGGCATATTGAATACATTTTGCCACTAGACCTGCCAATTTCTCCATTTCTTCATCTCGCTGTCCGAAACAGAACATTCTGGAATGCTCCACCCAATGTCCTGAAGGCCCAGTTACTTCTAAAGAAATGATCAAGTAATCTCTATCCTTGATCACTTTCGGCCGTGGATTTAAGAAATATGGTTCTACTGCTCCTGCTTGTTCGCTTGATAGAGTTAAATACAGAGTATCTTTTGCACCTAAAGCATGGGCCGTGGAATAAGCGACCGAAACGGCTTCCTCTTCAGTTAAACCCAGTTTGATATGATCGATAATGGCATCGAAACTTTCTTCAATAATACGATTGGCCTCTTTAATTCCTTCTATCTCTGGTTTACTTTTAATAGAACGAATTTCATCAAATGCCACACTAGCGTCCACCCATTCAATATCAGGTAATTCTCGAGTTAAATAATGGAAGTCTTCGATTTTCATTGTATTATTCAATCCAACTACTCCAACTACCCCCGTTGTAACGTTATGCCCTTTTAACCTTCGGACTACTTCCATGATTTCATGGTCGGAAGGGAATAGCGTATCTGGAACACGACGATCGGTACACCAATGGAGCCCGGATGGAAGAATCTGATATTGGTCATCTGGCAACACTAATCCGAAACCGTATCGATGGATCAAGTGATTGTCAAATAAGTAACGCAGGGAACCTTTCTTCCCTAAATAAGAATCAGCTACAAATAACATACCTTTGTAATTCTTTTCTCTGACTACATCCCTTACCGCTTGTAACCGTTGCTCTCTTTCTGTTTGTTCAAGTGTAATGATCACTTTACCACCTCTTCTTTAGTTATTAGAAAATTCAATAAAATCTAATAACATAATCTTACCACCTTCATTCCAATTGTAAATAACCTTTAATTGTAAAATGTTTTTACATTTAAAGGTTATTTACAATACTATTGATTTGCGGTGAAAAACACATTACTATCAAATTATATCAATTTATGTAAAAATATAGTAATATTCTATTAAGCTCCACAGTAAACAAATTAACTTACTAAATACAGTTGAACTCATTTATAAACGCTTAATCTATAATCAATTTAGTTGTTTTGTCCGTAAAAAATCCATCGAGGTGATTGGACGTTGATCCATACAAAGAAACTATTAAGTCTATCCGAACAAATAGCAGAGCAAATTAAAGATTCCTTAATCAATAAAGACTTAAAGCCTGGGGATAAACTGCCTGGGGAAAAAGAACTTGCCAATGAATTTCAAGTGAGTAGGCCTACAGTTCGGGATGCCATTAAAATATTGTCGTCTTCTAAATTAGTCATAACAAAACCGGGAGCTAAGGGGGGACACTTCATTACGGAGTTTGACCCTGATTCATTCGTAAGTGACTTTAGCGATTACATAACTCTTTCCCTCAGTTTAAAGGGGATTACGTTAGAGGAAGTAATCGAAATGAGAAAAATGATAGAGATCAAAGCATGTGGAATTGCTGCAGCAATGCGTACAGATGAAGATCTTATTAGGTTAAAGAGTTTAATTCCAAAAATAGATTCCGTTAATGATTCGCACTACTTTAGAGATGACTTTAAATTTCATAGGGCTATAGCAAAAGCCACAAAAAACCGACTCATAATGATTAATATTGAAGCGATTTCAGAAGCGATTATTCCATACTTTCAGTCAACAGATTGTTCCACTGAATTAAAAGAGGACCTTAACAAGGAACTGCACGGCATATACAAAGCCATAGAACAGAAGGATCCAAAAGCTGCAGAGGAAAAAATGAAAGAACATCTGAATCATTTCATAAACTTCATTCCTCAATTTGAAAGCGCCAGTAAGGAATTCCGTACATCTTGAGGCGATATATCGGTTGAATTTTAATGGTAAAGAAGTGCATGGAAAGAAAAACAAAAAACCGGGCAGAATCGCCCGGCCTTACTGATTACACGGTTTCTATAATCTTGTTGACCAACGTGTTGGCTGGCCGATTCAGTCCTAAGTTTCCGCGTAAGGTATCTTCTGTGTATTCGGTACGGAATATGCCACGTTTTTGCAATTCAGGGATGACATGATCGACGAAGTCTTCAAGGCCGCCCGGTAAATAAGGAGGCATGATGTTGAATCCGTCCGCCGCTCCATTTTCGAACCATTCTTGCAATTGGTCTGCGATTTGTTCCGGTGTTCCTTTGATTTCACGATGGCCTCTGGCGCCGGCTGTTCGTTGATATAGCTGGCGTATGGTCAGGTTTTCACGTTCAGCCAGATCCTTCAATAATGTAAAACGGCTTTTACCTCCATTGATTTGTTCTAATTCCGGCAGGTCTGGCAGTGGTCCATCAACGGGATACCCTCTTAAATCCACACTGATCATCGCCGACAAAAGCGCAACGCCGGCTTCCTCTGGGATAAGTTCTTCAAATAATTGCTTTTTCTCATCTGCTTCTTCTTCTGTTGCCCCAATGATTGGGAAGACACCCGGCATGATTTTTAGTTCCTCAGGGGAACGGCCATATTTCGCCATCCTTCCTTTCACATCCGCATAGAAGCTTTGCGCTTCTTCGATTGTTTGCCACGCTGTGAAAATCACTTCCGCCGTTCGTGCCGCCAGCTCTTTTCCAGCTTCGGATGATCCCGCTTGAACCACAACGGGATGGCCTTGGACCGGACGGGAAATATTCAAGGGTCCTTCTACGGAGAACCATTCACCCTTATGATTGATGGCATGGATTTTCGAGCCATCGGCAAATTGCGCGGATTCCTTATCCATGATCAACGCCTCATCTTCCCAGCTATCCCAAAGCTTTTCTACAACGTCCACAAATTCCTCAGCCCGCTCATAACGCTTTTCATGTTGAAGATGATGATCGGAATTAAAGTTCCGTGCTTCGGCATCCGTATTGGATGTGACGACGTTCCACCCTGCACGACCATTGCTTAAGTGGTCGAGCGATGCAAACTTACGGGCTACATGATAGGGTTCGTTGTACGTCGTGGACACAGTACCGACTAGCCCGATTTTTTCCGTAACCGCTGAAAGTGCTGATAATAGAGTGAACGGTTCAAAACTAATTCCCGCTCTTTGGACGTTTTTAGAACCGTTATGTTGCAACGCATTACCATCCGCAACAAACAGCATATCGAATTTGCCGCGCTCTGCTGTTTGGGCCAGTCTTTTTAGAAAATCAAAATTCAATATATTATGAGTTTCAGCCTCGGGATGGCGCCAACCGGCCACGTGGTGTCCAGGAATCATGAAAAAAGCGCCTAACTTCATTTCTTTTTTATTCGTACTCATCTAATCTCCTTCTTTCTACTGTTTTATTTTCAACACTTATATATGAGCGCCCGCCACTTTTTCAATGAGGGTGTTTTTCGGACGGTGTAATCCCAAATTTTCACGCAATGTGCTGCCTGAATACTCCGTTTTGTATATGTTCCGCCTTTGCAATTCAGGAATGACTTGATCGACAAAATCATCTAACCCGCCCGGTAAATAGGGAGGCATGACATTAAATCCGTCTGCCGCTCCATTTTCAAACCATTCTTGAAGTTGATCAGCAATTTGTATTGGTGTCCCTTTAATTTCACGATGCCCGCGAGCACCTGCAATATGTTGATATAGCTGACGGATTGTATACCCTTCACGGTTCGCCACATCCTTCAATAACTGAAAGCGGCTTTTTGTTCCATTGACTTCTTCTAAATCAGGAAGTTCAGGCAAGGGACCATCCAATGGGTAACCACTCAAATCGACATTGACCATCTTCGATAAAAGAGACACACCGGCTCCTTCTGGAATCAGATCGACCAATGCTTGTTTCTTCTCATTTGCTTCCTCTTCCGTATTCCCGATGACGGGAAATACTCCAGGCATGATTTTCAGTTCCTCAGGGGCACGACCATATTTCGCCATCCGCCCTTTTACATCCGCATAGAATGCTTGTGCTTCCTCTAATGTTTGCCAAGCAGTGAAAATCACTTCGGCCGTTCGCGCCGCCAGTTCTTTTCCGGCTTCGGAAGATCCGGCTTGAACTACAACCGGATGACCTTGAACAGGACGGGAAATATTCAGTGGTCCTGCAACGGAGAACCATTCCCCTTTATGATTGACGGCATGGATCTTTGAACCATCTGCAAATTGCGCCGATTCCTTATCCATGACAAGCGCCTCATCTTCCCAGCTATCCCAAAGCTTTTGAGCGACATTCACAAACTCTTCAGCACGCTCATACCGCTTTTCATGAAGGGGATGTGCGTCGAGATTAAAGTTGCGAGCTTCTGAATCAGAGCCTGATGTGACGACATTCCATCCTGCTCGCCCATTGCTCAGATGGTCCAAAGAAGCAAACTTACGGGCGACATGGTAAGGTTCGTTATACGTCGTCGATACGGTACCAACCAGCCCGATGTTTTTCGTTACCGCTGCAAGCGCCGATAACAAGGTAAATGGTTCAAAGCGTGTATTTACGGTTTGCCCTAATACTTGTTCATCCTGCGTGTTAAGTGATACATGATCGGCAAGGAACAGTAAATCGAATTTTCCGCGCTCTGCAGTTTGGGCCAGCTTTTTTATAAAATCAAAGTTCATGATATCCCTTACCTCTGCTTCTGGATGACGCCAAGCTGCCACGTGATGACCTGGAATCATGAAGAAGGCACCTAACTTCATTTCTCGTTTATTATTCGTCATCAAACCACCCCTTCTACCTTCGATTATTGATTGACTTTCCAAGCCGAGAATCGTTTTTCCAGAGACACTAAAACATAATTCAATAACAATCCAAGCAAAGAAATCGTTATGATTCCGGCGTACATTTCAGCGATTTGGAAATTCATCTGCGCATAATTGATCAAGTAACCTAAGCCTTCTTTGGCTCCTACCATTTCAGCTGCAATTAACACGAGAATCGATGCCGTTCCCGCCATCCGTATTCCGGTAAAAATAGTCGGAATAGAGGCCGGCAAAATAACCTTATAGAATAGTTTCTGAGAGGATAATCCCATTGATTTAGCTGACTTGATGAGCAACGGATCGACATTTTGAACGGCGTTGATGGTATTTAAGAGAATCGGAAACGTACAAGCGAACAGGACAATCGCTATTTTCGATACTTCCCCAATCCCAAGCAATAGGATAAAAACAGGCAATAAGGCCAACGCGGCTGTATTGCGGAACAACTCCAATACTGGGTTCAAAAAATCTTTGGCCAAAGGAAACCAGCCGATGATCAAACCTAAAGGAATCGCAATCAATAGAGCCAACCCAAACCCAATGAACGAACGGAAGAAGCTTGCCTTGAAATGGGCGAATAATTCTCCTGATGTCACCAATCCCCACCATCCTGCAACCACTGCCGAGAAAGGGGGGAAGAATACGGAATCCACCAATCCAATTCGCGGTGCAATCTCCCAAATGGCTAGTAACAGGACGATCACGGCTGTCTGCTTCACAAGTTTTTGAAGCCAGGTAAACGATAAATGGATAGGTCGCTTTCTTTCAATAGGTACAGCAATAGCTTTTTCTAAACTGGACATCTATGAACCACTCCTTTTTTTATGAATTAAATGGAAGCCGCTTGATAGACCTTTTCATGAAGAAGGCTCCATATATGATGTCGTGCTTTTACAAAGTCTTCATGTGATCGAATGTCCACTTCGTTCAAACGTGAATCCAAGGGGATATCCACCATGTACTTGACCGTTCCTGGATTCGTGGACATTACTGCGACTCGCTGCCCTAAGTACACAGCTTCATCGATGCCATGCGTGATGAAGATGATCGTTTTCTTCGTCTTCTCCCAAATCCGTACCAATTCACTCTGCAAGGTTTCTCGCGTCTGCGCATCCAATGCGGCAAACGGCTCATCCATCAGTAGCACATCCGGATTATAAGCTAGACTCCTAGCGATGGCGACGCGCTGCTTCATCCCACCTGACAATTCATGAGGAAAACGATCTTCAAACCCCTCCAACCCGACCAAAGATAAGTAATATTGCGTCCGTTCATGTCGTTCTTTCTTCGGAACTCCCTTAGCTTCGAGACCAAAATCGACATTGCCTCGCGCTGTCTTCCAAGGAAACAAAGCATATTGCTGAAACACGATTCCGCGGTCCAATCCAGGTCCCGTAATTTCCTTTCCATCAAGGAGGATACGGCCTGAAGTCGGTTTCGTTAAACCACCGAGCAGATCCAACAACGTGGATTTCCCGCACCCACTTGGACCGACCAGCGTTAAAAATTCACCATCTTTCACGGAGAAGTTCAAATCCCTTACCGCCGTGAACTCCTTCTTCGAGCCTTTTCCCTTTTCGGTATCCCGTACAGTAAACACCTTTGTCACTTGATCAAATCGAATTTTATCCGCCATATCCACACCCCATTCATTTAGTTTCAAGCTCTTTCGTATATGGATTATATTCATTCGTATATAAGTCATCCAACTTCACTTGGCCCTTTTTGATTTCCCCGTTGGCTTCTAGCCAATCCGCCCATACTTGGAATTCGGATTCTTTTATATAGCCACCTTTTGCGGCAACACCCGGACTTTTCCAATATTGAACCGTTTCCGAATCTTCTTTTCTACCTCGTTTCTCTATGATCGATTCAAAACGGGCAATCACTTCTTCACGAGGTGTTGTACGTGACCATTCAATCGCTTTTGCAGTTGCTTCCACGAATTTTTTCACGGTATTCGGGTTTTCCTTTATGAACTTATCCGTAAAGACATAACTTCCTGCCGTAAAGGTTCCAAATAGATCATAATCACTAAATAATTTACTGATGCCTCCATTATCCAGTGCCCTGTCACGTGCCGCTCCATTTAAAGCCACGACATCGATTTGCTTTTGGCGTAATGTTTGTTCACCATTCCCCGTTGGCACCACCACTAACGTAACCTGTTTGATTTCATCATCCGTGAGGCCATTTTTCTTTAAATATTCCTTTAGAACCAATTCAAGATGGGCTCCAAGCGTATTTACCCCGACTTTTTTACCGATTAAATCACGTGCATCTTTTATCGGGCTGCCTTCTAATGTATAAAAGCCGACGAAGGTGTCTTCATCACTCCCATAATAGCCAATGACCGATTTAATGGGGGCGCCGCTTGATTTCAATTTGATGATGGCTCCATTAAAGGCGCCACCGAAATCCGTTTGACCCGTCGCGGCCGTTTGAATATCCTGAGGTCCGCCATTCACATTTCCCACCCAATCTAACTTAATCGGATCTAAATAACCTAAATCCTCCGCCAGTTCTGGATAGAGTACCGATCCAGCATATCCCTGATACTTCAGTTCCACTTTTTCATAGCCATCCTGGTTTTTCTCCACTGCTTTCCCTGAAGAACAACCAACTATCACAAGTAATGCACCAATCCATACTAAAAATAAGGCCTGTCGAGTCATTTTCATTTTTTACTCTCCTTTATTTACGGGGCTCTTAAACACAAAAGACCCTCGATTAATTTTCCAATTAAACGAAGGCCTCCAGAAGTCTAGTCAGCCACACTATTCAATTATGATTCAGGGACCACATGAACATCCCTTTGAAGATTCTTCCCATTAGAGCTCCTTGCATTGGATCAATATGTATATATCTGAAACGCAAATCCCCCCTTTCTTAAACAAAAGAGGCCCCCATTTTCACCATGTGGTGAACGTAGGGGCCTCCGGTTAACCAGTAAGCCAATTCATTTAATTCCAATAAAGTTTATAGGTTTAATATATTTACTTTTTCAAAAAATGTCAATCATTTTCTGAAAGTTCTTTCTTTTTACCCATATTTTATGTAAAGATAATTCGCTATTTAATTTAGATTAGACAGGATACAGAATGGTGCAGCATTCATTCACCAACAGGAATCACTGTGGGCAGGTCACTTCTTCAACAATCGATTCCCCCTCACTCTGATCACGATCTGACCACTTCCACTTTTCCTGCAATCGGATTCTCCCATCAGATAGGAACTCAGGTGTGGAAAAGCATTGCCCGCCTCTGATCTCCTGCTGAACATTTACATGGTTATACCTAAACTGGATGCAGCCATTTTCCTGTACAATTCCGATCATGGTCCCTTTTAGGATGTCCCCTCCGCTATAGGTGGCGAAAAGAATATTCCCTTCTTGATGATAGTCAAAAATGGTTTTTGAAGAAACCTCTCCGTTTGCTGTATTATCAGTCGATACAAAAGTACGTCCATCGTAATTAATCATAAATAAAGGCTCCTTTTTGTTTGTCCTCTTGACCTGTGTACTGCCAGACCCAAATAATTTTTGCTCTCCTAATCAATCAATATTTATATCGATATAAAATTGTTTAATCAACGTTCATTTCCTTACAAGCCCATCTATCCCCTCTAGCATTATGTTAAAATTTGGTTATAAAGGATAGAAAGAGGTTTGTACATGAATAAGATGATGTTTTACTTTTGGATAATGGGTATCGCCATTATTGCTTTTTTTACAGGGGAAATTGCTACGGTCATGATGCTCTACTTAATCTTGATTGCCCTACATGCCATCCATTCAACACTTAAAGATTTTTATGATGATTGGAAGAGTAAGCAGTAAATGATGTTCGAATGTTTGATATCTTAGAAAGGAAGAAATGCTTGTACAATAATTATAACCAGAGGTGAAGATGTGAGAAAAATAGTAGTTGGCTTCTTAATAGTTTGTTTATATTGTTTCCCATTTGTCTATTTTTCGATGTACCAAGACTTTAATAACCGTTCCATGCTTGGCTATTTATTAATGATTGTAACAACTTCGATTCTTGCCTTTTTCGGCAAATTATATAGTAACTCAATCCCTATTATTTCAGGTAATACAGTATCTGCAATCATATCGTTTTATTTTATCAGTGAAATGGCAGGAAACGAACATTGGGGTGGCTATTTTAAACCACTTACTCCATATCAATTACTTATATTTGTTGCTCTTGTGAATTTAATTCCTCAATTTTTCACTATGAAGTTAGCAAATACATATAAGAATAAAGCTTAACTAGTTGGATGGGTAACTTTTTTAAAGTTACTCATTTCTTGAAAATGTCAAACTATCTCATACATAGCCAAGATTAAAAAATTGGCGGAATGTAAGCGACCCCGATGGTTCACTCACTCTTCACCCTCAAAGTTCAAATAGGTTACGTCTTCTTTTTTAACCACCGTAAATACTTCGTTATCCTTTGCATATAATACGGTATCGCCATAACTATACTCTCCGTGATTAAAGGAAATGCCGAATTTATTATTGCTTGGGTAGCCATATATGTAACAAACGACTTCCCCCTCTTTCATGAACACGATTTGATTCATGCCCTCGTTGACCGTTTCCTTAATTCTATCCCACTTATATCCGACCGTCTCATACACATCTTCTTTTGTATAATACGCGGGAAATGAATAGACTTTATCCCATTCAAATGGAGTAAACTCCGTCAAATTCACAGGTTCGTCCGGTATCTCCATCGTCAGGATCTTATCTTCGAGCAGCTTTGCATTCGTATCCCAAATCTCCTTTTTAAAGGGATTCGCCCATATGAAGACAATGAGAATCGTCAAGAACACCGAAGCTATCATATACCTTTTCTTATTATTCATATAACCTCCTCCTTAAATTGTTTTTTAAAAGTAATCCGGGATTTCAAAAGGATCTCTATCATTTTCTTTTGAGTAGTACATACATATGCTATCCTTATATTTTTGCCTAGCAGGTGGCAACTCAATAAATTTCAACTTGTTATAGAATTCCATTCCGATATCGCTATACAGGAAAAAATCCGTGCACTTTTCATTTCGCTCTAACTCCTGTATGACTTGTTGGATCAGGGCAGACGCGTAGCCTCTATTCCTTAATGTAAAGGGGGTGGCAATTGATCCAATTCCTCTACTGGTTCTACCTTCTGATGAAGGTAGTTCGTATACGATAAGAGAACTTATTACCTCTTTTGTTTCTGGATTTTCTAAAACATACCATGTGCCCTTCTTGTACTTACTAGATTGGTTACACATCGTTATATATTCGTCAGAAGGCATCTTTTCTCCCCAAACATCGTACCCCATCATATACACTGACTCCATGTCCTCACTTGTGGCTTTTCTGATCTTCATCATATACCGACTCCCTGTTTTTACTTGGTCCCTACCGGATTTTCATGTAAAATGACTCAAACGAGGTTACGGAAATGGAACTACATTTGCCTAAACGTATCCATCAGTTTTATTGGTTTTTGTTTCCTATAATACTTGCTATAATCGGCTATCATAATATCTTTAAGAATTGGGAACTTCCACTCTATGGCTTCAATGATCTTGAAGATTTTGGAAGACTCTTATTTGTATGTGGTTTAAGTATATGTGAAAGTGCGTTATTGACAGTATTTCTTTGGTGGGGCATAAAAATTTTGAAGAAGATTTTCCTATCCTAGAGTCATAGATTCCCCGTCATTATTTCTTCCTTTTCTTCAAAATATTGTGCTTTAGAAGGGATGAATATGGTCAGGCAAAGGGCCCCGGCCAGTACAATTCCTAATAGGCAAAAGCCGATACAAACCATTTGCAACGAAAACCAGTCGGCCATTAACCCGAGTAACAACGTCAAAACAATTTGTACGATGCCTTGAACCATTTCTGCCATGCTGCCAAATCTCCCCATAATCGCAACCGGTACATTATTTTGGAAAAATGTGGCGTATCCCGCGTTCGCAAAGGACATGACGAAACCTAAAAACACGAAGGCGGATGTCGCCGTTATAAAGTCCACGGATGCATAAAATAACAGGTATCCGATTGTTGACAGGAACAATCCCCCTCCTACAAAGTATCGAAGTGGCAGTTTCTTGGATACCGCAGCCGCAACGGCCGCACCTCCCAATGCCCCAGCACCCGTGAGACTTGTAATGAAGCCATACTCTTTATCCGTCAATTCCAAATGCTGTTTAATGAAGGTGACTTCTTGTGAATCCAAGGCATAACCGATGAGCACGCCCCCTTGAAACAAGATGTATACCGTTATGAAGAACTTGGCTCCCTTCGTGAATTCCCTGACCGCTTTCCAATCGCTCAGGAGCGTTTTCAAGGAAACGGGGGCTCTTTCCGCTTTTCCTAAATCTCCGTCCACATCCGGAAGAAGGTAGATGAAAAAAGCACAAACGAAGAACGTTATGGCATTGATCACAATACATAAATCGGTCCCTACCGACATAATGAGGATTCCTGAAATGGCGGGTCCCAATAAGAACGCACCTGAACTGGTCAAACTCATGATGGAGTTAAAACGTTTTCGCTGTTCAAGAGGAACGAGCTTCGTTATGTAGACCGATGAACTTGGGCCAAAAAAGGCGCCCACAATATTGATCAATAAAAGCACCGCATAGATAGACCATAATGACCCGATAAAAGGAATCAAGAATATCAAGATCCCTCTTACGACATCAATGGACATCATCAACCGGCGTTTATTGACCCGATCAATGACACTCCCCGACCAGGTATTCGTGATCAAAGTCGCTAATGGCCTGATCATATACAGTCCAGCCACCGCTGCCGCTGAACCGGTCAAGTTCAAGATGGAAACATTAAGGGCAATTAAGTAAATCCAGTTTCCTAGATACGAAACCCCTATTCCTGATAGTAATAGTATGGGGTTCTTCCAACTCTTCATTCACTCACCCCTTTACTATCGAAGAATTGTTATCCAGTGACTCTATAAAAGTATGTAGCGTTCGTGAATATAATTCAGGCTGGTCTCTATGTACCAAATGTCCCGCGAATGGAATGATGGAAACGTGGATATCCGAATTCAATTGCTTATAGGTTACGGCCGCTGAAATTTCGTTTTTCTCTGCTTCGCCGACCATACACAAAGCTGGAACAGCAAGGTTAGAAACATCGCCCGTTTCGTCGAACGGATAAAAATCGTCTCCTTGAAAAGAGCGGAGTAACGCTTTCCAGTCATTGTTTCCATGCATTCCATCCAAAATCGAAACCACTTCTTCATTTTCAAATAGTTGTTCGTGATGCGCTGCTTCCTGTTTCGAAAGCTCCTTCCAATTATCCGGCTCAATGGGGAAAATTCCGGAGAAGGTTAAGGATGACACTTGCTCGGGATATTTCTTAGCAAATAATAAAGCGGCTATGCCCCCAAGGGACACTCCGGCAATATGGCACTTTTCAATCCGCAATGCCTTCAATGTGTCATGGATGTCGTCTGCGCAATGACTGAAATAATGATCAATCGGACCCTCCGATTGACCATGCCCCCTTAAATCAGGACGAATTACTTTGAAATTCCTCTCTGAAAAATAATCGCTTTGTTCTTCATACTCCGTTAATCCCGTCATACCGCCTGAATGAATCAATACAAGCGGGAACCCTTCGCCTGAAATGCTTGTATGTAAGATCATCCCCATCTCTCCAATCATTCTATAAGTTTTCATTTATTATACTATTAATCATACATATTTTTACATAATATTCAGATAAAAGGGGTTGGGTAGCAAACCCCTATAATCACGCCTCCCAAAGTCCTTAATCAATAAAGCCAAGAGTTTTGCGCTATGTTTTTTGTATTTAATCTTTTGTTGTTCCTTGCTTCTTTTTACGGTTTCGATAAATGGCTAGAGTAGAAATGCAAACTATATAGATAATAAAAAGAAAGAAAAGAACCACTTCCTCTACCTCCATGACAAGAAAAGGATTAAACGTGTCTATAATGGAAGTGGGCACATCAAAGCCTATGAGCATATCTATTCCTAACGAAAACAAAATCAAGCATACAAATATCAAAATAGAGATTCCTAATACTTTCAAGCCTTAACACGCTCCCCATAGATTTTGGTCCCACCGATTTATCAGTTCACATTCATTCCTTCATCCTTCCCTTTCCTATTCTTGATAAAAGCAATGAGCAGAAGGAAAAGAGGAATAACCAACTGAAAGGGAAGATGGATATACAAAGGAGCAACCTCTAGTCCTTTATATACATGTTCTGAAAAGTTGCTGGCAATTAATATCGATAGTAGTAAGACGATGAACCCCATTGGATAAACCAATACAGAAGATTCTTTGATCTGGAACAAATTAGTGGTACCTTCCACAGATGCATAGAAAAAAACACCTAGCTTAAAGAAGCCTGCAAAAACGGAGGATAGCATAAAAGTAACATCCAATCTTTCTAAAAACCCAGCTAGCTCTATGGTCTGGATAGTAGAAAGAAGGGGAAACTGCGTGCGTGAAAGTAGACTCACACCGAGTACACTGATATTTATTGTCATGATCAGTGCCAGAATCATGCCACTTAACCCTAGTCCGTATAATCCTGTTTTCATCACCTTTTCGGGCTTGTTCAAAAAGGGAAAAATCATGGTGAATACAATAATTTCACCGAATGGAAAGTATAGAGTAGTAAAAGCGGTTTTTAGGACTGGCCTTAATCCTTCTTCCAATACAGGTTGCAAGTTAGAAATATGCATACTTCCAGAAATACTAATTAGTATGAAGCCGCTGATGCCGAGTAAAGCGATAATAATAAAAATCAATTCTCCAGTTCGGGCCAGGACCTCGATCCCTTTTCTAATTGTATACACGACGACTATGATCATCAGTGCATTCATAATAAATAATGGACTTTCTGGAAAGAAGACCGTGATCAAAAGTTCCCCAAAATCCCTCAGGACTCTAGCCGAAATATAAATAAAGTAAAGGATGTAAAGGAAAGCCAATATTTTCCCTACAAAGCTACCTAGTATTTTTTGCAGATATTCGGTCAAAGGAATATCTGGATAGTACGAAAAAAGAGCATAATATATCAAAAATAAGCATAACCCGCCTGACAGTCCAATTAGTATAGCCAGCCAAGCATTCTGTTTCGCTTCAACCGCGAGGGGGACCAATATCGCACTGCCAAGTTCAAACAAGACAATAAGCACGAACAGCTGATGTGTACTGATCTTTGCCTTTTCCAATAAAATCCACATCCCATTTTAGACTTTACATATCTGAAAGATACGAATTTTTTCTTAACCCACTCCGCCTGATAAAAGCTTCTACCTCAACCTTTACGGTCAATTTCGGGAAGTAAGCTTCATTCCACTTACTTTTCATACCTTCCCATTGCTTTGGGTCGGACCGATGAACCACTTCGCCGAATCCGAAAATATCCGTTTTATTTAGTTGAGTCTTCTTAACTGTCTTTTCTAGCTCCTTTTTGATTTCTTTTCTCACTACTTTTTCCAATTCCAAAATTATAGAAGGATCATTTAGATTGATGGGTGTCCTTACTTCGCGAATATCTCCTTCCGCCCGGATTCGTACCGTAATGACAGGGAGGTCCTTCTTCGTGTCAGCAGTGACTTTAACTTTTTGACGGATAACATTATAGACAAGGCTATTTTTATTCCCTCTCCAATCCAGTTCAACATCGGTTTCTTTAATTCTGTCCAGTATCCAAACAACACCTCGGGAGGTTTCGCCCTGATACCAATCAATTAACTTCCCGTCTCTAAAAATGGCTAGCCCGTGCGCTTCCAGTGTTGTATCGAGCTCCGACTTTTGAACATTCGTCATATCTTTGCCCTGTTTGACCTTCCCTTTCATTCGAAAGCCGCTGAGGACCGGTTCCCTTCCATCGGCAGTAAGTACAGAAATGAATTCCTGAATGGAAACCTCCAAATGCTCTCCTTTTGTTAATTCAGTAATTTTTAATGTGCCGTTCACTTTCTCTGCAGGAATTTTATCTATGGCCGTCAACGTTTTAAGCAAATCCCCCGCTTTTGTATCATGGGCAATCACAAGTTTTAATGTGGCTCTGATTTCTGGATCCCTTTCAAAAGCATCTAAAATGGTTGAAATTCCTTCTTCCTTTGCCAGTTCTTCACTGATGACTAGTAGATTTGCATGAGCATGATAGAGCCTACGAGAGACTTTCGATGTTGCGTTGAAATGAGCCTCCAGCGTACTATGCCCCTTAGCACTGTATACGGAAACAGCAGGACTTTGTCCGCCCCCACCGCCCTGGAGCCCTCCTGCTACGTTACCTGGATTGATTATTTGTATCGTCTTGGTATAGGTTCCATCATCATTCTTATCAATCGCCATAGCAGAAATGATGGCTAGGTCGTTTAACTCCTTCTGGTTCCAACACCCTGATAGGAAAATGGGGATTATCATCATCATATAAAGAAAAATTGATTTATGGTTCATTGCGACCACCTTTTCTTACGGTAGAATTCACCATGTTGCGAGGTCCTGGGGGCTTAGGTTTCTGAGTTTCACCTTGTCCAGTATTAGTAGATTCGCTCATTAATCTTGGTTTCTTTTTGTAAGCCCAAAGTGGCCTACGGAAAATCGTATCTCCGACTTCATCCTTTATGAATGGGGCCAACGGAGACATATAAGGGACACCGAATGAGCGCAGGCTGCATAAGTGAACAATTAGGACGATAAAGGCAAGGGTGATTCCATAGAAACCGAATACCGCGGCACTTAACATGTATACAAATCTGATCATACGTGCAGATATAGCCACTTCATACGAAGGTGTTGCGAAGCTGGCAATGGCTGTTATTGAAACGACAATGACCATTGCCGGTGAGACTATGCCTGCCTGTACAGCTGCCTGCCCAATGACAAGCGCCCCTACGATAGAGATAGTCGAACCTATCGCTTTAGGCATGCGTAGGCCTGCTTCTCTTAAAATTTCAAAGGTTATTTCCATGATGAGCGCTTCGAGAAATGCCGGAAATGGGACCGATTCACGTTGTGCCGCAATGATTATGACCAACTTTGTTGGAAGCATCTCCTGATGGGAGGTGGTAGCAGCGATATAGACTGCTGGTCCTACAAGAGAAATAAAGAAGATGGCGATACGTAAAAAGCGAATCGCCGTAGAAATGTCAAACCGTTCATAATAATCTTCAACAGATTGAAAAAAATCATTAAATAAGGCGGGAACAAGCAATACGAAGGGCGTCCCATTAACAAATATGGCAATTTTCCCTTCAAGTAGATTACCTGCAATCTTATCTGGCCGGTCTGTATGGTTGATGGTCGGAAACGTCGTTTTTGTCTCATCTTCAATTAACTGTTCGATATATCCAGATTCAAGAATGCCATCGATGTTAATCCTTTTTAATCGGGTACGCACTTCTTCAATGATTTCCTTTTTTGCAATACCATTTATGTACAATAACGATACATCCGTTTTCGTTGTTTTACCTATCTTCATGGACTCACTCCACAAATCTGGAGTATTAATTATTCTACGAACCATTGCTATATTAGTCTCAATGGATTCCGTAAAGGACTCTTTTGAACCACGAATAGCAATACTTGTAGTCGATTCCTGAATGGAACGTCTCTCTCCACCCTGCGTGCTGGCACTGAGAGCTTCCCTTACCCCATCTATAAAAATGATGGTGTTGCCTGACATCAGGTCCGTGAATAAAGAATCCCAATCAACAACTTCTTTAATCTCTCCAAGAGCAATAACCTCTTCGCCAATAAACTGTAAAGCCTCTTTAGGAATGGACTTTTCGTGTAACACAGGATTATTAAGAATGGACTCTATTAAGAAATCATGTAAAGTTTGAGTGTCAATTAAACCTTTAATATATACAATGGCAATTTTCACCTTGAAATTTTTTTCAGATAATGATCGAATCACGATATCCGAACTGTTCCCCGTTTTCTTCTTCAAAACTTCAAGATTCGCTTTCAATGTCATCTCCAAATAGTCTTTTAATTTAGCACTAGAAGGATCTTGACCGTTATTCTTTTCAGCATTTCCCGAATCAGGCTTTCCTTTTATAAATGAAAACATGGCACCGACCTTCCTTTTCTTTTCCTATTCTGTTCGTGAATGTACCCATTTATGCAAGGCTCTCCCCGGTAAGAAGGACAAACTTTTGTCTCCCGCTACCCATGGAAATTCAACCCTATTTACTATTTATGAAATAAAAAAGCACCTCAAAACCGCTAGGTTTTGAGGTGCTTTTAGGTATACCGTATCAAATTAAAATCTTCAATATAAGGTTTGGATTAATAAGTTGTCCAACCGCCATCAGCTGTAACGACTTGTCCATTGATGAAGCTAGCATCTTCGGATCCTAAGAAGATAGCCAATTTAGCAATTTCTTCTGCTTGGCCGACACGCGGGTTAAGGGCCATTCCCAACCCTTGACGAGCTACACCCACTTCAGAAACGCTAGTCATCGATGAAGTGATGTTCGTCAAGACAGCACCTGGTGCGATGCCATTGCAACGAATGTTTTTGTCAGCGAACATGAATGCCGTGTTTTTAGTTAAACCGACCACCGCATGTTTAGAAGCTGTGTAAGCTGCACCTGCTCGTCCGCCATGTAGGCCGCCCGCAGAAATGTTATTCACGATGACTCCGTGCCCTTGCTCTAGGAATAGTTTTGTCGCGATGCGCATGGATTTCATGACAGCTGTCGTGTTTACGGCAAAGATCATATCCCAACGGTCATCTGAAATTTCGTTGACAGGCTCCATGCCGTCCATGATGCCAGCATTATTCACTAAAATATCCAGTTTGCCGTATGTTTTTACCGTTTCATCGAATAAGCGCTCTAAATCTTCAGCCTTCGTTACGTTCGTATCGATTGCAAATGCCGTTCCACCTTCAGCCACGATCGCTTCAGCAACAGCTTTTGCACCTTCTAAGTTCATATCCGAAACCACTACTTTCGCCCCTTCAGTTGCATAACCTTCCGCAATGGCTTTCCCCATACCTGACGCTGCACCTGTGACGATTGCTACTTTATCTTGTAATTTCATTAAATACTCCCCCTTACACACCATTTTATTGAACACTTGTTCAATAAAAATTATAATGAAAAGAATGAATATGTACAATCGACAAAAATGGTAGAATGTGTTCATAAATAGACAGATTTAGGATGATGTGTCCGTTAAAGGAGAAATACAATGAAAAAAGATTTACGGGTGATCAAAACAAAGAAGAATTTGCAAACGGCCTTATTGACCTTACTTGAAAAAAAACCACTGGAAAAGATCTCGATTGCGGAACTTTGCAGAGAAGCAAACGTGAACCGGGGGACATTTTATTTACATTTTCAGGATGTACCGGAGTTGTTTGAAATGTACTTTGAAGAAATCACGATTGATTTGAAGAAAGCCTATTATGAGCCCTTTCATTTAACAAACAATCATATTGCGAATTTAGAACCACATATGGTCCGTATCTTTCATCATGTAAAGACGTTCGATACCTTTTATTCCATTGTTTTCAACAGAAAGGCGCCACTGATGTATTACTATACGTTATTTGACATCATCCGCGTTTATTTAAAGGATTCCATCGAGGAAAACATCCTCCATCCAGATGACTTTCATTCGGATTATACGGCAAGTTATCAGGCCAACGCCATCTTGGGGATGGTCATCGAATGGGTATCCAGGGGATTCAAGGAAACGCCTGAATATTTAAGCGAACAATTACTTCGTATGAACAAGAATAATCGATAAATGGACGAATTACCTGCAACTTTACGAGATGATTTCACACAATAGAAAACCCAGTAACCATGAATTCAGTTACTGGGTTCCTTTTGCTAAAAACAAGATTTGCCGTTGCTGAAATTATCCTATTCGAACTGGATTTGAATCGAAACGACTTCGGAGCGTGTACCAATCCGGATAGGCGGACCCCAAAAACCAAAACCGGACGTTACAATCGAATGCATCTGTCCCTTTTGCAAGTAGCCCCGATCATTTTCATAAATGGCATCAGTAATGAGGTTGCCTGGAAAGACCTGCCCGCCATGGGTATGACCTGACAGCATCAAGTCAACGCCTGCCTGCTGTGCTTTATCAAGTTCATATGGTTGATGGTCCAGTAATATAGTAGGTCTTGTAAGGTTCACACCATTCATCAGTGAGTCTAATGGTCGCCTGTCGTGATCGATTCGGTCTTTGCGCCCGACGAGCGTGAATTGCCCTTGAACGTCTACGATCTCATCATAGAGGATAGTGATTCCGCCCTGTTCCAAAGCTTCGATTAGTTCCTTTATCGTACCATCATGCCTATCGTGATTCCCAAGCGATGCATAGACTCCGTACGGGGCATGGAGGTTGGATAATGTCTGATCGATTTTTTGATCAAGGAAAGGCTGAATATCGTCATCGAAGAGATCGCCTGGCAACAGGATGATATCTGGTTGGAGCGCGTTCATTTCCTTAACCAAACGCTCCGCGTGGTTTTTACCTGACAGCAGACCAAAGTGTGTATCTGCCGCCATCGCAATATGAAGGCTATCAAGAGTCGAGGAGCCTTTTTCCATCTTGATATCATAGTTGCGAACAACGGGGCTGTATGCGTTATATGTCCCGTATATTAGAAAAAAAACAACCAAGCCTATCGTGACGATGCCCGCCCATTTATGTGTTATGTGCCTTGGTAGCCGAGTGAGTCGCAAGAGGATAACCGTAATATGCGCAAGGGGAACGAGCAGTAACAGCAAATAAAAGCATGCCATCCAATAAGCACCCACAATATTTATAAAGGTGAGCCCAGACATGCGGCCGACAATAAGCGAACTGGCTGCCAGCACGAGGACGAGGCTATAAAGTATCTTGAAACGCCGGCTTGATGATTCCGGACGGAGCCAGCGATATCCCCGCCACCCGATATAATAGACGAGAGCGCCATAAAGCAGCAAGGCGATGATCAAAATAAGGATGAGCATATGAATTCTCCTAACGTTCTATTTTTCAATCTCCTTTTTATACTTTTTTACCTCTGCAAATGAGCTACCGCTTACATTATAATTGTAAGAATCATACACCAAATGGCTATAAAATTCCTTTTAAATGTTTTTAACTAGATTGCGAGAAGCGTACGCTTGGTGAGATGAAATCTCATTATTAAAGATTCAAAGTAGAAAACCCATACCAATTGTCATGGGTTTTCTATAGTACTTATTTAGATGACCCTCAAGTTATAGTCAATCTTTGACTTCTTCAAGGTGTTTAAGATGATTAACTCCCCATTCATGCAAAAAACTTCATAACGGGCTCAAGCGTTTTACCATATTCAGTGAGTGAATACTCTACTTACGGTGGGACTTGTGGGTACACAACCCTTTTGATTATATCTTGGTCCTCAAGCTTTAATATGGACAGCTTTAAAAGAAGCAGGATTAGGGGCATCTTTACAACATTATAATCCACTAATTCATGACGAAGTGAAAGGAGAATGGAATATACCAACCAACTGGAAATTAATTACCCAAATGCCGTTTGGTAATCCGATTTCTCTACCGGGTGAAAAGGTATTTAGGCTAGTGACTTACCCCTATGTCATAAATTATAAACAGGAAACAACAAATGATTATGAGTTTTTCAAAATCAACCAAGAACTTTAACACAGCCTATATTATTTATAAAATTTGAAGCGATCTTCAACTGGTTTAATTTTAAGCTAAAGCTGTGGTAGATACATAAAGTGTACCTCGCTTAAAGTAACGGGTTCTCTTTTTTGATAATCATTGATAAGTTTTGTTGGGAAACTTTGGAGATTTAATGTATGGTATTAGTATTCACCAAGCGAATGATAACGAAAATTGTTAGCGGAGAAACAAAGCCGTTCATTTAAAGTGGGAATGAAAGGGGATTAAAAGTATGTTACTAAAAAAAATTTTGAATTTTTACAATTTATTGTTGTCTTTAGGCGCTTTTTATATGGGTGTGTCAATGCTTTTAGGAAGAGGAGTTTTCGATACATTCCCACCTGAGTGGATAGGTAAATTGCCATTTAATAGTTGGACGAGCCTAGCTTTATTTGGAATGATTATTTTTGGAATGGGAAATGCCTTTGCTTCCATTTGGGGTTTTATAAAGAAAGAAAAAATAATATTTATAATGACCTTCACTATGGGTGCTTTGCTTTTCTTCTGTACCATTATATCAACTAGGTTGGTGGGAGAATGGTACTTACCAACAGGACAATTTCTGATATTAAGCATCATCCAAATATTACTTGGATTAGTTGGCTTCGTTATTTCTTACTTCACTAACAGAGCTTTGGTCGAAGAATAAATCAATAGGCTTTATTAAAGGTTTTTATGTGCTTTTTTAAATCAACCAATAACTTAAACATAGCCATAATATAAAAGGGAAATCCGTAAATATAAAAGTCTGATACGATTTGACAGGTATCAGACTTTTACTTGCGACTTCAATCCAACGGAATCTCAATCACTTGATCGTAAAAGGTAGTGATGGAATACCCCTCAATCTCTATTCCGATGGGGACAAAAGGTTCCTTGCCATCATCCGTTGATAGCTCGATTTGATGATTGGTCGAGAAGAATCTCGGTTGCTCCAATTCGTTCAAACGGTGAAAGTTCTCGCTTGCTTTATACGTATGCCCCTCTTTATCTCTGTAATAGCCATCCCTCCTATTACCTGATGATCCTTGCCCATCTTTATCATAAAAATGAAAATGAAGCGTTTCATATTTCCGTTTGGGTTTGAGTTCTTCGGTCATCACGACTTCAGTAGGCTTACCGACCTTTATCGAATCGATGGAAATCCCACTCCCCAAATATTCAAATGTTTGTGGGAGCTCTTTTGAAGGGTCAATCGCGAAACGGGCTGAATCCTCTACAAAGAATGAAGCAGGACCCATATGAACACGGATTTCCTTTGGTTGATTGAAATATAGGGATTCAAATGTTGCCTCCGTTGAATTCCAGCCAGCTGCGCTTCCTCCCCCACCACCGCTACCCATTATTGGATAAACAAATGTTCCGTCACTTTCGATACTGGCCATTTGAAGGTACTCCATGTTTTTCTCATCATTATCGTTCCGGTAGCGATAGGATAAGATTGTCGCAGTCGGGGCGATCGTCACTTTATCAAATATAACGGGATTGCCTTCGATCTTCGTTTCCTTTTTAATCGCATATACGAGGGCTGGATGCTTCTTCACAGGAATGTCAAAATGCCATTTCCCTTCAATGAACTCATTGCTTCCCCCAGGAATCCCTTCAGAACCTTCTCCTTCTGATGATTGATTTATCATTTTCTCAAGCTTAGTAAGCTCCAGTTGAATCGTTCCTTCCTCAGCGGACATCGGTAACGCGCCAAGTTCGCCTTTATACACATAATCCTTTTCCGAATAGAGGGCCGAACTACTATTGATGGGTGAAAACGTAGAATCATCTTCCTTGTCCCAATCTCGATCTTGATTAGCGATTTTCAGCCCTTCAGTGAAATTGATGCCATATTTGTTCTCCTTCTTTCTATCTTCCACTTCATAATAAATCAGCGTCTGGATGTCATCGGCCACCACATTCGTAATGGTCACCTTCACCCCATTACTTTCAGCCACAAGGTTCAACTTCTCTCCAAGCCCCTGCTCGATATAGCTTTCCACCTGCTCAGTTTGCTTGTTGGTTGAATCCTTCCACCAATCCATCACACTTCCAAAGCCATTCGTCGCTACCGCCGTCCCCATGAATACCAGTAAGAATAACACGGCGGCCATCCCCATCATCACCCGAAGTCGATGGTTGGGTATAAACGTGCGCCTGCCTTTTTGCGTGGTGGAAACCCTAGCGCGAACCCCAGTCATGAAATCCTCCGGAACTACTATGCTATCGTTTCCTGACTCAAGGCCCGCAATCACCTGTTTCAACCCGTTCATTTCCATTCGGCAGCCTTCGCATTCCTGTATGTGTTCTTCCATCTCTTTTGTTCTCATCTCATCTAGAATGCCTTCCAGATAATCCAGTAAATCGGCTTGTACGTCTTTACACTTCATCTCCGTCACCGCCTTCGATTATTTTTCTCAGCATCAAAAGTCCTCTATATATTCATATATTCTGGATTTAACGGTCCCGACCGGTAGTTTAAAAATGGTGGCTATTTCCTTTTGCGAATAGCCTTGAAGGTACCGTAACATGATCATTTCCCGATACTTTTCATCCAGGCGGTCCAGGTCATCCAACATTTCCAACTCATCCTGAAAGTGAGAAGCCGCCCCCATATCTTGTGAGAATTCCATTTCACTAGGCTTCCTTTTCCGATAAATGGCCCGGCACTCATTGATGAATATCGAAGTGACCCATGATTCAAACGATCGGTCTTCCTTCAACTGGCCGATCTTGGCATGCACCTTCATGATTGTATTGTGAAAAACATCCTCCACATCCTGATGGTTCTTCAGATACGACCACCCCAGTTTATAAAACTTTGATTGTCTAGTAGTAAACCAATCTATCACAGCGCTCATATCTTGTTTCTTAATTTTCTCCAATACCTTATTTTCCGAAATCGATGTGATCACAAATGCTAGTCTCTCCTTTCCAATTTCCCCTTTTATAAGTAGAGCATCTAAATATGGATAAAGTTCCCTCATTCATAAATTTTTTTCAACCTTGCCTCCATTTTATAGTAAAATAGTTCAATAATAAGGAAATAAGTAGGAGGTAAAGAGATGTTTATACATAAGATTGATGAAGAAGTTTCTTTGAAGATGCTAGAAATGAAGGATGCCAAGAAAATTCTCCAGCTAACGGACCTATCAAGAAATTATTTACGAGAATGGCTGCCATGGTTGG
Source organism: Peribacillus sp. NPDC097224 (assembly GCF_044761985.1). Lineage (NCBI taxonomy): Bacteria > Bacillati > Bacillota > Bacilli > Caryophanales > Bacillaceae > Peribacillus > Peribacillus sp. NPDC097224. The sequence goes on along the minus strand of NZ_JBIWDK010000008.1, from coordinate 98,231 downwards.
ATAGGACAACCAAGATTGAGGATACAATATCCTATATTCAACACTGCTTGAACGGGTTTGCTCATAATGCGAGCATGACAACGGTCATTTTATATCAGGGGGAAATTGCCGGTGTAGCCGGGTACAACCAGATCAATTGGGCAAACAAAACAGCCTATATCGGATATTGGCTGGGAGAAGAATTTCAAGGGAATGGAGTGATGACCAAAGTGGCCAAGGCATTGACCGACTATGCTTTCAACGAGTTGCACCTGAACAAGGTGGAAATCAGGGCGGCGGTCGCCAATAAAAAAAGCAGAAGCATTCCCGAACGATTGGGGTACGTAAATGAAGGCTGTATCAGACAAGCCGAATGGTTATATGACCATTATGTGGATCATATCGTGTATGGGATGTTGGCCGAAGAGTGGGAGAAGAAGAGGGTGTAAGTCACGTTATATCAGGAGGGGAAAATGGTGAATAGTACGAGTGAGAAACGACACATGAGGAAAATCAGGACTTTTATTTATCTGTCGATGGCCTTGCTTTTTTCGATGATTTTTATTTTGGTTAGTATGTTCCTTTTATATTTTCCTATGGTAAGTCTATTAGATTTTGCCTATTTCCCACCAAAACTCGCTCTTGGATCTTTCTTGGCAGCGCTTGTATTTTCTATTTTGGCCATAAAAAATCCCTTTGGTAAGATTTTGATAGCCGTGAACGTAGTTTTCGTGCTCTTCATGATTTTTCAGGGAGTATAGTGGAGAAAAGCCTTCAATCGGCTTTCTTCCACTTTCTTTAATGACCTGGAAAAACAGCTGGAAATGGGAGAAAGGAGTGTATTCCCGTTCTCAATAACGCATCACCCTTTAAACCCTTGTCATATAACAGGGGCAGACAGGGAATCGAAGCTTTTTTTTTGTCGTCCCCTATATAGAAGGAAAAAACAGCGATGATATTTGTAACCGTTTTCCTGTTAATCCGTTGGGAATTATATGTTTAACCGCCCTCCACGATGGCTAAAGTATTAGTAGATTACTATTTTGGAGGAGGAGATTTTTTTGAATATCTATGAACAGCAAAAAAACGGACAACCGGGACAAACACAGTCCAAACAGCCTGGAATTGAATCAGAGATGAATCCACTTCCGATTCAACCAACGGACTATGTAGGAAGCGGTAAATTAAAAGATCAAGTCGCCTTGATTACAGGTGGAGATAGCGGGATCGGACGTGCGGTCGCCATCGCGTATGCAAAAGAAGGTGCCCATGTGGTCGTAAACTATTTGAACGAACATAGCGATGCAGAGGAAACGAAGAAACTGATTGAAGCGGAAGGCGTGCGATGCCTACTACTTCCTGCTGATGTTTCCGTGGAATCGAATTGTAAGGAATTAGTTCAAAAAACATTGGACGAATTCGGTAAACTAGATATCCTGGTCAATAACGCAGCCGTACAATATCCGACCGAGAAAATCGAAGATATTACGGGCGAGCAATGGGACAAAACGTTCCGCACCAATATCTATTCCGTATTTTACATGAGCAAATATGCGGTTCCACATATGAAACAAGGCAATTCGGTCATCAACACGACATCCATCAACCCTTATAGAGGACACGCGACATTGATGGATTACACTGCGACAAAAGGTGCAATCGTCGGATTCACTCGAAGCCTCGCACAGAATGTGGCAAGTAAAGGAATCCGTGTCAACATGGTAGCGCCAGGCCCAATCTGGACTCCACTTATTCCAGCGACATTCGATGAAAAATCCGTAGCTGAATTCGGCACCGAGGCACCACTCGGCCGCCCAGGTCAACCAGCCGACCACGCCGGAGCCTACGTTTTACTCGCATCGAATGAAGGTGCCTACATTACAGGACAATGCATTCATATCAATGGCGGAATTACGATGTCATCTTAATCCCAGGATTCAAAAACGACCGGGGCACAAAGCCTTCGGTCGTTTTTTCAAGGAGCACTTTTAATTAACTATTTTTTTCTCGATTTCACGAATGTAAGCATTCAAAATACCAATTTGCTCCTCTAATTTTTTCTTATGCTGAAACAAAATTTCTTTAGTATCTATATCTTCTTGTTCTAAATGTATGGTTGACATGCTTGCTCGTATCTCTTCAATCGACATGCCTAGATTTCGGAAACATCTTATTAAATTAAGGATTTCTATGTCTTTATCATCGAATATACGATGTTCTTGTTTATTTCTTTTAATAGGAGGAAGTACGTTTATCTTTTCATAATATCGAATAGTGCTTGAAGGAACCTGAGCTAAACGGCTAGCTTCTTGAATGGAATACAAAATGCTTCCTCCTTGACTTAAAGTATGGTTTAACCTTTAAGGTAAATACTATCAAACAAAAAGGAGAATGTATAATGAAAAATATCTTAGTAGTAGTCACTAATGTTTCTAAATATCCAAATCAGGAACGTGCAACAGGATTATGGTTGGGAGAAGCCGTTCACTTCGTGGACGAGGTGGAAAAAGAAGGCTATAAAATCGATTACGTTAGTCCTAAAGGTGGGTTTACACCGATTGATCCACACAGCTTGGAAGCCGATCAAATGACTGAATTGGATTGGAAATATTATTCAAACAATGAATTCTTAACGAAACTAGGCACTACTTTATCGGCAGATGAGATTAATCCTAAAGATTATGATGCCATTTATTATACAGGTGGGCACGGGGTAATGTGGGATTTCCCTGAAGATGAAAAGTTACAAAGTATCGCTAGTGCAATCCATGAAAATGGCGGGATCGTCTCAGCTGTATGCCATGGTTCTGTAGGCTTATTAAATATTAAAAATGCAGAAGGTAACTATTTAATTGCTGACAAAAAGGTTGCAGGCTTTGCAAATACGGAAGAAATCGCACTTGGACTAGACAAAACGGTTCCATTCTTAACAGAAGATGAGCTTGTCAATAGAGGAGCCAATTACGTGAAGGGCGATGACTGGGCAGCATTCGCTGTAGCTGATAATCGCGTTGTCACTGGACAAAATCCAGCATCAGGCGCGGCCGTTGCGAAAAAGGTCATAGAACTATTAAAATCCGCACAATAATAGTAGGGTATTCGAATCCAACTGTATCACGTCCCTGTGTCAGCCACTATTCTGACAACTGACATAGATGTATTCGCATTTTCTATAAAAGAAGAAGTAACCAGATGGAACATGGGTTGCTTCTTCTTTTTTTATTGGATGTAGAGATTGCTTGTTCAAGGTTGTTTGTCCAAATTAAATTACATTTACCTTCTAAATAAATCCTTCGTTTTTAAGAGCTTGAACGCCTTTTAAGTAGTTCTCCTTAGGGCGGGATACATCTCAACTCAGCCCTACTATTAAAGCACACACACTACTCTGCATTTTAATAAACATGACTTTTTTCGAAAATCTTCGAGATATTGCACTCATATTTATAGTATGATAAATATGGTTATTTTTGTATGTTTAGGTAAATTATATAAAATACGACCAAAATGAAGGCTAATGCTCGCCTTTGGTATTTACACAAGAAATGGACAAGTAGTACCTTATTTACCTAATTCGGTATTTACCCAAACGCTGTACTAGTCTGATAACTGAAACAAAGAAAACAGCTCGGCTGATTTTATGCATGTTTATGCATCTATACTTTTTATTTTTGTTCTTAATAACGACCATGAATTTAATACGTTCGTTATTTTTACTATATTAATATAATAAAAGGTGCATTTTCAGTGATTATTACGCATTATGAGGGGTTTTCGGCGATATCGGACTCATCAACAAAGTTTAGGTCTCTTTTGTTGATGAGTTTTTTGCTATTTTTCGATAAACCTTCTTCATATCGGCCCATTTCGATGGTTTCTCGGTCAAGTTGCAGCATTTATCGGTCAATATCCGTGGTTTATCGGTCAAATCCCACTATTTATCGGTCAAACGCCGCCCCTACCAAAGCTCCATCAACACAGAAAAACCCCCGGATGCAGGTGCACCCGGGGGTAGGTCGTTATTTAGTTTTAACGATTTGCGACATGATTTCGTACGAACGAACACGTGCTTCGTGATCGTAAATATGTGAGCAGACCATGATCTCGTCCACTTGCGTTTCATCAAGAAATACTTGTAGCTCATGGCTGATTTTAGTGGAATCACCAACGAATGTGTACTCCAACATCTGATTGACGGCGGCTTTTTCGTATGGACTCCAGTACGTATCCAGGTTCTCGACAGGCGGTTTCAACAGTTCCTGCCCTCCCCTGATCACGTTTAGAAAGAACAATTTCAGGGAAGTCGCCAAGCGTTCGGCTTCCTCATTCGTATCGGCTGCCACTACATTCACGCAGGCGATTGCATAGGGTTCCTTTAACTGTTCAGATGGTTGGAAGGAATCTTTATAGAGCTTTAGCGCGTCCTTTAAATACGATGGAGCAAAGTGGCTCGCAAACGCATATGGCAAGCCCATCATGCCGGCAAGTCTTGCACTGAATAGACTCGATCCGAGTATCCATAGAGGGACATTCGTGCCTTCTCCAGGAAACGCCCGGACTGGACCGGATTTATTCGTGCTTAAATAGTTTTGCAACTCGACTATATTGGAAGGAAAGTCTTCCCCGGAGCCACCGACATTCCGTCGTAGGGCCCGTGCTGTTATTTGATCCGTTCCTGGTGCTCGTCCCAAGCCTAAATCAATTCTGCCCGGGTAGAGCGATTCCAGCGTCCCGAATTGTTCAGCGACCACTAGCGGTACATGGTTCGGTAGCATGATTCCTCCAGAACCGACTCTGATTTTGGTTGTACCGCCGGCGATATAACCGATTAATAGCGAAGTGGCCGAACTTGCGACACCTGGGCTATTATGGTGCTCTGCCAACCAATATCGTTCGTAGCCAAAGTCCTCTACTTTTCTAGCCAGATCAAGTCCATTGTGAAAGGAATCCGCAGGCACTTTTCCTTGTAAAACCGTCACTAAATCCAAAACGGATAAAGAAAGGTCTTGAAGTTGTTTATTCGTGTTTTTCATGTGTGTTATCCCTTCTTCCAACAATTTCATTTCAACATATCTAAATATGTAGATATGATATGGTAAAAAAATAGGCAGAGTTTCCGCGAAATTCTACCTATAACTCTTTTTTGATGAACTCCCCTAATTCCTTGATGACTTGCTCATTACGGCGATAATAGGTCCACTTACCAATCCGTTTGGATTCCAAGAGCCCTGCCTTTTGCATCATATCAAGGTAACTGGAGATGACCGATTGTGCGAGACCCGATTTTTCCTGGATACTCCCGACGCACACGCCATCATTGAACTGTCCATCATGTTGTTGATGAATAAAGTTTTCTTCAGGATTTTTTAACCACTGTAAGATTAACTGTCTTTTTTCATTAGATAATGCTTTAAAAATGAGTAAATGATCCATGGGTTCATTATATCTATTTAAGTAGATATGTCAATCAGGTGGATTAGCCCACTTTTTTGCCCGCTTATCGATCTCTTGTATATACTTGTTCTTTCCTTCTATGTATTCAGCCATCTCATTCGGGAACACCTTCGCTAACCTTTTCTTGAGTTGGCTGTACTTATGCGCTTCTTCTGGATGGGAAATCATATAATCCCTGAATCGTACGTGACGGATAATTTCTTCATTGCCGCGTTGAAAGACATGAACATGATGAGTCCTCTTGTCCCCACCTTTCACGAAAAAACGTCGATGGGCGATTCCATACTCACCCATGGCTTCATACCCGATCCTATCCATATCCGCATTATACTCATCCACTCGATTCAACCACTTCACTTCAACCACCATATCGATGACCGGTTTGGCATGAATTGTAGGGATGGCTGTACTCCCAATATGATGGATGTTCAAAATATCGTTCACAAATATCTTTAGTAACTTTTCGCATTCATCCTGAAACATGTGCGGCCACTTCTCCTGATGAGAGACAACCTCCACTTTCCTCATACGAACCACCTTCTTCTTACACGATTTCTCTTAAGCGATTTATTACCGCACTCACCTCTTTCGCTCCGCTTCATTCATTCACACTAGCACTATACTCTTATGTTATATATTCTTGACCGACCGATAAAAACCCTTTCTATTATCCAATATAAGGAATTAGCCAAGTGCTATCCTCCCCACTTCTTGATCATACACACAAACTGATATGGTTCTTTTTACCATTTTTGTGATATAGTTTAGTAAACATAATCGATCGACTGGGGGAATCATTGTGGCAAAAAATACATCCGAGAAAGTAGTGTGGTGGCGCTTTTCCTTACTGTTCATCCTATTTTCTTCACTGTGGTTCTTTCTTTTCTATTGGATCAACAGGCAGATACATGATACGGGAGATGTCCTGTTTTACGGAACGCCCGCTAGTTCCTATTGGGTATATTTCATATGTGCAGTCGTATATGGCCTCACCACGTGGGGAATCTATTTTACGATGAAACAAGGGATCCATGAAAAATCCTTTCAGTCATTCAAAAAGGGCGCTCAATTTATGATGACATTAGCAGGATTGCCCCTCCTTCTTTCTTTGCCCTTTCTTTATTTAGGCGTGACACATGCCCTCGTAGTAAGTGACGAAAAGATTCAGTTTTCATCGTTCTGGAGTTTGAAAGAAACCGAGTATTCCTGGGAAAAAGATGTACAAGGCGTTGCCATCGACTATTCCATTACCACCACCACGAAGATTCCCCACAAACGTCATTTTAATGGTAGGTACATCATTCACTTTAAAGATGGGAAGAAAATCGATATGTGGGAAGGCATTTTGGAAGGAAATCTTCCTACGATCAAGAAGATAGATGAAATGATTCAAAAGAAGCAAATCCCTTTTGCGGTTCAACGAAAGCCATCTGCAGAAGAAATAGACGAATTCTTTAACAATAAAGACACTGAATTCATCAATGACCTTTATTCAAGGTGAAATTTTACATATTTTAAAAAGCCCGAATTGATTAATGGGAGTCAATTCGGGCTCACACTAGGTAAGTTTCCGCGTCAGTAGCCACCTTCATGCAAATCTTTAACAGAAGCTTAAATAAACGATTCCTCTAAAAAGGAATCGTCCGGCCTTCTCTTATTGACAAATGATCGTCACTTATAATCACGTGACCAATTAATAACGGGATCCTGAATACTCGGTTCATAATAAATTCCTGTGTACTCCTTCTCCTTGCCCGTGATTCTATTGGTCCGTGTCACAGTGTATTCTCCTTTATCGTAATTCTTCGTCCGATAAAATTTACGCACCTTAAATCCTTTATCTGGACCAATCAGTGTACTTTCCCCTCCGTACTCCCTCGGCTCATTTAAGCTTTCGGCCACAACACTTTCAATATCTAGAGGTGCTCCCTCAATTTTTACATCCGTATGATACACCCCATTCATTTTCTTCTTCACTTCTCCTGACGGCACGGATGCCACTTCAACCGTCTTATCCGTATGTTCCGAAAAGGATTTCGTGACGTTATATGTATACAAAACATGCATGGGACTGCTCTTCACCTTTTTTGCTAGCGGAGGAGTCACCGATATCATAATGACAATGGCTACAAGCAGGGTCAGTACAATAATGATTTTTCTTTTCCTTTTCATAATTTCTCCTTCTTTAAACGCTTTGGTTTATTAGGACCCACTACCAAAGTAGCAAACACTAAAACCAGAAGAAAAAGTATACACCCCAAACTCGTGTTATTTTCTGTAAAAAACGCATTCGGGACAAGCTGTGCACCTATCAGGATATTCAAGATATAGGTCGATAAAAACCCGGCGTACGCGATGCAACGCAAATAGGATCCATATAACACCCTTTTTTGTATCGTTTCGTTATGTTTTCTAAGCAGTAATAACTGTTGAAGCTGCATGGCAAATCCGCATGTGAATGCGATGACCAAAATCCCGGTGATAAGATAATCCATCCCCTCACTCATTTGTACCTCCCCCTACTTCGTCTTCTTTGGTCCCTTTCTTATCACTATTATCTGCCCATAGCCACATCATAAAGGTATAAAATGTAACGTAAAACAATGAATCAAATAAGTTTTCCATCCAATGGAATTCATGCTCCTCTTTAAAATCCCAATATACCTTCATAGCAAAAATGCCAATAAAGAACAGGGTGAATTTCAAGTAAGCATGTTTTCTTATATAAGCCATCCAATTCTCCTATCCATCACAATCTGTGACCCCATTATATACGATTCGAACATGAAAAAGTTTCTAAATAAGGATTAAAATTGGATGATAACACAAAAAAAGACCGCCTAACCGGCGGTCCCTTCATCATTTTACATCCGTAAATCCGTATTCTTCAAAAATCTTCATGGCCTCTTCCGTTTGGAGGTAGCCATAGAATAACTGGGCTTCTTTTGGATGTGAGCTATCCTTGATCACACCTGCTGGATAGATGATCGGGTCATGTAAATCTTCCCCAGCCGTTGCGACGATATCCACTTTCGATGAAGTCAGCGCATCCGTTTTATACACCATGCCTGCATCGACATTCTCCGTTTCCACATATGTAAGCACTTGGCGAACATCTTTGGCATAGATCACATTCTCTTCAACCTCTTCCCAAAGACCGCTGTTTTTCAGCGTTTGCAACGCATACTGACCTGCGGGAACGGATTCAGGAGTGCCAATTGATAGTTTCGTAGCTTTCGTAACATCTTCCAACGTCTTGATCTCTTTATCCGATTCCTTTGAAACCACCAACACAAGCTCATTGCCGACTAGGTCGGTGCCTTGTTTTTCATCGATAAGCCCCTCATCGACTAACGTATCGAATTTATCTTCTGCCGCTGAGAAAAATAGGTCGACAGGTGCTCCTTTGGAAATTTGTTGTTGTAGTGCTCCTGACGCTCCAAAATTAAAGTTCACATTCACATTTGGCGTTTCTTTTTCAAAACTTGCTTTAATGTCGTTCAAGGCATCCTGCAAACTTGCAGCTGCCGAAATGGTCAAATCGACTTGCTTCGTTGCTTCCTGTTTTTTCGTTTCTGTGTTTTCATCCGATGAACATCCAGCTCCGATTATCATGACAAACATAATCGAGATAATAAGATATAATTTCTTCAAAATCGATCTTCCTTTCTTTCTAGTTATAATTAGTTATAACTAGTTATAACTAATTATAATAATAAAAAGGATGAAATGTAATACTTAATTTTTCCCTCTTGTAATTTATTTATGTAAGCCACTAGGATACAATAAAGTTGGAGGGATGCACATCATGTCGAAAGAGCTATCCTATACGATCGAAGAAGTATCACAATTATTAAAGGTATCCAAACTAACGATCTATGATTTGGTTAAAAAAGGCGAGCTCCCTGTCTTCCGGGTCGGCAGGCAGATGAGAATGGATGCAAAAGACTTGGACGACTACATTCAAGGTCATAAGTCCCCATCCACCACAGCTCCGGTTACCGAAAATCAAAAAGCGCAATCGAAGGAATCGCATAACCTTGTCATAAGCGGACAGGATATGGTCCTAGATATTCTTGGTCAATATATCGAAAAGGATTCACCTTATAAAACGTTACGGTCCTACACCGGCAGTTTGAACGGACTGATCTCGATGTACAACGGGGAAGCGGATATTGCCAGCATGCATATGTTTGACGGAGATACAGGAGAATATAACCTTCCTTACATAAAGAAAATTTTGGTTGGATATCCCTATATGTTAATCAACCTTGTTTCAAGGAAAGCAGGTTTTTACGTCCAAAAGGGCAACCCGCTCCATCTCCACACATGGTCTGACTTGAATCAGGACTTGACGATCATCAATCGTGAAAGAGGGTCCGGCGCCCGTATCCTGCTTGATGAGCAGCTTAGACTCCATCAGATATCCGCTCAAAGCCTTAAGGGCTATGAACACGAAGAAACCAATCATCTGAGTGTGGCCTCGACTGTCTCGGCAGGGATGGCGGATGTTGGGATTGGTATCGAAAAGGCGGCCAAAATCGTCGGGGTGGACTTCGTTCCATTAATAACCGAACGGTACGATTTGGTCATTCTAAAGACTCCGAAAAATGACCAGCTTCTAACGATGGTTAAGGAGATATTAACATCGAAACCCTTTCAGTCCGAAATCAACGCATTGGGTGATTACGACATATCCAGGACGGGTTCGATCATTTGTGAAACATTTTAAACGGGGAGGACTCTTTGAGGAGCCTTCCCGTTTGGCATGCCTTCCAATCATTAATAATTTTTCCTCTGTAAAAGCAGGCTTGATGACGAAGGATAGTGAATATAGTAGGAAACACTATTTCTTTTATAGGAGGCTTTGAACGTGAATGTTCTAGGAAAATACAAAGAATTCCCCGCTGCTCTTCAGGCATTGACTAAATTAGATCAAGATTTACAAAAGGAGGGACACAGCTTATTCGATCAGTTATCCCTATTCTTACAAGATGATGATTATTCCTACGATGTCACGCCCTATGATGTCATCCCATTTGCAAGCATTGGGGCTGATGGGATTCACTATGGGTTCCTCACCGATTTTGGCAGGGTGCAACAATTAGACGAGGCCTTCATCGTTTGTGTGAGCCCCATGAATTTCGGAAATCACGTAAAAATCATTGCTAGAAATCTTGCAGAATTCATAGATGTAATTCTGACCTTGAATGATGCCTCGGTGATCGAAAACCTATTAGGTTATTCAAAAAAAGAAGAATATCAGGAATTTTCGGATTGGGTCACTAAAGAAGCAACCGCGGATCCGGAGTTTTCAGCGCAAAGTGCCTACGTCTGCAACAGGATCCAACAAGAACTCAACCGTAAACCCCTTGATGATTTATACGAATATGTCGAAGTCACTGTACGTGAGCAAAGAAAAAAAGTGGCCTCCCTCCCTACTTTTGATACATTAGGGGTTGTAAGCGATGACCGTCCTAATCAGGAGAGATTTTCCATGAACAGAGATTCAACGATCAATCTAAAAGACTTGGAGAAATTTTTTGATAGAAATGATGAGGCAACCAAATTAGCAACCATCCGAAACTTGCAATATTTCTACCTCATACAGGAAGACGATGAATTGAAAAGATGTGTGAAAGCCGAAATGCTGAAGATGGGTTTGACGGATGAAGTGAACAGGATGGACATGACATGATAAGTGAGGCGTTCCCATGGTTTTAATAATGGATGAACTATATGGAACCTGCTTCTACCTTATCAGAAACTATTAAAACGATGAACGAAAGCGCTAAACGGAAAGCCAAAAAAGGAATGTACGTGAAGATCATTTCAAACTGACCATCGTCTCCCCCTCTGATTCAAATCAATAGAAAAAGCATGTTTTGAAACCATCAAAACATGCCCTTCTATCATTTATTGTTCTTTCAAAATAGGCTGCCTAGCTGTTAGCCCATGAAAAAACTCTGGATGGAAACCAAGAAAACAAAGAAAGCAATCCCGATGCTCAGGTGTCCCTTAAAGCCTTTTTTGTCTTTTTGGAGTTCGGCTATCCCTGTCACCAGTATAAGCGCCCCTAAGAAAAACATATAATACGGCATTAACTCGGTTTCAGTTTTTAGACTATAAGTGGCTAGACTAATAACCATGGCTGCTAAGATGATTTTTACTACTTTCAAGGAATTAATTCCTCCTATTTATGTATGATTTCTTAATCATACCATTTATCATCTTTTCATTTATGAGGACATTGAACGTTTCTTTAGTTTACTGACGTGCTGGGGCCAAATAAAAAAGGCTGCCGCAGTAACCTTCTCCAAAATACTAGCCTCTATTTACATTCAGCCATTCTTCATTATTCCATTCAGCAGGCATGCCGCCTAAACGCGGGAATTTGATTGTCGCGTCATTCGATTGGACAAAAGCTAGTAATTTAATGTCCTCCAGTAAAAATCGCCAAGCGTTTGTTTGAACGATATCCAACAATCGATAAGCAACTTCCGGTTCCTTATTTGCGAATAAGTCGTAATTCTTAAACACCAAGACCATCCCTCTTCCTTCTGGGGCCATATCTGATAAACAGTCATGAAAGGCATCCAAATTCTTTCCGTAATAATCCGGAAAGTGGAGTATCGATGCCAAGTCATTATGGTAACTTTCCAAATCCCACTTTGAACAATCCATTACATGGATTTCGAATCCTTCACGAGAAATATCTGAAATACATGCATCCAATAATTCTGTCCTCTGAAATAGCTTAACAGCACCATTTAAAAGGAGACTTTTCCAAAGTTCCACGGTCATCACCTCGCTAAAGAATCAATAAAATTAAAAGAACAAACGAATGGGTGGTGGATAGCCTGCTTCGGGTAAAAAATAAGCAACGAACGTGAAAAAAGTGATCAATACAGAAAAGAATAGGATGCATAGCGAGATGGCACCATATGATTTTTTCGCTAGTAAATAGGCGCTGATCAATAAACTGACAAACCCAATCACCAAGCCAGTAGCAGCACCTATATAGACATGCAGGTTAGAAAGAATTCCGGTGAAAAAAACGAAGAAAAACACGGATTCCAGTATGATGGCAAGGGCCAGTAAACCTTTTGATTTTCGCTCTGATATTTCCGTAGTTTTTATTTTAACCGCTCCCTTCCCTTGGCCATTCCGCCTATTCCCTCCGAAGGAATAACCAATTATTTCAAAACCGCTTCCTAAATGTAACCACAGTTGTATAATATAGAGAAGACATAAAATTCCACTTGAGGGGAGGGCACATTATGGTTGGCACAATAACCGTTGTCATGATATTCTCTATTCCTATTATCGCGATCGTGACAAACCATTTTCAGGAACAAGCGAAAATTAAGCATAAAATGCTTAAAGACGAAATAGAACTCGAAAAACTCAAACACGAAAACTATCTGATAGAAACAGAGAAGTTAAGGATTGAACTCGATCAAATGAAGCTTCATTCTCCTGCCGATGAATCCAAAACTCTCTAATCTTTTTCCGCTTAGAAACAGAGATCAACATGGACGTTCATTTCTTCCACCACGATACACTTCAACCTCCGCTTTTCATGAAACGGTCCCATTACTTTTGATAATAAATACCACTTCTATAGGCACAAGGAAGGTCATATCTTAGTTAAAAACCACTAGGGAAAATTCACCCTATAAAAAATGAATTATTTTACAAACTTTTAAGGCTTTTGTAGTTATATTATAGTAGAATTATCACGAGGTGGGAAAGCATCATGAGCAAATCAAATTATAAAAAAGTATTTATTTCTCTTTTATGTCTAACTGTGGTTTTGGGCTTGTCCGGATTGGCTATTAAACTGTTGAAAAATAAGCATACAGTTTCCGCTTATTCCATAGATGAAAATTATCCGGATGCGGATATTCAAACGGATGTTAACGATTATACAAAAGGTGGATTTTCAGTAAGCAGGCCGATATTCCATCAAGAGTCAATCGATGAGCAGCTAGAATCCTATATTCATAAAGAAATAAAGGAGTATCAAAAGAAATGGAAGGCTGTCGATGGAGAAGCTTCTTCTGAGTTGAACATCACTTATGAAATCCTTCATTTCAGCAAACAGACCATCACGATTTCCTTCGATAAATATCAACAAATTGCAGGTAAAAAACAATCGGAATATAACATTTTCACATATGATATTCCCTCTCAAGAAATCCTCTCTTTAGATGACATTTTTTATTCTGATACTGATTATTTATCGGTCTTATCCGACATTGCCTTTGAAGAGTTAAGTGATAAGAAAGACAAAACACTTACCGAAGACATGATCAAGAAAATGACAGATCCGAAAATGGACAATTTTGATTCATTTTCCGTATTGAAAAACACGCTGGTTTTCTATATGAAACCGAAAAAAGACGGAGATTCATCCACCATACAATCCATCGCTATCAAAAAAGAGTTATTCAAAGATAGCTTGCTAGATACATATCAAAACAAGGACATGAATCAAGATCGCGTGAAGGAAAGGCAGCCCAAGCATATTGTCGCCAAGCTTCCTCCAAAGAATGATTGGATCGATCCATCCCAAAAGGTGATCGCCCTCACATTCGATGACGGACCTCACCCTGACAATACGACGGCCATCCTGAAGTCCTTGAACAAACATCAAGCACATGCGACCTTCTTCGTATTAGGAAGCCGTGTCGAGCACTATCCAGAGGTCTTGCAAAAAATGATTGCACAAGGAAATGAAATCGGGAACCATTCCTGGGATCATCCGCAACTGACACGCCTAAACAAGAAAAAGATCAAGAGTCAAATTAACAAAACACAACTTGCCGTCCTAAAAGCCAGCGGTTACGAGCCATCCCTTATCCGTCCGCCATATGGTGCAATAAACGATAAGGTCCGCAAACATATAGGCGATATGGATGTCGCACTCTGGGAAATAGACCCGGAAGACTGGAAGCTCCGGAACAAGAAGAAAGTGGTCCGCAAAGTCATGAACAAAGCGGAAGACGGGAAGATCATCCTCATGCACGACATTTACAAAACCAGCGCCCAAGCGGCTGACGAAATCATAAAACAGCTGGACCAGCAAGGCTACCAACTCGTTACGGTGTCCGAACTTGAAAAAGTGAAACAAGACCGTAAACGATATGGAACCAAAGTAAAAAAATAAATGTGAAGAGCCTGTTTTGTCACTAAAACAGGCTCTTTTCTGTAAAAAGGGGCTAAACCGAAAGTACTTCATACGATACTCGAACAAAACCGCTTTATGTAGAATTCAACAAAGCCTGGGACACGCCGATCCCAAGACCACAATGATCTATAGATATATAATATTTTTCTACAACAACCAAAATTGAGCAGCTTGAGAAAGAATAGATTTTCACAGTATAGGCGCCTTTGCTGTCTCTAATATTTTTAAGGCTGCCTTAACCCGTACCTTGGCCTTCTCTAAAAAAATACCTATAGAAGAAACACTCTTTTCTAAGTGTCCAATCTATAGGTATCCGTTTAGGTAAGCTAGATTCTCTTTTTACTTTTGATAAGTAGGTTTATTTATAGCGATTAAAATCCAAAAAACCATAATAATAGGGATAAAGAATAGGTTTACATTAATTCTTTCATGTACCACTAGAGAAAATACATCATTAATGATTAAACTGATTAAACTTAATAGAACACATATAAGTAATGAATGTGTAGCTAATTTTAATTTTTTCACCCTCGAAAATTCAGGTACGTTAAACATAAAAGTTCACCCCTTAGTTTCGATCATTTTACCAGTATCCTAGAGTTTTACAGGCACTTTTAACCTTAGGTCGATTGTTTCCCCATTTATGGCAAGCTTTATTGGCACCCAACTTGTACATATCTTGAACAATAGTAGTTGCTATTGTCATACCAACAATTGTTCCAAAAATAACTTTAAGCGTTTTTTCAAGTGCAGTTGGTGGAGCAGCATGGCGCCCCTTGGCCTCAGCTGTAAGTTCCTCAATTTGTATTATATCATCTTGTTTAAGAATTTCTTTTTCAAGAAACTTTGACTCATTTGTAATCCCATTTAACTCTTCAACAGAAATATCTGCTAGTGCTAGTTTAAGATTATCAATTTCAGTGCTAGATAATCCATTACTTTTAGCATAATCTAAGTCTAATAATATTTTATTATCCTCTTCTGCTATCCCATTTTGGATAATCTCTAAAACTGATAGGATTTTTCCCTTTTCAACTTCTGTTGGTAATTCATCAGCATATGCAGAGCTCTTTGTTTTAATAGATATCGGTGAAAGTACGATACCAAAAAGTAATACTAGTGAAATAACATAATACCCCTGTCAAATATAGAGGCATAAAATACTAATATATTAAAACAACTTATTACCCATATATTTCCTATACTAAAAAGGCACTTAATCAATTGATTGAAATTTTTATGTAATTCCGTATTTCAGCGAATTTTCATCTCCTTTGTAGGTAAATCAGGCCGGTTATTCCCCGTATAGATCCTTCCGGTCGCAGCCGTGTAGAATGAATAGGCTATCTGTGTGTGTCCGTTCATCTTTCACATAATAACTTCTCTCAGGACTTTTTGTACTTTCTTTGGTTTCACCCTTATCAAATTTTATCCGGTGGAAAAAAAGGTGTCTTTCCATTTTGAAACAAAAAAACTGTAGGCACACTCGATTTTAATCGAGTGTGCCTACAGTTTAAGGCCTGTGATTATATCTCACAGGCCCGTTTTTCTATATAATCAACCAAGATCCACATTGTGGTAAACTTGTTGAACGTCTTCTAAGTCCTCTAATGCATCAATCATTTTTTCGAATTGCTCTTGTGCATCAGCAGGAAGTGTTAGGTCATTTTGTGCAAGCATGGTAAGCTCGGCAACCGTGAACTCCGTGATGCCTGCATCTTTGAATGCTCGTTGTACAGCATGGAATTGATCAGGTTCCGCATACACGATAACCGATTCTTCTTCATCGATGATATCACGAACATCAACGTCCGCTTCCATCAATAATTCTAGTACTTCTTCGGAATTCTTTCCTTCTATCCCGAAAACGGCCGTGGCATCGAACATATAGGCAACAGATCCGCTGACCCCCATGTTTCCTCCATTTTTACCGAAAGCGGCACGTACATCAGAAGCAGTACGGTTAACGTTGTTTGTCAGTGCGTCCACAATCACCATTGATCCATTAGGTCCGAAGCCTTCATAGCGAAGTTCATCATAGTTCTCTTCAGAACCACCTTTTGCCTTCTCGATTGCACGGTCAATGATCGCTCTTGGTACATTGTACGTTTTCGCACGTTCCAATACGACACGTAAAGCCTGATTCGATTCCGGATCAGGTTCACCTTGTTTGGCTACCACATAAATTTCACGTCCGAATTTTGCATAAATACGGCTAGTATTCGCATCTTTAGACGCTTTTTTTTCCTTGATATTATTCCACTTACGACCCATTATATTCCACTCTCTTTCATCATTGGATAAACAAAAATCGATTGATATGGTAAATTCCATTACCATTTTTCCATAGATCCACGAGTGAATCTACAAATTATATTCTAGTAAAAATATCACATACCGTCACTCGCTTATATTATACATCAATTGCATTAATTTGAAAAAGTCCTACACACTATGAATTTTCCACTAGAAAAAGTATCAGGTCTGCCTTCTGTTTCTTATCCCTACAGTAATCATGGCCAGAATCAGGAATACCATCCCTATACTCACGCCAATAAGCATGGAGTATTCCGAGACACTCCTTAACGCTAACCCCAAAAAAATGCAGGAACTGAATAAGAGCAAACAAATCGAGGTATAGTTTTTCAAAAGAATCGCCCCTTTTCCACTATTATACAATAAGACAAACCGGCAGAAGACGTAGTATAGTAAAAAAAAGAAAGTCGAGGTGCGTCATGACGGAAATTATTATCGGGATACCTGGAGTGTGGAAGAACCGCACGGAATTGATTCAGGCGGTGGCTACGCAAAGCGATGGATACCTGTTGGCTGGACACGTTTTGCATAACAAAGAAAAGAATATTACATTTCCTATCGAAGTGTATGAGTATGAACCTCATTTGAAAGAGGCCTTCGATTATGCCAGTAAAGGGGCATTTCCTGAAAGTCTGTTGACCGAAATCGATCATCATACCTTCACGGTCTATATCATTGCCGAAGTATCTGACTTCGAGGCCGTCATAAACCTGATAGATGCTGGGTCTGCCTTGCTTAAAGCGGGTGGCATGGCTGTGAAAATCGAAACGGCGGGCATGGCTCATACGAAGGAAGCCTGGCAAACTTTACAGAAGAACCCGGATATCATCCCGGTTTATGCCCACTTTGTCACCATCATTGGTGAGGAAGACCACTATGGTTCGTTCGGAATGAAGGCATTCGGCCTTCCCGATGTCGTCACGCCAAACACGATGAGCCCAAAAGATGCGGTGACGTTACTGAGCACCTTCAACTTTTATAACCTTGGGGAAAGACCTACCTTCACAAATGGCCAGGATTTCCGGATAAAATCGGATGCCCCCACCTTTACATTGACTAGCCGTCAAGACTTCAGGTACGAGGAAGACCATCCTTTTTACAACCCGTATGGATTGTGGAGTTTAGAAAAATAACGGGTTATGCCATATAATGATCAGGAAGCCACTTATACAGAATAGGTGGCTTTTTCATAAATCCTTCTCCATGTTCCTTTAAGGTGATTCCCCATCCAATCTCTGAGATTTCAGCAGTTCCCTTTACCGGTTTTCTAATTGTTCGGTGAAATGACGAACGTGTTCACCCATTTCCTTATAGCGCGTCCAATGAAGATAATGATGGCCTTCTAAGACCACGAGTTCATTTAATGGGTTCTCCCCCAATTGTGATCGATAAAACGTCTCGTTCGTTTTACCATCTTCGGTTACCTTATCTCTTTTGGCAGCAAAGATCAGGAGCGGCATGTTTGAAGGGAAGGACATCTCCTTCGTCTTGTTCACATTCTCCTCTATCGCATTTGCTTCATCGACAATATTTCGGTTGTACACTTTCCAAGCCGTAATCGTTTTGGTCATGTCTAGATTTTCTTCTGAATATATACCCTCATCCGCAATCGGCAGGACATTTTCCGCGCTCACGTAAGAAGCTATTCGTGCCAATCCAGTGGGTGCAACATACTTCATATAGGCAGGCATGCTAGGAGCAGGCTCCTCAAAATACTCCAATGCCTTTGGTAACGTGAAATCCACTCCGATAATGGCTTTGATCTCGTTTGGATATTCATGGGCATAGTACATGCTATAGATTCCGGATAGGGAGTGGGGCATCAATATGTATGGACCTTCTATCTTTGATTTTTTCAGGGCCGTTCGTATTTCCTCCACGATATTTTCCACGGTCCTCTCCTTATCTGTCAGCTCACTCCAACCATAGCCAAATGGCTCCACTACGACGATTTTATTATCCTTTGCCATCTCGTCAATCAATGGTTCGTAATCCAAGACAGGCGCCGCCGTTCCTAAACCGCTTAATAGAACAATCGTATGCTCCCCCTCTCCTTTGGTATACACATGCATCTCCTTTCCATCCACTTCCACCATTTGCCCCCATGCCGGATGTTTCTTTTGTTCATAGGCCTTCATGACCGTATGGAAAGCGACCCAAGCCAAGGATATGGCCACAACAAATAATAGGATTGACCGTATAACCCTGAGCGTCCTATTTCTCTTTTTCATGTTCATCCCCTTTCCCTTCTATATAAATGACGCTCCAGGTTCATAAAAGGATACAGGATAATTTGTTAAGTTTTGGATGTTCTCGCTACACAGGGTAAATTCCGGCTCGATTTCCTCATGAATCGTAGTCGTTCTGGTTATAGTAAAAAAGAATATAACGGAGGAGGTTGTATGCATGGAACGTTCTGAGGAATTTGTTGAGAAGATCAAGGAACAGCAAAAAAAAGAAGCGGATAATAAACGCCGTCAAGGGAATGGCCACCCAGAGAAAAGGTTGCCGAACAAACAGCATTGATCAAAAGTCCAAACAAAAAGAGCTAGAAGAGGTCATACAAGGACCTCCACTAGCTCTTTTTCCTGTTTCAATATTGCTGATATCCGCCGCCTTGGCCCATGCCGCCATGCATCGGGTATGGATGAAAGGCTCCTCCATGTCCGCCCATGCCACCTGGCATCTGCATGGGAAAGCTATTCTGTCCGCCATAACCGTGTTGCATCGGAAATCCTCCTGGAAAGCCCATTCCCGGATGACCACCCATGCCACCAAACATCGGATACCCAACTGGTTGACCGAACCCTCCTGGAACACCATATCCTCCAACTCCCGGGAATCCCCCGAAGTTTCCATATCCGCCAAAGTTCTGTCTTGTGTAGTACATCTCTGTCACTCCTCATCTAGGTTACAGTCTAGAATATGATGAATAGACAGAAGCGTGCTCAAAAATTCCAGGCGTCATATGGTCTTTAATAACAGTTTCTTCAACAGCGGGGTAAAGTGCTCTGGCAATTCAGATACAGTGGGAATCATCAGCCTTTCTTTGCCATAGATGTTTTTCATCGTCAGTTCTTCGCTTTCCTCGATGCTTCCATCCGCTAGGAACATGCCAATGACATCGATTCCCTTTTTACGTGCTTCGGATACGGCAAGATGCGTATCGACGATCCCATTCTGGTCGTACTGTGCAGCAGCCGGTTCTCCATCGGAGAAGACGAGCAGAAAGCGATTCTTCTCCCGCCTTCTTTCCAATTCCTTAGTGGCGACGCGGATGCTGTAACCGTCCCGATTATCTTCCTCAGGTTCAAGCTGCATGATCTTCGCGCCGGCATTCTGGTAAAGAGAATCGGAATGGGAGTGAATCACATGAAAATAGTTCGGTTGGTACCCTTCTTTCACATCATTGGCGTCTTCCCAAAATCCGACGATTGAATGGGGGATTTTCAATTTCTTCAGCACTTCATGAAAGAGGACAATGCCACGCTTCGTTTCATCCATTTTATTGTGCATCGAGGCCGAGCAATCGACTAGAAGTGTGAACACGGCATCGATTTCCTTGGACTCCTGGTTCTTTTTATAAAAGACCCGCGGATTTTCATCCAGCACGAGTGGCAGCAACTTCTTGGATAACCTTCCGAACGCCAAATCTCTTCTTGGTGCATTCTTCTTATTTTCAAGCGTCTTTTCGATGGTGCTGGAAAGCTTCCGCTTGAAAGGTTCGATGTCAGCCACGAACTCTCGATACCGTTTTTCCTCATCGATCGTTGACGCCCTCGCCTCTTTGGTTATCATGACGGCATCTTTATTATCCTCGCCAAACGGATAATCACCGCTTTTCCCGGGTTTCGTTTGCTTTTTCTCGAGTGTCTCCTGTTGCTTGTAGTCCTTTTCTTTACTTTCACCGGAAGAGCCTTGAATCGAGGCCAACGCCTGGTCAGCATCTTCCGCTTCCCGTGCACCGCCGCCTAGCATGCTGGTTTTCGTCCCCTGCTCCAGTTCAAACTGAAGGAAGGTGGAAGGATTTTCGCCATTCTTATTCTCCCGGTGCCATGTCGAGAACTTTTCATCGATGAACTCGCTATTCTCTTCATCCACATCTTCTGTGTCATCATTCGCTAACTCGTCGTTTCGCGTCAGTTCATCGAAAAGCGTGTTGGCCGTATACTGTTCCACATTCGCGACCGGGAAGATGAAATACTCATTCATGCTATCTTGATACTCTTCATTCAAACGGAAGACGATTTGTTCGCAAATTCTTGTGATATCACTCGTTTTCCTTGCTTCAAACACCATATAAATCAACGGTTTGATTTTTTCCAATGCCTCCACCTGGCGTTCGTTGGCTCGTGGAAAAATCGGATCCGGACGATTGGAATGAAGCAGTAAATAAATCAGGCAGAACAGTTCATCAAGTGCAAAGCTCCTCGTTACGTTCGCAGCCGATTGCGTTTCAAAGTATTGCGTAAGATACGCCTCGCGTATAGAAAACCACTTCTTTGTTCCCGGGCGCTCTTTTTTGATCAATTCCTCAAGTCGTACATCTTCGAATAGGGTAAACAGCTCTGCCGAAAACTTTGGAAGCCCGCTTTCCTCGATGACTTCCCGATAGGACTGTAAATCCTTCACGCTTGAATGATGAAGGGTCCCAATCGTCCTGAGAAGTACATCCGTCTTCAATCCTGCAGCCTTTACCTCTTGGTTGCCGTTTTCCCAAAAATGGCTCGCCGTGACTTTACTGTTTACAGAATCAAGGAAAGATCCATAGTTGTATTCAAATTCCAGTTCAGGAATACCGGATAAAACCGTCGATAAATCCTGAAGCTGCAAAAAAAGCGCCGTATCAATAATTGAATCGTTGAATCGAATATACTTCATGCGGCATTCTCCTAGTTAGAATAATGTGTCGGCCAAGTTCTTCACAAATTCCCGTTCCCGTTCCTCATCAAGCTTATCCACGATTGAACGAAGAATCGCCCGCTTAGGTGGGATCAGTACACTTAGATCACACGCATCAAGCAGTGCCCGTATCGATGCTGCATCCTCAGCCACTTTCCCTTGATTCACGGCATGAATCAAATCACCCGATAGCTTGACGAACAGCTCAATGGTCCGTGCATCCTTCAGTTTCGTATTGGTTTCGATCAATTGCTTAAGCTGCTCTCCTTCAATATAGGGAACCTCAATCACGATGAACCGGTTTTTCAGCGCTTCATTCAACGGCACTGTACCGACATAGCCTTCATTGATGGCCGCAATCACATTGAAGTCCTCTTTTGCCGTGACGATTTCATTCGTAAATGGATTCGTGATCGTCCTTCTATAATCAAGCACCCCATTGATCAACGGCAACGTTTCAGGCTTCGCCATGTTGATTTCATCAATATAGAGAAAAGTTCCGTGATTCATCGCATTTGTCACGGGTCCCGGAACGAATTCAATCTCCTGTTTGCCCTCGTTATAGGATAAAGTCTTGAAGCCCAACAAGCTCTCAGCATCCAAATCGACCGAACAGTTGACGCTGAACATCGGCTGGTTGAATAAATGGGATAACGTCTCCGCAAACTTCGTCTTCCCTGCCCCTGTGGGACCTTTTAACAAAATGTTTTTCCCCATGCTCAACGCTGAAATCGCATCGACCATCAAATCCATCTCGGGTGGCAGGTATCCACCTTTGGAAATCAGCTCCTGAAATTGGACAGGTTTTTTCTTATTCGTATGTAAGATATTCGCTATCTCTTCTGGCAACGTATTCATCACGATCTCACTCCACTCCTTTTTCCCCATTCTAAAGTTCTTTTCCAGTAAAGACAAACATCTGCTTTTCATCCGGAGGCTGTTGTCCAATTTCTTGATGAAACTAGCGGGTGCGTTAGTCGAAGTAGGTGCATAAAATAATCAAACTCTCTATTTCTCAATTTTTAATAGCTATATAAGCACTTTTAAATTGGGTTGAGGAATAGTATTGACTAAACGTTGCTTTACTCATTACAAGGAGCTGACAGCAACACCTTTTCTTATACAATTAAAGGTGTAGGTTAGATTACTAGTAACAGGGAAGGATTTCTTATAACGAAAATTGAATATAAATTTTATGTACATATTTTCGTTTTTTAGGTGGGGTGATTGTTATGTGGGAGAGAATGTTTATAAATACAACACGCGGAAAGTTTGAGATTTTTACCCAGGGTGAAGGAGAACCAGTGTGCATTACCCATTTATATAGTGAGTTTAATGAATTAGGTTATTATTTCGCTGACACTTTTGTAGATCACTTCAAAGTATATCTAATTAACTTAAAAGACGCAGGAAACTCTTGCAAAGCCGTTATTGAAGATGAATTAAGTATGGAAGAAACATCTAAGGATTTAGAGGCTGTTAGAGAAGCTTTAAATTATGATAAGTGGTGCTTTGCCGGGCATTCGACTGGAGGAATGCTTGGTTTAATGTATGCAACGATTTTTCCAGAATCTTTAAAAAAACTATTAGTTGGAGGAGCGGCTGCCTCTAAAAAATATATGGAACACGAAGGCAGTATGTATAGTCCTCGTAGTTCACTAAACAAAAAACTGAAAAAGATTTTTGCCGTACTCAAATCTCCTGACTCTACCATTGAAGAGCGAAGGGATGCTAACAAAGAATGGACTAATATGTCTTTATATAACATAGAAAAACAGGGTGAATATTTCAAGAAAAAGAGCAGTGGGAAAGTTGTACAAAAAAGGCTAGATTATTATTCCTTTAATGACTTGCCAAACTACGACATTCTAAATGAACTGCATGAGGTTACCATCCCGACTATTGTTTATTGTGGAAGGTATGATGCTCAATGTCCACTTATTTTTTCTGAAGAAATAAAGGCAAGTTTAAAAAATTCCAAACTATATATTTTCGAAAAAAGTAATCACTTACCATACCTAGAAGAGAAAGAAAAATTCATTCAGATGGTTTCAGATTATAACGGACTAACAACGAAAACCGACTTTGAACTGACAGGTAATTAATTCCTTACCATGCCTTATAGGTGGCCCTTTTTAAGAAACAATAATAATTTCTAACAAAGCCTATCAGAAAGGAGCCGTCAAAAGACGACTCCCTTCTTCTTTCATACTATTCATTCCATTTTTCATACAATCATGAATGAGGTACTTCGTTTTCTTTCATCAGGCTTACGATATAGCCTACTAATCCGCCAACGATGGCAGGAATGACCCAACCTACCCCTACACTGAATAATGGGAGGTAGTCAGTCAAAAATTCAGTAACCGGGTTCTTTGGTATCCCGAAAGCAATGAGTCCATCATAAATCCCGAAAATCAAGGTAAGGAAAAGACTTCCCAAATACACTTCCGATCTCCCTTTGAAAAGGGGATGTAAAAATGTCAACGCGATGATGACGATGGCAACTGGATAGAGCGCCGTCAATACCGGCACCGTATACTCGATTAAGTTGCTTAGGCCGACATTGGCCACCGCTGCACTGAATGCAGAAAAAATGACCACATAGATTTTATAGGATACAGATGGCCACAACTTGTTAAAGTAAGTAGAACATGCCGTAATCAGGCCGATGCTCGTCGTTAAACAAGCGGCAATCACAATCAGGCCTAATAACACGGCACCTCCAGAACCGAAAAAGTGGTTCGATACTTGGGCAAGAACGTCTCCGCCATTCCCTAACTGGCCAAGCAATTCCACACTAGTTGCCCCTACATATGTTAATGACGTATAAACGATCATTAACAGGAAGGCGGCAATCAAACCGGCCTTAGTACAGAACTTCAGAATTTCCTTCTTGGAAGTGATGCCCCTATCCTTGATGGTATTGATCACAATGATACCAAAAGCAAAGGATGCCAGGGTATCCATTGTTAAATAGCCCTCTTTGAATCCTTTAAAGAATGAATTGTCAGAATAGTCTGCTATAGGAGCTTGAATGTCCCCCATTGGGTTTATGATCGCCACAATGATCAGGATGGCAATGAAAATTAATAATAATGGAGTTAATATTTTTCCGACAATATCCAAAACTTTTGAGGGATTAATAGATAAGAGACAAGCAACGCCAAAGTAGATGATGGTGAAGACCAACAAAGGTAAAAAACCGACTCCATCTGGAAGGAATGGCTTAATTCCTATTTCATAAGATACGCTTCCGGTTCGCGGAAGAGCGAATAATGGGCCAAGCGATAGATAAAGAACGATTGTGAAAATCAAACCGAACATAGGATGCGCCCGGCTTACCAGTGACTGCACATCATTTTTACCTGAAATACCAAATGCCAGGATTCCGATAAAAGGCAACCCGACCCCGGTAAGGATGAATCCAAGGTTAGCCGACCATAAGTTGGTCCCGGAGGATTGTCCAAGCATGGCAGGAAAAATCAAATTACCTGCACCAAAAAATAAAGCGAAAAGCATTAAACCTGTAACCAATGTAAAAGAAAGTGGTGCTTTCTGTGACATTATGAAACCTCCAATGTTCTCTTTCTCCTAATCATTAGATAAGAGAAGTGCCTGCGATTCAACGTACATGATTCGTACAACCCACAACACAACACTCCTAACTATAAAATGCAGTCGTTCGTTTGTCAAAAACTATTTTAGTAATTATTCCGAAAAATCATTTTAGTGCTTCTTATTATCTAAATAAAAATAGTTTCATGCATGATAGTGGGTCTTTCGATACAAGGAAAAAGAACTCTGAAGACTAAAATAACCTTATTTCAGTAGCCGATAATGTTTTTGTTTGGTTAACCAGAGCTGGCCTGATAAACGCAAAAGCAGGGCCATCCATTTGGGATGGCCCTGCTCATTCGTTCTTCCTATCTTATATGGAATTCAACGCTTCAGCAATTGGAGTTTCCCCTGCAATCAAATCAAAGGAACGGTTATAGGTATGTTCCTCGGTTAAGGCAGCCACAATTGTCTTGGCCACATCCTCCCGCGGGATCGTGCCCCTTTCCAGTTTCTCGGCAGCCGTCACCTGGCCTGTTCCCGGTTCGTTCACGAGACCGCCCGGCCGGATGATTGTATACGTTAAATCGCTATGCAACAGGGCTCGATCGGCATAGTGCTTGGCCACATAATACGGTTTAATGGCTTCGCTCCAGTTTTCCCGGTTGTTTGCCTGAAAAGCGCTGACCATGATAAACCGCTTCACCTGTAAATTTTCAGCCGCTTCGATTGTCTTGACTGCGCCGTCAAGATCCACCAATAAGGTTTGATCCGCCCCTGTGCTGCCCCCGGAACCTGCTGCAAACACGATGGCGTCGCACCCTTTCGCCGCTTCTGAAATCTCTTCCACCGTTCCCGTCAAGCTGACGACCACTGATTCGACTCCGATTTCTTCAAATGATTTCTTCTGTTCCTCTTTTCGAATCATGGCCCGTACACTATGTTCACTTTCTTTCAATAACGCAACTACCTTTTTCCCGATCTGCCCATTTGCTCCAACTACGAATACTTTCATATAAAATCAGCCCCCATACTGGATAATTGGTTTTCTCATCCAATTATTTCATGAACGGTGCGCAACAGCAAACAATCAGCATAAGGCTAGGATGAAAATGGAATTTCCTTGCAATGTGCTTGAGATATTTTATAATAAAGGGAATTCGATAAGGAGGTGTAATGATGGCAATGAAACGTGTTTTGCCACCTTCTGCAGCATCTCATGCAAAGCCTGATAGTGGAGGCGATACTTTGCATGGGGTGGAAATAAAATAAACGAACATCGCCCATCTTTTATCATTTCTAATAAACAGGCTTTGCCCCTTATTTCATTCGCAACAAAAAATAAGGAGCTGGCAGAAATGACGTATGTAAAAGCAACAGCCGTTTTACCCGAGGCATTGATTCAGGAAATTCAAAAGTATGTGCAAGGGGAAACCATCTATATTCCCAAACCTGATCAAACGCATCATAAATGGGGAACACGTTCTGGATCCCGGAAAATGATTGATGAGCGAAATGCCTCGATTAAATATGCCTTTAAAACCGGGACCGCTATCCATCAATTAGCGGAGAAACACTTTCTCTCAACGGAAACCATAAAAAAAATCATTTATTCCAAATAGAGCTTGTCTCGCAGCACTGATGAAAGAGATCAGTGCTATTTCTATGCCAAATTTGTTTCCTAAACATTTTCCACCTTTCATTCAAAAAGCGGATTCTGTAAAATGAAAGCAACAGGAACATGAACAGGAGTGGGGAAATGAAACCCTTTATCAAAAGTGAACAATATAACTTCATCAAGTTACAAACGCAGATACTGATAAATGGACACGCAACAGCCAACGATAAAGATGTCGTTCATACAGTCAAGTCCGTTGCAAAAGAAAGAGTGCTGAAATTATTCAATGAACTGGACGGCAAGCACAAGCAACTTCTGGACCCCATCGACACCATCAAGGACCCTGCCCATGCTGAAGCCTTTCTCTTGGAACTCAAACCCTATGTCATCCCTTTTAAAGAAGTAACGGAACAAACGGTCAAGAAGTTATTTCCGAAGGCGAAGAAATTAAAGGCCCCCAAAATGGAAACCATCGATTTAAGAGAGATTTCTTACTTGGGATGGGACGATACTGGCTCAGGAAAGAAATTCATCATCGCCCCCCGGCATAATAAGCTGATTGGACTGCATGGGACATTCAAACCTTCTCATAAAAAAGGGATCTGCGCGATATGCAGCCGCTTTGAGGAAGTCGGGATGTTCATGTCTGAAACAAAAGGAACCGTTCAAGGCACATTCATAAAAAAAGGAAACTATATTTGTAACGATAGTATGAAATGCAACCAGAATATCACCACATTGGATAAATTGGATGACTTCATTTCGCGGATCAAGTAAATTGATAAAGGCAACCCTTCGGTAGGAAGGATTGCCTTTTGCATGTGCCTCTTGTTTCACGATCCCCTCGTATATTTCAGAGGGATCAACTCGCTGATTTTCGTTTTAACCGTTTCCCCATCCACCTCTATGATCACAAAACAATCCTCTGCATAATCCGAGATCAGTTCCCGGCACATCCCACAAGGACTGACCACCTTTAACTCTCTATTGATTTCATCGGAATAGGGATGCTTCACAGCCACGATCGTATCAAACTCTTTTTCCCCTTCCGATATCGCCTTTCCAATCGCAACGGCTTCAGCACACACCGTGATACGGCCGACATATGCTTCCATATGTACCGCAGCTACAATTTTACCCGACTTTGTTTTCAACGCTGCCCCTACATGGTGCTTATCTTCCTCGTACAGCGCTTTGATCTTTTCCCTTGCAGCCTCGATTACTGGATAATCGGATTCTTGTAAAGGATAGGTCATCATACAGCATTCCCCTTTTCTAAAAAACGACTAGCTCTAGACACACCTGACTTATCAATCTACACCGAACTTGGCAGTTACGGCTAACAAACGATGCGGTCCATAGAAATTATTTAAGTGAAAGGCTTATTCGTTTTTAATTCAAATCATTTATTGTCAATTCCTTGCCTGGAGTAAAACTGACGTACTCATAATTTTCTTCTCCGTTCACCATACTTCGATATCCCACCTCGGTAGTATAATAATCGATCGATTCGTCATTCAATAGCTCCTGTATAATCTTGCACTGCTGCACCATCTGTTCTTTTGTTAAATCGCCTTTTTCAATTTCCAGCATAATGTGAATCGGCTTTGGCGTTTTCATCTGTGGTGTCCATTCCTCGGCAACTTTGTTGTATACTTCCACATCCGTATCCACAGAATCGACTTGCGGGATTTTTTCCTGGAGGAGCGTTAGAATATACTGTTCTGCCTCCGCATTTAGCCTTTTGGATGCATCTTTCTCTATCTTGGATTCATGGATTGTATCACTATAAACTTCATACGGTTCGATACCGGAGACATAGAAGCGATAGGTGGTTTCAACTGCTTTTGAATTCTTTACCACTACATTGAACTCATACGTTTCATCGGTCCATCCATACCCTACCGACCGCTTGATTTCGTAGTCCATGTCGGGATAAGTTTGTTCTAAAAACTCTTCCAGACTCTCCTTTGCTTTGTATTTACCAGTTTTATTTCCGCTCATTTGCATATAAGCGAACACTATGGCGGCAATTAATGAAATGGCAATCACGCTGTATATCATTTTCTTTTTCATAATTAATGCTCCTCTCTTACTTTAAGAATGCAAAAGCCGATGATGATTCCTACAAAAGTTAACAGCAGGTGGACAATTAAGGAAGTCAGTGCTATCAGAAGAGCTTCCGAAAAACTTTGAGCATAAAACTCACCGAACCAATCCGTCATATATAACAGGCAATTCCATATGAAATTCGGTACACCCGCAAGCAGGACGGCAATGAGGACTGAGCGGTAGAACAGAAATGTGACCGCACCTAAAATGGCGTAAGTCAGAATAAAGCCACTATTGTCATTCATAATGGTCGTACTCATTGCCAATATAAAGGCAATGGCTACAAAGAAAATCTGTATTGTCGTCAATTTCAAGGTTATATTCCGCATCATTTTTTTAGAAGCACCGCCGGGTATTACTTCCGCGGGCAATGGAATCTGTGATTGTTCTGCTATCTGCCGACATTCTTGGCAACTTTGCAAATGCTCCTCAACAAACCGTTGAGTTTCCCGTTGCAATAATTCCTCTTCGTATAAAGGTAGTAAATCTTGCGTCACCGAACATTTTGTGTTCATAAAGTCTCCTCCATTGTTTTTTGAATTCTCAATTTCAAGCGGTGAAAGGATACTCGCGCATAATTTTCAGATTTCCCGATTAATGCGCCAATATCTGCAAAACTCAGCTCCCCGTATATACGCAGTAGTACGATCTCCCTCTCTGAATCCTCCAATTTTGAAATATGATGCAAAAGATTTTTCGTATCCTCCTTAATTTCTGCTAGCTCTTCTAATGAATGGATTTCCGTTTCCGGCACCATGGAAAGTTTTTGCATTAAATCAAGCTGATATTTGTTTTTGCGGTAATACTTCTTCAATAGATTATTTGCAATCGAAAACATCCAAGTTGATAAGGTGGAATCGCCATTATATGATGCGATGTTTTTACACGCCTCATAAAAG
This sequence comes from Peribacillus sp. NPDC097224, assembly GCF_044761985.1. NCBI lineage: Bacteria > Bacillati > Bacillota > Bacilli > Caryophanales > Bacillaceae > Peribacillus > Peribacillus sp. NPDC097224. The sequence continues at coordinate 68,203 of NZ_JBIWDK010000008.1, read as the reverse complement.
GTGTCGTGGCAAAGATCTTGAGCAGTTGCCTGATTTCCTGTCTTGGCATAAAAAAACGCATAAATTTTTGGTTGGATTTCTTCGTATTCTTCTTCAAGCTTCTTCATAACGCCCTCTCTCTCTTGCCTTTCCTAGTATTAATACCTCGGTTACATGTTTCGTTACAACTTTTTTTAAAAATCACCATATTTTAGGTTCATTTTGTAATTTTACTATATAGTTAAGCGAAAAATAGTTAACAGCCTTATAGATGAGTAGACTAAATGACCTTATAAAACCTGTACATTAAGATTAAAGAAAAAAACCTAAAAAAAAAGAAGTGCTAGAAACAGCACTTCTTACAGTTTATCGACAAAAGAACATCGCCTGTTTATTTAAAAGTCCCTTAAAGTAATCCAATCCATACTCTTTTGCCCGCGAAACATACTCAATCGTTTCTTTACGCTTCGGATATATAGAATGATAATGCAAAGTGGATTGGAACGGAAGGTACGAGACTCCTGCGGGAAATGCGCGTCTAGGAGAGACAACGCAGGCAAAGCCGAGGAGGCTCCCCGACCGCCCGCGGAAAGCCAGTGCCTGAAGTGGAAATCAACGTCCACATTGTACAAACCACATATAAACAAACACATTTTTCATCAAGTGTGGCTACAGTCTAAAAGAAGTGCTAGAAACCGCACTTCTTACGCCAATACCGTGGCACCCATCAAGTAGCTGTTCACTTCCCTCGCTACTTCACGGCCTTCATTGATGGCCCAGACAATTAGGCTTTGCCCTCTTCTCGCATCTCCTGCAGCAAAAACGCCTTCGACATTCGTTCTATAATCACCATAGGCGGCATCGATCTTTTGATTGACAGTATCCACTCCGAATTGAGTGAGGAGTGGTTGCTCTGTTCCTTCGAATCCGATGGCAATGAAGACGAATTGGGCCGGCCATACTTTCTCCGTGCCCGGAATTTCTTTAAAGAGATAGATGCCATCTTCCCCTTTAATTTTTTCCATTTGGATCGTATGCAGTTCCTTTACGTTGCCTTGTTCATCAGCCACGATCTTTTTCGTTTGAATCGAGTATTGACGTGGATCGGAGCCAAATTTCGCTTCCGCTTCTTCGTACGCATACTCAAGTGAAAATACGTTTGGATAGGCTGGCCACATGTTATCGGACGTACGGGAGGTCGGCAGGATTGGGTGTTTCCCGAATTGCACGACGCTGTTACATCCTTGGCGAAGGGCCGTCGCAACGCAATCGGCGCCTGTATCGCCGCCACCGATGACGATGACATCCTTACCCTTCGTATTTAAAAACTTGCCATCTTCGAAGTTGGAGTCCAATAAGCTTTTCGTCGCCGTTGTTAAGTAATCCATCGCTAGGTGAATGCCTTTTGCTTCACGGCCTTCGATATCCAGTTCGCGTTGCTTCTGGGCACCTGTGCAGAGGATGACGGCATCGTATTGGTTTTGCAGTTCCTCTTTTGTGATGTCCTTCCCGACTTCCATATTCAGGACGAAATCGATGCCTTCTTGATTCAATAAAGTGATCCGGCGTGCGACGACATCTTTCTCCAGCTTCATGTTCGGGATTCCATATGTCAATAAACCGCCGGCACGGTCAGAACGCTCATACACCGTTACCGAATGGCCTGCTTGGTTTAACTGATCGGCACTTGCCAATCCGGCAGGACCGGAACCGATGATGGCAATTTTCTTCCCGGTCCGCTGTTGTGGAATGCGCGGTGTGATCCAGCCATTTTCGAAGCCCTTGTCAATGATGGAGCGTTCGATGCTTTTGATGGCAACGGCCGGGTCGTTAATCGCTACCGTACACGACCCTTCGCAAGGAGCCGGGCAGACACGGCCCGTGAACTCAGGGAAGTTATTCGTCTTCATTAAACGCTCCAACGCTTCCTTCCATCTGCCACGGTACACTAAATCATTCCACTCCGGAATCAGATTGTTAATCGGACAACCCGTTGTGACCCGGTTCAATTCCATGCCCACATGACAGAAAGGGGTGGCACAGTCCATGCACCGTGCTCCCTGCCTGCTTAGTTTTTCGTCCGAGAAAGAAGTGGAGTATTCTCTCCAGTCCCGTAACCTTGTTAGAGGATTCCGTTCACTTGGCTTTTCACGCGGATATTCCATAAATCCTGTTGCTTTTCCCATTTGACTCTCCCCTTCCTTACAGCATGACAGCTTGTTTGGTGGATTTTTTACCTTGGATCGCATTGGCCTGAAACGCACTCATGAAGGCTTCTTCTTTCGTTAGACCAGCTTGCTTATGTTCCTCGATGCTATTCATCATCCGCTTGTAATCCTTCGGAATGACTTTAACGAACCTTTTCACAAGATCGTTCCAGTTCTCCAGCACATAGGAGGCTTTCGCACTCTCTGTATAATGCAGGTGGTTCGAAATCAATTCTTTTACTTCATTACTATCTTTTATGTCGTCAAGCGTTTCGAATTCGATCATTTCTGGGTTACACAAGGCTTTGAATGCTTCCACTTCGTCTGCAAGTACATAGGCAATACCGCCTGACATACCGGCTGCAAAGTTTTTCCCGACATCCCCCAGAATCACGACACGACCGCCTGTCATATACTCGCAACCATGGTCGCCAATTCCCTCGACGACGACATGTACACCGCTATTCCGGACCGCAAAACGCTCACCGGCACGTCCGTTGATGTATGCTTCCCCGCTTGTGGCACCATATAGGGCAATATTCCCGGCAATCACATTATCGCCCGCTTCCATCTGATTTCCAGGTGGAGATGTGACGACCAATTTCCCTCCGGATAATCCTTTACCGATATAGTCATTGACATCACCTGTCAAATACATCGACATCCCCTTCGGTATGAAGGCACCGAAGCTTTGACCGGCTGATCCCGTGAAGCGAAGGGTGATCGTATCTTCCGGCAGTCCTTCCTCACCATATCGTTTGGAAACTTCACTACCGACGATCGTTCCAACCACGCGATTCACGTTTGTGATTGGGAAACTTGCGTCCACTTGAGTTTGGTCCTCAAGGGCAGGCTGTACAGCAGGGAGGATTTCCCTGACATCCAAGGATTCTTCAATTTTATGATTTTGCGGATGCTGGAACGTACGGATTCCTTCCGGTTGGAAAAGAAGGGTCGATAAGTCCAGGTGTTTCGTTTTCCAATGAGCCTTGGCCCGCTCGCTCACCTGTAGAACATCCGTACGGCCAACCATTTCGTCAACCGTTTTGAACCCTAATTCAGCCATCGTTTCACGAACTTCCTCTGCAATGAAACGCATGAAATTCACGACATGATCCGGATCTCCGGCAAATTTGCTCCGTAGCTCAGGGTTTTGTGTAGCTACACCTACTGGACATGTATCCAAGTGGCACGCGCGCATCATCACACAACCAAGTACGACTAGTGGAGCGGTTGCGAAACCGAACTCTTCGGCACCAAGGATCGCCGCCATGACCACGTCACGGCCAGTCATCAGCTTTCCGTCCGTTTCAAGGACGACTCGACTACGTAGACCGTTCAGCATCAAGGTCTGATGGGCTTCGGCAAGACCAAGCTCCCACGGCAGTCCAGTATGCTTGATGCTCGTTTTAGGCGAAGCACCCGTTCCCCCATCATATCCGCTGATGACAATCACATCGGCAGCTCCTTTGGCAACACCTGCGGCAATCGTACCGACTCCCGCTTTCGATACCAGCTTGACGCTGATCCTTGCCTCGCGATTGGCATTTTTCAAGTCATGGATCAATTGCGCCAAATCTTCAATTGAATAAATATCATGATGTGGCGGTGGTGAAATCAGACCGACGCCTGGCGTGGATCCACGAACTTCGGCTACCCAAGGGTATACCTTATTCCCAGGCAACTGCCCACCTTCACCCGGTTTCGCTCCTTGTGCCATCTTAATTTGAAGCTCATCGGCATTCACGAGATAATGGCTTTTCACACCAAAACGACCGGATGCGATCTGCTTGATTCCACTGCGGCGGCTATCACCGTTTTCATCGATTTCATACCGATTCGGATGTTCCCCGCCTTCTCCACTATTACTTTTTCCGCCTAAACGGTTCATCGCAATCGCCAATGTTTCATGGGCTTCCTGACTTAACGACCCAAATGACATGGCCCCTGTTTTGAAGCGGCGCACGATGGATTCAACGGATTCCACTTCATCTATGGAGATACTTTGGTTCTTTTGGTTGAATGCGAATAAATTCCGCAAAAATCCAAGTCGCTCTTCATTCGCCAACTGGGAATATTGCTTAAATAGGCTGTAATCACCTTTTCGGCACGCCCATTGCAACGTATGAATCGTTTTCGGGTTGAACGCATGATGCTGACCATTTGCCCGATATTGAAAATCACTGCCCGCTTCAAGCGTCTGGTTGGAAAGATCGACGACAGCCCGTTGGTGACGGATCAATGCTTCTTCTGCAATGGTCTCCAATTCAATCCCACTAAGCTGTGACGCTGTACCACTGAAATAGCGTTCAATCACATTCGCACTAATTCCGACCGCTTCGAAAATTTGGGCACCACGGTAACTTTGGACCGTGGAAATTCCCATCTTCGACATGATCTTGACGATGCCTTCCGTCACGGCTTTCACATATTTGCTGACCGTTTTCTCGTAACTGATCGTTAAACTGCCGTCTGCGACTGCCTGCTTATACGTTTCAAAAGCAAGATACGGATAAATGGCATCCACCCCATATCCAATCAAAGCGGCAAAGTGATGGACTTCCCGTGCCTCTCCGGTTTCGACGATGATGCTGACCTTCGTCCGGTTCCCATGACGAATAAGCTCTTGGTGAAGGGCACTGGCCGCCAATAATGGAGGAATCGCAGCACGCTCTTCGCTCATGTTCTTATCGGATAAAATCAATAGGCTGATGCCTTCCGTTATCGCTTGTTCCGCTTCCCGGCATATTCGATTTAATTCAAGTTCCAAATCTTCAGAAAATAAAGTCTCGATGACCCTACTTTTGAATTCCGGGTAGTTATTTTCTTTAAGCTGATTCATATGGCCTGGCGTCAATACCGGTGTATCCAATTGAATGCGATGGCTATTCTTTTCATTCGGATTCAGTAAGTCGCCTTCTGCCCCTAGAAACGTCATCGTTGACGTAACGATTTGTTCACGAAGCGAATCGATTGGTGGGTTGGTCACCTGGGCAAAGGATTGCTTGAAGTAATTGAAAAGCGATTGCGGACTATCGGCCAATACCGCCAACGGAATATCGTTCCCCATCGAGCCAAGTGGATCTTTTCCTTCCTTAATGACCGGCAACAAGTATTTTTGTACGTCTTCATACGTATAGCCGAACGCTTTCTGACGGAAAACCAAATCGGATAGAGGTTCCACATCGACCGGCTCTTCGTCCGTCAACTGCACAATCTGTTCGTCCAGCCACTTTTGATACGGTTGTTCGTTCGCCATTTCGGATTTGATTTCTTCATCCGAGATGATGCGGCCTTCCTCTAAATCAAGTAAAAGCATTCTGCCTGGGCTTAAACGCTCTTTATATAATACATTTTCCGGCTCGACTTCGATTACCCCGACTTCAGAGGAGAAAATGATGTAGTCATCTTTGGTCACATAATAACGGGCAGGTCTTAATCCGTTACGGTCTAGGATCGCCCCGATTTGTTTCCCATTCGTGAACGAAATCGCCGTCGGGCCATCCCAAGGCTCCATCAACATGCTGTGGTATTCGTAAAAGGCTTTCTTTTCCTTGGTCATATGCGGATTTTCCGTCCATGGTTCAGGAATCAGCATCATCGCTGCATGCGCCGGCTTGCGGCCTGCCAGGACGAAGAATTCAAGGGCGTTATCCAAAATGGATGAGTCGCTTCCATCCGTATCCAAGATAGGAAGGACCTTTTGTAAATCATCCCCGAAAGCTTCCGAGACGAACTGCTGTTCACGCGCTTTCATCCAGTTGACATTGCCCCGAAGCGTATTGATCTCCCCATTATGGATCAAGTAGCGGTTTGGATGGGCCCGTTCCCAGCTAGGGAATGTGTTGGTACTAAAGCGGGAATGCACTAAAGCGAAAGCGGACAAAAAATCTTCATGCTGCAAATCAAGATAAAATGCATCGACTTGTTCCGGTGTCAGCAATCCCTTGTAAACGATCGTCGCGCTGGAAAGACTCGCAAAATAAAAACGGTTTCCACGTTCCCTTGCCCAGTTTTCAGCCTGTTTCCTGATGATGAATAATTTGCGTTCGAAAGCCAAGTCTTCTGTAACGTCATCACTTGCCCCGATGAACACCTGTCGGATCGTCGGGCATGTTTCTTTGCCGACGTCCCCTAATTTACCTGCATCCACAGGAACCGTTCTCCAGCCTAGAAGCGTTTGACCCTCTTGTTCGATTAATGAATTCAGACGCGCTTCAATCTCATTTCGTTCAGCATCATCGTTGGAAAAAAAGAGCATGCCCACACCATAGCGTCCTTTTGCCGGCAAATTCATTTCCGGGCAAGTCAGCTTGAAATACTTATCAGGAATTTGCACCATCAATCCTGCTCCATCCCCTGTTAGAGGATCGCTCCCTTGTCCACCGCGGTGGTCTAATTGGCACAGCATCTGCAGTCCTTGCTTGACGATATCATGTGTAGCTAGCCCCTTTAAATGAGCGTATAAACCGATCCCACATGCATCATGTTCAAATTCCGGACGGTAAAGACCTTGTGCTTTTGGTATTTGATTGTATGTCATACGTTTTCCCCCCTCTTATTTCTTACACCGTTATGTCACTTACATATTATTCTAGGTTTTCAAATCAATATAAACAATATATAATTAAGCCAAAATCTATCTCACTTTGAGATAGGTGGAAGGAGATGAGTAAATGGAACTACGTCAATTGCGTTATTTCGTCGAGGTTGCGGAGAGGGAACACGTCTCAGAAGCCGCCGAACACCTACATATTGCCCAATCGGCCATCAGCCGCCAGATTGCTAGACTGGAAGAAGAACTCGGCGTCACGTTATTCGAAAAAATCGGCCGGAACATTCAATTAACACCGATTGGACGAATATTCCTGGTTCATGCCAAAACGGCGATAAAGTCCATTGAATATGCCAAATATCAAATCGAGGAATTCCTGGATCCGGAGCATGGGATGATTAAAATCGGGTTCCCGACAAGCCTCTCCACCTATTTGTTGCCGACTGTCATTTCCGCTTTTAAAGATGAACAGCCGAACATCTCATTTCATTTGAAACAAGGTTCCTACTCCTACTTAATGGATGCCGTGAAAAACCGTGAAATCGGTTTGGCCTTCCTAGGGCCGGTCCCTACGAAAGATCCTGATATCGACGGCCATATCTTATTCACCGAAAACGTGTCTGCCCTACTTCCCATCACCCATCCGTTGGCTGAAAGAAAGAGCCTGCGCCTAAGCGACCTGCGGAATGATCCTTTTGTGCTGTTCCCCAAAGGTTACGTCTTGAACACCCTTGCCATCGAGGCTTGTAAGCAGGCCGGCTTCACGCCGAACATCGCTTCGGAAGGGGAAGACATGGATTCCATAAAAGGGCTTGTGTCCGCTGGAATCGGGGTCAGCCTCCTGCCTGATAGCACCTTCTATGAAATCGTTCCGAGGATGACCGTCAAAATTCCCATTGAAACGCCTTCAGTCAAACGGACAGTCGGTATCATCTCTCCAAGGAATCGAGAACTTGCCCCATCAGAAAAGGTATTTTACGAGTTTGTTAAAAAATTCTTTGCAAGGTTGGAGCAATACCAATGATATATTCTCAATAATGGGATAACTTCCGAAATGCCCACCTCTTGAATACTGTATCGAGACAATATGTTCAGGAGGTATTAACATGACACCCACACATTCACATCTTGCTTGGCATGAAACACTTGAGCTTCATGAATTGGTAGCTTCACAGTCCAATGCCCTTATGAAATTAAAAAAAGCCTATCCAGAAATAAAAGACCCGGTTTTAAAAACACACTACAAACACATGATCAATTCGCTTACGCAAAACATCATGGAGTTGTTGCAGTTTTATCCGTTAACGCCTGATGCCAATCGGGAAGAGGACGATCGTATGGGAGAAATAATGCAAGGGGATGAAATAAGAGATGATGCATCGGCAATGGCTGCCGGGGATCTACTCGGGCTAGCCAAATCCTCCATCAGAAATTATGCGACTGCCATAACTGAAACGGCCACCCCCTCACTACGGAAGGTCTTTAAAAAGCAATTAAATGGGGCCATCGATAATCACGCAAGAATTTTCAACTATCTATATGAAAGAGATCTCTATCCAGCTTATGATTTCAACCAGCTTCTCCAAAACGACGTGAAGACGGCCAAAAAAGCTTTGTCCCAATTATGAACGAAAAAAGGTAAGTGGAAATCGATCGCCTCCACTTACCTCTTTATTTTCCCTAAACACCAAATAAGATAAATATGTAATATAACCCTTTATATGGTAGAATGATAAGCCGGAGGGGATTAAACCATGAGATTCTTTAAAATGATTTTCTTTTGTATCGGCCTTTCTCTATTCTTAAGTGCCTGTGCTTCAGAAAATGAGGAAACCGTAACTAAAGAACAAACCGAAAATACGACAGAGAACAAAACGGAAGAAAAAAAACAGCCTGATGAAAAAACCGAAGAGAATACGAAATCCGTCAAGCTAGACATACCGAATCAAGAAAGCTATAAAAAGCTTTCCGCACTACTTTCAAATCAGAATGATCCCAGTCTTGATCCTGAAGACTATCATAAAGTCATGACAGAACAAAAAGATATCAGGACCTTCATTGACAAAATGGATAAGATTGAAGTGAAAAAGAATAATGACGCAGCGGAACTACTAGATTACTCCATGGCCACCTTAGAGGAAACCACATATTTTTTTGAATTATTCAAGGACGAAAACAACAAATTTAGTGTATTTTTCTTTGAAGATGGGCAAGTCATGTTAGTGAAGACGGACTTATCGAACAAGTCAAAGGAAGATCAGGAAAAAACCTATGTTTCGATTGCGAAGCACCCTGAACTGTTACAGGAATTGAAAGATTCTCTTTCTATTAATTTCTAGTTTATCGTGTACATAATGAAAGCCTATCAAAACTATTTTGATAGGCTTTTTTGTCGTCATCCTATTAGAGGTTCAAGAAAAAACGGCATGTCCCTTGTTAGTTATTTCAAACAAGGGGACATGCCGTTTCAGTTAACATTTTACTTTTTATATTTCTTCACAGTCACTTTCGTAGCTTTGCCTGTATTGCCCGCTTTATCTTTTGCTGTGACGGACAAGGTCGAACCTGCTTTTTTCTTGCTGATTTTCACGGTATATTTCCCTTTGTTATCAGCTTTGGCCGATCCGATCTTCTTATCTTTGTACTTGACCGTAACCGTCGATCCCGCTTCCGCTTTACCGGTTACTTTTTTTGATTTGTCCGTTACTTTGTCGACTTTTGGTGCACTTGGTGCCGTTTTGTCCAACACAGTCACTTTCGCTGCTTTACTTACCCGTTTCGCCGCGTCTGTAGCTGTTATGGAAAGTTTTGTCCCTGCTTTTTGTTTACTGATTTTTACTTTGTAATTGCCTTTGCTGTCTGCGTTGCCTTTGCCGATTACTTTTTTGGCACTATTCTTGATGGAAATCGCGATTCCCGCCGTTGCTTTTCCCGTTACAAACGTATCTTTGTCACTTACTGCCTTCACAGTAGGTGCTTTAGGAGTTTCCCCCTTCTTCACAAACAGCTTGATTGAAGAGACAGCGACTTTAGAAGAATCCGAAATCACGACGTTTAGGCGTTGATCGGCCTTTTGAGCTGGAATTGCAGCACTGAACGTACCTTTGGCTGAAGTCACCGCTGTTCCGATTGTTTTGCTTCCGTTTTTCACTTCCACTTTTGAACCTGCTTTTGCCGTTCCTGTCAGCTTCGTTTGATTATCAAGGATCGGGTTCACTGCAGCTTTCAGGTCCACTTTACTAAGTGCACTAAAGCCATTCAGCCTTCCAAACCCTGAAACATAATCCCTGTCGACGGCTGGTGCTATCGGCTCTCCTTCATCTGTATAATCCTGATCCATTCCTTCATTGTCTTCTTCCTTGAAGGCAATGTAATCGGATGTTTCATGAAGGATGGTGCGTACGTCATTTATTTTCAATCCTGGATTACCGGATAGTAATAACGCGGCAACTGCTGCGACATGTGGTGTTGCCATCGATGTCCCATCCATTAACGTGACATTTCCGTTTGGCATAAGACTTGGGATCCCTGTTCCAGGTGCCACCAAATCAAGTGTCGGGCCAAAGTTGGAATAATCCGAAACGATATCATAGGCATTGGTTGCCCCGACGGATATTACATATTTAGAAGAAGCCGGATAAGAAAGCATGCTGGCTTCATTCCCGCTTGCGGCCACGATCACGACACCTTTGGATGCTGCGTAATTCAGGGCGTACTCGATGGTCCGGCTATAAGACCCGCCCAAACTTAAGTTAATGACCTTTGCTCCCTTGTCTGCCGCATAAATGATTCCGGCTGCAATTTTTTCCGTGTCCCCTGCTCCTGAAGAATCAAGGACCTTGACCGGAAGGATTTTGGCCAATGGATTGATTCCCTCCATGGAATATCCATTATTCGACTGGGCTGCGATGATGCCTGAAACATGTGTACCATGTCCATTATCATCGATCGCGTCCACTTTCGGATCGATGAAGTTCTTGCCTTGTCCCATATTGACTTTGTCTTTTAGATCCGCGAGCGTATTATCGACGCCTGTATCGATTACCGCAACCAATGTCTCTTTCAGATCGCGATTCTTAATAAGTTTCTGCAATTCGTCATTATGGATGTCAGCGCCTTTTTTACTCACTTCACGCCCTTCATTGTTCAAGGACCATTGATACGATGATTGAATATCATTCGAAAGGGCTTTATACGTTTTAACCGGCTCGATATACTCTACATCCGAGAGGTTTTCAACCTGTGTAAGGGCTGTTGCACTCATCTTGCCCGTTCCCTTTAACTCCACCACATATGTATCATCGAGGATGACATCTTGTTTTTTGAAGGTCGAGAACGTTCCATAGCTTTGTACCTTGGTTTGAACCGAAGTCAGTTTTTTACCCGGTTTCATCTTGACGATATACTTGCTCGTGATGCTTTTGGAAGCCGGTAGCTTATAACCCGCTTTGCTTGCGATATCGACAACGCGCTCACCTGCAAGGTTATTGATGCCGATCTTATCCGCAATGCTGTTCATTTCTTTTTTCAGTGAAGCTGGGACGGCATCGACCGTCACATCGAACAATTCTTTAATGGCTTGTTGCTGTTTATTTGAAATGACTGCCGTACTGCTTTCCCCATTTTCATTAAGGTCCGCAATAAGAGGTTGAAGGATTACTAGATTGTTGTATACATCGTCTCTTTTACTCTTGCTGCCGGCCATATCAAGGACCAAGAATGGTGCAGCCTTATAATACAAGGAAGATAGGGCGCGTCCTTCCTCTGACTTGGAAAGAACTCCATCTCTGAACTTGCGAATTTCACTCAATAGGTTTTTACCCGTGGATTTTCCTACAGCGCTTAATTCCACTGGGCATGAATCCATTCCAAGTTCGTCCGATGTTGCGGAAGGAGGCAATTTAACGGATTGTGCATGTATTTTGTAAGCCGTCTTATTCTCCGCTTCCGGTAATGATAGTCCCTCTTCATCCACTTCACCGAAATACTCTATTTTCACATAATAGCTTCCTTCCCAACCGAACGGGAAGTCGATGACGGCCTTTTCTTCAGGGCCACTAGTTGCCCGGTAGTTATCATACGTTTCATCTTTCTCTGCTTTTTCTAAAGTAGGATAGACTGAAATATTAAGATAATCGTCCGATTCTACATCGAACTCAACATGGGAAAACTGATTAGTATCATCTTTCGTTGGGGTGATCTGGAGCCAATGGGTCTCAGGCTTGTCAAAATTGCCTTCAACCGTTTCTCCACTTTTAATGGAAGCTGCATGTATGATTTTTGATGAATCTGTCGCAGCCTGGGATCTTTGTGGAATCAACATGCCAAAAACAAGTGAAAATATAAGTACACATACCGTAAATCGACTTACCTTTTTAACGTTCAATAGTTACCCTCCTAAAATTGCTAAAAATGCTTTACTATACCAAATTATCACACTGTTAAATATTATCAACCATTTTTTTGGCAATAACTTGAGAATGGTAGACTCCAAGGAATAAACAGGCATTTTGCACTAATACGTATCTTTGAATCTAGCTATTCTGCTTTTTATAAGAACAGGGTTTTCCTACTATTTCTTCCCCATTCACTTAGGATTCCGCCATATCCCCCATATGTGTCCGAATCTCGAATCTTGCTTCTTCCACTTTCTTCATCTGCGTTTTGGGAAGCCTTATTCTTAGGTACATAACCAACCATCATTAGCAAAAAAAAAAAAAGAATCTTCAGCGAAGATCCCTTTTTTTCCGATTCAATTAAAACGCTCGATCATTGACCGATTCATTCTCTCTCTATTACAGGTTAGCTCTCAAAAGTTAGAAGAGTTACGTATTCTTCACCGATAAATGCATGACAAACTGTTCACCAATCGGACCGGTTTTTCTCTTACCTGTATCAGTAAAACCTACTTTTGCATACAGTCGCTGAGCAGGAACATTTTTATGATTAACAACTAAAACGATTTCATCACAGTAAGGAAATTCTGATTTAACAAAATCACTTAGTAAGAGCATCGCTTGTTTAGCATAACCTTTTCCTTGCTTTGCATGGTTAACAGATAATGCAGTTAAGAGCATCGCTTTCGGATTATCCGAGTACGCCTTAACTCGTTCCGCTGAATGTAATAAAAAGAAGCCTACAGGCTCACCCTTACATAAAATAACAATACGATGTTGTCCTTCTTTCACCTCTAAAATCTTGCTTGGTAATGCTGTGAACTGCCCTTGTTCTTCAGGAAGTTCAAAGGAATGTAATACGTCAAAATATTCATTCGAAAAATGTTTTAACTCCACGTCATGAACGTTTTCCATAGTTATGATTGCTCCTTGGTTTTTCATTACATTTTACCATAAAAATACATATCACAATATGGTCCTAATATTTATAAATCGACGAATGTCCCTTTCCAGGGCAACACAAAAAAAGAGCTGCCCCGGCCAATATGCGGGGCAGCTCTTTTGATTGTTAGTTTGCGACGATGTTGACTAATTTGCCAGGTACGGCAATGACTTTGCGGATGGTTTTACCATCAATCTGTTCCTTGATGGCGTCTTCGCCCATCGCGATTTCTTCGAGTTTTTCTTTCGTCGTATCAGTCGGCACCATAAGTTTGGCTTTGACTTTTCCGTTGATTTGAATGACGATCTCCACTTCGTTATCGACGAGCTTCGCTTCGTCGAACGCAGGCCATGTTCCGTAAGCGATACTTTCAGAATGCCCCAGCTTAGACCAAAGTTCTTCTGAGATATGTGGTGCAGCCGGTGCTAGCAATTTCACGAAGCCTTCGATATATTCTTTCGGAAGTGCTTCCGCTTTGTAGGCATCGTTGATGAATACCATCAGCTGTGAAATCGCCGTATTGAATTTCAATTCTTCATAGTTCTCGGTCACTTTTTTGACAGTTTGATGATACACTTTTTCAAGCTTGCCACTGTCATCCGTTTCGACCAATTTATCCGTCATCGTACCGTCTTCATTGACAAGTAAGCGCCAGACGCGATCCAGGAATCGGCGTGAACCGTCCAATCCGTTTGTCGACCAGGCAATGGATGCATCCAATGGCCCCATGAACATTTCGTACATGCGAAGCGTATCCGCACCATGGCTTTCCACGATGTCATCAGGGTTCACGACATTCCCTTTTGATTTACTCATTTTTTCATTATTCTCGCCAAGGATCATCCCTTGGTTGAATAAGTTTTGGAACGGTTCTTTCGTTGGTACGACACCGATGTCATACAAGAATTTATGCCAGAAGCGCGCGTACAATAAGTGAAGCACGGCATGCTCGGCACCACCGATATAAATGTCGACCGGCATCCACTCTTTTAATTTTTCCGGATCGGCAAGAGCTTCCGTATTGTCCGGATCGATATAACGAAGGAAGTACCAGCTACTACCTGCCCATTGTGGCATGGTATTCGTCTCACGACGGCCTTTACGTCCGTTTTCGTCAACTACATTCACCCAATCCGTGATGTTCGCAAGTGGTGATTCACCCGTTCCTGAAGGCTTGATGTCCGTTGCCTTAGGTAGAAGTAATGGAAGCTCTTCTTCCTTAAGTGCTGACATGGTGCCATCTTCCCAATGGATGATTGGAATTGGCTCACCCCAGTAACGTTGGCGGCTGAACAACCAGTCGCGAAGGCGGTACGTGATTTTTTTCGTACCGATCGCTTTTTCTTCCAACCATTTAATCATGGCCGTGATGCCTTCTTCTTTATTCATTCCATCCAGGAATCCGGAGTTCACATGAAGTCCGTCGCCCGTATAGGCTTCTTTCGTCACATCTCCACCAGCTACGACTTCTTTGATTGGCAAGTCGAATTTGACTGCGAATTCATAATCACGTTCATCATGAGCAGGAACCGCCATGATTGCACCCGTTCCATAGCTGATCAATACGTAATCGGCAATCCAGATCGGCATCTTTTCGCCATTGACCGGATTGATTGCATAAGCACCCGTGAACACGCCTGATTTATCTTTTGCAAGGTCCGTTCTTTCCAGGTCACTTTTATGTTTCACTTCGTCTAAATAGGCGTCAACGGCAGCACGTTGTTCGGATGTCGTGATCTTATCCACGAAAGGATGCTCTGGAGCAAGAACCGCATAGCTTGCACCGAATAATGTATCCGGACGCGTCGTGAACACCGTGAATGATTCATCGAATCCATCGATCGTGAATGTGACTTCAGCCCCTTCAGAACGGCCGATCCAGTTACGTTGCATATCCTTGATGTTTTCTGGCCAATCCACATCATCCAAATCGTCGATCAGACGGTCGGCATAAGCCGTGATGCGCAACATCCACTGCTTCATTGGACGGCGTTCGACCGGATGTCCGCCACGTTCACTTTTCCCATCGATGACTTCTTCATTCGCTAAAACCGTACCAAGTGCCGGGCACCAGTTCACAGCGACTTCATCGATATAGGCAAGGCCTTTTTCGTATAATTTCAAGAAAATCCATTGTGTCCATTTATAATATTCCGGATCCGTCGTATTGATTTCACGATCCCAGTCATAAGAGAAACCAAGCGCCTTGATTTGGCGACGGAACGTGTTGATATTGTGTTCCGTGAATTCAGCCGGGTCATTCCCCGTATCGATTGCGTACTGCTCTGCCGGAAGACCGAATGCATCCCAGCCGATTGGATGGAGCACATTGTACCCTTGCGCCCGTTTCATCCGTGCCAGAATATCACTCGCCGTGTAACCTTCCGGATGTCCAACGTGAAGACCCGCTCCAGATGGATAGGGGAACATATCCAGCGCGTAGAATTTACGTTTGCCGCTATCTTCTCCCGTTTTAAACGTTTTGTTCGCTTCCCAATATTGCTGCCATTTCGTTTCTATGCTTCTATGTTCAAAAATCATTAGACTTCCTCCTATTTTCCGTATAAAAAAAACAATAAAAAACCCCTCATCCCAAATTGGGACGAGAGGATTATGTATATCTTCCCGCGGTACCACCCACATTGGCGACAACAAACAATCGCCCAGCTTAAAAGTTCCGTAACGTGGATTGGACGCCAGGCATTACTATCGCTTCACACCTGTGACTCCAAGACGAGTTCACAATCAATCCAGGTTGACTTGCACCATCCGTCAACTCTCTAAACTGGTTCTAATTGCTACTACTTCTCTTCATAGTCTTTATAAGAATATTTGATTTTATTTCATTCTAGTCAATTTTACCGATAATTGCAATAGCCGGTCACCAACATTATCTCCAGGTTTTTCATTATATATGCATCACCATTCAAAATCGTGCACATTGGAAAAGGGAGCTATGCTTCCATAGCCCCCACATACACCTTTAATGACGCAATAAAATCATATCATTCTTTATATCATTCAATTGCTGTTGCATCCTTTGAAGCATATCCCGTTGCTGGGCATCCGCACTTCCATACATTTTGTCCAAATTTGTCAAAGCCTCTTCGATATAAAGCTGTGACTTCTGGAATTCCTCATCACTGTAATGGCCCAGCCTTGATGCTTCGTTATATTCATAATCTGCAAATCGGAGAGCCCCTTCGCATTGCTCCAATAACTGACCAACGGATTGTCTAGTTGCCATTTCAAACCCTCTCCTTCACGTTCGTTTGGATGACATTACATCATCACAATTAGTTTGAACTAAGAACGGGAGGATTATCATTTTTTTTCACTTATCCCAGAACTTTACCCCTTGATGGGAAATGAACTGCTCCAGCCACTCCGCGAAACCCATATGAAGCGGCTTGCTTTCATCGAAATCATCGATATGACCTTTTACCATGATATAATCCTGCTTGCCTTTGGCCACGTCATTTCCATGGATCACAATATTATCTTGATAAATGCAGGCCACCTTATAACAGCCTTCATAATCTTCTTCATACGTGTAATTTATGATATCCTCAAGGCTGTATAAATCATTTTCGCCCCCGGATTCAACATGATCGAACAGGCGGCACCCATTCGTTATCTTCAAAAATGCTTTATATTCATCTGGCAGCAGCAAACCGGTCTTTTCCTCAAAAGCGAGGATTTGTTCGTCCGAGGCAGGAGAATTGAAGGTACACGTTGCATTGAACACAGTCCCATCATCATTGACTTCTAGCACCTGGTTATTTTCTGCTAATTTCTTTTTCATTTGATTTATGACTTCTTCTACTTGAACGGTCATATTCATCAGCTCCCGACTCAATTTAGATAAACGAACACACCTGTTTAACTATCTAAAATTAACCTTCAAGATACATTATACGCTTCTTTTTTAAGAAAAAGACCTATTCTCCGGAATGTTGTATAATATAGGTTGCGCTTTATTACACGTAGGAGGTTGCTGATATGGATCAAGCAAACCCGTTTATATATGCAACGGATAACAAACGATATCATACTTGGAATTACCATTTACGCCATCACTTTGGCCATAAAGTTTTCAAAGTTGCGCTTGACGGCGGTTTCGACTGTCCGAACCGTGATGGCACAGTCGCACATGGCGGCTGCACCTTCTGCAGTGCCGCAGGATCGGGGGATTTTGCAGGCGATCGCGTCGAACCGCTTGATGTCCAATTTAAGAAAGTCAGTGAAAAAATGCACCACAAATGGAAAGACGGCAAGTATATGGCCTATTTCCAAGCGTTCACGAACACGCACGCACCCGTGGCAGAGCTTCGTGAAAAATACGAAAGCGTCCTCACTCAGGAAGGAGTGGTCGGGCTTTCCATCGCGACACGCCCGGACTGCCTGCCTGATGATGTAGTCGACTATCTAGCCGAACTGAATCAACGTACCTATCTTTGGGTCGAGCTTGGCCTGCAGACGGTCCATGATGAAACGGGGAACTTGATCAACCGGGCCCACGACTATGCTTGCTACAAGGAAGGCGTCGATAAACTGCGTAAACACGGGATCCGGGTCTGTACCCACATCATCAATGGCTTGCCTAACGAAGGTTATGCAATGATGATGGAGACCGCACGCGAAGTCGCTAAACTTGATGTCCAGGGAATCAAGATCCACCTGCTTCACCTTTTGAAAGGAACGCCGATGGTCAAGCAATATGAAAAAGGAATGCTTGAATTTCTTGAACGGGACGATTATGTAAATCTCGTATGCGATCAGTTGGAAGTCATTCCCCCAGAAATGATCGTCCACCGCATTACCGGCGATGGCCCCATAGACTTGATGATCGGGCCGATGTGGAGCGTCAATAAATGGGATGTCCTGAACGCCATCGATGCCGAACTGAAACGCCGCAATAGCTGGCAGGGAAAACATTATCAATCAGAGGAGGTCCCATCACCATGAAGCTGGATCGCGTTTTGGATTTTGCGAAGCTACTTCTTGAGAGAGCCGTTCAACAAGGGGACATCACCGTTGATGGAACGATGGGCAACGGCCATGATACCGTCTTTCTCGCCCAATTGGTCGGCGAAACCGGTCATGTCTATAGTTTTGACATTCAAGAGCAAGCCATTCACACTACCGCGAATAAATTGGAAACGGAACATTTACAAAAGCGTTGCACCCTCGTCCACGATGGACATGAACAGCTCGATACGTATATCACCGTGGAACATGCTGGAAAGATCACCGGGGCCATCTACAACCTTGGCTATCTCCCTGGAGGCGATAAATCGATCATCACGCAAGCCGATACGACAATCGCTTCTCTTGAAAAACTGTTCGACATGATGGCGCCGGAGGGCATCATCGTCCTCGTCATCTATCACGGCCATCCAGGAGGAGAGGCGGAACGGGATGCGTTGATGCACTACGTACAGAACCTGTCTCAACAAAAAGCCCATGTCCTGAAATACGACTTCATCAACCAAGTTCATTCACCTCCGTTCCTCATTGCGATAGAAAAAAGGTAGAACTCACACCACCGTTCAATAAACGGTGGTGTTTTTGTAAATCCGACCGAATTTTTTCGAACTTTTAAACTTTTACCCATTATAATGAGGAAAAAATGGATAAGTGGGTGCAGAAACATGGAACAATTATCGACTTCGTTACTGGCAGGGCAGATTTATTGACTGAGAAAATCAAACGGGATACAAGTGAATCATATGGTCTATTCGTCACCAGCCTGACTGCATTGACCGAAGATAGAACACGATGGAAGAATTGAAGCCGTTCGAACATGTCTTTGACAAATTCCTCTAAAACAAAAAGCTGCTGAAGTTTCTCAGCAGCTTTTTTCTTATTTAAACGACATAGCCCAATATCTTCAACCGGTTTTCAACGAAACTCAGTGCATATTGAAATACGTCATCCCGCTCCGGTTCATTGAAAATTTCATGATATAGTTTCGGCCATTCCTTGTATTGCTTTTCGCTGGCCAAGTTATAGTTGAACCACTCCCGGACCGCCTTTTTGTTGACGACCTTGTCATCTCCGCCCTGCATCATCAGTAAAGGCACGTCCTGAAACTCCGGAATCTCTTCAAAAGCATCCTTCATTGCCTGTACAAGCTCCCGATACCAGCGAACGGAAACCTTGGTAATGTACAATGTATCGTTCGTATCCGATTCACGGATTTCCGAATTCCTCGTCGCCATTTGGGGAGTTAACCCAGAATCCACCCGGAATTTTGGCATCACGATATTCATGCCGTGTGAAATGGCGGTTAAGTATTTGGGAGGATGCGTCATCAGACCGAGGCATGGCGATGATAAAATGACCCCCGCGATGTCCCATTCTTCCTCCTGAAGCAGGCGGATCGCAATCAACCCACCCATGCTATGTCCTAATAAAAAGACAGGAAGGGAATAATCGTATGCATCTTCAATCCAGCTTTTTACTTCTTCTAAATATTCGTCAAAGGAATCGATATGCCCCCGGAAGGCGCGTGTCGTCATTCCCTGCCCGGGTAGGTCGCCCATGACGACATGGTATCCGGCTGAAAGCCACATTTGTGTTAACCACTTGTAACGGCCATGATGCTCCATTGCCCCATGAATAATGACGATGACGCCTTTTGCATCTCCGTCCGTCTCCCATTTCCACATTCGAAATCCCCCTTTCACTTTTCTCTAGTTGTAAACGTTCCATGCAGAATGAAAAATAATCTATATGGTAAATTATAACCACATTTTCGGTTTTCAACAAAAACGAAACCTAATTAATTGTGCTCAATCAAATAGTAGCCAAGGCTATTTTGATACGGTATATTAAAATAATACAGCAAAATTATCCACTTCGGAAAGGAAATGATGAAAATTGATTATTTATCCATTCAAAGGCATGGAACCAGAAATTTCCGAAAGCGCCTATCTTGCTGAAAATGCCGTCGTGACAGGCGATGTCAAAATCGGTGATGAATCAACGATCTGGTTCAATACCGTCATTCGCGGCGATGTGGCACCCACCATCATCGGGAAAAGAGTAAGCGTGCAAGATAACAGCGTACTTCATCAAAGTCCCAATAACCCACTGATAATCGAAGATGAAGTGACCATTGGCCACCAAGTCATTCTACATAGCTGCAAAATTCGAAAGAGAGCCCTCATCGGCATGGGTTCGATCATCCTTGATGGAGCGGAAATCGGTGAAGGTGCCTTCATCGGTGCAGGAAGCCTTGTCCCCCAAGGAAAGGTTATCCCGCCGAACACCTTAGCCTTTGGAAGGCCGGCCAAAGTCGTTCGTGAAATTAATGAGGAAGATCGCCAGGATATGGATCGCATTGTCCGGGAATATGCTGAAAAAGGACAACTCTATAAACAGGCTGACCGAATAAAGTAACACCAATCGTATGATTACAAAAAACGCTTAGCTAAAAATAGGATTCCTTGAATTATTCCCTAGGAAGCCATATTTAATCCTATTTTTGCCCATCAAAAAAGGTGCCTTGCATTAAAGCAAGGCACCTTTTCTCATATGATTTACGCTTTAGCTTGTGTTTTTAAAGCTTCTGCTTTATCCGTACGCTCCCAAGGCAAATCAACATCTGTACGGCCGAAGTGACCATATGCAGCTGTTTGCTTGTAGATTGGGCGACGTAGGTCAAGCATCTTGATGATACCAGCTGGACGTAGGTCGAAATTCGCCTCTACCAATTCCACTAGCACCTCTTCACTTACTGTTCCCGTTCCAAATGTATCGATTGAGATGGATACAGGCTTAGCCACGCCGATTGCGTAGGCCAATTGCACTTCCGCTTTGTCAGCCAGGCCAGCAGCTACGATGTTCTTCGCAACGTAACGAGCGGCATATGCAGCAGAACGGTCCACTTTTGTTGCATCTTTACCAGAGAAAGCACCGCCGCCGTGACGAGCGTATCCGCCGTACGTATCAACGATGATTTTACGGCCAGTAAGACCAGCATCCCCTTGAGGTCCGCCGATTACAAAACGGCCAGTCGGGTTGATGAAGTATTTCGTATCTTCATTGATTAAGTCAGCCGGTACGACCGCATTAATCACATGTTCTTTTAAGTCGGCTTGAATTTGTTCAAGTGTCACTTCAGGATCATGTTGTGTGGAGATGACGATTGTGTCTACACGTACAGGTAGGTTATTTTCATCATATTCAACCGTTACTTGCGTTTTTCCATCAGGACGTAAATAACTTAGCGTGCCATCTTTACGAACTTGAGAAAGACGGAATGATAGCTTATGAGCCAATGAAATGGGAAGTGGCATAAGCTCTTCCGTTTCATTGCACGCGAATCCGAACATAAGACCTTGGTCCCCTGCACCGATAGCATCGATTTCCTCATCGGACATCGTACCTTCACGTGCTTCCAATGCTTTATCAACACCCGCTGCAATATCAGCAGACTGCTCATCGATCGAGCTTAGCACAGCACAAGTCTCGGCATCGAAACCATATTTCGCACGAGTGTACCCGATACCTGCAATCGTATCGCGGACAATGCGTGAAATATCCACGTAAGCCGATGTTGTAATTTCTCCAGCAACAAGTACAAGACCTGTCGTTACACTTGTTTCACACGCAACGCGTGCATTTGCATCCTTAGCTAGGATTGCATCTAAAATGGAATCTGAAATCTGATCACAAATTTTATCCGGATGGCCTTCTGTCACAGATTCAGAAGTAAATAGACGTTTCTTTGACATCTTATTTCCTCCTTGGAAGTTAGTATGTTGTAGGCATGAGCCTGATCTTTTACGGAACTCGTTTCCCTTATTAGTTTCAATCATAGACACAGAATTAATGAATAAAAACACAAAAACCTTCCCTGGCAAATGAGGAAAGGTTTAAAAATTCTATCATCTATCCTTTCACTCTTATCGTTCAAGGGTTTTTACCTTGCTCAGGTTAGCACCATCACCACTATTCCTTGAAGGTTCATCGCTTTATTTTCGGCGATTGACCTTGGAGTCAAGTTCAATATGGCAGGTTGCTGGGTTTCAAAGGGCCTGTCCCTCCACCAACTCGGGATAAGAGAATCCGTACAATTTAAGATACTATCGTATTTAGTCTGAATTTGTCAATGTTTTTCTAAATAGAACATTTTTCCCCAATGAAAAATAAAAAAACTTTTTATCTGGCACAGCCGGAATATAAATAGTATTCTTAAAGAGTGTAAACTAAGAAGATAAGACCATTGACTTACAATGGATAAATCAGACAAAATGAACATACCATCCGAACCCCATATTCATCCCTTTTTCAAATACATAAATGGTTGTTCACTTCTTTTCTTCCTATTATAAATGAAAAGGTACACTAATCCTAAAACGGGACTTCACAAAGACTTGTGGCAGCAATCGTTTTTCACATCCTAGATTTACTTCATCCAGATCGTCTCCCGATTCAACCAGATTCAAAAACATCCATCCAGGATGACTCACTGCAAGTATATGCCCGCACTATACATAAGGTTACACTCGAAGTGAGATAATTGATTAATGCGACTATTCCATTTTCATTCACAAAAAAAGTTAAATAGTATAGACTATTTAATCCAATGTGTTATACTAATTGTATTATAAAAACTTAAACAAAGGAAGGTATCTCATATATGAATTCTGTTGACGTTAATGAGTTACACCAATTATTAGCAGGAAATAATGTGCAAACTCAACTCTCAGTTCCTCAATTAGTTGAAAAAGTATTAAGCAGAAATGAAGGCGTTTTAACTTCAACCGGCGCAGTAAAAGCTGAAACGGGCAAATACACGGGCCGTTCACCTAAAGATAAATATATTGTGGAAGAAGCTTCTGTAAAGGACAAAATTGACTGGGGCCCAGTTAACCAACCCATTTCCGAGGAAGTATTCAATAAACTATATAGTAAAGTAGTGGATTACTTAAAGACAAAAGAAGAAGTCTTTGTCTTCAAAGGTTTTGCTGGTGCAGACGAATCATCACGCCTTCCTATCCGAGTGGTTAATGAATATGCTTGGCACAACCTTTTTGCTCATACATTGTTCATCCGTCCGAATGAGGAAGAACTAAGAGGGCATGAAGCAGAATTCACCATCCTTTCCGCACCTAATTTCAAAGCGGATCCAGCAGTTGATGGAACGCAATCCGAAACGTTCATCATGGTATCATTCGAACGCCGTACTATCCTAATCGGTGGAACTGAATACGCAGGTGAAATGAAGAAATCGATTTTCTCAATCATGAACTACCTACTTCCGGAAGAAGAAATCCTTCCGATGCATTGTTCGGCAAACGTAGGTCGTGAAGGCGATGTCGCTTTATTCTTCGGATTGTCCGGTACTGGTAAAACGACTTTATCTGCCGACACGAACCGTAAACTGATTGGTGATGACGAACACGGCTGGTCTTCTAATGGTGTATTCAACATCGAAGGCGGATGCTATGCAAAAACCATCAACCTTTCACGTGAAAAAGAACCACAGATCTTCGACGCCATCCGTTTCGGCGCCGTATTGGAAAATGTCGTGGTAGATCCCGAAACACGCGTGGCGGACTACGATGACAGCTCATTAACGGAAAACACCCGTGCTGCATACCAAATGCAAGCGATCGATAACATCGTGAATCCAAGTATTGCGGGACACCCGAATACAATCATTTTCTTAACGGCTGATGCTTCTGGCGTACTGCCTCCAATCAGCAAACTTTCTAAAGAACAAGCCATGTTCCACTTCTTGAGCGGATACACAAGCAAATTGGCAGGTACAGAAAGAGGCGTGACGTCTCCTGAAGCAACATTCTCTACATGCTTCGGTTCACCTTTCCTACCACTTCCTGCTACACGCTATGCTGAAATGCTTGGAGAAAAAATCGACGAGCATGACGCAAAAGTATACCTGGTTAACACAGGATGGACTGGCGGAGCTTATGGAACTGGAAGCCGTATGAAGCTTGCTTACACTCGTGCCATGATCCAAGCGGCACTTGAAGGTGAATTAGCCAACATTGAAACCGTTCAAGACGATATCTTCGGCTTGAACATTCCGGTTCATGTTCCTGGTGTTCCTGATGAAGTGCTTCAACCAATCAAAACATGGGCAGACCCTGCTGCATACACAAAATCAGCAAAAGACCTTGCCGCTCAATTCCGTGCAAACTTCAAGAAATTCGGTAGCGTACCAAACGAAATCGAAGAACTTGGCGGGCCGATTGCATAATAAAGTTAGGAAAAAGGACCAAGCGAAAATCGCTTGGTCCTTTTCTTCATCATCAAAGCAAGAATGCATAGTCCCTGGATATCCTCCTCTTCCCCATATTAGCTTTCTACGCGCACACCCCTTGGTTATCCCCATCCCCTTCCTCCTATTTCATGTGACAAATCGCATTGCAACAGAAAAAACCCGAACGACTAAAACACCGTGTGAGTGGTGTTCTTCGTTCGGGTTCTTCATCGTGTTCTTAAATCTTGAAATGGCTTACTTCCTTCTGTAGGTTTTCGGCCAGGATTGCTAGTGATTGGGCGCCTGTCGTAATCTGTTCATTCGCCGCTAGCTGCTCTTCTGTGGCTGCACTTGTATCATGTGCCCGTTCAGCAGCGCTCACCGCAATTTCCTTTACGGAAGTGGCCCCTGCTGCCACCTCTTCGGTCATGGCTTGAATGTCTTCGATAGCATTGGATGCCGACTCTATCCGTTTTCCCACTTCACCGACAGCCACTTTGATCTGGTCGAACACCTGCAAGGAATTCTCCGATGCAATGAGTCCATCTTCGGCTTTCTTGGTTCCCATCTTGATGGATTCCACCCCTTTTTTGGTCGCATCTTGAATCATGCTGACCATGTTTGCAATCTCTGAAGCGGACAATTTCGATTGCTCAGCCAGTTTCCGGACTTCATCTGCCACGACCGCAAAACCCTTTCCATGATCCCCGGCACGGGCAGCCTCGATCGCGGCATTCAATGCCAGTAAATTGGTTTGGTCGGAAATGTCCGTAATCAAGGCTGTCACTCTTTGAATATCACTTGAATGGCTCGTCATCATTTCCATGATTTTCGCCGAGTCCTGAATGGTGGAATTGATATGATTCATTTCCTTTGTCACCGCATTCATGCTGGATGACCCCTCACGAACTAGCGAATTCACCGTTTCAGCAGATTGAAGCATGTCGACATTGCTTTCCGTAACTCTCCCGACGGCTGCAGCCATTTCATTCATGGAATCCACCGAATTTTCAATAATGACCACTTGCTGATTCGTTCCTTGCATATTATCCTCTGCCGTTTTAGCAACCATCTCCGAAGAGGCAAGGCTTTCCTCGGAACTGGCTGACATTTGCTCCGCTTGAACGGCTAACTGGCTCGAAGAATCCCTCATACTCGAGACTATCGACTTCAGTTCATTAACCATTTTGTTGAATGCACCGGCCATTTCCCCAATCTCGTCCTTGTTCCGGACCTGTATGCTTTCCACCTGGAGATTTCCTCCAGCAACCTCACCAATAGCCGCAGTGAGCTTGCGGACCGGACGGGTGATGCTGCGACTCAGGACAGTCGGCATTACGATACTAAGTATGAAGCCTCCGATGATGACCAACGTGATGAAGCTCAGCATATCCTTCACCAAAGCATCAATCTCTTTCCTTTTCTCTTGCATATAAACCTTCTGGTTGTCACTTAACTGTATGGCTTTTTCGATGATTGTTTCTTCTAGTACACTGGTCTCTTTCGCAATGACCAAAGCTTCCTGTGTTTTCTCTTTCTGGACATTATTGATTATTTGTTCTGAAAGTTCTGTATACTTCTGTTTTGCTTTATATGCCTCTTCCAGTAAAACCCGATCTTCTTTCTTTTCCATCGTCTTTTCTAACTCTTTATAGGCACCTTCAAACCTATCATACTTCTCGGACCGGCCTTCTAAATACTTGGCATCTCCATAGATCATATATCCCCGAATATCGTTGGAGTAATCTTGCTGATTGATGATCAGGTCATCCACAAGTTGAGTCTTTTTCACGCGATTATCCAATAAAAACGTATATTGTTTATTAAGATCATCGATAATCAACAAATATACAGTTCCAATGGCCAATAAAAATACAAGTAAAGATAAAAAACTACCCCATAATTTTTTTGATACAGTTAATTTCATATAGCATCCCCCAAGTCGGTTTTCTATCTTCTTTGACCATCATATAAGAGTATAAAGTCCTATATCCATTTTACCATATTCTACATAATATTTTGTCACTTCAAGGAAAAAAAACCTAATGCTCGTTAAAGAGTCATTAGGTTTCCTCGTCGAATCCATATCTCTTTTTCCTTTTTAGACATAACAAAACCCCACCTCTACTATTCGTAACGGGTGGGGTTTCTATAAGGCTTCCACATCGGCTAGATCCATCTACAAGAACACGTCCTTTTCAATTTAAATGGCTAATTTACTGTATTCGTCTAACTGATCCTCGGTTAAATGTTTGATGAAATGGTGAAAGTTAATCGACTCGATTCCATATCTTTCGCAAGTCATTAAATAGGTTTCATACGCTTTAGTATACATATTCATTTTACTTTTCCTCCTCTGTTATATAACAAATTATTTATTGTATTAATAATATATAACAGGGCGGATCATTCTGTCAATATTTTTTCAGAAATTTTAAAAAACAAAAAAAGACCACCGAATAGGTGATCTCTAAATTCCATGACCTCTTTTACCAAAGAACGTACCTTCTCTTTTCAAATAAAGCAGGATGGTACAGAAAATGACTACTTCTGATAAAGGAATCGACAGCCATGCCGCATTGGTTCCGAATAGGAAAGGAAGGGTTACCAGGAATATGAGCATGAAGAGAAATTCCCGGCCAATCGTGATCCAGGCTGCCATCTTGACTTGCCCGACCGATTGGAAATAGGTCATCATGACGAAGTTGACCCCCATCAGAATATACCCGCCAAAGAAAATCCGAATGCCAATTGTTGCGAGTTCCTTCACTTCTTGTGAAAAGTCTCCGAATAAAGCAACTATATACGGTGCCGTCACTTGTCCGAGTAAGGTAATGAATACCCCCGCACCGATGGCCGTTAAAATGGCGATGCGAACCGTCTCGCGTTTTCGCTTCTCATCTTTTGCTCCATGGTAATAGCTAACGAGCGGTTGGATGGCCGACCCGATGCCAAGAAACATCAATAGCATCACACTGTGGGCATAATTGACAATGGAAAAGGCGGACAATCCGTCCGTTCCCGCCAACCGGGAAAACACATTATTATGCGCAATCGTAAAGACGGATACACCGAGTTCAGATAAAAAGCTGGGAAAGCCGATTGACATGGTCAAAAGGAAAAGCCGCTTATCAAACCGGAACTTGACCAGACGAAGGGTGTTTTTCTTCGTGAAGAAATGGGCGGAAAGCACGACGATTCCAAGCGCCGACGCGGTGATTGTCCCAAACGCGATTTCACGCACCCCTAAATCGAACACATACAAAATGATATAGTTCAATACGAAATTCGAAACAGCCGTCACGATCAATGCCGTCATGGCCAGTGTCGGATTTCCATTATTCCGGATAAAAATACTCAAGGCATTTTCTAAGGTGAAAACAAAACCGAGCATCAAGAAAACGTTCATATAATCCGTCGCAAAGGGAGCGGTCGCTTCATTTGCCCCTAATGCGAAAACGAGCTGATTGTGAAACATATAGGCAATCAAACCAATGACGATGGTGAAGCCTGTAATTAGAACGATGGAATGCGTAAAAATGAAGCGGGAACGCACATAATCCTTCGCTCCCATGCTTTGGGAGTATAGCGTTGCACCGCCGACACCAATCCAGATCGACATGGCGACAAAAATGGTATAAATGGGTCCAGCAATATTTACCCCTGCAAGGGCAACGGACCCAAGTTTGTTACCGACCATGACGCCATCGACGACAAAGTTCAATGCCATCAAGATCATTCCGATCATGGAAGGAATCAAATAGCGTAAGAAGATCTTTCCCGTCGATTCTATTTCCAGAAGACTTTTCTGTTGTTGTTCTCTCATTGCCATGTTCCCATCTCCTATTGCTTAACCTTACTTGGAAATTCCGCTCCAAAATACGGTCCATAATGCGTCAAATTTATCTTCCAACCGCTTAGGGTCATCGGAGTATACAAGTTCGACCAAGATGGCCACGATCACACCTGTGTAGGCCAATGTTAGCGTCCGGGCATTTCCCGAACGAACCGCCCCTTCTGCTATCCATGAATCGAATAACTTTTCTAACAGTGCTTCCTGTTGATTCTCGAGATCCGCCGCTTCCCGCTGCACCACTTTATACAAATGAGTAGGCGGAAAGAACTCCATCCTGAGCCAGAACTTTAAATTCTCATTTTCCTGAAACATCCTTCTCATCTCATCCAAGAATCCATATAGCGTCCTTTCCGGATCTTGTTTTTGCTTAAAATACGCCTCATAAAAGGATAGCTCCATCTCCTTGGCATCTGTAAGGACGGCTAAAAATAAATCATCCTTTCCTTTAAAATGAGAATAAATCGACTGTTTTTTAATTCCCACATCATCAGCTATTTGAGAAAGCGACGTGCCCTCATATCCGTTAACCGCAAAATGTTTGAGTGCCGCTTTTTTAATTTCTTCACTTTTCATTACCTTCACCCTTCATCAACCAATATTTTACCCGCACTGGTACGCTCATTATCCTAACGAACGTTCGTCAGGCAATTATTACATAGAAGTTCCATTCTGTAAACAGGGAAAAGTGGCCGCAGATCATTCCACGGCCACTGGTATGTATACTTGCATTTAAATCACATGGAAATAGTTTAAGATATTCTTGCCGATCAATAAGACGGTGACGCAAATGAATAATAGCCTAACATAGGAAGATCCCTTTTTAATCGCGAAGTTCGTCCCGACTAAAGCCCCGGCCACCATGGCGATCCCCATCGGAATTCCGTAAGCAAAATTGACCGTGCCCATCGATAGGAAAACAACGAGTGCTGCAATATTACTGCCAAAGTTCAAAATCTTGGCATTGCCAGCCGCTTGAACAAAATCAAATCCTATGATCAAAAAGGCAAACAATAAAAAAGAACCCGTCCCTGGTCCAAGAAAACCATCGTAAAAACCAATTGCAAAAATGACCACTAACATCAGAATGAGCTTATTCCGGGTCAATCCCTTATACAAGGTTTCTTTACCCCAATCCTTTTTGACGATTGTGTAAATCGCGACAATCACTAATATCAACAGAATCAACGGCTTCAATATGTCAGGCGAAACAAAGTGAACGACATAGGCCCCCAATATCGACCCGATTATGGTCAGCGGCAAAAACTTGATGACAAATTTGAAGTTCACTTTCCCTGCCCGAATAAATGAAATCGTACTCGTCAAGGAACCCATCGAGCTCGAAAACTTATTCGTCGCTAAAGCCGCAGATGGTGAAATTCCCGTAAACAATAAAGCAGGTATGGAAATAAGACCGCCCCCGCCCACAACAGAATCAATGAAAGCAGCGATGAAACCCGCTATCACCAAAAACAGCAACGTATAAAGATTAATATCCTCCATCTACATTCCTTCTTTCAACAGCAATATCTCATCCATTATACTCCGGTGTCCTGGATTTTTTATAAATATCAAACAATTCTTCATAAAAATTAGATCTCGAATCAACGGCTGCCGTGAATGTTGAATTATCCACGCGAATGTCGAATTAATCGCACGAACGTCGAATTATGTGCCACCAATGGCGGAATGCTGGATAGTTCGGTCGAATTCCGTCCGTTCTCTACCACATAAAAAAGCGCATGCTAGATTCGCATGCGCTTCATGTATTCAATTCGTTGAATTCAGTGAGATCAATTGATATGTAATGTTGGTTTTTTCATTCATCCATTCGACTTTGCGGATGACGGCCGTTCCACTTGAATCGGATTGAATCGTTTTACGGACATCAATCGGGATGTCGATTGGATATAAGCGGTACCCGGCTTTCGTCAGGCTGAACACATTTTCTTCTTCACGAATTTCGTTTCCCTTTGTCACGATCATGGTGTTGAGTTCCATAGGCATGCCCATGTATATCTCCTCCTCTGGTCAATATACTTCATTCTACCATTATTCGGTTTTACTTTTCATCCAAGTTGTTAAATCTTCGACCACTTTTCGATTGACCGCAGGCGGGAAGAAATGCGTGAATTGTGGGAAATACCAACTTTCGACAGGCTTATCGTGGGCCTTCAACCTTTTTTCCAGTCGATAGGCATGTTCCACCGATACATTATCATCCCTTTCCCCATGAATGATCAGAACCGGAACATTCAATTCCTCGATGGCAAACAACGGCGTCCTGTATTCATATTGCTCCGGGCATTTCTTAGGACTACCACCGATGACCCTCTTCATCATCCGCCGCATATCGACTCGTTCGACATACGTCATGAACATATCCGACACTCCACCCCATGTGACAAGGGACGCAGCCGTCTGACAATGGATCGCCGTCCATAGTGCCATGATGCCACCCCGGGAAAAGCCGAGGATATGAATATGCTCCTTATTCACCCGTGGATGCTGCTCCAACAGGTTAAAGCCCGCTATCGCATCGAACCGATCTTCTCCGGCAAAATCCTCGTCCCCCTCCCCGCCTTGGTTGCCCCTATAAAACGGGGCAAAGACGATGAACCCTTCTGCCGCATACTGGATGATTCGTCCAGGCCTTACCTTGCCGACGTTTTTAATGCCACCCCGTAAATAAAGGAAAGCATCGTGAATGTCCCCATCCACCGGCTCAGCCAGTAATCCCTTTACCTTCAAACCTTGAGACATGTAAGTGACTAAAAAAAGGTGAATGCCAGGATGTGGTGAAGGGAACCGTTGCTTTGAAATCATCCTTCCGTTCTCCATGTTCCGCTCCCCCTTTCTGTTTCCCTTATTGTAAAACATTCAATCGATTTTATCCCCTGTTAGGCATTCACCATTTTCCCACTCGTTCATACGATAAGATAGGCAAAATTCCTATATATTAAGGAGGAAGGTAAATTGAAGAAATGGTGTAAAGCGGGTGTCCTATTTTTACTTGTATGCATGCTAGTCATTCCCCTTGGGGCATGTGGTTCAAAGAAAGAAGAAACGACGAAGGTCCGTGTGGCCGAAGTGACACGCTCGCTTTTCTATACGCCGCAATATGTCGCGATTGAAAAAGGTTTTTTTGAAGAAGAAGGCCTAA
The DNA here is from genome assembly GCF_044761985.1 of Peribacillus sp. NPDC097224. Lineage (NCBI taxonomy): Bacteria > Bacillati > Bacillota > Bacilli > Caryophanales > Bacillaceae > Peribacillus > Peribacillus sp. NPDC097224. The sequence continues at coordinate 36,868 of NZ_JBIWDK010000008.1, read as the reverse complement.
AAATCGATTTAAAAACGACTGCTGGCGGCGATAAGACGATGACCACTCTACTGTCTGATGGTGCGGACATTGCACTCGTCGGATCGGAAACATCCATCTATGTCCAGGCGCAAGGGTCCAGTGACCCGGTCATTAACTTTGCCCAGCTAACGCAAACGGATGGGACCTTCCTTGTTTCACGTGAAAAGATTGAAAATTTTGAATGGGATATGTTGAAAGACTCCACCTTCCTCGGACAGCGTAAAGGCGGAATGCCGCAAATGGCGGGGGAATTCGTCTTGAAAAAACACAATATCGACCCGCAAAAAGATCTGACGCTCATTCAGAATATTGATTTTGCGAACATCGCGACCGCATTCGCATCCAGTAACAAAATGCATACTTCAAGGCGCCTCGCTATCAGGAAGTTCCTCCGTATTTTCATGTAAACATTCCCGAAGAGCTAAATTGAACGTAATCTGGACTTCATTTTTTCCAAAAACCACTTTATCCACAACCCTGGAAAGCATAGCCTTTTTCAAATCATTGTCCGCCTGCTCGAATTCGACCTCCCACTGGTCAGCTAGATCGACATGCCTTGATGAGGCTTCCTTTTCGATATTTGCTTTCAATCCTGTCATACGTGCCGTACTTTCAGCTATCTTTTTCTCTACACTTCCCATGGCACCCGACAGTTGGTCCGGGGTAAATGCACTATCTCCCCCCAATGATTTGATGATTTCACCATGTAGCTTAGCCAATTGCTTCGTCAGAACCTGATGTTCCTTCTCCAGCTGCTTTAGGTTCCGCTCAAGCTGGGCTAGATGTGATGCCTTGTGAGAGGAGAGAGCGAAGTAGGAGCCTATATCCAGTTGAGACAGAACCGCCTTCACCCTTTTCATCACGATGGCATCGTATTTTCTGCCTTCCCACGTACTGCTTACATGTTCGCCATTCATCCTGCCTTTATTAAGCGGGCACCTATAGCGATACATAACTTTGGCGGAGTGATCCTCCTTCCCCTTACTTTTGCGGTACAAGTAGTTGCCACTCAACTTTGCCCCACAATACTGGCAATAGGCCAACCCCGAAAACATCAGCTTCCCTGCCAACGGGATGCCTTCCTTGTCTTGCCGGTTTAATTTACTGCTCCTTGCACTCCTGATCCGCTCCGCTTCCTTGAATACTTCATCCGGAATAATTCGTAACTTCTCATTATATGGCTGTGTATTTCCGTCTTCCCCATTAAAGCCTTTATAGCGTTTGTTCCCGATATAGATCGGGTTGGCCAAGATGCGCTGAATGGTACTTACCCCATATATGTTCCCGTCCCTATTTCGATAGCCTTTGTTGTTCAAGTAATCAACAATTTTTCGATACCCCATGTGTCGGTCCACGTATAAACGGAAAACCAGCTTTATCATGGCGGACTCTTCCTCATCCACCGCCAACTCTTTCAGGTGTCTGTCTTTGTTCTTCCAATGCACCCGGTCTGTTTCAAGGATTCTATAACCAATCGGGGCGGCCCCACCTTGAAAATAGCCTTGCTCACTTAGCTGCTTTTTAGCTTCCCGTACCCTCATAGAAGTTTTCTGGCTTTCCCCGTCGGATTGCCAGAAACTGATATAGTTCAACAGCTTGTCGATATGTGTTTCCGTGTTCCGCTTTCCTTCTTGCGTGGACCAGACCTCTACGGCATTTTGATTCAGGAAATTGACGATTAAAGGCGTTTCATCCTCCCGCCTCCCTAATCGGTCAAACATGAACACCAAAAGAACATCCAATTCCTTGTCCAGGGCCCCTTGTTTAATCGTATTCAGGGCATCCCTTTCGTCCGCTTTCTTCGACCAGCCCGAAACCCCTTTTTCTATTAATTCCTGAGTGATGCGCCAATCCGGCCTATTTTTCACGAATTCTTGGCATGCGTTTTTTTGAATGGGAATATCATCATCCGTAGCCATCTGCTTCATGGTGGATACTCGATACAGGCACCAAACCCGTTTCATTTGCACACCCCTTTTTCCCTGTTTCATTCGGTTAAAATAAAACCCTCATTAAAACGGTGCCTCAAAACCATATCCCCCTAAAAAACGCTTTAAGCCCTTTTCTCGCCACCTCGTTCCTCGCCTCACTCTTAGCGAACTTCAAAGTCACCTTCACCTTATAATCGGAGATCTCCAACAAATAATCGTATTCTTCATCTGTTCTGTGCTGGTATTCCGTTGTGTCCCATACAATCAGTTTCCCTTTCCCTCCATTTGCTTCCTCTGTCATCGCCATCACCCCGTTGCCATGGATTCCTATAATCTATGGCCGTCACGATGATAGTATTAATAGTCTTCTAATCACTACCCGTAGAATACTGGGGCAGAATGAGATACATAAGGATAGAAAAAAGCCAGTACCCGAAAGTACTGGCTGACCAATTATGATGGTTGTTTAATCTTTGCTTTAGACGGAACAAACAGGGTTAACACGAACGCGATAATCGCTAGGATGGTCATGAAATAATAGGCATCACTCGAACCCAAGATCGAAGCTAGTGCGCGGATGGATTCACCTGTAGCATTTGGTGTATCCCCCAACAATGTTTCCGCATGCTTTGTCGTTTGTGCCGTAAACACGGTAACGACAATAGCCGTTCCAATTGCCCCTGCAATTTGGCGAACCGTATTATTCACGGCTGTACCATGTGTCACTAGTGTTTTCGGTAAGGCATTCAAACCAGCCGTGTTTAATGGCATCGTAATAAAGCTCAATCCTATGCGAAGGAAAATGGTCCGCACCATCAAAAAGACGAAGGTCGTCGATTCGGTTAAATCTGTAACCACCCACATGGACGGAATGATGAAAATCAACCCGATGATGAATACCGGTTTCGCGCCTAAGCGGTCAAACAATTTCCCCGTGACCGGAGACATCAAGGCGTTGATGATAGCACCCGGCAATAATAATAAACCGGCGTCAAATGCAGTGAATCCTCGACCATTTTGTAAATAGATCGGCAATAGGATCATATCCGCATACATCATCATCGTAACAAAGATGTTAATGATGGAAGTTAGCGTAAATACTTTATTCTTAAAAACCGATAAGTTAAGGAACGGATCAGATGATTTTATTTGTCTCATACAGAAAATCGCTATCGTCACAATCCCTACAAGTATGGTCATTATGACAACCTTATCATCCCACCCATGGCTCCCGGCATTACTGAAGCCATATAGAATAAGACCAAATCCGATGGTTGATAAAATAACACTTGCTACATCCAACTTCACTTTTTCTGTTTCCGAAACATTGATTAAATATTTCACCGCTAATAATATGACGATCACGACAAATGGAATGATCCCGATGAATAACCAGCGCCATGAATAATATTCAATAACGAAACCGGCCAATGTCGGTGCAATGGCTGGAGCGAATATGATCGCCAGTCCCATCAACCCCATCATGCTTCCCCTTTTTTCTGGAGGGAAAATAAACATGACGACGCTCATTAGCAATGGCATAATAATTCCTGCCCCAATGGCCTGAATCATACGTCCCATCAGTAAAATAGCGAAATTCGGTGCTACCGCGCACAAAATAGAGCCAATTAATAAAAACAGCATCGAACTTATAAATAATTGGCGTGTAGAAAAACGTTTCATTAAATAGGCCGTAATCGGGATTAACACCCCATTTACCAACATAAACCCAGTGGATATCCACTGCACGGTTGTAGCAGATACAGAAAATACCTCCATTAAGTTACTTAGTGCAACGTTTAAAAGGGTTTGATTTAAAGTGGATAAAAAACACCCTAAAATCAACACGGTTAATAATACCTTTTTATTGATTGGTTCCGACATATTACCCCTCACTTCATTTGCTTTTTTAACACCTTGTCAATAAAATAGATAGTATCATTCATCTTTTTGGATGCCTATTCACAATTTGTTATGAAGTGTTAATTAAACAACAGATTTGTAAAATATATTGAAAAAGTTCGAAATAATAGATGAAGGAGGTTCACGTTGTCGACACAAAAAAAGCAGGATCCCCGTGCCCTTCGCTCTAAGCGAATGATTAAAAAGGCCGTCACAGATATCTTGATTGAAAACCCTGATATATCGAAGCTTACCGTACAAAAGATATCGGACCGCGCAGAGCTGAATCGTGCTACTTTTTATTTACACTTTGTCGATATTAATGATTTGTTAAAACAATTGGTCTATGATATTTTCGACGACTTGTCGTTGGAATTGTCACCCATCTTGCAAATTGATAATTTGAATAATGAAGAGCAATTCATTACGTTTTTGGATTACTTTTATAAGCACCGAAAGCTTTTTGCCGTGCTTTTTGCCCACCCGGGTTTCAAGAAAAAATTGCATATGATCTTAAAGGACTCCATTGCCATAAAACGTGTAAGGGACCGGACAAAGGAAGTAACGTTATCCATGGATATTCTTGCCTCCTCCATCCTGGGTGTCATCATGTGGTGGCTTAAAGATGGCGTTCATTTCAGTTCCGAATACATTGCCAAACAAATTATTGAACTCTATCGATAATCGAGTAGCAAACCAAATAATTAAAATGCTCTTTTTTTACATTTATTATGCATTCTTTTCATTAAAAGGTGTAAAATAAATATCGACCGGATTTATCTCTTTATTTACGTTCTCCATTACTTTCCTCCTATAAGAAATACGGGTGGAAAATCCAATTGGATAAACTTTTTCTGAGAGTGTTTTTAAGATATAATGGAGATAATGTATAAATGGTAGGTCATGTTTCATTGGTTTTACCTATTGGTATTGGGTTTATGCTCATAACCAAAGCAGCGATATAATTTACGTTCACTACTTCACATCATCTATATTTTAACGATATAGTATTATTGGCTATTTTAATCTATTAAAAAAAGCAATACAGTATGATATGCTTATAATAAAGACAGGAATGATGTGTGACCAGGTCACGCCTTGGCTTATTGTGACGCCTAAGCAGGACCACCTACATCCTTTCTGCAAATTTTAGGGTATAAGGATGGTAATGATGAGCAACGGAGAAATCAAAACAGACGTCATCTTAATTGGTGCCGGGATCATGAGCGCGACTTTGGGGACAATGCTTAAAGAACTAGTACCGGAATGGGAAATCAAGGTGTTCGAAAAGCTTGAAAGCGCGGGGGAAGAAAGCTCTAACGAGTGGAATAATGCGGGGACAGGTCATGCAGCACTGTGTGAACTTAATTACACAACTGAAAAACCAGATGGTTCTATTGATATTAGCAAGGCCCTTAAAATTAACGAACAATTTCAACTTTCAACTCAGTTTTGGTCTTATCTTGTAAAGAACAAGCTGATAAATAATCCACAAGACTTCATCACGTCATTGCCACATATGAGCATGGTTCAAGGGGAAGAAAATATTGCGTTCTTAAAGAAACGTTTTAAAGCGCTATCTGAAAGCCCTCTATTCCAAGGGATGGAATTTTCTGAAGACCCTTCAAAATTAAAGGAATGGATTCCACTTATCATGGAAAACCGTCCATCGAATGACCGCATTGCGGCCACTAAAATCGACTCTGGAACAGATGTTAACTTTGGTGCCTTGTCGCGTATGTTATTTGACCACTTAGAAAATAAAAATGTAGATATTAAATATAAACATTCTGTTGATAACATTAAACGGGCTAACGACGGTTCTTGGGAATTGAAAGTTCGTAACGCCAAGGGTAATGTTGAACGCCATAATGCTAAATTCGTCTTCATCGGCGGCGGGGGCGGAAGCTTGCACTTACTGCAAAAATCCGGTATCCCTGAAGGAAAGCATATTGGTGGATTCCCTGTCAGCGGAATCTTCATGGTATGTAATAATCCAGAAATCATCGAGCAACATCATGCCAAAGTATACGGAAAAGCTAAAGTTGGAGCGCCACCAATGTCTGTTCCGCATCTTGACACACGATTCATCGATAATAAAAAATCATTGCTATTCGGACCGTTTGCCGGCTTCTCACCGAAGTTCCTGAAAACAGGTTCCATGTTTGATTTAATCACTTCCGTCAAACCGAATAATGTCTTGACGATGTTATCAGCAGGCGCAAAAGAATTGCCTTTGACTAAATATCTGGTTCAGCAACTTATGTTATCGAAAGAACAACGCGTTGAAGAATTACGTGAGTTCATCCCTAACGCTAAAGTTGAAGATTGGGATTTGGTCGTAGCTGGACAACGTGTTCAAGTTATCAAGGATACGGATAAAGGAAAAGGAACGCTTCAATTTGGTACGGAAGTCATTACAGGGGCTGATGGTTCGATTGCCGCGTTATTGGGTGCATCACCAGGTGCTTCAACAGCCGTTCATGTTATGCTTCAAATCATCGACAAATGCTTCCCTGAACAGAAGCAAGAATGGGAACCGAAACTTAAAGAAATGATTCCATCTTACGGCATTTCCTTGAAAGATAACCCAGACGTTCTTGAAGAAGTTCATGCTTCTACAGCAGAGGTACTTGGTTTACACAAAAAAAAAGAAAAAGCCTATAATTAATATTCGATAACCTTCAATCTGAAAAGGATTGAAGGTTTTTTTATTTATTTTAACTCAAAACTCTCCCCCTCTATTTATTCCGCCAAACTGGAAATCATGACATAGACCATAAAAATAGATTCACTAATCTTCCCATACCATGATTTGTATGTATCTTGTTATCCATTGCCTTCGCATCCGGTACAGGTGATTTCGTCCAATTGTTTGAACCGACTGCCAGTGTGTTCGAGAAAGAAGGCAAGGGCCATATTGTCGCTTCCTTTGGTGCAGAGTCCGGTCATCTTCCCTATACCACCTTTATGGCCAAGGAAAGTTATCTGAAGGACGATAAAGAGACCGTAGAGAAATTCACTCGAGCCTTGAAGAAGGCACAGGATTGGGTGCAGGAAAATGATGCAGCAGAGGTCGCCAAAGTGATTCAACCGTTCTTCGAAGATATCGACGTTGACACGATGGAGACCGTTATCGACCGTTACAAGGAGCAAGGTTCCTTTGCACCGGATCCGATTCTGGATGAAGAAGAATGGAATAACTTGCAGGATATCATGGACGAAGCCGGTGAATTGCCTACACGCATCAGCCATGATGAGCTTGTCAATACGGACTTTGCAAAAGAAGTCACCAAATAAGGTACAGAGTAAGGAGGATGTCTCATGGGATTTTTGACGATCGAAGACATTCACCACACGTATTTTTCAAATCAGGCGGCTCAAACCGCACTTGGGGGCATTTCTCTCGATATTGAAAAAGGTGAATTCGTCTCTTTTCTTGGCCCGAGCGGTTGCGGGAAAACGACCCTGCTTTCCATCATCGCCGGACTGTTTCCACCCACCTCTGGGAAAATCCTGCTCGAGAACGAACCGCTTGGGACGGATCATGATTTTCCGATTGGCTATATGCTTCAGCAGGATTACCTCTTTCCATGGAAGACGATAGATGAAAATGTTACGTTGGGATTACGTCTATTGAAGAAAAATGAAGGATTGGAACGGGTCAAAGCGTTGAAGTTATTGAATGAGGTCGGGTTGGCCGGATCTGAAAAGTCGTATCCACGCGAACTCTCAGGTGGAATGAGGCAACGTGCTGCCCTGGCCCGGACACTCGCCGTTGACCCGAAGATCCTGCTTCTTGATGAACCGTTTTCCGCCCTGGATTATCAAACGAAACTGAAACTGGAGGACCTTGTATCGGAAACACTGAAATCGTTCGGAAAGACTGCTGTCCTTGTGACCCATGATATCGGTGAAGCGATTGCGATGAGTGACCGGATCTATTTGTTCGCTGCGAAACCGGGTAAAATCCATAAGACATTCGATGTGCCTATGGAACTGCGTGAACTGACACCTTTCCATGCCCGTAATCATCCAGAGTACACCGCGTTATTCCAAACAATTTGGAAGGAGCTTGAAAGTCTTGAATATTGAACAGCTTCATGGCCAATATAAAGCCTCGTTGAAAAAAGAAAAAAAGCTGGTCCGTGTTTATCAGCTCCTCATTTTCATCGTCTTTTTCAGTGGGTGGGAGTTGTTTTCACGGATGAAATGGATCGATCCGCTCATCTTCAGTTCCCCTTCGAAAGTCTGGCATTTATTTTTAACGAAAGTGGCTGATGGTTCCCTGCTCTCCCATTCGGGTGTGACGCTATTCGAAACCGTACTCGGCTTTCTTATCGGGACACTGCTTGGGACGGTGCTCGCATCCGTGCTTTGGTGGTCTCCTAGACTATCCAATATCCTTGACCCCTATCTCGTGATTTTAAATGCGATGCCAAAAGTGGCCCTTGGTCCCATCATCATCGTCGCATTCGGTCCCGGCTTCCCTTCGATCATTTCCATGGGTGCGATCATTTCCATCATCATCACCACGATCGTCGTCTATACCGCTTTTCGCGAAGTCGACCCAAACTATCTGAAGGTCCTTCAAACATTCGGGGCCACACGGTTACAGTCGTTCCGGGAAGCCATATTACCTGCTTCCTTTCCAACCATCATCTCCACCTTGAAAGTGAACGTGGGACTCTCATGGGTGGGTGTCATCGTCGGAGAATTCCTTGTTTCGGCAAAAGGGCTCGGCTACCTAATCATCTATGGATTCCAAGTCTTCAATTTCACCCTCGTGATGCTTGCCTTGATGATCATCGCCGTCTTCGCAACAATCATGTACCAGCTTGTCGAACTGCTTGAACGAAAATTGATCAAGGACTGACCTAGCTGCTGATCGTACATCGGCAGTTTTTTTGTAGTTATTCCTTTTCATGATAGGCAAAACAGCATGTGCCTTGTAAGGGGCCATGCTGTTTTACAATCAATAATTAGTTTTCCTGTTTTTTTGTACGTACTTTTTAACAAGCTTCATTTTCCCATTTTTAGATAATGAATATTTTTTCACGTCCCAAGTATCCGTATATTTTTCAGCATTCGGTTCTTTACCTGGATCCCAATTTTTCTTCATTCTTTCTATTGCCACTTCTATCGTATTAGCAGAAAGGAACTTCGTGTCTAATCCTGCTCCACTTGTATATCCTTTTTTCAAAAAGACTTTACCATTAGAATGGACGCCTACGATGGTCGTTCTCGCACCGCCGCCAGCGATTTCCGTATAATACAGAAACGTATCCTTCTCTTTTGTTTCTGTATATTGCATATATCCAAATGTGCTCGATAAATATTTCAAGCTCCACACTTTCTTTTTCCCTTTTTTAATAAAAGGCGTATAGTTCCATTCATCTCTTTCTTCTATTCCCACGCTCAACCCATTTTTTAGCTTTTTGGAAAATTCACCTGTTCCACTATCATTCATATGTACGGGATAGACCTTCGCCTTTGCTTTTGCTGAGGTATGCGTTAACGGAAAGACCAGACTAAACATGAACAGGACAATCAATAGTAATGTACCTTTTTTCCTCAATTCACTCACTCCATAACTAGGTATTTATATCCATTACTATTTTACCACTTATTGTCGTAAAAAAAACAGCCTGCTGACTGTCTCTTTGCTCATGTCATCCTTCCATCATGCTTTGAAGCCGTTCCAGGCTCAGCGGCAGGATTTCGTCTTTCATGATAAAACTGTACTCCTTCCCTGGGACGTCCGGCAGCTTAGCCAAAAGGAGCGGTCCGTCCGTCTCCAGATAGTCCTTTTTGCTTTCCAGACCACCTAGCTCGGCGAAATAGATGGATTTGATGAACGGTTTTATGGGATCATGGACCTTGTATTGCCCTAAAAAAATCAACTCGTTCACCAATCCGCCTGTTTCTTCATACACTTCACGCTTAGCTGCCCCTTCAATCGTTTCTCCATCCTCCCGCTTGCCACCTGGAAATTCCAACCCGCGCTTCCGGTGTTTCGTCAATACCCACTTGCCACTGTATCGGCATATGACAAATACATGATAGGCATCCCCGAAAGCCTCATCATGTGAAAACTCGACCATATATCCATTTTCGTCTATAAAGCTTTTCATATTTCCCACAACCAATCCTTATTTCACCCATTTCTCTCCATTTGAGTTATACTTATTATAAGATAAAAAAATGAGAATGTAGCAAAAAAGATGACCTCTAATATTCGAGGCCATCATCTGTCCGCTTTGCCTGCAGAATACCCATGCTTTCGATATGCCGCTTGCCTTCTTCTGTTCCTAGCATATAGATCATTTCATAAATCTTTTGAAGCGTGACATCCTGTTCATCGTTTTCACGGTCATAATGATATTGTAAATACGGTACGTGGGCACGATAAAAATTATCTTCCCCTACTGAATAATTGTAATCGAACAATTCCCGAAGCTGGATGATTTCATTATCCGTTGCCTCGATTTCAAAATTCCAAGGAGAACTTTCCCGGTCCTGCGTGATTTGCCCGTTTGGGATGTATACGTAATACTTTTTCCTGGTTTCTTCCATTCGTCATCATCCTTTCCCTAACTCCTACGCTTATTTTCTCACCAGATTCCACCTTCATACGATGGAAAAATTTGTTTGCACAAATGGGAAAGATGTTAAATAATAGATTAAAGTATCTTTCAAAGGGTAAAACATATAATAAGCCCAAGCATCCTACAGATTTTTATATGCATCATGAGGTTTTTTTGATAACCTACATATAAAGAGATAACGGATTTTCAAGAAATGTGAGGTGAAAGTTATGAAGTTGATTGAAGAATTGTACAACATGTACCGTAATAAATTGACTGGTGATGAAGAAGACATTGATATGCTAACCTTTGCTGTCCTGGAACAATTGGACCGCAAGGAAATTTTCGAATTGCTTCAAGAGATGGATGACCAAGAACTAACCGATCTTATGGGCCTTTACATTATTGAAACGTTAAAAGGAAAATTCGCACAAAATAGTTTAAATGATACGAAACCTACTCACTTTTCACCAAGGAATATACATTAATTACATACCATATTAGGCGTCCCGCATCTTGGGACGCCTTTCTTTTTGTTGTCTGTTAAAAGGGTTACCCTTATTTATTGCCGAAGTTCGCTAAAAATTGTCATACAACGGCTTGTACTTCCTCTAATTTTTCCGGTTTTAATAGGCTAATCATCTTAGGGATAAACTCTTGATTTAGGGGAAACTAGATAGAATATTACCTCATTTTAAAAAAGCATTAGAAAGGAACAATCCAGAATGAGCGGGGATGTTTATAAACACGGAAAAAAACACGGCATTACTTATAATTGATCTTCAGATAGGACCATTTTTGAAGGAAAAACTGATATATAAAGGAGATGAATTATTAAACAATATTCAATTTCTCATTTCAAAAGCCCGTATTGAGCAGATCCCCATTTTTTTCACGAAACACAATGGTAAAGCGGGGACCCTTAATCAGAAAGGAAATCGTGGATGGGAAGTTCATCCGTCAATCCCTCTTTTTAAAGAGGACGTTATCATTGAAAAAGATTTTCCTGATTCCTTCCAACAAACGGATCTTCAGCAACAATTAGTAAACAAAAAAATCAGTCGAATTATTATAACAGGGATTCAATCGGAAGTTTGTGTAGATGCTACTTGTCGTCGTGCATATAGCCTAGGTTATGAAGTGATTCTTGCAGAGGATGGTCATAGCACATACGACTCTAACATTTTAAACGCTTCTCAAATTATCAATCACCATAACGATATACATGCTCAATGGTTTGCAAATGTACAAAAAACGAAAGATATTTTCTTGTAGGTATTTCACAGTCAGCAATTTGAGTAAAGAAAATGTGAATAAAAGCTTTACAAAAAAAATCAGTTCATTTAATACTTTGTCTAAGCTTGGATATTAGGTTTTTGTATGCCTTCCTTTTTTATTTCTGAAGGAAGGCATACAAAAACAAGAGTTCTTATAAAAAAAACGTTATACCTGTACATTGCTCAGGTCTTCGGTAAGGACCATTATGTGAACATATTGGTCCTTTTTTGATGTTATTTCGATTCTTTTTTTAGATATACATAGCAGAGAACAACTAAAGCTGGAACTATACTAGGAAGGAAACGGACGACAAAGTGAAGAGGCATAAATGTTGTTACATCAACGTTTATGCCTCTTCACTTTTTTCAATTCGGGCTCCCCCCTTTTTGGACAGCCCCTTTTTTTGATAACCTTCATTATTGAAACAAATAGAGCTGAAAAAGTGTTATATAACGATTAAAATGTCTATTTAGATAATTTGCTATCATTTTGATTGTAGATTCTCTCTTAAAAAAATTCGATCATTTCGATTCAACATATCTTCATCGTCATTAACACTCTAGACTCACTTGTCGTATAACCATTTTTCGTGAAAAACATCTCCGGTTTTCCTTCGCCTCTCTCAGTCGATAAATAGGCCGAATCAACTTTTTTCTCTGCTAAGATTTCCGTCAAATAGTTTAACAAGTTTGTGCCAATAGCTGTTTGTTGAATGCTACCACACACAAATCTCGTTTATATAGTAGCTCTTGTTATCAGCCCATTGCCCTTCATTTCCAACTAAAAATCCAATTAATTGTTCCTCGGAATTATAATAACCGATTCCTATGTATCCAGGAGTCCTGCTTATGCCCAACAAGCGTTTGTAAGAAGTCTTCACACTCCAAGGTTCATTCCAAATATTGAAACTAAAAACGCTGGTGAACAGTTTTGCTGCTTCCTCTAAATCCGTATCTGTTAATAACCGAATATTGCGTTCCATCGAAGACCCTCCTAATTTCCTCAGTCTCCCTACTTCAACTTATCTTCTTCTAGACCCCAGGCACCTTTCAATTTCTTTATGCCCGCTTGTATCTCTTCTTCTGAAACCCCTGCGAACCCTATTAAGACAGTGGTGGTCGGAGGCTGCTTTGTATAAAACAGTGAAGCGGGATAGATTTTCACGCCATGCATTTTTGCTCTCTCAATAAGCTCTCCTTCATTAAACCGTGAGTCCACGTCAAGCAAGATATGCAGTCCTGAGTCTCCTCCCCGAATCTTCACATGTCTTCCTAATTCGTTTTGGATGGTCTCTAATACCCTCTCTCTCTTTTTTTGATACAGCTTTCTCATTCTGTTGATGTGCTTTTGCCATTCACCCCTTTTGATAAATTCAGCAAGCGTAAACTGAATGTGACAGGATACCGTTTGTTTATACAAGGAAGTGATTTCGGTACCTTTTTCTAATAGAGGTGCAGGAAGAACCATATAGCTGATGCGCAACGAGGGGAGAAGGGATTTAGAGAAAGTGCCCATATAAATGACCCGGTTATGCTGGTCAATCCCTTGCAAAGAAGGAATCGGCTGTCCGCTGTATCTATACTCCCCCTCATAATCGTCCTCAATGATATAAGATTGATTATCCGCTGCCCATTTAAGGAGCTGCCTTCTTCTGTTGATCGTCATGGTGGTGCCGAGTGGAAATTGATGAGAAGGCGTTACATACACAAGAGATGGATTTTTATTTCGGATTCCCTGCATACAGATTCCCTCTTCATCCACTGGCATAGGGAGAATCTTCATAGAATTGATTTCAAAGATCCTCCTCGCTCTCGGAAAGCCCGGATCCTCATACCCTATGGAAATATCCCGCCCAAAGACTTGGCATAAGATCTGCAACAGTATAGGATTACCCGCCCCTAAAATGACCTGTTCAGGTTGACAATGAACACCGCGTGAATGATATAAGTGTTCGGCAATAAGCTCTCTCAACACAGGTTCCCCCAATATATTCCCTGGCCGATAAAGCTGTTGACCATATTGATCTAAGCTACTGACCATACTTCTTCGCCAAGAAGAAAAAGGAAAGTGAGTTGAATCCACATGGCCATAATGAAAATCAATCCATTGTTCATTCTCCTTTACTTTGGGCTTAATGGAAGAGTCGTTTGCCATATGTACAAAATCGGATTCACTATAATCCACATACCAGCCACTTCTCGGCTTGCTCACAATGTACCCTTCAGCCGCAAGCTGATCATAGGTACGCTCGACTGTCGTGTGGCTGATTGAAAGCTGAGACGCGAGCACCCTTTTGGAAGGAAGTTTCATCCCGTTTTGAAGATGCCCTTCCTGCATCTCTTTCTTGAAAAGCTGATAGAGCTGTTGATAAAGGGGTGTTTCGTGGTTTCGATTTAAAAAAAATGTGATATCCACTTCGATGATCCCTCCTAACTGGCATGCTTTTATTTAAAGAAACTGGCTGTTTATTAAGAACCATTTTCTGTTTATATTCATTGTAATCCATTAAAAGGAATAAGACGCAGATAAAAAAGGATGTTGGAGAAATATGATTGGGAGTGATTGTAATGAAGAAAACATCAAATGGTTGGGTGAACGGTTTTATTGGCGTACTGATTTTTAGCGGCTCACTGCCTGCGACTCGTTTAGCTGTAGCGGATTTCGATCCAGTGTTCCTTACCTTGTGCCGCGCGGCGATAGCAGGTGTATTGGCAGGTGCCCTTCTTCTTATCTTCCGGCAGTCACGTCCTGAAAGAACGGATATCGTTCCTCTTATAATCGTAGCGGTTGGGGTCGTGGTTGGTTTCCCACTGCTGACTGCCTTGGCCCTGCAATCTGTCACATCGGCACATGCTATCATCTTCATTGGTCTACTTCCGCTCTCGACGGCTATATTTGGGGTGATTCGGGGTGGGGAACGCCCACGTCCCTCCTTCTGGATATTTTCTGCTGCTGGTAGCTTCCTGGTTGCAGGGTATGCCCTCATCCAAGATGGGGAAGCTTCCCCAATCGGCGACGTTTACATGGTGGCCTCGATCATCATATGTGGTCTCGGTTATGCTGAAGGCGCTCGACTCTCACGGAAGCTAGGGGACTGGCAGGTGATCTGTTGGGCTCTCGTTCTATCCCTTCCCCTAATGCTTCCACTTTCCGTCTATCTATCCCCGGATTCGTGGGACGACATTGGTGGACCTTCACTATTGAGCCTTGCTTATGTATCTTTATTCAGCATGCTCATCGGCTTCATCTTCTGGTACCGTGGTCTCGCTCAGGGTGGTATAGCGGCGGTTGGGCAGCTGCAGCTCCTTCAACCATTTTTCGGGCTGTTGCTTGCAGCTGTCTTTCTGCATGAGGAGGTTGGTCCCACACTCATAGCTGTGAATATAGCTGTGGTGCTTTGTGTGGCAGCGACTCGGCGTGTAGCAAGAGCACCACGAATGAAAGCCGAGACAGAAGACACGAGAAGTGATTTGACGAAATAGTCTAGAAACAAAAAAAGGCCCTACCGAAGTAGAACCCATCTCATTCTAAGCTTAGTTTCCTAAATAAGCACGTAGCATCCAAGCATGTTTGTTCAAGCTTTTCTTCATGCTAGTCAGCATATCGGCTGTTACTGGATCTTCCTCTTCAGCGGCTTCGATGATTTCTAGGAATTCCGTAGAAAGTTTTTCGAAATCGGTGATGACGCTTTGTACCATATCTTCTGTATTTTCTTTACCTGTCGCTTCTTCAAGAGTCGTCAATTCTAAATATTCTTTAAGCGTAGCGACCGGTTTTTCTCCGATGGCTAAAAGTCGTTCAGCTAGCTCGTCCATGTCTGTGCCGATTTCTGTGTATAATTCTTCTAGTTTTTGGTGAAGTTCAAAGAAGTGAGGTCCATTTACGAACCAGTGGAAATTGTGGATTTTTGTATAAAGGACATTGAAGTTTGCAATTTCTTTGTTTACTAATTTACCTAATTTTTTCTGAGTCATAATATCTACCTCCGTTAGTTGGTTATACCTATATAGTTCCCTCTCCACAAAAATTGAAACCTTTATCGCTTCAATTCTTATGCTAAAATGAATATATAATTTGTCCCAAAGGAGCTGTCAATATGTTTACGGTTTTGGTGATATCCATCATAGTCATCTTGATTGTACTGGGGCTATCCGTCCTGACGATTGGTAAAGGCTATAGCTACAAGCATACTGTCGATCCAATTGACCCGCTGCCAAAACACGAAGAAGAGGAAAAAGACCAAGATAAATAAAAAAAATCCTGTCTTGGAAAAGACAGGATTTTTTTAGAGCTTAACCGAATACTTTATGAAGGTCCGCTTTATCTTGTGATAACCAGAAATTCATCAATTTCTTGGCTCCTTCAAGATCATGCAATTTTGCTTGGCCGCATTGCTTTTCATTAGCAGCTGGAATTTCTGTGATTTGTAGTGCATCCTTGAACGTTTCTTCCAATACGTCGATGATTTCCGTCACGGTCGGCTCACCACTCACAACCAGGTAATATCCTGTTTGGCAACCCATTGGCGAAATATCGATGATATCAAAATGATCGTACTGCTCGGAATGCTTACGAATGTTGAACGCGAGCAAATGTTCCAAAGTGTGGATCGTATCCGGCTTCATCGCTTGCTTGTTCGGCTGGCAGAAACGGATATCAAATTTATTAACAACACCATCTGTTCCGACCTTATGGACACCGCAATGTCTTACATAGGGGGCTTTAACAGCATTATGATCTAATTCAAAGCTTTCAACTGAAGGCATTTTATTCACTCCTTAATTGTATGTCTCTTCTATTTTACCTTGAAACACAATATATTTCACCCTTTTAAATTTATGCCAATTGGCTGAACAGGCCTAAAATCCTTTCTCACATCCTTTATTAACCTTCTAGAAAACAAAAGAAATATGGTATAATAAACGATAGTGAATTTATTTGAAAAGAGATGAAAGTGCTTGCTGAAAAAAATGATCATGGGCATCATACGTTTTTATCAGATTGTGGTTTCTCCATTAAAACCGCCAACATGCCGTTTTTACCCTACCTGTTCTCATTACGGTTTAGAGGCCGTGAACCGTTTCGGTCCGATCAAAGGAAGCTGGCTAGCCATCATCAGGATTCTTAAATGCCATCCGTTCCATCCAGGTGGTATTGACCTTGTTCCAGAAAAAAAGAAAAAACAGTAATAAGAAGGAACGCGTCAAAAAAACCTTGCTTTTCGGAACGATTTTATGTATTATACTATAGTCAAATCGTAATCATTTCGTTTTCAAAACCATACATTTTAAATCGTAATCAATACGAATTATTCAAAAAGGAGAATTTTTTCATGAAAAGAAAATTATTACTTTCTCTTTCACTCATTGCAGCATTGGCCCTTACAGGTTGCGGCAAGTCTGAAGGAAAGCAGAAGGAAGATAAAGATGTGCTGGATATATACACGACCGTTTATCCTCTGGAATATTTCACGGAAACCATTGGGGGCGAATTTGTGAACGTTGAGACGGTTTATCCTCCGGGTACAGATGAGCATACCTTCGATCCCTCCCAAAAGGATATTGTAGGCATGGCGAACTCAGACCTATTTTTCTATATTGGATATAATTTAGAGGGCTTTGTCACAAAAGCTGAACCGATCTTAAAGGGTGAAGGCGTAACTACGGTCGCTGTAGGTGAAACCGTTTCAGTAGATGAACATGATGAGGAACACGATCATGGAGAAACCGATGACGATGGCCATGATCATGGCAGCGTCAACCCACATCTATGGCTTGACCCCATTTACTCCATTCAGATGGCCGAAACCGTGAAAGACGAGTTAACGAAGCAGATGCCGGAACAGGAAAGCTACTTCACATTGCGTTTTAACGAGCTTTCAGATAAATTGAAGGCACTCGACAAGCAGTTCGCGAAAACAATCAAAGCCGGTCGTACGAATAAAGTGATTGTTTCCCATTCTGCTTATGGGTATTGGGAAGATCGCTACGGCCTTGAACAAATCGGGGTAACCGGACTTACCTCGTCAAATGAACCGTCGCAAAAACAGCTGGCTAGCATCGTCTCCATGGCTAAAGATGAAGACCTTCATTACGTCATCTTCGAACAGAATATCAGTTCCAAGCTGACCGAAATCATCCAGAAGGAAATGAGGGCGGAAGCACTCGAGTTCCACAATCTTTCCGTTCTGACAGATAAGGACATCAAAGCCGGTGAGGATTACTTCAGCCTCATGGAAAATAACATCAAGACCCTACAAACGGCATTACACTAAACATATCAGGAGGCGAACCCACATGGTTCGCCTCTTTTCCATTTTTAATCCAGTGTAAATGCCCTTCCTTTGTTCAAAGCTATAGATGTACCATTAAAGGAGGAGGAATTCATATGGCTCAGGATGTAAAATGTGCTGTTGACAGCTGTACGTTTTGGAAGCACGGCAATCGTTGTTCCGCTGATATGATTAAAATCGAGCACTATTCCGAAGAACGTGCTCACACAAGCCATCAAACTGGATGCCGCACCTTCAAACCCGCTGAGGATTTGTAAGCATAAGAAACCGGACTCAAAGATTGGATTTGAGTCCGGTTTTTTTCACTCGATATATTTCTCGCGTATTCTTTCCATCTTCTCCATCAAGTCTTTTCCGATGACTGGTTCGAATTCAGGATAGATGCTTGTCATTTCTTTCATCCACAGCTTTCTCTCTTTATCGGATAAGGTATAGACTTCAATCGTGGATTTCTCTTTAATGGCTTGTAGCTGGGTTTGGTTCATTTCCTTCGCCTTGTCCCAAAGCCAAGATGTTGTATCATCCATCGCCCGCGTGATTTGCTGTTGGATATCCGGAGGAAGGTCTTCCCAAAAGGATTGATTCATCATGACGACATACCCTAAATAGCCATGGTCACTTATGGTTAAATATTTCTGCACGTCATATAGCTTCTTGGAATAGATATTGGAGATCGTATTTTCCTGGCTATCCGTCTTCTTGATTTCCAGACTTTTGAATGTGTCATTAAACTCCAACTTCGAGGTTGACGCGCCAAAGTGTTCGAATTGACTCTCCAGCACAGGACTCGGCATGATCCGGAAGTTTTTCCCGGACAAGTCTTCAGGACGGCGGATGGGCTCATTGCTTGTCATTTGTTTAAAGTTATTGGACCAAAAGGCAAGACCTTCGATATTTACCTCAGCTAAATGATTCAGAAGTTCTTCTCCCACTTCCCCATTCAGCGCTTCTTTGAGGGCAGCATCCGTGGGAAAGATATAAGGAAGGTCCAAAAGCATCCATTTTTCCGATATGTTCGTAATTTTAGAAGTGGTCGGTGCAATCATCTGCACCTTATTTTCTTGTAATGCCTCTATTTCTTCGCGATCACTATACAACGATTGATTCGGATACACCTCAATTTTGACACGGTGATCGGTATATTCGTCCACAAGGGCCGCAAACCGGCTTGCCGCCAAACCCTTGGGTGTATTCTCAGCCACCACATGACTGAACTTAATCACGATTTGATCCTCCATTCCAACCTGTTCCTCATCTATGGGCAAATCGAACCCAAAGCTTGTAAAGAACGATTGAAAGGCGATATAAACCGCAACCAATACCCCTATTCCGATTAACACCAGGTATCCCCCGTAAGCACGCATAGTGACATCTCCTTACCGAACGCTTCACATTATACGTTCATTCTATCACAGCTTTTTCACCGTTGTATGACAACCTAGGAAATTGGGCGAAAATAACCGAAGATTCTGGTAGTATTAAGGAGAGATCTAATGGAGGAAAACAAATGGATAAATCCTTTCATATGCCGATTCAATTAAAGATCACCCTGCTATCCTTTATAATCGTGGCCTTTTCCATCCTCATTGGTGGGATTATCATTTTTGGGAATATCGTCTCCATCAGGGAAGAGGAAACCGGTGCCCGTTCGATGATCACGGCCCATACGATTGCAGAACTTCCCGAAGTACAAAAGATGGTCCTGGAACCGGAAGGCTGGACCGAACTGAATCCCATCATTGAAAATTTAAGAAAAATTCATCAGGCCGATTATATCGTTGTCCTGAATGAAAAACATATGCGGTACTCCCATCCGGTTTACAGCCAACTGGGGACCTTATCGAAAAGCAATGATGAGCGTGCCGCTTTTGCAGAACATGAATATATCTCGAAAGCCGTAGGGGAACTTGGCGTTTCCGTTCGTGCCTTCGTTCCCATCCTAAATGAAGAAAACAAACAGATAGGTGTCGTCCTTGTCGGGAACATCCTGCCGACGATCCCGGAAGTCATCACTGACTTAAAGACGGAAATCCTGCTTCTTCTCTTTTTGACGCTTCTGTTTGGTGTATGCGGCTCATGGCTACTGGCCAGGCGCATTAAAAAGGAAACCTTCCAGCTTGAGCCCCACCAGATTTCCCAGATGCTCGTTGAAAGGACGGCCGCCTTCAATGCCATGCATGAAGGGGTCATCGCCATTGACACTAATCAGATCATTACGATATTCAATGAAAAGGCCAAACAGATGCTGAACATAAGCGGTTCCGTGATCGGCAAAAAAATCACGGATGTGGTGGATGATACCCGCCTCCCAGAAGTTTTGGAACGGACAACTCCCATCGTCAATCAGGAAATTTCCGTCCAGCAAAAAAACATCCTGAGCAACCGGGTACCGATCAAGATAGACGATAAGACCGTCGGCGCCGTGGCCATTTTCCAAGACCGGACGGATGTGACGAAGCTTGCCGAGGAACTGACAAGCGTAAAGGCATTCGTGGAAGCTCTGCGTGTACAAAATCATGAACATATGAACAAGCTACATACGATCGCCGGATTGATACAACTAGGAAATTTAGACGATGCTCTACAGTATATTTTTCAGATCACCGAGGAACAGGAGGAATTGACCAGGTTCTTAACGAAGCACATACACGATGATAATTTAGTGGGGCTGCTTTTGAGTAAGGTTTCCATAGGCAGGGAGCTTGGCATCGAGCTTACCATGGATAAGCATACGAAGCTGGACCGCTTTCCACCTGACTTGGATTATCATGATTTTGTCTTGATTGTCGGAAATCTGATAGAGAATTCTTTTGCGGCACTGAAATATTCGACCGAAGAATCCAAGCAGGTCTATCTGTCCATCTATCAAGATGAACGGCATTGTCAAATCGTGCTGGAAGACAATGGACCGGGCATTCCCGAACCTATACATAAGGATATTTTCGAGTATGGTTTCACGACAAAAGGTTCCGAGGGATCGGGAATAGGACTTTATCTAATCAATCAAATTGTAAAAAAGGCGCATGGCGAAATGAGTTTTACGACGCGGCCTAACGAAGGGACCAGCTTTTTTCTTTCCTTTCCCATGCAGGATATAGAGGAGATCAAATGACCAATCAAATATGTGTACTTTTAATTGAAGATGACCCAATGGTCCAGGAGGTAAATAAACAATTTATCGAGCGCCTTTCCGCCTTTACCGTGGTGGATACGGCTAATAATGGACTGGAAGGTCTTGAAAAAATCAAGAAGCTAAAACCGGATCTTGTCATTTTGGACATCTTCATGCCGAACTTGAATGGCGTGGATACGCTTTATCAAATAAGGAAAGACCAACTTGATGTCGACGTCATCATCATCTCGGCGGCCAATGATCAGAAAACCATCCGGAAAATGATTCAGAATGGAGCCTTTGATTATTTAATCAAACCCTTTAAATTCGAAAGGCTGCAACATACACTTGAGCAATATTATGCCTTTCGCATGGAAGTTGAACCAGATCATTCTATCTCTCAAACCCAACTGGATCGCCTTCTCTTCCAAAACCAATCGTCTCCTAAGCAGACATTGAAAAAAGATGTCCCCAAAGGGTTGAACGGGTCCACTCTGGAACAGGTCACGAAATTCATCAAAACCCAACCTGGCTCTCTATCCGCAGAGGACGTCGCCGATGGAATCGGCATTGCGCGGGTGACGGCCCGACGCTATCTCGAGTACTTACATGATGAAGAAATCCTTCAACTTGATGTCCAGTATGGCAATATTGGCCGCCCTGTCAATCGATACCGCCTTAACAAGGAATAGCCCATATAAAAAGGGACCGATTCATACCATGAAGACGGTTCCTTTCATGCTTCCTTCGTCCGGTCATAGATTCCCCATTTTCTTTTCAAAAGAAACAACTCGCACTCCGCTAATGCAGTGATTTCCTTAATGACAAAATCCGGCATCCCCCTTCTTAACAAAACCTCTGCAATAAGGTACGGCTTTTTCATATTCTTCCCCCCTCCCTTTCTCTAAAATGTTTTCGCTTTCTTACATTATACAAAATAATCCATAAAAGGAAAAATAGACAAAGCCCCATTTTTGAATATAAATATTTATTAAGGACTAATCATTCAATCGATAAATGAGGAGGAAGGTAAAACCAGTTACGATTGTAATAGAGTCGCCGAATCGGAAACCGATCCAGTTCTCTCCTTTATCCATAGCAAAAAAGCTGCCCCATGACAGCTTCATCTACTCACTATAATCTCCCCCCTATTACATCGGGGTTTTCATTACTTATAAACGACCCTATAGCTTGTCAGTTCATCCAACCGCTTCTCACGGATGTCAAAACCGATTCCCGGTTTGTCCGGAACCTTAATGACGCCATTTTTCACGATGACTTCCGGTTCGATGATGTCATGCTCCCAATAACGTGACGAGGAAGAAATATCTCCCGGAATCGTGAATCCCTTTAACGTGGCCAGTGCAAGGTTATGGGCACGTGATATGCCGAACTCAATCATGCCACCACACCAAAGGGGAATATCCTGTTCCACACAAAGATCATGGATTTTGACCGCTTGGGACCAACCTCCGACCTTCGCCATTTTGATCGTGATCACTCCGCAGCTCTTTAGCATCAGCGCACTTTTCGCATCATGGTAGGAATTGATGCTTTCATCAAGGCAGATCGGTGTCCTCAGCTGCTTTTGCAAAATGGCATGTTCGACGATATCATCATGCCCAAGAGGCTGCTCGATCATCATAAGCTGAAAGTCATCCAGCTTTTGCAGGTGAGGGACATCCGAAAGCGAGTAGGCCGAATTCGCATCCACCATCAAGGGGATATCTGGATAGGCCCTCCGGATTTGCGTCAGGTATTCCGTATCATTTGCTGGATTGATCTTGATTTTATAGCGTCGATAGCCGACCGCCAAGCCTTCCTCTATTTGCCGGAGTGCATCCTCTATGTGATCGGAGGCAACGACGACCCCAGCATCCACTTCGGTTCGTTCCCCCCCGAATAGCTTTCCGAGATAGATGCCCTCTTGCTTGGCATACAAATCCCAGATTGCCTGTTCCAAGGCCGACTTTGCCATGGCATTCCTTCTGATACCGCTCCAAAGGCCCGCAAGCTGATTGGGATGCGTCAAATCGAATGCCAACGTCTTAGGAATCAGGAAGTCCTCCAACATATGAAAACAGGTTTTCACCGTTTCCTCGGTGTACCATGGACTCGAAAATGGCACTGCCTCCCCGTATCCAATACCCCCATCTTGATCTCGTGCTTCGACAACGATGACTTCCCGTTCCGTCACGGTTTCCAGATGGGTCGTGAATGGCCGCTTTAAAGGGGCCTTCACGAACCTTAAAGTGATGGATGTCAACTTCATTTCTGGTCCCCCCATCGCTTCTTCAGTTCCCTGCGCAAGAGCTTACTTGCACCATTGCGTGGCAGTTCTTCAAGAAATAATACGTTGCGGGGAATTTTATAAGCAGCTAGCCCCTCTCGGCAATGGGCCAACAGCTCAGCTTCGCTAACTTCCATGCCTTTATGCCTGACAACGAAAGCAAGCGGCACCCGCCCCCATGTTTCATGATCGATACCGGTGACACCCGCCTCGAAAACGGCTGGGTGCGTACTTAGGACATTCTCAATCTCGGCTGGATAGACATTCTCCCCTCCAGAAATGATTAAGTCCGAACGCCGGTCAAGCACGTATAAAAACCCTTCTTCATCAAGGTAACCCAGATCCCCCGTGTAAAGCCAGCCCTCTGAAATCGCTTGCTCTGTCGCATCCAAACGATTGAGATAGCCTTTCGTTACATTCGGACCCGATACGACAATCTCACCCGGTACACCCGGTCCGCATATCTTGCCGTCCTTCTCTATCCTTAGTTGGGAAGGGAACAAGGCCTTACCGGCAGACCCAACCTTTGTCATCGCATTTTCCGGGGCAAGTGTCACGATTTGCGAAGCTGTTTCCGTCATGCCGTAGGTCTGATAAACGGGTATTCCTTTTTCCCTGCAGGCTTCGAGCATATGTACAGGTGCAGGGCCTCCGCCTAGCAGTGCGCAACGAAATGTTTCCGGATAACGCGCAGCACCAAGGTCATGCAGCATTCTATTCAACATCGCCGTCACAACCGATATCATCGTCACACCATTATTCAAGATGGCCCGGTTTGCCTCATGTTCATCGAATTTCTCGACCAACACGACTTTCATTCCATAGATTACACTTTTCATCAGAATCGATAACCCGCTTATATGAAAAATCGGAACGGCACAATACCAGCTGTCCTCTTCCCTCAAGCCAAGGTTCAATACGGAGCCGACCGCGCTCCACCAGTGATTGCCGAACGATTGGATGACGCCTTTTGGATGGCCCGTCGTACCCGATGTATACATGATCGTCGCAGTATCTTCCAGATAGAAGTCATCGCGTATATCAGCGGTTCCTTGGGCAGGCAACTCTTCTTTAAAAAGAACCTCTACATCCGGAAGCAACGATTGGATCCCGGAAAGCTTTTCGATAAACCCTTCTTCCGAAATCAGCCTCATTGACTCGCTGTCCTTGATTTGCCAAGATAATTCCTTGACCGTCAGCTTATTATTGAGCACCACGATTTTCGCGCCCAAATAAAAGAGTGCATGAATCATGACGACGCTATCAATATGATTCCGAAGTAAAACCGCGCATGGTTCACCAGCCTTTATCCCACTAGCTGCCAATTTCCCCGCCATATTTTCCGTCAACCTATGTAATTCAAGAAACGTATACGTGCTCCCTTCAAACTCGATCGCCGGACGGTCAGGTGATAAATGAGCACGGTTTTTCAGCCAATTCGGCAATTTCTCTTCAGTCATCCAAGAGCCCTCTCCTTTTCCTTTGTATATAGAAAACAGCTCGACGAATAATTCCGCCAAGCTGCCCCCTAATCTAACCACTCATTCTCTTACTTTTTTCATTAAGGGAAACGAGGGAATTGTCCGAAGTCTGGATCACGTTTTTCTTTGAACGCGTCGCGGCCTTCTTTTGCTTCATCTGTTGTGTAGTATAAAAGAGTTGCGTCTCCAGCAAGTTGTTGAAGTCCAGCAAGTCCATCTGTATCGGCGTTCATCGCTGCTTTTAAGAAACGAAGCGCTGTTGGGCTCTTCTCAAGCATTTCCTCACACCATTTAACTGTTTCGGCTTCTAATTGATCTAGAGGCACAACTGTGTTGACTAAGCCCATATCCAATGCTTCTTGTGCATTGTATTGACGGCATAGGTACCAGATTTCACGCGCTTTCTTATGTCCAACGATACGAGCTAGGTAACCTGAACCGTAACCGGCATCGAAGCTTCCCACGTTCGGACCAGTTTGACCGAAGACCGCATTGTCAGCAGCGATTGTTAAGTCACAAACGACATTCAATACATTACCGCCGCCAATTGCCCAACCTGCAACCATCGCTACGACCGGTTTTGGAATCACACGGATCAAGCGTTGTAAATCAAGTACGTTCAGGCGTGGGATATTATCTTCCCCAACATATCCGCCATTCCCGCGTACCTTTTGGTCTCCACCTGAACAGAAGGCTTTTCCGCCTACACCTGTCAAAATGATAACACCGATGCTTGCATCATCACGTGCTCTAGCAAAAGCATCAATCATTTCTGCAGTCGTCTTTGGCGTGAATGCATTATGTACATGCGGACGGTTAATCGATACTTTTGCAATGCCATTATACTTCTCGTATAAAATTTCGTCATATTCACGAATAGTTTCCCATTGAATTGTCATCGTATTTCCTCCTTAATTTCGCTTTAAAAACCCATTTATTATTTTACCAAACTTTTGCCCATCTTCCACATGAATTGCATGCCCGACGTCATTAATTTTTTTCCATTCGACATTTTTCAATCGACTTTGCATCATTTCAGCGATATGGCAGAATTTTTCATCCAATTCACCTGTCACAAGCAACACGGGAAAATCCAGGGTCTCAAGATTTTCCCAATAGGATGGTTGGTTTCCTGTCCCCATGCCGAGCAAGCTGTTCGACAGACCGATCGGTGTATTTGCGAGCCGTTGCTGTCGAATGGCAGTTTGTATATCTGTGGACAACCTTTTTTGGGTTTCAAACAACGGGATGTTTTCCCACTGTTCGACAAACGCTTCCATGCCATGTTCAAGGATTCGCTTGGCAAGCTTCGCATCGTTGCCCCTGCGGTGTTCTCGCTCCTCTTCTGTCCTTAGACCCGGAGAGGAACTTTCCAGCATCAATGTATGAACATACTCTGGATACAAGCAAGAGAACGCCAATGCTAATCTGCCACCCATCGAGTAACCAAGGATATGGGCTTTTCGCAGCTTCAATTTCTCTAGAATAAGCTTCAAATCCTTTGCTACTTGCTCCATCCCATACCGCTGGAAATCATCAGGCGCCATCGTTTCCCCATGGCCGATGATATCAACCATGATCAAAGAATAGCGGTCCTGCAACATGGGAACAAGAAAGTCCCATGTATCCCGGTTCCCGGTGAACCCATGTAGACATACTATAGGTTCACCATTTCCCGCTATTTCAACAGCATATGTGACATCTCCACTGACAATTTTCATGAAATTTCCCCATCAAGCACCCGCTTTATTTCCTGGGAAACAAAACTCCACAAATTTCGATGGGTTTGCATATTGGATTCCCGCTCTGTAGGCACTTCAATGATTTTCAATCCAGGTATTTCAAAGGAATCCGTGAACACTTGTTTTAATTCATCCCAATTCCGCACCTTGTTATATTTCCCTCCATAAAGCAAAGCAGCATGGGAGAAATCAAGTCCGTGCGGCGTTCCGAATAACGTTTCGAAATGTTCCTTTTCTTTCGCCTGTGGAAGGAAGGAGAAGATCCCTCCGCCATCATTGTTGATCAACAGGACCGTGATGTTCTGCTTTTGCAGTTTGGCTGCAAGCAATCCGTTCATATCATGGAAAAAGCTTAAATCACCTATGGCCAGCACCGTATTTTCGGTAACCGTGCTCACACCGATTGCCGTGGAAACGACACCATCAATTCCGTTTGCCCCACGGTTCGCCATCGTCTTGATGCTTTTCTCGTTGTTTAAAAAGAACGTATCCAAATCCCGGATAGGCATACTGTTCCCGACAAATACGGTCGAACCTACCGGCATCATGTCCTGGAGTAAGGAAAAGAGCTTTCCTTCACTCAACTCCGATTCATCCTGGATGGAAGATAAGGCATTCTTCGTCGCTCCATTGATGGATTGCCACAAACCAAGCCAGTCTCTGTCTGTTGCTTCAGGTAATTTTTCACCGATGCGATGACAAAAGTCGACTTCATCACAATAGATCATGCTCGTGGCCAATCCAGCCGGTTCACGCCATCCTGCACCACCATCGATGACCAATGTCAAAGCCTGCTTTTGTTTTTTCAAGAATAAAAGCAGGGGCTTCGAAACTGGCATCGAGCCGAATCGAAGCACGACATCCGGTTGGAATGCAGCCTTGGCAGCTTCATCACGCAAAAATGTATCATAAGCCTCGATGATGGCGTCTTTGTCATGTGTGCCGCTCCGTAACTGAGAAAGCGGGTCAGCCAGTATCGGGAACCCAAGCTTGTCTGCTAATGTGATGATGGCATCCTTCATCTCTGGGTTCCTAAGTTCCCCACACACGATGATGCCTTGTTTTGCTTTTGACAAAGTAGAGGTCAATCCGTCTAATTGTGCGGCCGTTAGTGAGCGTATCCCACTATCGATCATCACAGTCGGCGTTTCCTTACTTTGCCTATATTCCTTGGCTTGTTTTAAATCTGGAATGAGTGGCTCACGTAAAGGGAAGTTCAAGTGGACAGGTCCTGAAGGTTCCATGGATGCCGTCGCTACCGCTCTCGCTCCGATGGTCCTCGCATACCGGATCATTTCATCACTGCTCTCCGGAAGCGCCATCTCGACAAACCACTTCACTTGCTTTCCATATAAATTGATTTGGTCGATGGCCTGTGGAGCTCCGACATCTCGTAGCTCATGGGGCCGATCAGCTGTCAGGACAACTAGGGGCACCCTTGAATAGAAAGCCTCAATGACGGCAGGATGAAAGTTCGCCGCAGCCGTTCCGGACGTACAAAGAAGTCCGACTGGTTCTTTTAATGCCTTAGCCAATCCAAGAGCAAAAAAAGACGCCGAACGCTCATCGACATTAATATGTACCTGAATATCAGGATGTTCCACCATCAATAAAGCAAGAGGTGTAGAACGTGAACCAGGGCTCACGACCACATGCTTCATTCGATTTTGTGCCAGCTCATCGACAAATGAAGCAGCATAGGCTGTCAATGCATCTCGGTCATTCATTCATTTTTCCTCCTAAAGCACTTAACATCGGGTTGAATTTAATCCCCGTTTCCTGGAATTCACTTTCCGGTGTTGAATCTTCTACCACGCCACATCCTGCAAAAAGCGATGCCTCATTGTCCTGTAATAGTGCGGAACGGATTCCAACCGCGAATTCACCGTTCCCCTTCGAATCCACCCAGCCGAGTGGTCCCGCATAAAAGCCTCGTTCCAGACCTTCTATTTCCCGAATGCGTGTGACAGCTTTCTCTTTTGGAAGCCCACCCAATGCCGGCGTTGGATGGAGATTCTCGACACACTCGAAAATAGTCGTATCCGCTTTACACGTACCTTTCACCGGTGTAAACAAATGCTGTATATGACGGTTTTTCATCAACTTCGGTCCTGATGGAATGATGACCTCATCACATACGGCTTCAAAAGCGTTGGTAATCATCGAAACGACGTACTTGTGCTCTTGTAGATTCTTTTGATCCAAAAGAAGTTCATTACCTAGACGAGTATCCTCTTCTTCGGTTTTCCCCCGGCCCATTGATCCGGCAAGACAAGTTGAAAAGACTTCATTTCCCTGCTTTTTGATTAATCGCTCAGGAGTGGCCCCGACAAAACAGTCACCGCCTGCCTCTAAACAGAAAATATAGCTCATCGGCTGCTCGGCAAGCAGTTGCTCTAGAACCTGTTTCGAATCGATGGAGCGTTCAAACACAAGGCGCAATTCCCTTGCCAGAACGATCTTATCAAGATCCGTCGTCTTAATTTCCTCAACGGCCCGCGCAACGGTCTTCTTCCATGCCTCAGGTTCGACTTCCTTCTGCTCAACAAAGACATTGGCCGGTATTTCGCCATCATCCAAGTTTTCGGTAAGGAATGCTTCCCTTTCGTTTATCATATCTATGAAGAGTTTTTCTGAATCATCCGGCGAACAAAGTAGGTTTGTCGTTAAGTAGGCCTCCCCCTCCACTATCGATAGCATGAAGGCAGGTATATAGAACAGATTGTCCCCAAATTGATTCCATAGGAACGAACTGTTGGTTTCATAATCAAAAGAAAAGCCCCCAAATAGCAAAGGGCCGGTCGCATCCACATCGGTCACTCCTGTTGTAACAGCAGTATTCTGCAGCTTGATCCAGCTCATTTCAACTTCTCTATAACGGTCGGCATTTGGTGCCGCCTGGATTTTCTTAACGTTGCCTAAACCAGTAATGGTTATATCTTTTGCGGGATCCTGCCAAAAGAAGCGTTCACCCTTATACCGTTCTCTTCCAGCTTGATAAAATGAAAGGGGGTTGTTGCACTCTATTTTCTTAATATGACTGAATAGAACTTGTTCATTCAAGTTCTTCGCCTTTTGTATGGCCATAGCCAGTCCCTGAAACCGTTCAGTTTCTTTCGAGATAGCCAAAAATATCCCCCCAAATCGTACATTTTAAAAGCTTTTTAACCTATTTAAAGATACACCTCCGTTTAACCTCATGTCAATAAAACCACCCTCGAACCGACAAATCATGCCTGCTTTTTTCCTTATTATATGATTCTTAGATAATGATGTAGCATCTCCTTCAATTTGGAAGTCCCGGCTCATCAAATCCCTTTGACACGCTCGAACACTTTTCCTACATTTTATAGGATATCCTTTTGTGAACAAATTCAATCTTTGTTATAATTTTAAGGTACTGATCATGATTTTGAGGAGAGAAATAATGCACACAGAATACGACGAGCTTCCCCTTAAACGAACCTGGAAAATCTGGTGGGAGTTAATTCGTCCACATACACTTACCGCAGCTTTTGTTCCCGTCCTGCTTGGAACCGTCCTTGCCTTGTTAGAGGATGGCGTAAATTGGTTATTATTTGCGGCCATGATGATCGCAAGCATCCTTATTCAAGCTGCAACGAACTTATTTAATGAATACTATGATTTCAAAAGGGGCCTTGATACCGAAGAATCAGTCGGCATCGGTGGCGGTATCGTCCGTCATGGCATGACCCCGAAACTGATCATGACCTTGGCCCTTAGCATGTATGGAATCTCTCTTTTACTAGGAATCTATATTTGCGCCGCTTCATCTTGGTGGATTGCCGCTGTCGGTCTTGTTTGCATGCTGGTCGGCTACCTTTATACCGGAGGTCCGCTACCGATATCATACACACCATTCGGGGAACTTTTTTCCGGTCTATTCATGGGCTTCTTGATCATCTTGATCGCCTACTTCATCCAGACCGGTACAGTTTCTTCCTTGGCCATCCTGATTGCCGTACCAAGCGGTGTTCTTGTCGGATTGATCAATCTATCGAATAACCTTCGGGACCATGACGGCGATAAGGCCCATGGCCGCAAAACGATGCCTGTCGTTATGGGAAGGAAAAATGCACTAACTTTCATGTCCGTCATGTTTGCATTCTGTTATGTGTGGGTTGTCGGACTGATTCTCTTGGGAGACGTAACACCTTGGATCCTGCTTTCTTTCCTAAGCATTCCGAAGGCCCTGACTGCCATCAAAGGCTTTGCAGGTAAAACGGAAGCCATCACAATGGTGCCAGCGATGAAAGCAACGGCACAAACGAATACGTTCTTCGGTTTACTGATGTTCATCGGTTTACTCATCCATTATTTCATTCAATAAACGCAAAGCTTTAAACCCCGTGCATGGTGCATGGGGTTTTTTCGTTGTTTCCCACCCCGCTGATTCGGGTACTTACTAATAACTACACAAAAAACAACGATGAAACCATAATCGTACTTATAAAAGGAGAGGAAACCAATGGCGACTGAAAAACAAATCCTGAAATTAAAAGAAGAACTGTTAAGTGAAAAAGAACAGCTTCAACAAAGAATCAAGAATGATGAGACTGTAACCAAACAGTCACAAACCGACTTTTCCGGCGAAATCTCTTCCTATGATAATCACCCCGCCGACTTAGGCACCGAGCTTTTCGACAAGGAAAGATATCAAGCCATCAATGAGCACGCGGAAGAGGAAATCGGAAAAATCGATCTTGCCCTAGAAGCCATAAAAGAAGGAACATACGGTGTTTGTAAGGAGTGCGACAAAGATATCCCATATGAACGGCTTGAAGTGGTTCCTTCCACCTTATATTGTATCGAGCATACACCAGAACAAAAAGTCCATGACGACGTGACCGATGAATATAGGCCAGCCGAGGAAGATATCCTAATCCCTTCTAAGGGAGATAACTTTGAGAACAGGCGCCATTCAGATACAGACGACGAAAATACGGTCAAAGAGGACAGTTTCGGTGAAGTCGCCCAATTCGGAACATCAGACACTCCGGCAGACTATCAGCATAATCGCACAAGCTATAACGAACTTTATGATACAGAAGACGATACCGAGACATTCCCTGAAGACTATGAAGGATATGCAGCCAATGATATAGAAGGGAAAAATCGTCAAGTCGTATCCAACGAGAACAAAGAAGAATACGAAGACATGCTCGATGACCGGAAGATTGATTCTAAAATGGGCAATATCCCTTACAAGAAGAAAGACAGCTATATAGATGAAAAATAAAAAAGTGCCAGACCTTGTACAGAACTTTGTACGGGGTCAGCACTTTTTTAATGCTATCCTTATAAGGCTTAAAAGAAATCGTTTTCTACTTGATACTCTCTTTACTATCTTCTTGGCCTCCAACGACATTCTCCATATAATTTTTACCCCAATTATACATCGAATCAAGAATCGGCATCAGGCTTTCTCCTTGTTCTGTCAGAGAGTATTCCACTTTGGGAGGTACGATTGGATAAACCTCGCGATGAACAATAAGATCTTCTTCCAGCTCTCGAAGCTGGTTAACCAGCATTCTTTGAGTGATGCCCGGCATAAGTGCCTTCAATTCACCAAAACGCTTGGTCCCCTG
This sequence comes from Peribacillus sp. NPDC097224, assembly GCF_044761985.1. Taxonomy (NCBI): domain Bacteria; kingdom Bacillati; phylum Bacillota; class Bacilli; order Caryophanales; family Bacillaceae; genus Peribacillus; species Peribacillus sp. NPDC097224. The sequence continues at coordinate 4,623 of NZ_JBIWDK010000008.1, read as the reverse complement.
CTTGCCTAAGTGCCATAAAATAAGCATCTTCCATTTTCCCCCAATAACAGAAAGGGTCAATTCCTTCTCACAATTGAATGTTTTATTCTCTAGCCTTGTCATCTGAATTACCTCCATATTTAGAATCCTGCATCCCATGGTATACTTTTTAACACTATGTATAATAAAAGTGCGTACTAACAAAAATATTATACTTAGTATATGATACATTGTATAGTCAAGATGATTTTCTTGCTGTGCATTGAATGAACGTGAGAGGTACATACTTACTGTGCAACATACTAAAACATACTAGTGGGAGTGAAGGATAAATGGAATTACAATTGGCATTGGACTTAGTAAACATTCAAGAAGGAATTGAATTGGTTAAACAGGTGGAAGAATATATAGATATCGTAGAAATCGGTACACCGGTAGTTATTAATGAAGGGCTTCGGGCTGTTAAAGAAATGAAAGCAGCTTTCCCTTCTTTAAAAGTATTAGCTGACCTTAAAATTATGGATGCAGCCGGTTACGAAGTGATGAAGGCATCTGAAGCTGGCGCTGATATCATCACGATTCTTGGTGCAGCTGAAGATATGTCCATCAAAGGGGCTGTAGAAGAAGCTAAAAAACAAGGCAAAAAAATCCTTGTTGATATGATCGCTGTGAAAGATCTTGAAACTCGTGCGAAAGAATTGGATGCATTTGGCGTCGATTACATCTGTGTACACACTGGCTACGATCTTCAAGCTGTTGGAAAAAACTCTTTTGAGGACCTTCAAACCATTAAACGCGTTGTAAAGAATGCAAAAACGGCTATTGCAGGCGGCATAAAATTAGATACACTTCCGGAAGTCATTAAAGTACAACCTGACCTTATCATTGTTGGCGGAGGCATCACTGGACAAGATGATATTAAAGGGACAGCTGCCCAAATACAAGAATTAATTAAACAAGGCTAATAAGTATCATGCAGACTTCTCAATATATGGCTAAAATCATACAAGAGCTAAGTCGTTCAGTAGACTTAATAGCTGACGAAGAAGCTGAACAATTGGTTAATCGGATTCTTGAAGCAAAGAAAGTTTTTGTAGCAGGTGCAGGAAGATCCGGGCTGATGGGTAAATCCTTTGCCATGCGAATGATGCATATGGGGATAGATGCATATGTATTAGGTGAAACCGTCACCCCCACCTTCGAAAAAGATGACCTTTTAATCCTTGGAACCGGTTCGGGAGAAACAAAAAGTTTGATTTCCATAGCAGAGAAAGCAACGAATATCGGTGGAACCATTGCGACCGTAACCATTTCCCCCGAATCGACCATTGGAAAATTGGCGGATTACTCAATAAAGCTGCCTGGTTCACCAAAAGACCAGTCGGAAGGTCATTACCAAACAATCCAACCGATGGGCTCTCTATTTGAGCAGACTCTTTTACTTTTCTTCGATAGCGTCATTTTAAGGATAATGGATAAAAAGGGATTGGATACGAATAAAATGTATGGCCGACACGCAAATCTCGAGTAAAAAGTGAAATATAAAAAGACCGCAAGAAATTCTTCTGAATTTACTTGCGGTCTTTTTTTTGTAAAAGGATTACAGGCTCCTATATATTCTATAAATTAAGATACCGTCCAGTGACGGAAGACATATTATATGCCCATCCTAATAAAAGGTCTCTTCCTTTATAGAGGGAAACATCAAACTTATAGAAAAAAGACTCCTACGATGTAGCTGACCACCCTATATAGGTTTGATTAGCTTCTTAAGTGTACTCAACTTTTGGGAGTTACTCTATCAATTTAGAGTAATCAATCCTATATTTTTAAGTTCTTCATTGCAAATGGTACAGGTCGGATATCAACTAGCTGTAAGCGGTGTACTTTTGGAAAATTTGGCATTCACACTTAAGAATTTTTTCGTAGGATTCATTCTAGCTGCTTTCGTAGGGATGGGCATCGGACTAATTACTGGATGGTACAAACCTTTAGGTATAAAGCTTTTGATCCTTTTCTAACCGCAATGCTAGGTACCCCTCGCATTGTCCTACTGCCTTTAATCATGGTATGGGTGGGAGTCGGATTTCCTAGCAAAGTATTACTCGTCTTTCTCGAAGGTGTATTCACGATTATTCTCAATACCATGTCCGGTGTACAGAATCTTGACCCCAATCTCACAAGAGTGACAAAGGCTTTCGGAGCTTCTCAGCTTCAAACTTTCCTTACGGTCGCTCTTCCAGGTTCTTTACCCCAAATTGTATCTGGATTACGTGTAGGAATCGGGCAGTCCTTGGTTGGTGTAATTGCTGCTGAAATGTTTGTTTCAACGGGGGGAATAGGCTATTTTATTGCACAGCCTTCAGCGAACTTAACATTGATAGAGTATTAGTAGGAATAGGAGTGATCATTATGGTAGGAATGCACATTACGCAATCGGTTAAATAGATAGAATTAGCTTTATTAAACATCGGATTGATTAAATACATCTATAATAAGTAAATAGACTGCATCAACCTTGTCGCATCTCTTCAAGAAAAACAGTCATAAAAAAAGAAGCATACATAAGTATGCTTCTTTTTATGACCCGTACGGGAATCGAACCCGTGTTACCGCCGTGAAAGGGCGGTGTCTTAACCGCTTGACCAACGGGCCGAATGGCGGAGAAGGAGGGATTTGAACCCTCGCGCCGCTCGCGCGACCTACACCCTTAGCAGGGGCGCCTCTTCAGCCTCTTGAGTACTTCCCCATGGCTCCGCAGGTAGGACTCGAACCTACGACCGTTCGGTTAACAGCCGAATGCTCTACCACTGAGCTACTGCGGAACAATAAAATATGGTGGGCCTAAATGGACTCGAACCATCGACCTCACGCTTATCAGGCGTGCGCTCTAACCAGCTGAGCTATAGGCCCATATTGGAGCGGGTGAAGGGAATCGAACCCTCATCATCAGCTTGGAAGGCTGAGGTTTTACCACTAAACTACACCCGCGAAATGGGGCGACTGATGGGAATCGAACCCACGAATGCCTGAACCACAATCAGGTGCGTTAACCACTTCGCCACAATCGCCGTAATATGAAATTGTAATGGTGGCTCAGGACGGAATCGAACCGCCGACACAAGGATTTTCAGTCCTTTGCTCTACCGACTGAGCTACTGAGCCTAAAAAATGGCGGTCCCGACGGGAATCGAACCCGCGATCTCCTGCGTGACAGGCAGGCATGTTAACCGCTACACCACGGGACCTAATGATTGCGGGGACAGGATTTGAACCTGCGACCTTCGGGTTATGAGCCCGACGAGCTACCGGACTGCTCCACCCCGCGACGGTAATAATGAATCATTTTGCACCAAGTTTTCATGAATACTGTTTTTTTACTTCCTAATATGTAAGGTTGTTTTAAAACAACTTGTTGCTTTTAAAACAAATGGAGGAGGTAGAGGGATTCGAACCCCCGCGGGATTTGACTCCCCTGTCGGTTTTCAAGACCGATCCCTTCAGCCGAACTTGGGTATACCTCCATGGCTAAGAAAAAATTCTATGGTGGACCTTGTAGGACTCGAACCTACGACCGGACGGTTATGAGCCGTCTGCTCTAACCAGCTGAGCTAAAGGTCCTTATATTTATTGGTAGCGGCGGAGGGGATCGAACCCCCGACCTCACGGGTATGAACCGTACGCTCTAGCCAGCTGAGCTACACCGCCAAAATAATATAAGTTTTCTTTTTTGAAAAAATGGTGGAGCCTAGCGGGATCGAACCGCTGACCTCCTGCGTGCAAGGCAGGCGCTCTCCCAGCTGAGCTAAGGCCCCATTTCATTAAAAATCACATGGTCGGGAAGACAGGATTCGAACCTGCGACCCCTTGGTCCCAAACCAAGTGCTCTACCAAGCTGAGCTACTTCCCGCAAAAAAACATGGTGCGCCCGGCGGGAGTCGAACCTACAACCTTCTGATTCGTAGTCAGATGCTCTATCCAATTGAGCTACGGGCGCATATTAAGATGGTGCCGAGGACCGGAATCGAACCGGTACGGTAGTCACCTACCGCAGGATTTTAAGTCCTGTGCGTCTGCCAGTTCCGCCACCCCGGCACATACGAAAAGTGGAGCGGAAGACGGGATTCGAACCCGCGACCCCAACCTTGGCAAGGTTGTATTCTACCACTGAACTACTTCCGCATGAATGATGCGGGTGAAGGGACTTGAACCCCCACGCCTTGCGGCGCCAGATCCTAAGTCTGGTGCGTCTGCCAATTCCGCCACACCCGCATGAAAAAATGATGAGCCATGAAGGATTCGAACCTTCGACCCTCTGATTAAAAGTCAGATGCTCTACCAACTGAGCTAATGGCTCATGCTTGTCTTACTATAAAAATGGTGCCGGCAAGAGGACTTGAACCCCCAACCTACTGATTACAAGTCAGTTGCTCTACCAGTTGAGCTACACCGGCAGGTGTAAAAAATAATGGTGGAGGATGACGGGATCGAACCGCCGACCCTCTGCTTGTAAGGCAGATGCTCTCCCAGCTGAGCTAATCCTCCATATTATATGCTTGGCGGCGTCCTACTCTCACAGGGGGAAACCCCCAACTACCATCGGCGCTGAAGAGCTTAACTGCCGTGTTCGGAATGGGAACGGGT
>NZ_JBIWDK010000007.1:0-269498 GCF_044761985.1 Peribacillus sp. NPDC097224 | reverse complement strand
GAACCGGAATGAGATCCTGAATGTCAAAAATAACAGTGGTTTGTTGGTTATCATAGGGAATAAAAGTAGGTGTAGAATTTCGTTTTTGAGGAACGATAGTTTCCTCTTGAATGGTGAGTGGTAGTATAGTTTGTTCCATGTTATAATTTTCTGTAGTGATCTTTGGATTGCTCATAAAAAATCGTCCTTTCGTAAATGGTGTGTGGTAACTTCATTTTACTAAAAAGGGCGATTTTTTTGTGCATAAATTTCATAAAAAAAGGGTTGCCCTAAAAGTCATTTTCCTGACTTTTGGGACAGCCCCTTTTGTTTACTCGCATTCTCTCGATTCTAGCTTATCAAGGTTATGCTTTCTGTAGTTGGCACAAGAAAGCTTCAAGCATTCTCCTTGGACTTGCGGACCATACTTCTCGCGAAAAGCCTCCAAGCAATAGCACTTATCTTCTTCTTTAGAATCATCCATCAAGCGCATTCCCTCCATTATTGATCCGCTTATCAAGCCTTACATGGATTTTCCCTAATAAAATGGCCCCTATTGACTGAATGACCGTTTTGACAATAATTTGACCAACAATCGCGGCTGGTACAGAGGACCACGGCAAGATGTTCGCCCCCAGTGGACTAAGCCCAATCACCACAAATATTGCGGAATCGAAAAAGCCTCCAACTACCCCTGAGTAAAATACCCTCCAACTTAATGGTAGCTTCAATCGAGTATATATTTCCGTATCTGCCGTTTCCGCCACCACGAATGAAAGGGCTGAAGCAAATACGATTAATAATGTATCCCCTAACAAGAATGATACACTTGCTGATAAAATTAATGCTAGAATAATGCACAGATAAGTCCTTGCCCTGCCAAATTTATTTTGAACTAAATCACGGAAGATGAAGGTCCCTCCGATCAACAATGTCCCCATCGGGATGATGAACATACCAAATTGCAATGGCATAAAAGCGGCTGTGACCACATTCGCGGTCACAATGGACAATAAATACAATAGAACTCTTAACATTTCTTACAATCTCCTTTTATAGGAAAAAACAGCACCCTAAGAAAGAGTGCTGTTCTCCTTAGTTTTTTTGAGAGGGTAGCTAGAACCTCTTCCGCCTCAAGCGGATTATCTTTTTTCCTTTTTCATCTTATCTTGGATACGGGAGTAAATCAAGGATAAAAGTACCCCCTCGCGTATCTAAAAGTAAAGAACATATAATAGAAGAGAAACGGCATTTAATAGAAAGTATGACCTCCCCATCCTTTTCCTTACACGCCCCGTTTATTTCCCCAGATATACGTGTGCAGCTGGGGGAGCACCTTCACATCATTCAGTTCGTCATCGGCAATCACCCGATTAATTAACTGTTCATATTTTCCCAACAGTTCACTGACCAGCTGCCGATCGTCCGTCGTCACGCTGTCATCATTGCCTACCTGCAGGTAATAAGGAATGCCTGGATAGCGGGCATGTACATTCTTCGCATATTGATAATCAGCTTCATCAAATACGACAATCTTCAAAGAGATTTGATTTTCATCCCTTCTATTGGAAAGCTTAGATAGGATATCATCAAGCACTTCAAAATCGGTCTTCATCCTTGAACTTGGCGGTTTTGGTGATATCGTCAGTTCATCAATATCGAGAAACCAATCCTGCCACCGGCTACCTTGTGTCTCCACGCCAATTCTGATGTTCTTCTCTTTTAAAAGGGTGATTAACTCAGCCATATTCTTCAAGAGGCCGGGATTGCCCCCGGATATCGTCACGAAGGAGAAACCCTTGCCTCCCTTGAGTTTTAGCTCCTCCCATATTTCTTCAGCTGTCATGTGGACGATATCTTCCTTTCCTGTCCCATCCCAAGTGAAGGCGGAATCACACCAAGCACATGAATAGTCGCACCCAGCTGTCCGGACGAACATCGTCTTTTGCCCGATGACCATGCCTTCCCCTTGAATGGTCGGCCCGAAGATTTCCATGACGGGCAGCTTACTCACAGTCCATCCACTCCCGTCTTGCTTCAGCATAACTCGTCGGCGTTTCATAAAGACGGACAAATTCAACCCTAGCCCCTTTATAGTCCTTGTTTTGCAGGGCATCAGCCATCTTTTCATAAATCCAGACGACGATATTTTCAGCTGTTGTATTCATAAGTGGCAGCGTTTCATTCAAATAGCGGTGGTCAAGATGAATGTCGATTTCTTTTTTCCAGATTTCTTTGATGTCGCCAAAGTCGATCATCAACCCACGGGAATCATTATAGCCGCTTATGCCAAAAATGACTTTATACGTATGGCCATGCAGATTCTTGCATTTCCCTTCATAATCATGAAGATGATGAGCTGCATCAAACGTGAATTCCTTGCTCACGAGCACCCGTCTTTGATGATAGTTCAATTGATTACGATGAATGTCCTGTTCTATTTTTTGAAGCTTATCGACAATCTTGAACCCATACATTATAGGTTCACCTGCCGTCTAATCACATAGTCATCCAGACCCTTTTTTCGAAGCTTGCATGCCGGACACTCCCCACAGCCATCTGCTATGATTCCGTTATAACAAGTCAGCGTCTTTTCACGAACGAAATCAAAGGCACCCAGTTGATCCGCCATTTCCCATGTTTCTTCTTTATTCAGCCACATAAGCGGCGTATCTATAACAAAAGACTGATCCATCGAGAGATTCAAAGTGACATTCAACGATTTAATGAACACATCCCGGCAGTCTGGATATCCGCTAAAGTCCGTCTCACAAACACCCGTTACAATATGCTTCGCCCCAATTTGGCTTGCAAGCACTCCTGCGAAGGACAAGAACAGTAAATTCCTTCCCGGTACGAATGTAGACGGTAACTCCCCTTCTTCCCCGTCCGCCACAGCAATGTCACTTCTCGTCAACGCGTTCGGCGCCAACTGGTTCAACAACGACATATCCAAAACATGATGGGGGATGTCCAGTTCCTTTGCAATATTCCGTGCACAATCAATTTCCAAGCTATGACGCTGATTATAATCAAACGTCACTGCCTCCACTTCCGAAAAACGCTTCATGGCCCAGAATAAACACGTCGTACTGTCTTGTCCCCCACTAAACACCACTACTGCCTTTTCTTTCTTCAACATTATGAAAAACTCCTTTTTTACGGAAAAAAACAGCACCCTAAGAATAGAGTGCTGCTTTTCCTTAGTTTTTTTGAGAGGGTAGCTAGAACCTCTTCCGCCTAAAGCGGATTATAATCTTTTCTCTATAATCATAACGCAATATGCGGGATCATATCAATATATTCCATAAAAACAAAGAAATCCCCTGTCTTTTCAGCCCAATTTCCCCTTTTCTCTTTAAATATCGGTCCCCATTTCCGATAAACAGAAGGTAAACTAATCTACCGAAAAAGGGGCCGTATACTTGAAAAAGATTAAAACAAAGGTATTGTTAGCATTTATGCTAGTCATATCTTTATGCATCATATTAGGAGCCTATAGTATTTACAGCAGCAATAAGTCTCTTAAACATTCTAGAGATATCATCGACCATGAATTGCCTCTTCTTATTAAAGATGAACAATTACTCTATAACCTTTCGCAAAGAATGGCATTTGTTAGAGGGTATATCCTATTTGGAGATGAACAATATAAAGAGGATTTCCTAGCTTATACCGAAGAAAGCAAACACCTACAAGAAGAGCTATTAGACTTATCCGACTCTGAGAGAACGAAAGAAATCATTGAAACAAGCATTGATTGGAGAACCATGATCGAAGAACGCGTCTTTACCCAGTATGAACAAGGAGATGAAAAACAGGCGAAAGAAATATTGCTAAATGAAGTAGCGCCCATAAGCACGGAAATAATGGATGGCTTCAAAGAGCTCGCTTCCGAGCGCGAAAAACTGATCGTCGCTTCCGGAGAGACCGTCATCAGCAGTGGAAAATCCGTTAAAAAGACGAGTATCATTTTATCCATCATTACAGTCATAGCAGGAATTGGCCTTGCCCTTGTGACAGCCAACCTCATTACCAAACCGATCCTAAGGATCCGAGACAGGATGAAGCTAGTGGAAAAAGGTGAACTGAACCATGCACCACTTAAGCAGACATCAAACGATGAACTCGGGGAATTGACGTTTTCTACAAACGAGATGCAGAGAAACCTTCGCAATATCATCGAAAACATGCTGAATGTATCCGAATCCGTTACAAGCAAAAGCGAAGAGCTGACCCAATCGGCAAATGAAGTGCAACAAGGAAGCAGTCAAATTGCAACCACTATGTACGAGCTGTCAGAAGGCTCTGAGTCACAAGCCAACCAAGCAACAGAAATCGTCCGTATGGTGGAAGAATTCTCAGGAAAGATCCAAAAGGCACACAGTGAAGGAGAAGAAATTTCCCAAACCTCCACCGAGATCCTGTCCTTAACAAAAGAAGGAACAACCATGATGCACAAATCCGTACAACAAATGCAAACGATTGATAGGATTGTGAAACAGGCAGTCGATGAGGTAAAAGGCCTCGATTCACAATCCCAGGAAATTTCAAAGCTCGTTCAGGTCATACAGGACATTTCCAATCAAACCAACTTACTCGCCTTAAACGCAGCCATCGAGGCGGCACGCGCCGGCGAACATGGAAAAGGATTTGCCGTCGTCGCCGAAGAAGTTCGGAAACTCGCGGAACAAGTTACAGATTCTGTGGGTGACATTACTGGAATTGTTACAGCCATTCAAACAGGTTCTAAAACCGTCGTTCACTCCTTGGAAGATGGATATACACAAGTAGATGAAGGCACCCAACAAATTACCATTACCGGCCAAACCTTTGAAACCATCAACCATTCAGTGGGAGCCATGAGCAAAAAGTTACAACATATAACGAATGACTTACACTATATCTCTACCAATAGCATAAAAATCAACCAGGCCGTCGAAGACATTGCAGCCGTTTCCGAAGAGTCAGCAGCAGGCATTGAACAAGTGTCCGCCTCAGCACAGCAATCCAGCTCTTCAATGGATGAAATCACCAATCATGCCAGTGAACTTGCATCATCGGCTGAACAGTTAACAGATCAGGTTAAAAGATTTCAATTATGATGAAAGCCGCTTCCCACGCCTACCTTGTGGGAAGCTTTTCCTTGCATTTAGCTAATCCTATGAAGTTAATAACAAATATATCCTCTTCATTAAAATTGTTTCAATATAGTGAATACGGGGAATAAACTAATAACAACACAAAACAAATTATATAAAAAATTCACCATGAATCTTATACAGAGAGAAATAATTCAACTTACACTATTATTTTCTGAATATTCAATGTATAATTAATATTACTCCAGTAATATTTACATCAGTAAATAGTAGAATAACTACTTCCTCTCTAGAAGTGTCAGCACACTTTTAAAAAGCATTTGAACCAACTCTTAATTACTCTCATTCGAAACCCGATCAACAGGAGACTCTCTAAACAGACGAGATGGCCTTACATCAATATCGTATTCCAAAACCAGAAAACTGAGCATATATAACCACTTTACCATTTATTATTTCCTATTTTGTAATAAAAGGTTAATTTTCACCTGAAGTGTGTTACTATTAACCTAATACTTTTTAACCACACAAGGAGGAATTCATATGAAACGATTTTTCAAATTCATAGCAAAGTTAAACGAAGGGAAAGCCCAAGAAGAATTCTTTCGCAACGAATATGAAAATTACTTGAAGATGAATTCTGCCGATAAAGGAAACAGAAGATTAGCACCTATGCTTTATGTTATAGATGGCGGTAAAAAGGACTCACTACCAATGGTTTCTAATAGAAAGAAATCAAGTTAAAGTTACTATCATATAGTCCCTATCATTAATAAGCAAAGATTCATTCGAACCCTAAACCTACAAGCTAAATTAAATAGTATCATTCACAAAAGCTCAGAATAAATTCTGGGCTTTTTTTATTTATCCTACATTAACACTATATTAATAGAAGAAACTAGTCATCGCTTTCCAAAAATTAATTTAATCCATTTAAATTTTATATAGCCCTATGGGTATTTATCAGTTTTTTAGCCAAAAATCAATAAAAAAAGCAGTGTGTGCTTCAGCCCATTTTTATCCAAGTTTAATCATGGTAAGGAAAAGGGGTCAATGGAATCAGCCTGATGGAAAATTCCATTTTATGTAATCAAAAGATAGAGAGAGTGGGTCTATACAATTACCCAGCCTGAAAATATGAATCTCTTCTTACTAATCACTATATAAAAATAGTTATTAAGGTACAGGAATAAACGCCCACACTTTATCTATATATCACCATATTTTTAGAATATAATGGTAATACCCTTCTTTAACTTCTCTTAGCCAAGACTAACATTGGGTATTTCTAGTTATGCTATCTCCATAATTTCCGAGACCCTCTTAGTGAAAATGTCACTACTTTATAGATAATAATGTAAAAGAATAAAAAAAGTTATATTAATATATAAATTTTACTGTTGCTTGTTTAGTTTAAAATCATGTAGTGTGTATTCAGTAAATCAAATACATAAATAAAGAGAGGTTAAAAAATGGCACCGATATTTATATGTGCATTATTTTTGCTTGGCTATGGCATAGTCGAACAAAAACGCCATCAAAAGCGTCTCGACTCCATCCCCGTACGTGTCAACGTAAATGGGATCCGAGGGAAATCCACTGTAACGCGTCTTATTACAGGTGTGATCAAGGAAGCGGAGTACAAGACAATAGGAAAAACAACCGGAACATCCGCAAGAATGATTTATTGGTTTACGGACAAAGAAAAACCGATCATACGTCGTCCTGAGGGACCGAATATCGGGGAACAACGTCGTGTAGTTAAAGAAGTTGCTGACTTAGGAACTGAAGCATTAGTTTGTGAATGTATGGCCGTTCAGCCTGACTATCAACTAATCTTCCAAAATAAAATGATCCAGGCCAACATTGGGGTTATCGTAAATGTGCTTGAAGACCATATGGATGTCATGGGACCAACATTGGATCAAGTTGCAGAAGCATTCACTGCAACCATACCCTATAATGGTCATTTAATAACCATCGAGGGCGAACATTTAGAGTATTACAAAGAAATTGCCAAACAACGTAATACAAAGGTTATCGTAGCCGATAACTCAAGGATCTCAGAAGAATTCCTACGTGAATTCGATTATATGGTATTCCCTGATAATGCCTCCCTTGCCTTGGCTGTTGCAGAAGCATTGGGCATCGATGAGAAAACGGCATTCCGTGGCATGTTAAATGCACATCCAGATCCAGGTGCCATGCGTATCACTAAATTTGGAGATGCTAGGCAACCGACTTTCTTCGTTAATGGATTTGCCGCCAATGATGCGTCATCTACATTGAATATTTGGGACAGGGTAAGTACCTTCGGATACAGCACGGAAGCACCTATCGTAATCATGAACTGCCGTCCTGACCGTGTGGACCGTACAGAGCAATTTGCAAGAGATGTATTGCCTTACATAAAATCCGAAATCGTCATTGCCATCGGTGAAACCACTTCACCAATAACGAAAGCATTTGAGCAAGGCAAGTTAGATACAGTGGAATATTGGGATTTAGAAGAATGGTCAACGGAAGAAATCGTTGCCAAACTGCGTCCAGTCATGAAAAACCGAATCGTTTATGGTGTCGGTAACATTCACGGAGCAGCAGAACCATTAATTGACGCATTCATGAAAACTAAAACGAAGCAAAAAGCGAGTTAAGTAGGAGGAACCTTAATGTTTGGATCGGATTTATACGTAGCCCTAGTACTAGGGGTAACACTGAGCCTTATTTTTTCAGAAAAAACGGGTGTTGTGCCCGCCGGACTTATCGTGCCAGGTTATTTGGCATTAGTTTTTGATCAATGGCAAATCATGCTGGTTATTATCATTATAAGTATCTTAACTTATTTCATTGTCGCTCACGGACTTTCAAGATGGGTAATTTTATACGGAAGAAGAAAGTTTGCCGCAATGATGATAACAGGGATTTGTTTAAAACTCGTATTGGATTTCGTCTATCCCGTCATGCCTTTTGAGATTTTTGAATTCCGTGGTATTGGTATAATCGTCCCTGGCTTGATCGCTAATGCCATTCAAAGACAAGGAATGCCATTAACACTTGGCAGCACGCTTTTATTATCCGGAGTAACTTTCGGTCTAATGAACGTGTATTACCTATTCTGAGGTGGATAAAATGAAACGTACTTTAAACGCAAAAGAAAAAACACTTATCTTTACAAAGCGGACGAAGAAAAAGAATCTCAAATATACAGCAATCGTTCTACCAATATTAATTTTCATCTTAGTCATTACGTCTTGGCTTGGGAAAACGAAGGACGTGGAGGTTGTTGCATCGAAACCAAACGATATCCTTACGATGTCTATGGTCGGAGATGTAATGATGGGCCGTTATGTTGAGAAAGTAACAGACCAACAGGGATTTGACTACCTCTACCGTTATGTGAAGCCTTATTTTACTGCGTCTGATTATGTTAGCGGAAATTATGAACATCCTGCATTAAAAACTGATGTTTCTAATTACAAAGTAGCAGACACTGAATATCCACTACACTCCTACAAAAGTGGAGTCGAAGCCGTAAAAAACGCCGGATTCACTGTTATGACACTAGCCAATAACCACTCATTGGATTATCAAGAAGAGGGTTTACTTGACACAATTGATGAATTTGAAAGTGTCGGAATGGATTTTGTCGGTGTTGGAGCGAATAGAAAAGAAGCTAAATCAAACGTCGTCTACGAAGATATTAATGGAATTCGTGTGGCCACACTAGGTTTTACCGATGAAATGCTCGATAATGGAGTGGTAACTAATAATAAACCGGGTATATTAAACTCCAATCCCGACTTATTATTCGAAATGATAGGAAATGCCAAGGACGCAAAAAAAGGAAATGCAGACTTAGTTGTCGTTAATATGCACTGGGGATTAGAATACGCTACTTCTACAACCGGACGTCAAACGGAATTGGCTAAGGCCATCATCGATGCAGGGGCTGACATTATAATAGGTCATCACCCCCACGTACTTCAATCGTTTGATGTATATAAAAATGGTCTTATCTTCTACAGCTTAGGGAACTTTGTATTTGATCAAGGTTGGACACGTACAAAAGATTCTGCGATGGTCCAGTATCATCTAGCAGAAGACGGACAAGCTACAATCGATGTACTTCCATTGCAAATCAAGGAGGCTACACCAAGACCTGCTACATCTTCCAGTGATAAATCAAGAGTTTACCGTCAGTTAACAAAGGAAACAAGTGAAAATGTACAATGGACTGAAAAAGATGATAAGATAGAGATTAAATTGGACCATAAGCGTGTAATCAACCATAAGAAAGAACGGGAAGAAACTGCAACTACAATAAAAGAAGCAAAAGAAGCAAAAAAAACACAAGATGATATTGCAACCCAAGAAAGCATTGAACAGTAAACACTACCATACAACTAGATATTGCGTGAATAAGAGTCTTACTAACTAGCATTAATATAATTAGAAGACATACATCTTAGAAGCTCACACCGAAAAGAGGCGATCAATCAGTGGTTTATCCTTTCACACGGAAAGTACTCTTTTCCCTCTGTTTGCTCATTGTTATAGCAGGATGTTCAAAAAAAACTGACCCTCTTTCTGACACGAATGAAACCAATTATCCCAGTAAATCATTTAACAATAAATCTTATGGAGTTAGTTCTTCCAACCCAATGGCCATTGAAGTAGGAATGCAGATTTTAGACAATGACGGAACAGCTGCCGATGCAGCGATTGCCGTTTCTTATGTCTTAGGCGTAACAGAATTTTATGGATCCGGAATTGGTGGCGGAGGCGGAATGCTGATTGTACCTGAATCAGGAAAACCTAACTTTATAGATTATCGTGAAACATCTCCAAAAGATGCAAATTTAAACCATCATACGGGGACCCCAGGCTTAGTCGCGGGAATGAAAGTCGTCCATGATAAGTATGGAAGTATACCAATGGAAGATCTTCTTCAGCCAGCCATTAAGCTCGCTGAAGAAGGATTTGTAGTCGATGAGATGTTGACATCCCGTTTAACTGCAGCCCAAGCAAGAGTTTCTTCTAAAGAAACTCTATTGTTCTATCCTAAAGGAGAACCCATTAAACCTGGGGAAAAACTGGTGCAAAAAGAACTTGCTGAAACATTGAAATTGATTCAAAAAAAAGGGCCAGACGGCTTTTATAAAGGCGACATTGCACGAGATATCAAAAACAGAACAGACATTGAATTAAAGGATTTAAAGCGTTATGAAGTAAAAGAACGAGCGCCAGTCCAGGGTACATTTGCGGGGTACGACGTGTTAACGGCTCCACCTCCCTTTTCCGGGACTACTGTCCTAGAAATGTTGAAGCTTGCTGAAGAAACCCACCTTGACGAAGCTTCAAGTAAATCTGATTATATGGAATTATTAGGCGCGATTACAAACGCTTCCTACCAAGACCGTATTAAATATATTGGTGATGGCATCAGTGCCAAAAAAGCAGAACAGTTACTATCTCCCCTTCATTTGAAAAACTTGAAGAACGAGATTCAAGATAATAACTGGACAAACATCGAATCCAAAGATTCTGAAGAACACGAGAGTACCACGCACTTTGTAATTATGGACAAATACGGAACTACTGTTTCTGCAACGAATACACTCAGTAACTTTTTCGGTTCAGGCGCCTATACGAATGGATTTTTCCTTAATGATCAACTAAAAAGCTTCCGCTCCGGCTTGAATTCTCTAAAGGCTAACAAACGTTCAAGATCCTTCACAGCACCTACTGTTCTTAAAAAGCAGGGGGAAGAGACCATTGGAATCGGTTCTCCTGGTGGAAATAGAATTCCTCAAGTACTTACACAGGTTCTATTTGCATATTCACAGGATGAAGATACGTTCCAGAATATTGTAGACCGCTATCGGTTTGTCTTTGATGGAAATACTATCTATACGGAATCAAGACTTTCCAAAGAGACTATCTCTGCACTAGAAAACAAACGATATAACGTCATTCAAAAGTCTTACCCCCTATTTTATGGAGGAGTACAAGTCCTTGTCAGAAACGAGAAGAACTACCGACTAACCGGAGCAGGGGATCCTCGAAGGCGAGGGAACTGGCAAGCACAGCAGTAACATTTCCTGCTTTTAGAAAAAAACTTTTATAGCTTTATAAGGGGACGTGAACATGAATATATTAAAAAAAGTAGTAGGCTGGATTATTCCTGTCATTCTAATTGCAGTCCTACTTGTCACGATGAATACATTCAAACGGTCTGAAACACTGACTCCGGATGAACAAGAGAAAATAGAACAGTACACAAATTTCCAAGAGTGATTTTATAACAAGACCAAGCCTAAAATAGGTTTGGTCTTGTTTTTTAGCTAACTTCAGACTGCTTATGCATTTATACTGATATATCCATTAGCTACACTTGGTGAATATCGATGTCCAATAAACTTTTACAGAAAAATATCCTCACTCTCTTCTATTCTACGGTTATTTTATTTTCAAACCTTCTCTCCATTAATAATAATTACAATTATTCTTCTCCTTTTTCATTTTATCCCCATCAGTATAGAATATAAGATAACTTATAGATTGGGAGGAATAATCATGCAGGAAAATAGCTACTCAAGTTTTGCAGAATTAAAGGAATATGAAATAGAAAACTCTGATTATTGTATTACCGTTTTACACCGTAATCCAGAAATAGCTGTTATGGCCATCCATGGAGGCAACATAGAACCAGGAACAAGTGAAATTTCATTTACTCTTGGAGAAAGACTGAATGCAAGCACGTATCTATTTGAGGGTCTGAAACTAAGGGATAACGGTAAACTCCATATTACCTCCACAGCTTTTGATGAACCAACCGCTATCCTAGTAGCAAATGATGCAAAAACAATTCTATCTATCCATGGTTACTCTGATTCACATGAAGAGTTGGTCTATATCGGCGGCAAAAATGATACGTTCAAAAAGTTGATTGAAATAGCCCTCAGAGAAGCTGGATTTCAAACAGGTGACGCTCCAATGCATCTTCTCGGAATGAGTAGTTTCAACATTGTAAACCGGTGCCAAACATATGAAGGGGTTCAATTAGAGTTATCGACAAAACTCCGAAAACGTTTTTTCAAAGATGATGACTTCACCAGAAAAAACAGGCATAACCATACTCAGCTTTTGTATCAATTCGTCAGTGCTATAGAAAAAGCCACGATTGACTATAAACAAAAGTAAAAAATGTATTCACCAAAGTAATCCCGGTGGATTCACTAAGCTCCAAACTAGATTGCTTTGCTTATATATTTTTATTAGTCCGTCCCCTTTCAAATAGAAAAATCCCCTCCAAACTAGACAGATTAGCATGCTCCTTGCTGTCTAGTTTGGGGGAGCTTATAGTTATGCATAGGCAATTTAACGCTTCATTCTTTAGAGTACAGGACGCATTCTACTGGTTAATCATGATAGAAGTCTTATTAAAAAATATCGGCCGATGAATTGACTTGTCCATAGCCTTCAAATCTTGGAGAAAAATAAGTTGAAGTCAGTTCTGAAATATGAACTCCCGCTTTCTGAGTCGTATGGATAAAACGACCTTCCCCTAAGTAAATTCCTACATGAGTAATTCCCGGTCTATCACTTGTGTTACTAAAAAACACCAGATCCCCTACTTTAGGCTCTGTTATTGGAGTCAGCAAAGAATAATAATCTGCAGCTGAACCGCGTTTTACAGATAGACCTTGTTCCTTCATGACCCAATAAACAAAACCACTACAATCCATTCCAGCTACCGGATTATCCGAGCTGAACACATAAGGGAATCCACGTAAAGTATAAGCATATCTTATCACGTCATATGCTTTATCATAGGATTTATCTTGCCCATCATAAAATGGAAATAAAAGATCGCTGTATACCTGGAGATATTGCCCCTCCATTACCTCAGTGGTCGGTAAAGCATTACGTTTTTTGATGGTGTTCATGGAAATGCTGTAAATCTCAGAAATGCTTTTTAGCGTTTCTCCCGATTGTACAATATGTTCCCCTTTAGGTGTATATGTTTTAAACACAACTTGGTATTTCGCAAAATATTTTTCGGTGCTCATTCTTACTTGAACCGTTTCTGCACCATACCCGGAATGGACAAATTGGTCTTTTCCTAGATAGACTCCTGCAGTCGCGACTTTTGATGTATCTTTTTCAAGGAAAAAGATTATATCCCCCGCTTTAGGAGTAGCCGTTTCCATTCCAAGTCTATAAAAGCCTTCTGTTGTCAAACGATCAGTTGAAACTTTCTGTTCGGAAAGCGTCCAATAAATAAGCCCACTCGCATCAAACCCTTTTGAAGGTGTTTCTTCTCCTGGCGTTTTTTTAAATCCAACATATGATTTTGCATAGTTGGCAATTCTCTTCCCTCTCTCCACCCACTGATATTTTGAGGGAGTGTAAGAAGTTTGTACAATTTTAAGCCTTTGCCCTGCATACACCTTACTATCCGGTAAACCATTGGTTTTCATTACTTGGTCAGCCGTTATATCATAAATCGAAGCTATTGATTCTACTGTTTCTCCAGAGGACACTGTATGGACACGATCTGCTGCTTCTACTTTTAAACCAGAGGAAAGTGTTAATCCAGCCATGATAAGTAATAAAAGCATCGTATTGATTAATAATTTATTGCTCATTTTTTAACCCTTCCTTTATAACCGGAAACATACCCTACACTATCACTTAAAGTTCAAAGTATAAAACCGGATTATTATTTTAACCTCTCTTCGTTACTTATATATAAGTCTTATTACTCATGTTCTTCCATAATATCGGTAATGTATATGTAACCTTTAGCCCAAAAATAACAAAAAGTTAATATGTTTCCTAGCATTTTTAATTAAATCGAAATATAAAAAACAGTTCATTATACTCATATATCTTTTATATTAGTTATTTAGGTATAAACACCCAATACTTAAGAACTGTTCGTTATCCAAAGTTTTTTCGGTATAAAATTTACAAGTTCAAAAAAAGTCACCTTAAACACATATTTAATTCCCGATCCATTTTCCTAAAAAAACAAGACCATGGAACATTATTACTTATCATGCCCTGGTAATTCACCATGCCGGTATAAACAAGAAAAGGAGAAGCCACTAAAAATGTCTTCTCTCTATTCCCAGACCTTTCGTATATGGAACATGCACCGTTTGAATTTGCGTCAGGTTTAAATATATACGTTCTCCTTTGGCCGTAGCCAATTCAACCAAGCTATCTTCCGTCTTCTTGAGTACCCCCATTTTCATAGGGTCCTCCCCTCCATCCAAAACAACGAGCTTTCCTTCGATCGTTTTCAGCTGTTCTTCCAAGGATCGATAGAGCGGTAATGAGGTTGGGTTTATAGGGAATTGTTCATGAGTGAGCGAGTATGGTCTTTCCCCTTGCGTATAGGGGGTTAGCCATTTAAGATGATGGAGGAAAAGGGATTTCATTAGTAAAAGACCAAATGAACCCAATAAAATAGTAAAAGCAATGTCACCACTGTAGCCAACGGGATGACTCGTACGGTAACATTCACATACTCTTTCCATGTGATTTTCACTTTATTTTGTTTCAGGATATGCATCCAGATCAAGGAGGCAAGTGTACCGATGGGCAATAACAAGGACCCCATATCACTTCCTATTATATTGGCAAGATAAATGGTTTTTAATGTGATGGGATCTAACCCCATTTCCGTCAACGTAATGGTCCCGATCATCAGGGCTGGATGATTATTGAAAATGTTCGATAGGACCGAAACAAGCCCTCCCATCACCAAACTCGCACTTAATAATCCTTTGTTGACAATCGGTTCACAGATTTGAACAAGGATGGCTGTAAGCCCTGCATTCTGAAGACCAAAAATGATGATATACATAGAGAACGCAAAGATAAGAATATGCCATGGAGTCTTCTTCAAAATATCTACGGGACTCGTACGTAGATGATACCATCTCCAAATAAGCAATGATAATGAACCCATTACCGCAACCCACTCTATAGGTATCGATAGATAAGAAGCCACGAATAATAAACAGCGGACAATGAAGACATAGGTCAGTATCTTGAACATGAACTTTGTACGTTGCCTCTTTGTTTCCACCGTCGTATTCTCTTTTAACGGATGAAAATTTTTAGTGAAAAATCGTTCCTCAATGTCATAGGAATGGGAGGGCAATTTTTTAGGCAAATCTTTCTTGATGACCATGAACATTAACCATGACATGAATAACATCCCCAATGTTGCAGGTACGAACATCATGGCTGTATGCATATAAAGCGTCATATCGACGATTTTCAAGGCAATCAAATTGACGATGTTACTAACTCCAATGGGTGCGCTGGATGCAGTGGCTATCAAGGCCCCACTCAAGAGATATGAAATGGTTTCGTGTTTCTTCATTCGAAGGTTTTTTAAAA
This sequence comes from Peribacillus sp. NPDC097224, assembly GCF_044761985.1. Taxonomy (NCBI): domain Bacteria; kingdom Bacillati; phylum Bacillota; class Bacilli; order Caryophanales; family Bacillaceae; genus Peribacillus; species Peribacillus sp. NPDC097224. Next base: position 253,998 of record NZ_JBIWDK010000007.1, on the reverse strand, counting down.
GTAATATGAGGATGGGTGTCGTGATCATGATGCTCCCATCGTTATTAAATAAAAGCGTCATTAAAAAACATAATAATTGAATGTACCAATACAAACGATATCCGGAGCCTTTTGCAAGGGTTACAAGTCTCGCAGCAGCCCAATGAAAGAATCCGAAACTCTCCAGTATGACTGCCATGACAAGCGTTGCCATGATGGTGATGGAGGCACCCCCGATTTTACCGATGATATCCATTACATCCCCACGTGATACTATGCCAGTAAGCAATATGATTGCCGCGCCAAATGAAGCTGGCCAAGCTTCGTTTAGCCCTCGTGGTCTCCATAGTATGACAACCATTGTCATGATGAAGACAAAAATGGTCACCCCGATTTCAAAATGCATGATGTTCTCCCCTTTTTGGGCCTTGTGCCATTGGACCCTACTTGTCCGATTCTTATATATATATTCGTCATTAGGTATAAGGAGCGGGACAAGTAACCACGTCCACTAAATTGTGCCTTTGCCACTTTAGTGAACATGTCTCCTATGGAAAAGGGCCTAACGAAATACTTCCAAGACTCATGCCCACCATTTTTTTGAATTTCCTTGTTTAAAAAGAGAAATCTGCTATAATTTTCAGAAAAAAACTGGAAACCAGAAAGGTTGATTGACATGGAATTCACCATCCGTAGCATGCAAGTCGGCGACATCCCACAAGTCCAGCATGTCGCGAAGACAAGTTGGCATAGTACGTACGAAGGAATTATCCCCCTTTCCATCCAGGAACGTTTTTTAGATGTGGCCTATAGTGACGAGATGATGAAAAAGAGGGTTGAACACTCTTTTGTTTTCGTGGTCGAAGTGGCTGAAAGGATTGTGGGATTTGCCGACTTTTCTCCTGTAAAGGAAGGTGGAGAAGTCGAACTGGTGGCGATTTACTTTCATCCGGAGTTTCAAGGAAAAGGTATGGGTACAGCTTTATTGCAAACAGGAATCGACCACTCCAAAGGTTGGAAAGAGCTTTTTATAAACGTTGAGGAAAAAAATGAATCGGGGACAGCCTTTTACCGATCAAAAGGATTTGAAGTTGTTTCTCAGTTTGATGATGACTTCGATGGACATGTCCTCAAAACAGTAAGAATGGCCTTGAAAAAGGAAGGATTCTAAAAAAGAGCTGTGAAATATTGTTATCCAAGAGAAAATGTTATTACTCTTGCCACGAACATGATAGAGTGAATATATGACTGCGCTTAACTTATGAGGCAGTGTCTAAACATTGGGAGTGAACAACTTGATAACCATCACTAAAAAGGCCCAGGAAGTCATTAAAGAGATGCAACGGAATATGGAAGAGGAAACATATTTACGGTTTGGGGTAACCAGTTCTTGCTGCAACCAGATGAACTATTATTTGAACCTTGTGCGTCATAAGACCGAATTAGAGGAAGTACTAGTTATAGATGGGATAAAGCTTTTAATGAACCCTTCGGATGCCCGTTTCACGGATCAAACCGAAATTGATTTTCAAGACAATGGCTTTTTAATCAATAATCCAAATCCATTAGTATCACCGCTACAGTAAATAAACAAAAAGGGGCTGTCCCAAAAGGTGTAATTACCCCGTAATTGAATAAATAGTAAAAGGCAGAAACGTTGATTTAACAACATTTCTGCCTCTTTGTTTTTGCGAAATTCAATGGAATAAGGACTTATTAGACAGCCCCTTTTTGTTTATTCCTTTATATGAAACCCTTTCAATGTATGCTCTAGGTCATCAATCAATTGCGTGACATGTTCTGTATATTTTGCAAGCTCATTGGAAGAAGCGGCTTGTTCCTCCATGGATGATGCAATTTCTTCTGAAGAAGCAGATGTTTGCTGAGAGACCGCAGTTATTTCCTCCATCATTTTCACAACCGTTTCTTTTTGTTGATTAATCGATGATATGGACTGGGTTTCTTCAACAAATGAATAGGATATTTTACGAACTGAGTCCTCAAGTTCCTTCATGGCCTTGCTGACCGTCATGACTGCACTTTTTTGGTTCGCACTAATTTGATTCGTTTCATTGGTCGTCTTCAGTAGCATTTCCGTGTCTGAAAAAATGCTGTGTATGATGTCCTGGATGTTTTTTGTTGCTTCTTTCGATTCCTCGGCTAAGCTGCGAACCTCATTCGCCACGACCGCAAACCCTTTTCCGGATTCGCCCGCCCTTGCAGCTTCTATGGAGGCATTCAAGGATAATAAGTTGGTTTGCTCTGAAATCTGGGAAATCGTATTCGTCACATTCGAAATGGTTTTTGATTTCTCCACAAGACTCAAACTCATGCTTGTCACGGCTGAAAAAGCTGTCTCCAATTTTTGATAAGACGTTTCCAACTCGTTGACTTGTTCCTTCCCTGACTCGATTTTTTCCGAAGCCGTCTCCAAAACGTTTTGTGTCCTATCCGATAACTTGGATAGTCCATCGATTTCATCACTGAGCAATTGAATCGTATGGGCTCCTTCTTCTACCGATTCGGATTGACTGGCTGCCCCTGCTGCAATTTCTTCCACGGCACGTGAAACCTCAGTAATGGATGTACTATTTTCCATCGCAATCTGGCTCAATCCTGCAGTTGCCTCCGTTACAGCATTCGTATTTCCTTTCACATCGTTAATCAATTCTCTTAATTTACTTAACATGATATTATAACTTTTGGATAAGTCGCCCATCTCATCATTCGAGGCATGGTGAAATTCGGTTACTAAATCCCCGCTCGCTGTCTTCTTCATGACATGTCGAAGATCCGATATCAGCTTTTTCAACTTTCCTGATAAATAAATGGCACATACGATACCCATCAATACACCAAAAACCAAAGAGACGAATACAGTCCGATTAATATCAAGCAACTTACCTTGCAAAACTTCATCCGATGTCAAAGCCACCACTTTCCAGTTCACGTCAGGAACCGAATTCACTTCACCCGTATACTGTTGGTCTTTCCACTCTAACGTCTGGGCTGTTTGCTTCGACCCATCGTACATGTCCGAAACCCACTTGAACTTGGAATTGAATTGATCCGCATCCGTTACTAGATCCCCCACTCCTTCGACCTTCCCACTTTGATTTGGATTCATATTCTTGCCGTCCATTTCCTTCATGAACGAACTTACGATAATGCCTTGCGAATCAAGGATCACAAGGTTACCATCAGAATGCCTCTCAATTTCCGTACGCATCTTTCCGATGGTAGATAAATCAATATCATAGCCTAACGCCCCTACCATTTTCCCATTTTCCAAAACAGGCGTGACCACTGAAGTCATGATACTGCCATTCACGATATCTTGGTACACATCCATCCATTTTGTTTTCGGGTTTTCCGATAGCTGCGTATACGTTACGGTTTCTCGAGCATCTCCCTTAAATTCCATTTTAGGAGATGCGTATAATGATCCGTCCGTACCGTCCATATAATAAGCCGATAGCAAGTGTTCATTGTTCAGTTGAAAAGATTCAATGGTTCTCTGAATATCTTTCAGTGAATCCCCATCCTTTAGATGGATCGATACCAATTGTGATAATTGATTTATTGAATCTTCATAGACTTTCAAATCCGCGCTAATCTGTGATACAGCATTTTGGGCTGCGCTTTGATTTGTGGCAACACTATCTTCCTTGAACACATTGGAAACCTGGAAGGCCATTATTGAAACAGAAACACCCATCGCCAGAAAAATGGATAGACAAATAAAAAACATCCACTTTACCCGGATCGAGATTCTTCTGTGCCTTTTTTCCCTTTTAACAGTTGGTGAATTCCCCATTATGATTTCCCCTTTTTGATTACGTGTTGGCTTGATTGTCCCTTAAAGTAAATCGCCATTTAGGATAAGCAACATGCTTGATTATAGCAGGCACCTAATTTTTCCACATAACAATACTATATACCTAAAATAATATTGTCAATGACTAATACAACTCTTTTTTTATAGTCATATAGTCCATATCTTAAAGGAAAACGGAATTAAAATGAAAATCGTGTAATCTATCATCTTTTAATTCGAAAAAGGATATATATGGTAAATTTATTCAGAAAATGTGAAACCTTCCCTTTTAACAATCGTATATACAGAAAAAGGAAATCGAGGTAGGGGCGTGATTCTTTGAAGAGGAATATTCTATTTAATAGGGGAAAATTACTACTTCCCAGCCTGGTTGCAGGAATTGGATTCTGGAAGTTTATGAAGGCTAGATATGAGGCAAACCCTGACTATATCGTTCATTTCATTAAAAAGTATGCTGAGAGCAAAGATATTTCTTTATTCATCCATCATAATGATGAGAAGATTGCCGAGGTTAACTCAACCGTGCAGCTTCCATTAGCAAGCACCGTTAAAATCATCATGGCCATTGAATACGCTCAACAGGCTGCGGAAGGATTAATGGATCCTGATCAAAAAGTGCAAATAGCGGACATCGAGAAATTTTACATACCCAAAACAGATGGCGGTGCACATGAAGCCTGGCTTTCACAGGTAGGAACGAGCGGGAACGTTCCTTTATGCGAGGTCGTGAATGGAATGATTGCCTACAGTTCTAATGCGAATACAGATTATTTAATGAACCTTCTAGGGCTGGATAGCATCAATTCCGTCCCAAAAAGCTTAGGAATCCCGAACCACGAACCCCTGTATCCGATTAGCGCTTCCCTTTTCATACCTAGCACTCTCATGAAAGAAAAGAATTTCACAAGAAAAGAGACGCTGCATGCGATGGAAAAGATGGAAATGACAGAGTACCGAAGTTGGGCACTTGCCATTAATGAGCGATGGAAAAGCAAACCACCTACAGAACAAGAGAAGAAAGAAGCAACGAAACTGCTGTCTCTTGATTTTCAAAAAATTTGGTCTGATCGTTTGTCACGAGCCACTACAAAAGACTATGTATCGATCATGAAGATATTAAACAATAAGATGGATCTTGATCAACATGTTCATGAACACCTTGATCCCATCATGGAGCAATTGATGAAGAATCCCAGTAATCGCAAATGGCTTTTACATGCTGGTCAAAAGGGAGGATCTACCGCTTTCGTTCTAACGGTGGCCATGTACGCAACAGATAGAGACGGAAATAGGACAGAGCTCGCCCTTTTTTCAAATAATCTATCCTCCATGAACCAAGAAAAACTTACCCGAAGTCTAAATGATTTCCAACTTCAAATCCTAACCAATCCAAAATTCCGAGACTTCATAAAAGAAAACTTCGCGATCTCATAGAGCACTTTTTGGGAAACTGAATTCATTTGACTAGTAATAAAATGAACAATAGGTGTTCCTGAATGGTATTATTGGATTATTCGGAATATAATTGGAGGTTTCATGCATGGTCATCAAAAAAGCCACAATGGCAGAGCTTGATTCACTTAGCGAGTTATTTGATTCATACAGGGTTTTCTATGAGCAACCCTCTAATCTTGAAGGGGCTCAGCATTTTTTAAGAGAAAGACTAGAGAACGAGGAATCGGTCGTCTTCATTGCAAGGGATGGTAACGATTCATTGGGTTTTGTTCAATTATATCCTTCCTTTTCATCGATAAGCATGAAACGGTCATGGATCTTGAACGATTTATTCGTAAAGGAAAGTGCCCGCAAGAGAGGAATTGGTGAGAATTTATTACAAGCCGCCGTCGATTTTGCAAAAGAATCGGGAGCAAAAGGGGTATTCCTTGAGACCGGTAAGGAGAATGTTACTGCGCAAAGGCTTTATGAGAGATTTGGATTCGTAAAAGAATCGAACTTTTTTTATCATTATTCCATCTAACATTTCGAGTGATCTACTAAAAGGGGCCAATTTCAGGCCCCTTTTAGTATGCAGATAATTTTCATTTGTACAGCGCATACTAAGATCATTATCTATAGGGAGTGATACGATTGGATCAAGAACAAACGATTAAGATACTGAATAAATTCTTACAGGGAACATACATGGGCATTCACGCCTATGAACGCTTTATAGAAAAACTGCAACATTCCTCTTTAAAAGACTCGTTCATTTCAATTCAGAAAGACCAAAAAAATCATGCGACCCTCATTTCAGAGAGAATTCAGCATCTAGGTGGTACACCTGTAACGAGTGAGGGGATCATTGGAAAGATCGAGGCAGGCATTGTAAATGTAGTGGAAAATTACAATTCAGAGGAAGAGATTATTAAACATGCCATTAAAGGGGAAAACCTATATGGAATAAGAATGAGTGAGGACCTAGTAAGGGATAAATTAGATGAAGAAAGTCTAAATCTAGTCCATAGAATTCTTGATAAAGACCGGGAACATGTGGATTACCTAAAGTCTCTTCTACATTCTTAGAAAGTGAGTTTCCAATGCCCGTACATTTTATTTTCTTAGTGTTCGTTATAAATGGATCTAGCCACCTGTTAAATATTTCTTTGTGACATAGTGTGAAAAAGCCACCTCCATATGGAAGTGGCCGACCCATTACTCAACTGAAGTCCCAGACTCAGCTATAAAGTCTTTATCAACTAAAGGTTTTCCATCTTTATCAACCATAACCGTTAACCCAGAAGTAGGACCGCCATAATGAAACATATATAGGACTCCTGTTTCATTATCACGAATTATTTTAATAACAGCCATTTTTCCTTCTGTATAAATGTCCTCAAAACGTTTCTTTGCCACTATAACACGCTCCTTTTTTCGGATTGTTGAAGCAGCTATCTCCATCTTACTTCCAGGAAGTACTTTTCTTCCTTCATCCCTAATTATATTAGTTCCGCAAGTTCCTGATTCCAAAAAAGGAGTAGTCGTTCATGGTGGATAAGTGGCCCAACTGGCGTAGCATGGTCGAAATACTGCCTCTGTGATACGTGCCGTGGTTATCTTTGTCTTTGCTATGGTATACCGAGCGATAGTGTATAATGAAATATATTCCATTAACTGAAGGGGGTCAATCGTGTTATCCAGTAAAAATATATATGTAAGACAACTTATACTATCAGATGCTGAAAATTTACTACAATTGCTAGTGGAAAATAGGCCGTTCTTTGAACCATTTTCGACAGACCAACCAGCTAACTACTATTCTTTAGAAAAACAAAAGGAAATCATAACTTCGGGACATAAGTCAAAAGGAAATAGTAGTTACGAGTTTGGAATCTTCCTGAATACTAATCATAGGTTAATAGGAACGATCAGCCTGTTTCATATTATTCGCGGGCCCCTTCAAAGTGCCACCATGGGTTATTACTTAGACCAAAAAAACAATGGGAATGGTTACACTACAGAAGCTGCCAAAATGGTGGTGGATTATGCTTTTGAAACGATTGGTTTACATAGGATTGAGGCTGGGGTTATGCCACATAACATAGGTTCCATACGCGTTTTGGAAAAGGTCGGTTTTCACAAAGAAGGAATCGCAAAACAAAGTGTAAAAATACAGGGGCGCTGGGAAGATCACCAGATATTAGCCATAATCAATCCAAATGATTAATCCGAAAGTCGGGCAAACTATCAATGTGAATTCTTCTTATGGGTAACGTCATTTTTTATGTTCGTGTAAGAATGATAGGAGATTAATAGAAGAATAAAAAAGCGCAACGGGTAATTTCTTCCCGTTGCACTTTTTTTACTTGAAAACTATTATTTTGCTGTTTCAAGGCTAGCTTGAATTTCTTTAATTAGAAGTTCAGCGCCTTCTTGGCTAAGGATTAACTTACCACCAGCAAGTTTCATATTGTCATCAGATGTTTCACCCGTTACTTGACAAGTCATGTTCGGTTTATATTTTTGAAGAATGATACGCTCTTGTTCTACATAGATTTCCAAAGCGTCCTTCTCTTTAATTCCTAATGTACGGCGTAATTCGATTGGAATTACCACCCGGCCTAATTCGTCAACTTTACGTACAATACCTGTAGATTTCATTTGTCATTACCTCACTATTTATTATGCATTATTATATTCGTCAAAATTCGACATTCTTTTCTCTTATTAAAGATACCACCCCTTCCCAATTTCGTCAATTACCGTATCTTAATATATTATCTACCTTCTATTAGAAGATTCGAAAAATACGGAATAAACACTGATATAATGGCACTTTTATAGGTTTAAAGAGAGTATTTTTTATCTTTTCTTATATATTAATATATTTTTATTCAAATTTTCTTCAAAAATACCAACAATTACACATTGTCGTATTTTGTCGAAAATAGGTAGATTCATGATTTTAGTGAAAACGTTGTTGATTTTATTTGGTAACTGGTAGACAATTTAACAAAGAATCAGGTTTCAATATTCTGATAATTATTCCGAACTGAGTATACATCTTTATGGTACCCATTGAATCTTGCGTCCGATATGATGGGGTTGGTGGCAAAAAAACAGATAGAGGTGAGTCGATTGCGACCGATTTTAATAGGGGTTTGTTCCGCTCTCTTCTTTGCGTTTACCTTCGTTCTCAATCAGTCGATGGAATTGGCTGGTGGCAGTTGGATTTGGAGCGCTTCCTTAAGATATATCTTTATGGTTCCTTTTCTGCTATGTATCGTTCTGAGCAGGAAAAACCTTCGCCCTCTTCTCCTTGTGATGAAAGAACAACCCGGAACTTGGCTACTTTGGAGTTTCGTTGGGTTCGGGTTATTTTATGCACCATTATGCTATGCTTCGGCATACTCACCTGGCTGGTTAATCGCCGGGACCTGGCAAGTCACGATCATATCCGGTGCTTTACTCGCCCCGCTATTTTTTGAAATGTTTGAAACAAAGGATGGGCTTCTAAGGCAAAAAGGCAAAATCTCCTTGAAAGGGCTTAGCATGTCCTTGATCATCCTGTTTGGAATTATATTGATGCAGGTGGAGCACACCAAGCATATTACATTCAGCAATCTCTTGTTGGGTGTCGTTCCGGTCCTTCTTGCCTCCTTTGCTTACCCACTTGGAAATCGTAAAATGATGGACGTTTCTCGAGGACGTTTGGATGCCTACCAACGGGTGTTGGGCATGACATTGGCAAGCCTCCCGTTTTGGTTTTTACTTTCGTTGTATGGTTTTTTCACCGTTGGGGCGCCAACGATGATGCAGAGTTTCCAATCACTTTTGGTTGCCCTCTTTTCAGGTGTGATTGCAACGGTCCTGTTTTTCAAGGCCACCGATATGGTGCGGGGGAACATGCAGAAACTAGCTTCCGTTGAAGCGACACAATCAATGGAGGTCCTATTCGCCTTAGCTGGTGAACTGGTATTTTTATCGCTCCCGATTCCTTCCGCCCTTTCCTGGTTAGGAATCTTCATCGTGATTCTTGGAATGATCCTGCATAGCTACGTTTCACACACGAGAGAAAAGAGAGCGGATCCTTCTTCCGAGAGCGCTTGATCACTATAAAAACGCAGTGATTGTATTCACCGCGTTTTTTTTGTTACCGCTTTTCGTATCAATGCTCTCCTTTGACAGCCTTTCTCTCCATATCATAAATATACCCAAGCTTCCGATGGTTGATCATATCTTTAGGCGTCGTGTCCCATGGAAACATGGGATCATGTAAATTGTGGCCGAATGGTCCCCCTTTTCTTGGCAAATATCTTTCCTGCCGGTTAAGGATTTTCCACATTACCCATATCCGGTCTACATTTGCATGATGCAAAAAGAAAACAGGATCATTCGGTGAGGTAGGGACAGATCCCATATGGCCCCCAACCCAACCATGGACACGATTATGAAGTTGAGGTCCATCTATGAACCCTTCAAGTTGATTGCGAAAACTCGGGGTGCTCGTCGTATTCCAAGGAGGCGAGTCATATGGAGTGACCTTCAGCACTTCCTTCACATCTGCTTTCGTCGGTAAGGTCGCTACCGGTTCACTTGCAGCAAAGTTTCGCCTTAATCCCCCTGCAGGATTCCCCTGTTCGTCGATGACTTCCCACTGTCCCGCTGCAAAAGGTCCCTCTGTGACAAGAAAGTCATTTCTCCTGTTTCCGTTCCCCCCCATAAAATCATCGTCCCAAACTGGGGATGAAGACGGATCTTCCAGTTCCGAATCAGCCGCCCAATCCCAATATGGAATGGTCACACTTGGGTCAATCTTTTGGAGATCACGTTCAAAGCGCCAAAGGAAATCGCGATGCCATGGCAAGAATGCTGGCCCCATATGTGCGGCACTTCTATGGTCTCTATGATTTCCATGTAAATTCTCCGCGACACTCCTTGCGCTTGGATTAGCATGATTGTGTGCAGGGCTTTCAGTGGTTGGATCTCCTCCCGGCGGAGTTTGAAACGCCCCTCCTGCCAAATGCCAGGCGACATATCGATCATAGATCCCTTTTTCCTTTAAGGCTAAAACGGCAGTGATGTATTTCTTTTTTTCCTTATCCGTAAGGTGTAGAACATTTTTCCTCACTTTATACTCAAGTGTCATGGGTATACCCCTTTTCTAGATGGTCATCTATACTAGTTCCTTTGATATTCTAAGTAATGGATGTTAGAAAGGTTCAGGGCGAATGCGGATAGTTGGTAAAAATGGGCATTTTTCCGTTGACCTTATATCGTATAATACGATATATTCGTTTCAGGCGATTTAAAAAGGAGGGGTAATCATGATACAGGAAATCAATGACTACTTCACGGATATCTATTTTCATTTACATCCGCAACAACAAGAAGCCATTTCCCATCAAAGCGTACGAGTCTTGCAAATAATTCAAAAAAGGAAAGATGTTATGATCCGAGATATTGCCGAACAATTATCGATTTCCCACAATACAGCTTCTGAGCATGTCAAAAAATTGGTGCAAAACGGATGGGTGCTTAAGGAGCGATCGGAAGATGATCAGCGTAAGGTGTATTTACATTTAACGGATGTCGGTGCAACCATTTTAAAAAAGAACACGGAATTGGATGAGAAAAAACTACAACAGGCGCTTAGCAAGTTATCCGTTTCTGAAAGGGAACAAATAAGAGAAGCATTCCGGTTATTAAGTGAGGTATCTACTTAATGTATTTGTTCATTAAAATAGCCAGTTCCGCGGTCATCATTGGACTTGTAACGGAAATGGCCCGACGATTCCCTTTATATGGCGGGATTGTGGCTGCTCTGCCATTAATCAGTATCCTCAGTATAATTTGGCTAACGGTTCAGGGAGAGCCCACTCAGAATATCCATACATTCACACTGGGCGTTCTGGCAGGTTTTCCCGCTACAGTGGCCATGCTAGTTGTGATTTATACGGCATTAAAGCAATCCATTCATGTAGGGCTGGCTATCCCCCTTGGGCTCGTGGCTTGGGGGATATTTTTAACAGGGCAAAAATATATAATGGCTAGGTTTATTTCCTGATTGATTTCCTACTGCCCTCATTTTTTGGTATGATAAATGTGTTAAATAACATAATGAAGGTGATTTACTTTGTCTGAAGAAACTCCAAAAGAAAAAAAGGTATATGACACCACAATCATTTATGATTATGCAGAGTTTCCTGACATAGTCAGTGGTCGTTGTGATAATTGCGGCAATGCTCAGTTCAAAAGTTCCGTTAAGGATTATGTATATATTCGTACATGCAGAGAATGCGGCATGAAGAAATCGATTTGACCCTATTTAACGATAGGGTTTTTGTTTGTTCACTTTTTCTTTTTCTACTTGAACGTATCGCTTGCATACTTTCCTTCTTATCACAGAGAATGGTCGTACAGATAAAAAAGGGCAGCCAGAAGTTTCCCCTTCTTGGCTGCCGCTTTTTTTATATCTTCAATATTTCCCTGATGTCTTCCTCAGTTAGGGCAGATGACGATGAATTTTCAGGGTCGATGATTTCCTCGATCAGATGCCGTTTTTTCTCCTGCAGTTCATTCATTTTTTCTTCAATCGTGCCACGGGCCACAAGCTTGATGACCTGGACCACATTCTTCTGGCCCATGCGGTGTGCTCGGTCCGCCGCTTGTTCCTCGACGGCTGGGTTCCACCATAGATCATATAAAATCACGGTATCGGCACCCGTCAGATTGAGTCCCGTGCCGCCTGCCTTCAAGGAAATGAGAAAGACGTCACGGTCGCCCGCGTTGAACCGATTGCAAATTTCAACCCGTTCTTTTGATGGGGTCTGTCCATCCAAGTAGAAAAAGGATTGCCCTTGTATGGCTAAATCCTTGCCGATGATTTGAAGCATTTTCGTGAATTGAGAGAAAATCAGGACCCTTCTACCGGAAAGTCTCGATTCCTCCATAATCTTCATCAGCTGTTCGAATTTTGACGAACTCCCCTTATAGCCATCCACAAATAGAGCAGGGTGACAACAAATTTGCCGTAACCGGGTCAAACCGGCCAGTATCCTAATCCGGTTTTTCCGAAGCGTGTTTTTGTCCAAATGCTTCAACGTATCTTCACGCAGTTTCGCTAAGTAGGCCGCATACAGTCTCTTTTGGTCTGGAAGCAATTCCACCGATTCCAACGTCTCGATTTTTTCCGGAAGCTCCTCCAGCACATCTTCCTTTAACCGGCGTAACAAAAACGGCCGGATTCTGCGAGCAATCTGTTTTCGGGAAAGATGACTATATTCCTTCAAGCCCATGAAGAGCTCTGGAAAGACGACGTGAAAAATCGACCATAGTTCCTCCAAAGAGTTTTCGACTGGTGTACCAGTGAGAGCGAAACGGTGGTCCGCCTTGATTTTCTTCACGGAGCGTGCCGTTTGTGTCACAGGGTTCTTGAAAGCCTGGGCTTCATCGAAAAACACCGTGTGGAACTCCTGCTTTTCATACCAGAGAATATCTTTGCGCAATAACGGATAAGACGTGATTAGGGCATCCACCTCGCCCAGTTCCTTCTGCATCTTGGATCGCTCCTTTTGATTGCCATCCATGACAACAGCTTGTATCTCCGGGGCGAATTTCATGAATTCACTCAGCCAGTTATACGTCAAAGAAGAGGGGCAAACGATGAGGACCGGAAGCTTCCTTTGTCGAATGGCGAATAATTCAGAAAGGATGAACGCGATGCTTTGCAACGTTTTACCAAGTCCCATATCATCTGCCAAAATCCCTCCAAACCCGTATCCTGCAAGACTCTTCATCCACTTATAGCCGTTTCTTTGATAGTCCCGCAGGATCGGCTGCAAACGCTCCGGCAACTCGAACTCCAGATTGCTTGAGTTGCGGATATTCTCCAAGAACTGACGGAACGACTCCTCCATCGTGAATGTGCCATCATCTGCGGAGTCAAGAAGCTGAAGTCCTTTCACGATTGGTACATTTAAGCCGCTTTCCAGATCTTCATGTTGAACCGGGAGGGCATTCAAGAATCGGTTAATTTCTTCGAATTCCCTTGTTTCCAATGACAGTAACGAACCATTTCGAAGACGATAATACTTCCGTTTTTCTTCTAGGGCTTCTAGGATCTCCCGTATTTGCTTGTCAGGGATCCCGTCCATTTCAAACTTGAATTCGAGCCAGTTGGTCCGTTCTTTTTTAATTTTTATTCGCACCTGCGGAGGTGGATTCCCTCTGGCAATCCGACTTCTTACGGCAGTCGTCGCATAAAGTTGGACGAGCTTTTGCAGTTTTGGCACACTGTGATACAAAAACTCGTATTCCAGCTCTTCATTATGTAAGAAGTAGCCGCCCTCATTCTTGGCAAACTGACTTTCTTCCATCAACGTAAGAATCACCTTTTCCTTCTCCACATCCCTTATGAGCATGGAGACCGCTTTGTTTTCCCGGCTTTCCAAGGGATTCATCACAATATTGCCATAGTGGAACTCGAGCCCGGCAAGCAATTTGTTATTTACACGATCCAAGTATAACTTGGCAATCAGGGGAGTTTTCACAAACTGCTCGGTAATCGAATCCGAAATATGGACAATTCCTATTTTTTTCAACCCCGGAACCACTTTTTCAAGGAATACATCCAATTGATCCCAGGCAATCGGAATTCGATTCGTCCCGGAAGTCTCCAGCATCGATTTCAATTCGATAAGGCGTTGGCAGTCTTCTTTTTTCAAAGAAAACAGCTTGCCATCAGCCAAAACAACATCATAGGCATTCATCACGATTACCGAATCCAACCCCTTGATATTCAGCTGGTAGCCCTTGCTTTCAGTTTTGGTAAAATCAAACTGGAGCGGCAGTAAGTCTTCCGATACTTGCAGTCCGTCCACGATTGTCCCGTCATGCCGAAGTTTCACCAAAGGTGCTTGGATAAGGAGTGGAAACAGACTTTTCCAAGAAGAGGGCGGAAGAAGCAATAAGGAATGAATCTGTGTGTAGCCTGATTGACCGGAAGCATCCAGATAGACCTTTTCATCAGAAATGACCGTGATCAGCGACTGAATGACGGCATCATTTTCTTTTTGAAAGCAGTGCAGGCTTGGGTCATATTGAAAGGATAGGGAGACGGTGGAACGCCTCCTTTCTTTTATCCTCATCAGGAAATCCCTGATATTTGGTACATTGATCGATCCAATCTTCATTTCAACCCCGAACATATACTGCCCTTTAGACACCATCACAGGTTTACATATAAATTCCGTATCAAGCACTTCCCTATTTTCAAAGTGAAGTTGATGTCCGCTTGAACGCACCGGCTGATGATTGAAAAGGCTCAGCAATCCATCCGTCAGCTCCTGGCTCGACTCGGACTGAAGAGTCGGGACGGTCCCTTGGCGCTGATGATGGTATACCGCAAGTAAAACGGCCGCGATATGCTGACAATCCTTGGAGAAAGAGGCGAGTGTAGGGCAACTGCACTTCGTATGGAAGCCCCCGGTTTTATCCACATCAATGGTGACGTGAAAATCCTCGACTCCTGAAACCGTCGCTTCGCAGCCACTAGGGCCATATGAGTCGAATAATACTTTATTAGCACGATAAAAAGCGTCCCCTCTTTTGAAGGAGACCGTACCGCACATATCTTTTATGATGTTCACGTTCAATTTGGTATTCAATGCCTTGCTCCTTCCTGAGGGTGACGATACACCTTTTTGTTATCAACACGTTTTAAACTGGTCCATCAATCGTAACATATTTCTCTTTTTTAGAGCGAATGTTCTTACCTATCACCGCAGTTCATCTCGCTTAAAGTTTGGTTCAATGGACAGATTCTTATGACTCCTACCGAAGATAATCTGGGAATAACCGTCGTTAAACTAGATGAGTTTGATAAATTTAAATGATCCATCATTTAAAAAACACCTTATCTAGGATGAAATATTTATTAACAAACTATAGGTATAAGAGGATATATATGAGATATGTTCAGGTATCTTCAAAAACATATAGGGATAATACAGTGAGGAACATAGACTTTCCTACTCTTATAGTTGAGTATGATGGAGCAACAATGCTTTTTGAGCAATTACACAGATATCAAATGAAGAATCGTAGTAAAAGCAGAACTTCGCATAAGATGTTAGTACAAGCTGTTGGAATATTGCTTGATTATATGGAAGCTAATCAAAATATTATTCTTATCCAAAAGAATTCTTTGATACATTTACGGATTTCGTTTATTTAGGAACAATAAATGAAGAAGGCATAGACACTTTGGGACTTAAAAGAGTAGAAACAGCGAATATGCTTTTATCTGCTTAAATGGTTATCAGATTGGTTATATAAAGAATATGGAGCTGCTCAATTAAAGCCTTGGAGAAAAGCCACAAGATATGAAAAACACTTAACTGAAAGGCACAGATAAACAAAAGTCAAAACTTATTTCTAGGGCATTTAAATGATGTTCATGAAATCTATGAAACTGCAAAATTACCTCGTAATACTGTTAGAAGAAGAAAACCATACTTATCAAAAGGAGATACAAAAGTCTTCCCGAGAATAAAATACAAGCTCCTATGGGGAGGGTTTAAGAATACTAGAAAGAACTATGAATTAAATCTTGTTAACCGTTATAACTGGCGTGATATTGCCATTACTATTCTATGCATGGCAGTGGACTTAGGCATAGTGAAGTATTTCATTTATGGGTACAGGATGTCTATCCTGAACATAAAAATTCAAATCTTGCTGTGGTACGAATCTATCATTCAAGCGATGGAAAGGCCCCCACTTCAATATATATTCCGCACAGGACAAACGATTTGCAGGGTCAAAAGACTCAATACTTGAGGAATGGGGATAGATCTTTATGTCTGTTTGGAAAATGTATATGGTTAAAAAGGATAAGAGATGGCATCCAGGTATATAAGGCAGGATATATAACTGCCATACAAAAAATTCTTAATGAAATATAAAAATTGTGATATTTAAATAAAGATTAATAAAAAACCTGTACGGAATGCCATTTTCTGTAAGCATCAAATATCGCCCACCTGTTTTTCAGGGGGCGCTGTTTGACGCTTACTTTTATTGGTTGTACCAGATATCACTGTATTTTCTTACTTCTGGCAAACGATGACTTTCAATATAGCTAATCCATGCTTTTAAATCCAAACTACTATTTGAAGCTTTGTTTAAGTATGTTACAAAGCCAGCTATGTTAGAAATCAAATTAAAGTCTTCTAAAGTGTTAAAACTAATTTTTTCTCCCTCTATTAAAACTAAGTATTCATTGATAAATAATTGTAGTGATTGATACTCTTCTTGAGTAAATATATTTGGGCAATTCTTTAATATATACTTTAAATTTTCTATTACTTGTCCAAAAGTTTTGCCAGTACTATAATATAACATTGAAAATAGTTCTTGTTTAACTATGTTAATTTTCATTCTATCTTGGTCGGGGTTCATTAAAACACAATAATCATATACGCAATGTAAGGCCTGTTTTACAGCATTTAAATCTTTAGATTTTAAACTGTTTATTATATCCGTAATAGAGTATCTGATTTGTATTTGAAGTTTTTCAAAACTTGGTATCAAAAGAAAACTTAAGTCATTTCTTTTATTATCAATCTTCTCAAAAATTTCTTTTAACTTTTCATAATCCTGAGCTTGAAAAGTATTCAAGGGTGCTACCGATAAAATATTATTTTTCAAACATACAACTACGAACTTAAGATAGTCTGGCAATGGTAAAAATCCTATGTCTTCATTGATATCACGTAACAATCCAACTTCTTGGTCTTCCCACCATTTAAAAAAATTTTCTAACCATATTTTATAGTACTTTGAATCAGGTCTCTTTTTATTTTTAATTCCTATATAATCTGGAAATAGGCCTTGGATTTCCTGGAAATAATTAGGTATTGATGTACCACTCGAGTATACCCCTTTTTTATAAAAAGTAGGTATATCTTTCTTTAAAAATGAATCAATGGCATTAGAGCTAATATCTTTATCAGAGTTTATTAATTCATCAAAAACATGACTATAAATAAATTCGCTAATACCCTGACTGTTGGTTTTAGGTAATGTAATTAAAATCTCAACAAATCTTCGTTGATATACTGCTAATAAGCTTTTGGTTTTACTTAGAAAAGTCATTCTAATTAGCGAAGCTTCTCTTATACTCAAATCTTCACTCTCTTTTAGTAAATTTAACATTTCAATTAATTTACTTTCTTTTATATCTAATTCTGTAATGTCATTTGCAAAAGAAAGGAGAGTTAAAAAAGGTTCGAAAAAATTGTTTTTATAAAAAGTCTTATCCTGCTGCCACTGTTTATATAATTGTAAATCTAGTAATTTTTCAAAGAAAGATTTTCTATCTTGTTTGTTTTTATCAAATGCAATTCTCTCTAATAGGGTTTCTAGAACCTTTTTTAGTTCATCATTGTTTCTAAAGTGTTCTTGTTTTTCTAAAAAATGAATAACCTGATCATCAATTTCTAATTTTTCTGTTCGACTTAAAGCAAAATAAACCCTAGATACTATCTCTAAAACTAACTCTTCCTTAAGTATAGGGTACTCTTTTTGTTTTAAACTTGTTTTTAATATATCTACAAGGATAGTTAATTTTTCTTTCTCTATTAAATAAACATATTCCCTAGAGAATATATTATGAATTTCTTTTAAATCTACAATTTGTATTCTTTTCATTAGAGAATAAATAGGGTATAGTATGTCTAAGTTTTCTAAAGCTAACAAATACTGCTGTTTGTCTACAAGAGGGCTTCTATACCATTCTTTTATGCATAGTAAAGCGTAGGAATCGAGCAATTCTTTTTTAAAATAATCTCCAACTTTTGAGGAGATTCGTTCTTTTCCAGGATCGAAGCCAGGAATTTTTTTTGTCCCTAAGTCATTTCTATAAGATTTTATTGAAATCATTATTTGCTCTGATTCTTGATTTACATTACAGTTTTTAATATTTAAAACCCTTAATCTATCATAACTATAATTTGAACCTTTGTTAATTATCCCCAGATGATAGAGAGCTATACTTTCTAAAGAAAGTAATCTGTAATCATCTTCTTGAATAGCCAATAAACTTCTTATTAATTGCAGTACGTTTTCAAGAATGCTATGGGCTTTTTCCTCTTCATTTACAGATAATAATAAATTTGCTTTTTTTATTCTCCATTCAATGTCACTTTCTCTAACCTCCCATTCATTTAATGCTGTTTTAACGAATTCTATATCGTTGAATACTAAGTGTAATAATATTTCTTCATATACTATTTCATTCTTTTGACTATTGTTTAACTCGCAATTTTCTAATAAAGCTTTATATTTATAAAAATCATCTTTATTACAATCCAAACGTGCACTATTAATTAAAAACCAAACTATCATATATAAGTCGCGAGAATTAATATCTTCAATTTCGTTAATCAACATTTGCAAATGATTTTGAACGGTATATTCTAATGGTATGTAAAAAATCTTATAGCACCACAATAATTCTTTTATATAACTTAAGTTTTGACCACTTTTAACATCTTTTAAAGAAAGTATTTTTTCATTTCCAAATCTCCTAATATTATCAACGGAACTACGTCTTATATGATTAGGTAAAACCACCCAACCAGGGAAATTTTCTCTATTGTATTTTAAATCCTCTAAAGGAATCTTAAACTTGTTATAAGTCTTAAAAGGCCACTTTGTTTTTTCTTCTCTATTTTTAAAATTAAGAAACTCAAATAAATCTAAAAACATTGCTGCATATGGATTTTTCTCTCCACAATATAACTTTTTAAAGTCAATCAAGGTAATACCTTTTAATTTTAAGTATTTTGTACGTTTTTCTTGATCATAACCTATCATATAAATTTTAGGCATATGTTCACCTAAATTTTCTTTCACCCAAGTAATCCATTTTTCAAAGTTCGGATCATCTCCAGAAAAACCAATTAAAACAAATGTAGTTTCCATTATTGACTGTTGAACCATATTAACAAAAGGACTAAATGTTTTTGGGTAATTTTCGTAATCTTTTTTTGAAAAAATAAAAGGTCTATTAGAAGGGAAACTCCCGTGCAATTTAATAATTCTAGGAGATACAGAGTTAGGTATATCGTTCATGTCATAGATAACTTGATATTTACGTTCATAAACTTTTTTCTTTGTTCTTTCTAACAAAGTGTCATAATTAGTAGTATAGACATCCGCCCAGGGTAAATTTAAGAAATTATAATGTAAATCATCTGGTTGATAGTTATCATCTGGAATTGCTTCTTTCAATATTTCATCTAAACTAGCCCGTCCATATTCATCTTCGTAAATTTCACTTATTTCAAGAATATCTTTTTCTTCGATATCTACATGATGGCTCAACTTCTTGACTAAAATATTTTTTAAGTCATCCCATAAGGCCATTCCTTTAAAATTATCATCAATTTTACTAGCATTTAAGCTAAACCCAGCTCCAACCATTACAGACACTCGACTTTTACCATCTTTTGACCAAAGATTATCTCTAATCATTTCTAAATGTCTAAACATATTTAAATTATTTTTGAAATATTCTTCAATATTTTTATTTTGCAACACAACTCATCCTTTCATTTATTTACTTAAATATGATTTTTAATAATATGTATTTTTATTCCTTTTAACTTAACTGAATTAAAGGATATTATACATTTAAATTTAAAAATGTATATTGCAGATTAATTTTATTTCGCAACAATTCAAAGGTAAATATTAATCTATTAAAGAAATAAAATAAAAAGGCTTATGAAAAAATTTTCACAAGCTACTTTTAATTTTATTTCTATGTTTTAAAAATCTCATATGAAACATTCAGCATCATTCGAAGATCGTCCTCGTTTTTATCTTACAGCATGTTTAAAATTATTTGACTCAATTCCTCTCGAATATCAGCTGCTTCTAACTCTCCTACATTTTCGGGAATTAATACCTTAACTGGTCTCACATTTAATGCAACTTTATTTAGAGTTTGTAACGTAATATTTCAATCTCCACGCATGGGGGATTAACAACAAAGAAAAAGCTCCGCCGTATAGCAGAGGTATAAAAAAATTAGTGATTAATTGTATTTGCTTCTATTAATATTCTTATATCTTCATTCAATTTCATAATTTCTGATAATGGAACGTGATTAAACATTTCCCCCAGAGATTCCTCATCATTATGAAAATCTATTTTTTTTATTTGAGGGTTTCCTCCATACTCTTCATCTAAATGATCCAATCGTTTTTGAAGTTCTTGTTTGGTACTGAACCATTCATCAATTCCATATTCTGAACCACTTTTATAGTAGATTGTACAAAGAAGATGATAGTACTTGGTGCTTTTTAAATGTATCATATTTATTTTCCTTTCTTATGTAATTTATCCTAAACATACTACAAAATTAATATATATACTAATAATAAAGTATAGCGTTTGCTTGCAAACGATCATGGATAGTTCCAAATTCGCATCGATTTTGTCCATTTTGTTTACGAATACGACACGTGGTACACCGTATGTCGTAGCTTGACGCCAAATTGTTTCAGTTTGAGGTCAACACCTGTTTGTGCATCTAGTACTGCTACAGCACCATCAAGTACACGCAAGGAACGTTCAACTTCAACAGTGAAGTCTACGTGACCTGGAGTATCGATGATGTTTACGCGGTGACCTTTCCACTGTGCAGTTGTTGCAGTATACCTTTTATAACCACTAAATATTATAATCTTTCTAATTAATCGGATATTAAAAGCTAATTGTTCTTCCACAATGAGGCGCTTTTATGGAGTAATGCTGTAGAAAATGATCACACTTTTCTCAAAATGCCAAAGAAGCATCCATTTTGATTATCTTTTTTCAAAATAGATGCTTCATATTAATCTTAAATTAAGGTTTTACGAGTTGTTTTTATTCAAACTTTATTTTAAAACTAACCATTATCTCAAAAAGATTGAGTTACTGGATGTATTTTTTACTTTTTACCCAATATTCAATATTGAAGATAAGGTGTTTTTTATCGTTAAAATTCCTTCTTTGTCACATTGTGTTCCGCAACATTTTCCCCAGCCTTCAACAATAATCCTATAAGATCACTAAATGGATTTCATTTCCCGATGGATCAGTAATGACATACCCTTCATCATTTTGTATGGCCTCTACTCCTATTTGTTTCAGCTGTCCGATCACTTTATTTCGCGCCTCTTCGTCTGCATAAACAAGAGTAAACCAGTTCAGCCCTACACTGTTTTTCTTAGGAGTAGGTACACCCACACCGTTCCATACATTTAACCCGATATGATGGTGATAATCCCCGGTTGATGTAAAGAGTGCCCCTTCGTAACGGGTCACGACCTTGAATCCAAGTCCCGATGTATAAAATTTCTCTGTGTCTTTTAGATTGGCTACATGCAGATGAATATGCCCCATCAATGTTCCGGCGGGCAAACCACTCCATGCGGCATCACTTTCTGCCAGAATACTATTACCGTCTAACGGGTCTGTCACCATTTTAACTTCCCCATTCGCCCATTCCCATTCGGACGATGGACGGTCATAATACACTTCAATCCCATTTCCATCCGGATCCGTAATGTATAGTGCTTCGCTCACAGCATGATCCGCCGCCCCGAAACGATATTGGGTGGTAAGCAAATGCCGTAAAAAGACCGATAAGTCTGCACGTGTGGGTAGTAAAAGGGCAAAATGATACAACCCTGATGTCCGTCCTTCTTTTGGAATAACATCTTCCGGCTGCTCCAGTGTTAATAGAGGCGTTTTTCCGTCCGTCGTTAACACGGCTTTACGATTCGTCTTTTCCAATACTCGAAAACCGATTATTTCTTCATAAAATGCAATGGCATCCGCCAAATTCAGGACATTGATACTCACTTCCCCAACAAACGTTACTGGTTTTCTATGAAATTTACTCATACCCTTACACCCCTTCCTTATCTTTCCATATATATATTGACCCCATGTGAAAGGGCTGCGCTCGTATGCTAGATTGATTTTGTATCCGGTTACCGGACCTCAAGCCTAGTATCACCTCTTGCCCCGCAACCCATTCTAGGAAGAACCACATGACTAGTCTCCTTATTAACTTACTTTATGTAAGTAATTATATTTTAGTAACTTGTAATTGTCAAGGAGGTTTCTAGATTGATTGGAAATTATAGAAAAAAGCACCCTGGTATGACCCACGGCGCTTTCATCTATAAGATTTTTCGTTAAAGTTTTCCCTTCCGTGCCGTCGCGGAGCTCATGATATAGTAGCCGATAATCAACACTAAAATCGATAACGTATAAAGAAGGGTATGTACCGGATTTTCATGGTAGACAATGATGAGCCGGATCATGGCCGTTATGCCAATATAGAGAAAATATCGTATAGGAAAATGATAATCCTCTTTGAAATATTTAACGATCATCGCGATGAATTCAAAATACAAAAAGAACATCAAAATGCGTTCCAAGAGTTCGAATTCTATCCGTATTTCCGGATTATAAAGCGCCATCTTTATGAAATAGAAGATTTCCTTAGCAAGTAATACGCATAACGATAAAGCCAATAAGATCAAGGCCGTATTCAAGGCTAGTTGAAGAACTTCCGCTATTTTGATATCCTTCCATTTGTTTTGTTTACTATGACCCAATGTGTCTTCCCCCTGAATATCAAAATTTCTTCGTGTCTCTATACTACCATTTGTTTTTTAAGTGTATGTAAATTTTCATTGAACTGTTGGTTACAGTACACTTTCTTGTATACTAAAAAGAGAAGAAATCTCTAAAAAAAGGAGGAGGAATATGAAAGAAACCATTAATTGGGCGGTTTTAGAATACGACAAATGGCATCTATACATAGCGAAAACGAAGAAAGGCCTCTGTTATGTCGGTTCACCTGGTCAGTCTTATGAAGATTTGGAAAAGTGGATACAAAAACGGTTTCCTCAGTCGATTCTTTTGGAGAGTGAAGAAGCGTTACATCCTTATCTTACTGAACTATATGAGTATTTCGAGGGAACACGACGGACTTTTTCATTACCTGTGGATGTGAGGGGAACCGCTTTTCAAGTAGCCATTTGGGAAGCATTGAACCAGATTCCATACGGAAAAACCACTTCTTACTCCGAAATTGCGATGATGATTCAAAGACCCACCGCTGTTCGTGCGGTCGGAACGGCCATCGGGGCCAACCCCGTGCTAATCACCGTTCCATGTCATCGGGTCATCGGAAAAAATGGGGCAATCACCGGATACCGGGGCGGATTGGAAATGAAGGAATTCTTACTGCAATTAGAGACGCAAAACGGGGACTGACTACCCTCTAGGACTTATATAAGCTGAGATATTTTTCTATCAAAGGAGCGAGTTTATCTTCTTAAAATGGAAAGATATCTTCCCAAAGGGGATTTGTTTCGTCGAAAAACCTCCATATATCGATTTTTCGACAAAAACCATCAAATCCCTGACTTTTTTCTTATTTTAATTCACGTTTAATCGACTGGATCAAGCCTTCGTAATAGGAAGTTTCGTGCGGAACGAATCGATCCCTGCCTACATATTGATCGACGGTAACGCGCTGACCCAGATCATTCAGTTCGAATCCCTGAATATGTATCTCTTCTATAGGACCGAACCATAGCTTTTCGAAATCCTCCAGTTTAACCTTCACGATTCCCGACACTTCTTCCTTTTGCAAGGTGAAATCACTCAGCGGATTCGTGCTCTTATATATAAATAGATGGACCAGTTCTTTATCGATGAAATTCTCCATCATCGCACAGTCTTCCATCACCCCTACTGACACCAACTCATCAAAAGATAACGCGATGCCTAACTCTTCTTTAATTTCTCTTACACCATCTTCCACCGTTTCGTGAGCCAGTAAATGACCCGCAGCCGTGATGTCCAACAAATCCGGATAATCCTTTTTCATAGAACAGCGATGTTGGAGATAGAGATAATCCACTTCATCTTCCCGACTGACGAACCAGCAATGGAACACCTCATGCCAATGTCCGAGCCTATGCACTTCTTCCCTCGTTGCTTCACCGATATGGGTTCGGTCTTCATTGAATATTTTCAGCATTTCAGTTTCGATGATTCTCACCTTCCCGTTTCTTTCTCCAATTCTTTGGATGGAGGTAACTTTTATATCTCGCTGCCACTTCTTTTCCAACCAAAATGGCTCCTACCCAGAACATGATTTCGGCGGTGATGATGGCTCCACCAATGATCATCGCCTTTATGTTTGTCGAAAAAGGCGTAAATGGCGCCACAACCGGAATGAGCCAAGTGAGCAGAGATAGCATCAGAAGGACCATCCCTATTTTATAATACTTCTTTTTTCTTTCTTTTTTTACGATGACAACTTCTTTCTCCATAAAAGTGGGCCTCCTCTCTTCCATTTGTTAAGTTGATGGAAACTCTTCCTTATATATGACCATCGCACTAAAAAAAAATACCGGACTACCAAACTTAATATCCACAACATTAATGGATGGGACCGCCGCTAAGAATTCATTCACTTTTTTATCCATTCCTTTTTCCGTCCAGCCATAAAACGTCTTGATTTTCATCCTATCCGCCTCCTATAGAAGTGATTTAATTACATATACGATTGAAACGTCATTCCGTTCCATAAAACATGGAAAAAGCCAGAATACGAAAAAGGACTGTCTATTCGACAGTCCCGGTTTATCTTAGGCTTTATACCCCTTCATCGGTAACGACATCAAGGCTTGTCCCGTCGCGGCATCGGTCAGCCTGTCTTCTAAATTGAAAGATTCGACTGGTTCGATGCGGGCGTATTTCTTCACGAATGTGGTGAGGGCAATTTTGGCTTCAAGTCGGGCGAGCGGTGCCCCTAAACAGAAATGCACGCCATTCCCAAACGTTAAATGTTTCTTATTATTAGGTCGGTGGATGTTTACCTTGAAAGGATCTTCAAACATGGCTTCATCCAAGTTCGCCGCACTCATCCAAACGATCACGACGTCACCTTTCTTAAGTTCCACGCCCAATAGATTATTATCTTCTTTGACCGTGCGATCCAATTTGACTAAATTGAACCGGTACCTCAGCATTTCTTCGACCGCTTGTGGTACCAATTCCGGGTTTTGGTGCAGTTCTTCATAAACGGTAGGGTCATCATACAAAAGCGAATAAAACGAGTTGGCCAGCAAGTGGCTGGTCGTTTCCACTCCTGCTCCCAATATCAGCATCGTCGTCCGTACCACTTCATCATCTGTGAACGTTTCTCCATCCACTTCCGCCTTCAATAAATCGGAAATGATATCATCTGCTGGATTCAAGCGCTTTTCCAAAACGATAGGATAGATATATTCATAGTATTCCTTTGCGGCTATTTGCTTCTTTTTATTAACTTCTTCCTCTTTTTCCTTTTCAAAAGGAAGGAATAAGATATCGACCCATTTTTTGAAGAGCAATCGATCTTTAGAAGGCACCCCCAGCAAGTCAGACATAATAATGATAGGAAGGGGGCTTGTCAATGAATGGACAATATCCATTTCGGAGTCCCCTATGTCCTCGATCAGTTCATTCACGATCTCTTGAATGCGAGGCTCCCAGTTTTGTAGGCTCCTGGGCGTGAAGGCAGCCGCTAAAAGCGAACGATGTTTTCTGTGTGAGGGTGGATCCACCCCAATCAAGTTAATCTTGTCAGGGATGGCCCCTTCTTTACTATCTGCACCAACTGAAATCGTGGTCCGTTTACGTACGCTCGAAAAATGCTTGTAATCGCTGAGTACAAGTTTAACATGGTCATATTTAAAAGCATTCCACGTATCCGTTCCCTTGTGATAGATCACAGAATCATTTTCTAGCATCTTTTTGCACCAATCGTACGGGCTGAATTCCTCTGTACGTGTCTTAAACTGTGGGATTTCTTTTACGGCAATAACTTCAGTCATGATATCGACCCCTATCTTTTCAAAATTCCTACTAGAATCGTCATGTTCCACTATGTAATTTCTAAATTTACCTTTAATAGTAAGCTACACCATTATAAGATAAATACCCAAGAGTAACCATGAACCTTCCATCCCACCACTTTTTACCCACCCATTCTATAATTTTATGAAGTTCCTTACATAAAAAAACCGGCAGCAATTATGCTACCGGCTAAAAGATTATTCCACTATTTCATTTTCATCCTGAGAGGCTATCCATTCGTTATAAAAAGCAGCCATCGTTGTCCCAACGTAAGGAACCAACCAGAGGAATCCGATTCCTATCGTGAATAAACAAAGAATTCCCCACCCTATAAAGCTTAAGCACATGAGAAAATATTTCCATTTAAGGCCGTTCATCCTTCTTCGGCTCTCCGTAATCGCTTCAAGCGTCGTTAAGTGCGGATGATCTTTTAATAAGAAAAACACTTGGGAATACGCCAAAGCTTTGATAATCCCGGGTATGAGTAGTAATAAAGACCACAAAAAGACGAATATTCCTTGCACAATGGATACAATGATCACTTTTGAAAACATTTTCCCATCCTTATAAATCGAAAATGTTTTCTCGAACGATGTACTTTCCATTCTTACCAGGTCAAGATAAAACCAGTAAATACCTATCGAGAACGGTATTATTAAAATCGATATAAGCATATCCATTGCAGACGCCCATATCGGCGTCACTTCCTGGTTTGACCATTCTGCCCACCCTCCACTTAACATGATTTCTAATGTGGTGGGTATGACAATGCTAACCAAGAACATGATTAACGAAAGTGCTAATGCCGTTCCCCAGTTCCCTTTCAATGAAAGCCTTGCTTCTCTTTTTAATTCTGATATTTTCATAGTTGAATGACACTCCTTCTTAATACTTAGTACTGTTACATGAATATGTAAGATGTCCCAATAAAATTCATAAAACATACTGAGGTTACTTTATTTGGGTTATTATTTTATTCTACCATAATTGTTCTTAGATGAGATTTAATCCCCAAGAGTATATATAGGTATATCGTTTCATTTATTTGAAGCCTTCTTTTTGAGTCCTACGCTTAAAAAGGAATTTTTTTACATGTGGTGGTATTATGGAGGAAGCACCAGGCAGGAAGTCCGAGGAACGGGCAACAGCTAGACTACTAAACAATAGAAATGGGGAAGTCGATTGGAACATGGCACGCAGAAAATCTTCTCACCACCAAAACACATCGTCTCAGCAGCAACGATTGTAATCAATGAGCAAGGGGAAATTCTATTAATCAAGGGGCCCATGCGAGGTTGGGAAATGCCTGGGGGACAAGTTGAAGAAGGCGAGTCCTTGAAAGAAGCCGCCATAAGAGAAACGAAAGAGGAAACAGGTATGGATATAGAGGTTTTGAAATTTTGTGGGATCTTTCAAAACGTTGAAGAGTCCATCTGTAATACACTGTTTTTAGCTAAACCAGTTGGAGGAACAGTAACAACGTCACCAGAGAGTTTGGAAGTGGGGTATTATCCCATTGAGCAGGCTTTGGAAATGGTGACTTTCAGGAATTTCAGTCAGAGAATTGAATGCTGTTTGGATGAAAGCACCCATCCATTCTATATAGAATTTTAGGATACCTCTCGCCTAATAACAAGGGGCTTCCAGAGAGGAAGCCCCAGATATAGAGCACTGTACAAGCGCCTTCTCTTGCTTTTGAACATCACCCTGCTATTTCTTTGTGAAAGACCCTCTTACCGGCCATATACGTTTCTTCAACCTGCACTTCCCCTATTTCTTCCGGTTTGATGGTCAAAATGTCCCGGTCTAGGACAATAAAGTCGGCATGAAAGCCCGGTGCAAGCTGGCCAACATCCGGGATGCGCGTGACTTCCTGTGCCGCTTTTGTATAAAGCATGATGGCCGTTTCAATGTCTATGCGTTGTTCCTGCCCTGTATCCGTTCCATCATAGGCCTTACGTGTGACGGCTGCCATCATCCCGACAAATGGGTTGACCGGATCTGCCCACGCCGTTGCAGGTGCATCAGATGAGAAGGCCACCATGATACCCGCATCTAACATGGAACGAATTGGATACGTTTGCTTCGTACGCTCCGCCCCAAGGTTAGTAAGGTACGATTCAATTTCAGCGTAGAGAAAGATCGGTTGTGGGACGAATGCGATTCCCATTTCACTTGCCTGTTGAAGGGCCTTCTTAGACGGCATGGCCGCATGCTCAATCCTGATCGAGGGACCATCTTCCATCCAGCCCTTCTTGCCGCAAAAGGTATCGATGATTAAATCGATCGCCTGCTCACCCATGGCATGTATGACCAATTGGATACGATTCTCCTCGGCTGCTTGACCGGCAAGTAGCAACTCCTCTTTAGTGGTCATCGGGATGCCATAGTTCTCGCCTTCCCCTAAAAATGGCGGATTGACCCAGGCCGTTTGGCCAGAAACGCTTCCATCGGCGAATAACTTGATTCCTCCAATATAATTGTCCTGGTCTCTATTCGTTTTGTTCTTGGCTAAAAACGGATCGTCCTTAATGGTTTCCCATATGTAATACAGGACTGCACGCTGCTTCATGCCCTTTTCCGTAGCAGCACGATACATGTCTAAATAATCCGCAGGTTTAGGCTTTGCCATCAAATCCGTAATGGCCGTTATTCCATGCGATAGCAATTGTGGGCTTAATTCCACAAGTCCTTCTATTTCTTCCTCAACAGTTTGTACGGGCATTACTTGTTGGACTAAATCTTTTGCGTTTTCACGTAAAACGCCCGTCGGTTCACCGTACGGATCTCTATCAATCTTTCCACCCACTGGGTCTGGTGTATCTTTGGTGATGCCGGCGAGTTCCAGTGCCTTACTGTTGACCACAACCATGTGAGTGCATGTGCGCGTGATGATAACGGGAACCTTCGTCGTGGCTTGATCTAAATCCCAGCGTGAAGGCGAACGACGCTCTTTTAATTTCCCCTCATCATATCCCCATCCTTCTATCCAACCCCCGGAATCTTGTGATTCGCTTGCCTTACGAACTTCATCAATTAAATCTTCCAGTGATTCGACAACAGGCGGCATACAGGAAATTTGCTTGGAAGACCCGGCTAGATACAATGGATGCAAGTGTGCATCGATGAGCCCCGGCAACACCCGTCGTCCTTGAAGGTTCATGCGCTCTCCAGTCATCCCTTTGGTTTCTTCTTCTTCCCCAATCCAGTGTATGCGCCCATCACGAATGACCATAGCACTTGCATAAGGTTGTGTTGGATTGGCTGTGAATATTTTTCCGTTCACATAAATGATGTCATGATTCATTCTTTCTCCTCCCCCTATATGAACACATTTCATTTGTACCGCTTTGATTTAAAGTTCCTTTATCCTTGCAGACGAAAAAGAGCATTCCAAAATGGATAAGCCTACGCTTTTTTTTGGAATACCCTTTTTTCATGACTCAGAATCAGTAAGCGACATTAAGCTAAAACTTTTTTAATACGGGCAATAGCCCAATCTAGTTCTTCCTTCGTAATCACAAGTGGCGGAGCAAAGCGGATCACGGTATCATGCGTTTCCTTACACAGTAAGTTTTCCTCTTTTAATTTTTCACAATAAGGTCTTGCCTCCACCGTTAACTCCACTCCGATAAATAAGCCTTTTCCCCGTATATCTTTAATCTTTGGATTATTGATTTCCTTCAAGCTTTCTTTAAAGTATTCGCCTAATTCCAACGAGCGTTCCGCAAGTTTCTCTTCTTCAAGAATCTCTAAGGAAGCGATGGAAACCGCACAAGCCAATGGATTGCCCCCAAATGTAGAACCATGTGAACCAGGGTTGAAGACGCCTAGGATGTCACGGTTGGCCGCCACGCAAGAGATTGGGAAAACCCCACCACCAAGTGCCTTGCCTAAAATGTACATATCAGGAACAACATGATCCCAATCGGAGGCGAATGTTTTACCTGACCGGCCAAGGCCCGACTGAATTTCGTCCGAAACGAACAATACATTATTTTCTTTACACAGTTCAAATGCCGCTTTCAGGAAACCGGCTGGTGGAATGATGATGCCCGCTTCCCCTTGGATCGGTTCAATCAGGAATCCGGCCGTTTGCGGTGTGATGGCCGCTTTCAATGCCTCAAGGTCACCATAGGGAATCAACTTGATTCCTGGCAACATCGGCCCGAATCCCCTTCTATATTCATCATCGGAAGATAAAGAAACGGCTGTCATCGTCCGGCCATGGAAGTTGCCGATACAAGCGATGATTTCCGCTTGGTCTTCAGCGATTCCTTTTACATCATAGCCCCAGCGTCTAACAGCCTTGATGGCCGTTTCAACTGCTTCAGCCCCCGTGTTCATCGGAAGGGCCATGTCTTTTTGGGTAAGACGGGCCACCTTTTCGTACCACGGACCCAATTGATCACTATGAAACGCTCGGGACGTTAACGTTACACGATCCGCTTGATCTTTTAGCGCTTGAATGATTTTTGGGTGCCGATGACCTTGGTTCACGGCTGAATAGGCACTAAGCATATCCATATACTTGTTTCCTTCTGGATCTTCTACCCATACTCCTTCTGCCTTTGATATGACGATGGGAAGTGGATGATAATTGTTTGCCCCATATTGTTCAGTTTGTTCAATAACCTTTTCCGTCACAGTTTTCATATAAATTCCCCCCTATGATTTAAGCGTTTCCGCTATGATTTACGTTGTAGATGAAGATGTAGCATATTTCAGGATTGAAAAATCAGTTCAGGTCCCCCTATCTATCAACTAGCAAGTTCCATGCCAAAAATAAAGGCCTCTATCAAAAACACCCTAACTCAAAGAAAAAATATATTTCAGGAAAGGGGTTTCACCCATTTTTTTCATAAAATCCGCAAAAATATTTGGCACCTTTCCGCCATCCATTCTTGCAGTGCAAATAATAATTGCACCAATATTGGATTTACTTTACAATTAGCTTCAACAAAAGGAAAAACCTGGAGGTGCCTCATGGATTTAAACCAGATTATGAGAATAGAAGGTTTTCAAACGATTCTCCATTCACTTGTGGATGTGATTGATATAGGCATACATATTATAGATAGGAACGGCTTGACGGTCATCTATAACAAAAAGATGGCGGAGATTGAGGGAATGGATTCAAAAGATGTATTAGGAGAGAAGATTCACGACATCTTTAAGTTCAAAGAAGAAACGGAAAGCACACTGGTCAGGGCCCTTCACTCCGGCCATGCAACCGAAAACTCGAAACAGACTTACTTCAATAGCCTGGGGCAGGAAATCTCGACCATCAATAATACCTATCCGATATTCGACACCAGGCAAAATATCATCGGGGCCATCGAAGTAGCCAAGGATATTACCAACCTGGAACGAATCATCAAGGATAATATATTAAACAAGGGCGATACCCAATATACCTTTGACAGTATCCTAGGAGTCAGTGAGAATTTCCTGGAGGTCATCGAAAAGAGCAAGCGTTCGACAAGAACCTCTTCCACCATCCTCATCGTTGGGGAAACTGGAACGGGAAAGGAACTTTTTGCACAAAGCATCCATAATGGAAGCAGTCGCTCCAAACATCCATTCATCAGCCAGAACTGTGCAGCACTTCCCGATAGTTTAATAGAGGGAATCCTATTCGGAACGAAGAAAGGTGCCTTCACCGGCTCTGTCGAAAGACCGGGATTGTTCGAACAAGCAGAAGGCGGCACGATCCTTCTTGATGAGATCAATTCCCTGAACCCCAATTTGCAGGCAAAATTATTACGGGCCCTTCAAGAAAGGAAGATTCGTCGCGTAGGTGATACGAAAGATAAGAATATCGACGTCCGCGTCATCGCAACCATCAATGAAGATCCGATTGATGCCATATCAAACGGCCATTTACGTAAGGATCTTTATTACCGCTTAAGTGTGGTGTCTTTATTCATACCGCCGCTTCGGGAACGGAAAGAGGATATTCCATTGCTCGCCCAATCGTTTATTAATAAATTCAATGCGCTTTTCGAATTGGACATCGAAGGAATCAGCGAAGAAGCCTACGAACTTTTCTATGATTATGACTGGCATGGAAACGTAAGAGAACTTGAACATATCATCGAAGGGGCCATGAATTTGCTAGAACCTGGCGATAAGCACATAAAAATCTCGCACCTTCCCACTCTCTTCAAAAAGAAAGCGAATAGGGAAGAAGCAGAGATGGAAAACAAAGCGCCTTCCCCTCCCTCTCATCAAGGGACCCTTCCTCTTGATGATTATATGGCGCATACAGAAAAGTTCTATTTGGAAAAGGTGTTACATGAACATAACCAGAATATCTCCCAAGCAGCCAAAGCCTTGAATATAAGCCGGCAAAGCCTCCAATATCGCTTGAAAAAGTACCAGGCCAAAAATCCCCTCACTTAGAAAGTGGGGGATCTCCCTTCTTTACAGGAAAATAGGAACCTGTCTTTTTAAAGCGTCTCCAGCATATGAACACGTAAATCAGTGCCACCGTAATAAACAATACAATATAATACATCATCAACTCATTAGTGGTCATAATTTGAAAAACGTCTTTCCAGCTCGTTTCCTGCAGATATATTTTGTATGGAGTTTCTTCACTGTAAGAAATCGGGACCCGCTGATCTTTATATGCATAATAGGCATGGCTTGTGACTTCCTTCGTCAGGTACACGGTCTCGTTTGCTTGATTCTCAAAGCTGAGTGCCAAAAAATACTCACTATCTGCATAACGGCCTAAATTCCGGTCGGCAAAATGATCGGTCACAACAGCCGTAGTTTCGATTCGACCCTCGTCCGAATATTTATCATATGCGTTCATCACCATTTGCCCCATATAATAGAAACCGAATAATAGACCTATTAGTATGCCTCCGTAAAATAAACCATATAGAAGGAAACCTAGGAATGAATTGAAAAGTTTTTTTCTCTCCATCCGCTGAAAAAAGGTTACCACAAACCTAACTTTACTCAACCAATACGAGATATAACCAAAGATATAAATGCTGACGAAAGCCAGGCCAATATAATAGGAAGAATACTCCCCCTTTAAATCCTCCTGATTATGAAAAGTACCATCGATTTTGAATCCGCTAACCGTATCTCCGATTTCGAGTTTGTCAAATTCCTCTTTCTCTACATACGCCCTCTGTCCAATATCCAAATTCCAAGCAACCTTACCTGTGAGTTTTTCATTGAGTAAAACCATGTAATACGTTTTTCCATACAATAGGTCCTGTGCCGCCGTTTTTTCATAAACCACGGCCGTCATCGGTTCGCTTTCATCCTCACGCTTCAGCTCTTTATATTCTTGGAAATTCTCTACGGTTTTGAATAGCACGAAAACAAATACCCCAAAGGCAAAGAGCATCCATCCTATCCGCTTCATATCATAGTTATATCTCATAATGGAACCCCTTTTTCATTCGTTTGCCTATCCTTACGGGTGGAGGGAATGTTTTTTCTTTAGATTTGGAATCAAAATAGGTTTCCCTTCATATTTATCTACA
The DNA here is from genome assembly GCF_044761985.1 of Peribacillus sp. NPDC097224. Lineage (NCBI taxonomy): Bacteria > Bacillati > Bacillota > Bacilli > Caryophanales > Bacillaceae > Peribacillus > Peribacillus sp. NPDC097224. Next base: position 220,248 of record NZ_JBIWDK010000007.1, on the reverse strand, counting down.
AACAACATGATTACCAACATCTATTCTATTCGACAAAAATCTGTTATCTCCTATTTGGGACTGACTCTTTTCAGATTCTTAAATTTGACCCATGAGCATGATATCCTCTATACTTACTGTAATGTAACTAAATAAATGAATTCTTCTGTTAAGGGGAGTAGCTATACAGTAAAGTCGTCAGTACAGGATGTCCATCCTCGGCTTTATTGGCAACTAATTTACAGTTGTTTGCAAGACCTTGCCGATTTTTTGGTGAGGTCTTTTTCGTATCTAAGACGGTATAACCAAGATAATCGGTTATACCGTCTTTTTTTGTATCATCAATCTTTTGGAGAGGTGTGAAGGAGTTGTCACAATATTATAGGTTGGCTCAAAATGTGAAAATCGCGAACGATAAAAACCATACATTGATCGAGGCAGATGATTCATTGTCGCTAATCGGCAAAGGACGAAGCGCATATGTATTTAGAATCCAAGATACCGACCTAGCCTTGAAAGTATTTTTCCCGGCTCATACCCACACGGCTAAAATAGAAGCGGATATTTACCGGGCCGTTCAGCATATCGAGTACTACCCGACCCTATTCGATGCAGGGGAGCGTTACCTCGTGATTGATTACATCGAGGGTCACACGCTTTTTGAACATTTGACGATGGGCATCCCGGTAACGGAAGAAAAGGTGAAGGAAATCGATCATGCCCTGAACTTGGCCAGAAAGGTAGGCTTGAATCCATCCGATATCCATTTACGGAACATCTTGATAACGTCCGATAAGAAAGTGAAGATTATCGATCTTGCGCGGTTCCGACAGACAAAATCCTGCAAGCAATGGCATGATTTAAAACGCGTATTCCACCTTTTCTATAGGAGGCCCTACTTTCCCAAGAAAATCCCTACCTTTATTCTCAATTCCATTGCGGCCATCTATAAGAAAAGGTTCTTGCCCATTTAATAAACCATACAGGAGGAAAAACATGAAAAAAATACTTATGCTATGTACATCACTTATCTTATTAACCGGCTGCTCGCTTCTAGGGGAAGTCAATTCATCATTAGACTATGCCGATACCGCAACAAGCTATGTCGGTACCGTAAAAGAGTTTGCCAATGAAGTGCCCGCCCTCTCTAAGGATGCTGTCACCGACAAGGAGGCAATGAAGACACTTGAGAATGAACTGCAAACGATGAAAACGGAAATCGAAGAATTCAATGAAACCGAACCGCCCCAAATCGCTGATGGCATTCACGATAAAATCGTCAGTTCCAACCAACAGCTTCAAGACGGAATCGATTTATATCTAAAAAATATGGAAGATGGGACATTGAATCCTGCGGTCCTTGAAGATTCGGAAATCATGAAGACGATTGATAATATCACAAGCCTGACCAACCAAATTGAAAAATTAGGGAACTAGATACCTGAATACTCCTTTTAACCGAGGAGTATTTTTTTACATTCGGGATGATTGCCCCTTTGAAGTGCTGACCTCCTAAAAAAGAATTTCACCTCCAGCCCCCTCCATTTCTACCCTTCAAAAAAAATATCTTTAAATCATACTATTTATCGCTGGTAAAATAGTAATAAATGATGTATCATACTCTAGTATTTATTATTCAGAGTAGATTAATAGGAATTGGAGTGGATTAAAATGATTGGTTATGTTTTTCTGAATATCGCCATAATGATCGTCCTGTTGGGCCTTCTATTTTATATGAACAAAAAACATATTTCCTTTACTAAAAGAGTTTTTACTGCACTTGGGTTAGGGATCATATTCGGTCTTCTTTTGCAGTACTTCTATGAACCTGGTTCGGTTGCGATTGTGAAATCGACCGATTGGTTTAACATTGTAGGTTCGGGTTACGTGAAGTTCCTACAGATGATCGTTATGCCACTTGTATTCATTTCGATCTTGTCAGCATTTACAAGATTGAAGCTTACAAGCAATATCGGTAAAATCAGTGTCTTGATCATCGGGATCTTGCTTGGAACGACTGCCATTGCAGCAGCCATCGGTATTACATCGGCCACAGTATTCGATTTGGAAGCCGTTCAAATTGAACAAGGTGATGCAGAAACGAGCCGTGGTGCTGAAATAACGGAAAAAACGGGTACCATCGAAGATAAAATGTCGATGCCACAACAAATCATCGAGTTAATTCCAGCCAATCCGTTTCTTGATTTAACGGGTGCTCGCTCGACTTCTACGATTTCAGTGGTCATCTTTGCTGCATTTCTTGGTATCGCCTATCTAGGGGTTAAAAGAAAACAGCCTGAACACGCAGAGTTTTTCTCTAAAATCGTCGATGCCCTGCACAGTATCATTATGCGAGTGGTGACGTTAATTTTACGCTTGACTCCTTATGGAATCTTGGCGATCATGACAACTACGGTCGCAACGAGTGACCTCGATGCCATCCTTAAATTAGGAAAATTCGTGGGAGCTTCTTATGTAGCCCTTATCGTGATGTTCTTGATTCATCTGCTATTGCTGATGATTGCAGGATTGAATCCAATCACTTATTTAAGAAAAGCATTCCCTGTCTTGTCATTCGCTTTCACAGCTAGATCGAGTGCAGGTGCACTACCTATGAACATTCAAACGCAAAAGCAACTAGGTGTCTCTGAAGGGATTGCCAACTTTGCCGGATCATTCGGGTTATCCATCGGACAAAATGGGTGTGCTGGTATTTATCCAGCCATGCTTGCCGTCATGATTGCACCGACAGTGGGAATCAATCCGCTTTCTCCATCCTTTATCGCCACTTTGATCCTTATTGTGGCCATCAGTTCCTTTGGAGTGGCAGGTGTCGGCGGCGGTGCAACATTCGCAGCCATCCTCGTCCTTTCCGCAATGGACTTACCGGTAGCCTTGGCAGGACTATTAATTTCGGTTGAACCATTAATCGACATGGGTAGAACCGCCTTGAACGTTAGCGGAAGCATGACGTCAGGTGTGCTGACTAGTAAAATCACGCATGACCTGGATAAAGAACAATACAACGAAACATCTGTTAAACTAGACACTGAAATGTAATCACTTCTCCCCCATCTCGTTACTGAGATGGGGGTTTTGTTTTTCATGAAGTTATTCAAAAGAAAATCCACTCTAAAGGGTGGAAAGACTATATAATAAATGTTAGATAATGGATACACATGGAGGGTGAGTATGAAAAATAGTTCCTCATTAATCATCGGGGTGGCCATCATCATGGGTTTTACAATCCTAGGTTTATTTCTGATGGCCTCATCTAAAGAAGATTCTAAGGGTGCAAGTCATGAAGATCGATATGAATTAGTCCCTGTAAATGAAAATAATATGATCATCTTTGATAAGACGTCAGGGGCATATTGGAATAAATTCGTCCCGAGCGATGAAGGCCCTACGACATGGGAAAAAGGCGATTCTCCCATTAAGAAGAGCAATAACTAAAAAACACTACAATATACACGAAGGAAGTACTAAAAACGCTTGGTTGAATAACCAGGCCTTTTTCATCCATTTAAATCCCCACCACTCTTTCTGTCTTTAATTGTATGAAAATGTCGGTAGTTTAAATTTTCTAAAAACTAATCTTACTATATTTTCCATGTTATATTGTTAAAGATAAAAAATCCAATAGAAATGTTAGGTGAGCGAACTGACAATTGAAGTTTTAATTTTGCACTATATTCAAGAAACACGCCAAAAGCCTTTTCATGCTGATGAATTATTAGATTACATTCAAAAAGAATACGTGAGCGGGAATTTATCTATTTTCCAATACAAAGACCTCTGCAAGGAACTATATAGACGCGGCGCAAAGAAACAACTTCATTTAGGATGATTGCCCATCGAAGGCTTGCAACAATCGCAAAAAGGACTGCCCACTATGAAGACAGTCCTTACTATTTTTTTATAGGTCACTATTTTTCATTCTCTTTTTCATTCGAGCTGTTCTAATGTGGTTAACCTGAACGCTCATTCCACCATTGAACATAAACTGGGCAGCAGCATATACCGCACAGGCGACAAGAATCCCTGCCAATGCATCCAGGATGGCATGCTGTTTCGTGAATAATGTGGAGAGGATAATAAGGGTACCCATGACCGTCACACATGCATATTCCCGCTTGAAGTCTTCTTTTCTGTTATATACGATGATCATCATGATAAACGTCGTCATTACATGGATACTAGGTAGACAGTTGACAGGCTGGTCATGCATATAAATGAAACGGACCAGGTTTGCAAAGATATCGTCCCCGACAACGTCCGGCCGCGGTACAGTCGTTTGCCAGAAAACATAGACGACAAAACAAATCAATTTACCGGATATCAAACTGCTTATCGCCACGAAATATTGCTTTCGGTCAACAAAGCAATAATAAATCAATAATCCATACATAAACGGATACCAAAGTAAGTAAGGAATGATGAATTCCTTGATAAAGGGAATCCCCTCATCTATTTTCGTCGTGACATCGACCGCATCACTCGGCAATTGGTTGATGATGGAGTATATAAAACTAGTAAGGATAAACAATAATAAATAACTTAATGGGTAAAGGATTTTCATGTTTTTTTTCATAGCTTACTCCGTTTTTTTATTGAATTTATATTATAGGATTTACCCCATATCTTTTCATATGAATCATGTATTCATCTATCGTATTTAAAAGCTATGATTATGTCAAAATCTTTATTCTTGGAGGACAAAACCCTATACAAGAAAAATTTATAACGTGACAAGCTAAAAAAAGGTACTTAAAACCCTTTCCCTAACCATGACATGACTATCATTAAAACCCCGATAACTACTACGACAACCGGTCCTACAACAAATAATCCGAATAATAACGATAAAACAGCATCCATAAAAGTACGGCCGGGGCCTGCTTTCTCTTTTCTTTCCGTAATTAATAAGTCTTCAAGAGATGCAACCTTTTGTTTAAGCTCCTGTAACTCTTGAACAACTTTTGCATTTTGGTCCAAAACCCCACTCCCTGCCTCATTTTCTGTCATTAATTATATCATGAGTCCCCATACAAAGTATAAAATGGTAAAAAATACTTACAACATTGAACTAAATATAGGAATAAATAAATCTATGATTTCAATTAATTATAGGAATGTTACAATAAAAAAGTTGAGTGGACATCAATCTATAGAATATGTGGGGTACTATTACATTTTATGAAAACATTACGACTACTAAGAAGCTTTAACTTTTTATACTTTGGTTTACTTGCCATTTTCATTCCCTTTCTTCCGGTCTATCTGGATGATCAAGGTCTATCGCCAGGTCAAATCGGTTTCATCATCGGTACGGGCGGGTTTGTGACTTTGATCACTCAACCTTTGTGGGGAATGATCAGCGACAAAACAAAGACCATTCGCAAAGTCCTGTTGTTGCTGATTCTCTGCTCAAGCATACTCGGGTATTTCTTGTACGATTCGGGAAGCTATCTCCACCTGATTCTATTTGCCATGTTGCTATACTTTTTCCTTATGCCGATTGACCCGCTTACGGAAAGCCTCAATTTCACGATTGCAGAATCGAATGGAATCAGTTATGGCTCCATCCGTACATACGGTGCTTTAGGATATGCCGTAATCTCATTGATTACCGGCTATGTCATGTCCCATTTCGGTGCTACTAGTCTAGCTTGGCTCTTTTCTGGCATTGCCATTATCGGTTTTGTCATCATCTGGATGATGCCCGATGCGCCCGTCTCCGGGAAGCCCGTCACGATGAAAACGCTCAAGCACTTTTTCAGTAATAAAGAAACGTTGCTATTCCTTTTACTGGTCTTTATATGTGCCGTTCCGGCCAGGATGAACGATACGTTCCTTGGTGTGTACATTCGGGAACTTGGTGGAAGTACCACTCTCGTTGGACTCACTTGGTTCTTGGCGGCTGGAAGTGAAATTGTCGTGTTTGCCTTAAGCTTCTGGTGGCTTCGCAAAGGGAAGGAAATCATCATCATCTCATTCGCTGCCGCATTTTTCTTCATTCGGTACTTCGTCTCGGCCTGGTTAACCGACCCGCACCTGTTAGCTTACTTGCAGATCCTGCAACTGTTAACCTTCCCGATTTTCTACTCGGCGGCCATACAGTATTTGTACCGGATCGTCCCAGCCGAATGGCGTGCCACTGGTCAGACGATATTGGCCTTGCTGTTCTTTGGGGTATCGGGAATTCTCGCCTCATATGTAGGGGGCGCCATCTACGGTGCTTTTGGAGGAAAAGTCCTTTATCTTTCGATTTCTTCCATCTCATTCGTCGGAATGGTGTTCGCCTTGATTCTTTACCGGATTTATGGGAAGAAAGAGATTCTGGTGAAAGCAGAATAAGACACAAAAAAAGTCGACTCCTGTTACAGGAATTCGACTTTTTTGTGTCTTTTTCAACCTTTATAGCCATTTACAAAGAAGGTCACTGTTTCCCTTTCACTTTCGGTTAGATCACGCTTAAGCTTCGTCGCCAGTTCCCGCTCCATTGCTGCTTGATCCCCCTGATGTTTGCCGACAAGGCTGGCACAATCTTTGAATAACTTGAACTCCTGCTCCATTTCCTGTTTCGTGCAAGGCTGATCATGATGGGAAAGGATATACGTTTCGGCATCATAGGATTCAATCTTCTCAACGAGCCTCAAGGCTTCTTCAGCGGTATAATTCCATTTATCCGCATAAAGATTGGCATACAGGCAATCTCCCAGCATTAAGGTCTTTTCCTCTGGGACATACACGATGCAAGAATCAGCGGCGTGGTCTCCACCTACGTGTTCAACGATGCATGTGATATCGCCAAGATCAATCGTTAGTGACTTTTCAAAAACTATATCAGGAAGCTTCATCGAGATATCCCGCTTCGAACCGAACTCCAATTTAATGGCATCGGCACAAAATGGAATCTCGATTCCTTCCTCGACCCGTTGATCTAATGCGTGATCGTCCCAAGAAAGAGACTGCATCTCTTTCACATTTCGGTACGTTCGTTCCTGGCAAATCACGGGAATGTCCACATGTCCCAATCCGAATACATGATCCCAATGAGAATGAGTAAGAACAAGCATGTCCCCACTCCAATCGATCTTCGCCAATTCAGCTTGAAAAAGTTGCGCATGTGAAACAGAATTCCCCGCATCAATGATGAGCGTTTTCTTCGCTCCTGAAACAGCGACCAAAATTGGCCGGTCGTTTACCTCCACTCGCGTCAGGTAAACGATATGGTTGGATACATGTTCTAAAGTTTGCATGGATTAAGTTCTCCTTTGGAACGTCGGATTATCTTCTTCAATCAGTTTGCTTACAGTATAGCAAACAAATACAGGGAACGATGTAATATTTCATTTACCTATCCTCTTCCAGAATGATCTATGGTACATTAAATGATGAATTATCAGAATAATCAAATGAAGATGGGCGGTTTCTCACATGGAAAACTATTATTTATTTATCATGATGTGCATTCTTCTCATCCTATTGCCCGGTCCTGATACGGCGATTGCGACTAAGAACACCTTTTCGATTGGAAAAACGGGTGGCCTCCAAACGATGCTTGGTACGTGTTGTGCCTTGCTCATTCATACATCCGCCGCTGTCTTAGGACTTTCAGCAATCATCGTCAAATCAGCTTTATTATTTTCCATCTTTAAATATGTCGGGGCCGTGTACTTGATTTATCTAGGCATCAAGACATTATGGGGATTGAGGAATAAGAAAGTGGCAGTAACCGGTGAAAGGAAGGATGAAGATAAATACGGAAGCAAGTCTTGTTTTAAACAGGGGTTCCTGACCAATTTGCTCAATCCGAAAGTGGCGGTGTTCTTTCTAACATTTCTTCCACAGTTCGTGAACCCTGGACAGGATACATTCCTGCCCTTTCTATTGATGGGTGCCACCTACACCGGACTGACTGCGCTCTGGTTCATCTTCTATATCTACTTGCTTAACCAGATCAGTGCTTTCATGAAAAGACCGCGGACTCAAAAGGTTTTTGAAGGCATCACAGGCACAGTGCTAATCGGCTTTGGAATGAAACTGGCGTTGGAAAAGGCCCAGCATTAACCTTAGGTCTTGGTCATTATATATAATTTTTTTTTACTTCAAAGAGAAGGAGACCATTACTGATGACGAATAACTATACTATTATCGATTTATTCTTAAATGATATCGAAAAAAAATTCATTGAAGTTCCTTCACACAAAAGAAAAAAATAATGGTTGAAATGAAAGATCATATGTATTCCGAGGTGGAAAATAAAATCGCAAATGGAAAAGACGAAACCACAGCCATTAAAGAAACAATCGCAAATTTCAAAGAAGACCCACATCCATTTACCGAGCTTGCAGAACAAGAAGAATACCTCAACCAAAATAAGTACGAAAGCAAAAGAGATTTCGGGTTCGATTTAATTATGGTCTTATGTATAGGGCCACTTGGCGCTTTAACCGCACCTATTTTGAAAGGATACATAGAATTAGCCCAAATCATTTTTCATCGTTATTATTCTAAGAATATGAAGGAATCTAGGGTCAAAACCTTACAATTCACATCAAAAGCTTACTTGATTTTGTTTGCCTTAGCTTTTGGAATGTATGCAGCTAATTTAACCATCAACCAACAAATTAACATCGTACCAACTATGTACTTGCTAGTTTATATTGCCATATTGATACCTTTGTATCTTTTATTCAAAAGTGTATACAACAAAAATAAAGATTTACTAAATAAATAAAAGGGGCTGTCTAATAAGTCCTTATTCCAGGGAATTTCACAAAAATAAAGAGGCAGAAATGTTGTTAAAGCAACGTTTCTGCCTTTTACCATTTATACAATTTCGGTATAATTACCCCTTTTGGGACAGCCCCTTTTACTTTGGTTTAATCCACATGACGGGCCCTTCCCGAACTCATCCCGAATATCATGACTAATGCAGAGATAAGGATAAGTGCAAAAAGCGGAATGGTCCAATCTTGAGCCACATCGAACAAGTATCCAATGAATATCGGTCCTACGGCTGCAAGTAGATAGCCTGTTGATTGGGCCATTCCCGATAACTCGGCAGCTCGCTTCGCATTCCTTGCGCGAATGCCTATATAACTTAGCGCCAACGGGAAATTCCCTCCCAATGCGATACCGATTAACGTGATACTGATGATCAGGATAGGAAAAGAAGATCCAAACCATAACCCTGCATATCCGACAACCGAGCATAACCCCAGCGCGAAAGCTACCCACACCTGGGAGTTAAGTCGTGCGGCGAGAACAGGGATGAAGAAGCTTGAAGGCAACCCGATGATTTGGGTAAATGATAGCAACCATCCAGCCGTCCCCCTGCTTATCCCATGACTAATCAAGATTTCGGGTAACCATGTAATCGTGACATAAAATAAAAACGATTGAAATCCCATGAATAACGCGATTTGCCAAGCAAGTGGTGAGCGCCAGATCTTCGTAGCGCTTAAGCTCACACTTTTAATGGGATTACCTTTTCCTTGATCTAATCTGATGAGGTACACCCAGATCAATATGGCCAAGACGGCCGGGATTCCCCAGACAATCAGAGCCCCTTGCCAACCAAGGTTCAAACCACTGGCTAATGGTACGCTAAGTCCTGATGCCAGAGAAGCAACCAACCCCATGGACGTAGAATAGATACTGGTCATCAAACCGAATTTCTGCGGGAATTTATCTTTTATCACGACAGGCAAAAGAACATTTCCGATGGAGATTCCCATACCAATGAAAACGGTACCAAAAAAGAGAAAGAATGACATCGAAACCGACCGAATGCAAACCCCAATCAGCAAAACGCACAACCCCACCAACAATGTCTTCTCGTTTGTTAAGCGATTGGCGATTTTGGGAACGATAGGCGACATGATGGCAAACGTAATTAATGGAACGCTCATCAAAAGTCCTGCACTCCAATGGGCAATTCCAAGATCAGCCTGAATCACCCCGACTAACGGTCCCACTGAAGTGATGGCTGGGCGTAAATTGAAGGCAACGAGAACGATTCCCATGGTGAAAAAAAATAAGAATAATGACTTTTTTTGTTTTTGAACAACGGTTTTTTGTATCTCCATTCAAGAATCCTCCTACCAATCCACAAACTTTCTAGATGATATCACAATAGAATATCACAATATTTGCAGAATAAGTTGGAGTAATTTCCCTTTTGTAAAAAAATGCTCATGGTTATATTCTATTCCGAAACCAGTTACGCCAATCCTCTCCATAATATGGACACCTTCGAGAGTGCATTTAATAGAATGGCCCGATAAGACTTGTCCTTTTTCTCATCTTTAGGCGTGTCTATCTTCTTTTTCTTATCCGCCACTAACGTGCTTTTATCGATTTTGTCATGAATAGCCTCTGTCAACTGTACCGCGAATTCCTCGCTATCTATGATCACCATCGAGTCCGTGCTTAAAACCGATGATCGTGAATCAAGGTTGAAGGAACCAACTGCACTTAGCCGTTGATCAAAGACCACCGATTTAGCATGTAAGGAATGCTTATCGGCATATTCATAAAGTCTTACCCCAGTCTTTATAATGTCGTCTCTCAAATCCAAGTATCCTGAGAAGGCCATAACATTGGGAGTGGATTTCACGGAATTGGTTAGTAGGGTCCAGTTGGCAGTCGAATTCATATTTTCTGGTACATATCCCTTCATTTCTTTTGTAGGGACAACATATGGACTCTGAATCAGGACGGACTTCTCCGCTTCCGTCGCTCCATCAATAAGCGTTTGCCAGACAACAGGTTGTTTTTTGAAACGCTCGATCGGATTGTGCAAAAAGCTCACCCGTTTCGTTGGGGTGGTGATGGCCATCCAGTTCATCGAGGGCGTAACAAAATGTTCATTTTCTTTAATGGCGGTTTTGTATTGATGGGTTAGCTTATCTTTTTCCTCTTTTCCTTTAGTACTCTGCCTTTTTGAAAGGTCCGAGAAGGGGTCGCTCGTGTATGGGTGGTTCCATAATTCATTCATATACTTGTTCATCTGAACGATCACGTTTTCTCCAGTTCGCGTGGCATGAAAGATGATGACATCACGGTCATGGACAAAATTCTTAGGTGGTTTTTTCGCTAAATACTTATCGGCGATATTTCGCCCTCCAATGATGCCCAGCCGCCCGTCGACCATCATGATTTTGTCGTGAAGCCGGTTGTTCCATGTCCAAGGCTTGAATATCTTGAACGATTCATAATACCTTAATTCAATATTTTCATGTGATGCCAAGGCGAAACGGACATCACTCATTTTAAATCGCAGACCATGGCTAATCCCATCCAATAGGACCCGAACCCTAACGCCCCGGTCCGCCGCATCAATAAGGGCACCGAGAATCAGCTCAGTCGACTTACCTTTTGCTATCGAATAATAGGCGATATCAATCGTATCAGTGGCTTCCTGAATCATTTGCATCCGTGCACGTCCCGATTCATACCCATTTTCCAGGAGCAACACTCGATCTGAAGAATCTCCCTGCCCCATAAAACCACTTATATCGTTAGGGGGTGCCTCCCCTTTTTTATCCAAAGGAAAATAGAACAGAACAACCGCCGTAGCCACTGCATAAAGGACGTATAATAGACATACAAACAGTGCTCCTTTCACGATCTTTTTTGTCATGAAATCCCTCCCCCTAACTTTCCTAATACTATTTGTATTAAGGACTAACTCTATACTTGGATCGAAAAGAGGAATGACTAATAAAGTTCATGAAATAGTCAAATGATATCTTCATTAATATTCGTTTCATAAAGGAGTGATAGTTTGAGAAAAATAATTGGCTTCATTACGATATTGCTCTTTCTTGTAACCATGGATCCCGCACGTCATACCTTGGCTGGTGAACGGCCGCATGGTAAGAGAAAGACAGTGGACATACAAGTTCTAACCTTCAACATCCATCATGCTGTTGGAATCGATGGGGTTCTGGATATAGGCCGGGTCGCGAAGACAATCGAAGGAGAACATGCCGAAATCATTGGGTTACAGGAAGTGGACAATCATTGGTCAGAGCGGAGCCTTTTCGAAGATCAAGCAAAATGGTTGGCCAAACGTTTGAATATGCATTATGCATACATGGCCAACTTGGAACGTGATCCTTTGAATCACGGGGAACACCGACGACAATATGGAACGGCCATATTAAGTAAGTATCCAATCCTTCATGCACAAAACCATTTCTTTAAGAAGATTAGAAATACAGAGCAACGTGGGTTATTAGAAGCTACAATCAAAGTGAAGGGCAACCACCTTACTGTTTATAATGCACACTTGGCCTTAGCTCCGGAACAAAGACAAAAACAAGTGGATGAGGTCATCGCTATCTCCCTTGAAGCCAAAGGGCCCAAGCTCATAGTGGGCGACTTGAATGCAACACCAGAAAGTAATGAAATAGCGATGCTTTCGTCTTCTTTTCGTGATGCGTTTGCCCATCTAAATGATGCGTATACATACTACTCTGCGGATGGTACTCCGAAAAGAATTGATTATATTTTCTCATCAAAAAACATAAAAATATCAAATCCAAAAGTCATCTCCACCCTAGCTTCTGACCATCTCCCATTGACGGCTAAGATTACATTAAAAAGATAAAGCACCTTCCGCACGAAGATTATAATAAATGATGTTGGTCTTACAACTTTTGTGCTTTTTCACTTGGGAAAAATGATACACCACTTCCCTTGTCACCAACTTGTCTAGGAGCTGAATAACCCGAATCACTTTATATTATGATTTCAAAAGGTATACTAATAGGTAATATAAATGTTTAATGAACGGAAAGGAGTGTTCGTTTTGCGGGAAGGTCTTCCACTTGGACGGTTGTTCACCAAGCAGAAAGTGAAAAACGTGAAGGTCATGTCCTACAATATCCACCATGCTGTAGGTTTGGATGGGGTTTTGGATATGGAACGGATTGCCAGTATAGTAGAAGCCGAGGGCGCCGATATCATCGGACTCCAAGAAGTGGATAATCATTGGTCAGAACGAAGTGGCTTTGAAGATCAAGCCGATTGGTTGGCTAAGCGTCTCGACATGCATTATATCTATATGGCCAATATTGATCGTCCTCCATTTAAATCAAGAAAAAACCGCCGACAATATGGGGCAGCCATATTAAGCACATATCCAATCATTCAAGCGCAAAATTACCTTCTTACGAAAATTGGCGAATCGGAGCAACGAGGACTATTGGAAATTGTCATCGATATAAAAGGCCATAAACTCAACATCTATAATACACACTTAGCTTTAACTGCTAACGAGCGTCACATTCAAATGAACGAAATCATCCAAATTTCAAATAGAAAAAAAGGTCACAAGGTCATCATGGGTGACTTGAATACAACACCACAAAGCACGGAATTGAAAACTCTTGCCTCTCATTTTCATGATGCATTCGCCGAACAAAACGATGCTTATACTTATGATGCTGAGGGCATCCCCAAAAGGATTGATTATATTTTCACTTCAAAGGAGATAAAAACATCTCAAGCGAAAGTGATTTATACTCCAGGATCTGACCATTACCCCATTATCGCCACCCTGGCTTTGGATAAGAACACCCACACTCGCCGTTCCAACTAAGGATGGCGAGTTTCATGTATTACTTACACCCCGCCACTTTTTTGTTCATCACTTATATTCCCCAGGAAACTTTGTATCCCACAAAAACCCCTGCCAAATGGATTATTTTTCAAAAAATAAATGTGTCTAACTTGTGAACAAGATGGATATCGTTTAATATATATATAAAGAGGGAGGAATTTCCATGATTAAGCAACCTTCAAAAGTAAGCGTTTTCAATTATGGTTTTGCATTAGGTATATCGGAAGTGTTTTTTTTAACCAGCTTCTATCTCAGCATTCTTGATGTTTCCTACTTTGCCCTAGCCTTACCGTTCTCGGCTGTATTTCTTTTAGTGTCCTTATACTTCTTTATCCGCACTGATAAAGTCGCAAAGACCTTATACAAACAGCGCGTAGAAAGAGAAGCTGTCTATTCATTTTATCATAAGTCTTTCGGAATCTTCTTAATCATATTCGCTGCATTGCTTTGCATAGCACTTGCTTATTTACCTTTTATACAACAAGGAGGACACTTCTACATTCTTTATTGCGTCCCAATGGCCGTCTTATGTTTGGTTCCTTGCATCACATCGTATAAAGGAATGAAATTGTCCAAAATTAACATTGAAAAAACGCCACCTCATGTAGATATGAATTAATGTCGAATCGAATAAAAAAGCAAGAGGATGGGTCATGTTCTTCTACAATCTAGAAGCATGCCCATCCTCTTTTATTTGAAAAGTCAGGTTTCGAAACACAACCCATTCTTACCGTTTAGCTTTCAAAACACCTTGCTTACCCTTTTGTGATTACGAATGGTAAGCCCAAAACGTATATCCACACTTCATGCTTTTTCCGTTTTACTTACATATTCAAAGAAGCCAAGCCTATTGCCCCAAGGATCACTAAACGTTCCCCACTTTACTGGAACCTCCGCTCTTGAATGAATCTCAAAAAATTCCACTCCAAGTTCTTGCATGACTCTTTCCCGTTCTTTTTCCAGACTAACCACACCTATACGTAACGGACCACATCCTTCTGATGGTGTTCCTTCCGATACTTGTAGCCAACTCCCTGGAATGAGTTCCCACTCCATAAAACCTTCATGAGGCATAAAGTCAGGTTTGCGTTTTATGAAGGACTCATACCACTGGCGTCCTTCTTCTATATCGGTAACCCGAATTTGTATGGTCATTTCATAAATCATTGATTCCCTCCTTGAGTATTTATTATCCAATTGGTATTTACGATCAGATAACACCTCTAACAGGATAAAGAAGGACCTTTAGAAACCCTATAATTTCACTTTCACACATTTAGTCCAATAAGCCTTTCCCTCCCTCTGTTTGTAATGTACCGATCCTCTCCATTCCAGCCATGATTGGTTTTGCTCGTTTTATTAATGTTTGAGTCGCTTCAAGACCGAGGGATGCTTGATGGGCACCTTCATCGTTCCACACTTCATACACATAAACAGAGTTAGGCTCTTCTTCGGAAATATTGACGAGATAGATTTCACAGTCGTCCAGGCTCTTTAGGGATTCTGCTGCTTCTAACAAAATATTTACCATTGCGTCACGTTCGCCATCTTTCACAATGAACTTTCCAATCAATCCATATTTACTCATGTACTCCTCCTTTAATAGCTCCTTTTTGGATACCTGTTAGATATTTCTACATCAATTTGCAATTATCCTATTTTTACCATAAAAAAATAAAAAAACATGATCATTAGCCTCTCCCCCAAAAGGAGATGACCATGATCACGTTTTTATTATCTTATGATGTTTGTTTTTCCCTTTTAGCTAGCTTATCTTCTGCAGGCCAAGCACGCTTAATGAAGAATGTTAAGATTAGCGCCAATCCAGCGATGAAGGTTGATACAAGGAAAGAGAAGTTAATGCCATCTAACATCGCTTGCATACCTACTTGCGCTTGCATTTGAGCCATCATCTCAGCTGTAGGCTGACTTGTTAATTTGCTCATGGCAGCAGTCATTAGGTCTTCGCCAGACGAAGTGGCTCGGTTAGACATGACCGTAACGAGCAATGCTGTTCCGATTGCACCTGAAACTTGATTAAGTGTATTATTCATCGCAGTACCATGTGGATTCATACGGGCCGGCAATGAGTTTAAACCATTTGTCATGATAGGCATCATTGCCATGGACAACCCGAACATCCGTACAGAATACAGAACCATAATATTTCCATACGATGTTTCCATAGTCAACTCGCTAAAGTAATAAGTGGTAACAACGGTGATAAGCAAACCAACAGCAGCAAGAACGCGTGCTCCGAACTTATCAAATAGCTTACCGGTAATTGGTGACATGAGTGCCATGATGATTGCTCCTGGAAGCATCAACAGTCCCGAATCGAACGGTGAAATGCCACGAAGCGTTTGGATATACATCGGCATCAAGATCATGGCCGAGAACATTGCCATATTCAGGACAATGGAAATGGCCGCTGATAAGGCGAACATTGGATGGGTAAAAATCCTGAATTCAAGCATCGGCGTTTCCATTTTAAGCTGGCGTACAATGAAAAGAACCAGTGTAACGGCACCGACGGCTAATGTTCCGTATACCCAAGGACTATCCCAGCCCTTGCTACCCGCTGAGCTGAAGCCGTACAGCAATCCGCCGAAACCTAAACTAGATAGAATGACAGACAGAATATCTATTCGAATATCTACTTTTTCTTTCTTGTCTTTCAGTTTAAAGAAGCCAAGAATAAGAACTAGTAACGCAAGTGGAGTAATAAAGTGGAAAAGCATTCTCCAGTCATAATGTTCCACGATCCATCCGGATAGCGTTGGTCCGATAGCAGGGGCAGCCATCATGACTAAACCGAATAACCCCATTGCCGATCCACGCTTTTCAACAGGGAATGACGTTAAAAGAACGTTCATTAATAATGGCATCATGATCGCTGAACCAGCCGCCTGAACCATCCGTGCACCTAATAACAATGGGAATACATGTGCTACACCTGCAACAATCGTCCCGATTGAAAATAGCAACATCGCTGTCAAGAACAGCTTCCGCACAGAATATTTTCTAATTAAGAAGGCTGTTGTAGGAATCATGATACCATTCACCAGCATATATCCCGTTGCCAACCATTGGACGGTTGCCGTCTCGATTTCAAGATCTTTTGATATGGATGGTAGTGCAATATTCAAAAGAGTTGAATTAAGTATGGATATGAATGCCCCGATCATCAAGATGGCTAAAATGCCATAAGGGGCCTTTTTTTCTATCGTTTGAGTAGTACTCACTTTTTATCTATTCCTCCATTCAAACTGTTGGTTCATTTTCTTATACGGTAAGTCTAACTTTCTGCATAAAATATATAATATACTCCTCGCCCATATTTTGCAATATAAATTTCTTACGTGAATATTGGGTTTGTGCTGGTATGGAAAATAGTATACGATTACATTTATACAGGCATTATAATTGACTAAGGGTGATCATATGAATGAACGCAAGCAGAATGTCATCGATACAGCTCATAAATTGTTTATTGAAAAAGGCTATCAAGCGACATCCATCCAAGATATTTTAGATGGCAGTGGCATTTCCAAAGGTACATTTTATAATTATTTCCCCTCCAAGGGAGAATTATTTATGGCCATTTTCAGTTCCTTCTATAAAAAGATCCGCTATGACCGGGAAGAACTATTGATTGGTCAGGATTTGGCGGATATTGAAATATTCATTAAACAGCTAGAAATACAAATGACGGTGAATATACAAAGTAAATTACTCGTCTTAATTGAAGAAGTACGTGTATCAAACGACGAAGAATTGAAAGAATTCATCAAGCGCATCCAATTATTAAGCATACGTTGGATGTATGGTCGTTTTATCGATATCTTTGGGGAAAGTAAAAAACCTTATTTATTGGATACCGCCATTCTCTTTAACGGAATGATGGCCCATATGAGTTATTTCAGCTTCCATGCCAAAGATACCGCTACACCAGAAATTAAAGTCATCCGCTATTGCATGAACCGGATCGTCGATCTAGTTGACGGAGTAGCCAAAAGCAAAGAACAAATACTTAATCCGGAATTAATCAATACATGGCTTCCAACCTCTAAAAATAATTTACATCAATGTCATAATGACTTAATGAAATCCACCTTGGCCCTAAAAAAGGCAACACACAGATCGCTCCCTTGTCGAGAAGATCAAGCAAAAGCAAATGAACTAATCGACTTCATTCAAGAAGAGCTGATGCAAACCAGTAAGCCACGGGTATTTTTAATAGAAAGCTTACTCCATGTTATAAAGACCCAATATGCCTCCAAGTCCAAACAAGATATGGAACAATTCGAGGAAAACGTCAACACCTGCCTGCGCCTATTAGAAAAAGAAATCTAAGGAGACAACAAAAAACACCTTGTCATGAAGGAATTGCGCACAACTTTCATTTCTTAGGTGTTTCCTTATGGAAGAATAAAGAACCTCTTCCTCCCTTCTAGTACCCCATTTGTCGGGGACTTCTACCTTCACTTAAATAATTGGAACCATTTTCCTTTTGGAACGTAGAGTTACCTAAGATGAATAAGGGGTGGGGCGATTGCTAAAGTTATTCATGATTATTGGTGTGGTAGGAATAAGCCTTTCAGGAATATTTATAGGGGCCTGGACGACCGGGCCTGAACAAAGAGCTAATTTCCATTCGGAAACGAGTGAACATCGGCAGTTCAGAACAAAAATTGCATTATATAGCGGTTTGATAGGATTGCTGTCATTAGGCATTGCCGGGTTGATATGGTACTTCTAGCAGAAAACCAAAACAAAAAGAAGGCCGCTATAGGTGACCTTCTTTTTCGGCTCATTCAGCCCACTTCTCGTCATCGGAGATCTGTTCTTTTTTCTTCAAATCAAAGGATTCATACTCATCATGAAAACAAAAATAAGAAGGCAATTCAATCGCTTCTCCATTCGCTTTTTCCCAACACTCCGCAAACCACTTTGTGATGGCTTGTTTCTCTAATGTATCCAGTTCTTCATCGTTCTCCTCGTAAAAACTCCAAAAATCATCTATCTCGTTACCTAAGACGATAGAAAATGGTACATCTTCTACAATTCCCACACTACCTGAAAAAATGCTGGAATCCTTCCCCTCATAAAAGACTTCATTCGCTCCTCTATCCATGGAAAACATCGTAATGGATAAATAAAAATCATTCCGATCAGCCACAAAATCCAAGAGCTCCACTTCAGAGTAAAAGTTGTATGTTTGTACCTTTTTAAGCCTTTCGATCAAAGCATCCGAATTCGCCTCAAGGTTACCTTCTACGGACTTTATATAGTCGGCAACCGTATAACTTGAATGGACTTCTTCCTTCCCCGTTTCTTCTATAGTATTGTCAGTACTATCGACATGGCCTGCACGATCTACTGCCTCTGAATTGGCATCGTTGTCCAGGTTACAACCACCCAACAAAACAGCCCCCACTAATACGATCATGAACTTTTTCAAAACTTCCCCTCGCCTCTTTGTTTTTGCCGCCCATTTATTAAGCAGGAATTTCCATTATAACAAAAGTTTACTATTTCACCATAAGAATGTTAAAAAAGAAACGGAATCTTGAAAACCCTAGCATGCTGCTTTAAGAATATGAACTAATGCAACTTGTTCCATTACCATTCAAAAACAATTTAATGCAGGAATAATTGACTACACTTACACTTTTTTAGGTAATATCGACCCATTTATTAAGTTATTTTCCACGTGTTACCATATAGATACCGTGACTATTATCACCATACCTATAAGCATAAGGGGCTGAAAACATTGTCCTATCTAACCGATTTACAATCCGAATTAACCCTGAAGAAGCAACAAGTCGAAAAGTTAAAAACCTGCAAGCATGAATTAGACAGTCTACAAGGAGAATTCCTTCAGAACGAAAGAGTAGTAACGAAACCAGCGCTCTCTTCCCAAACATGGCATGGAACCTTAGCCACCGATTTTACGGATGTTCGTGAAGACCTAGAATCAGTCTATAAAGATTTATCTCAAACACAGTTGAATGCAGCGATAACGGCCATCGAAAATAAAATAATGAGCCTTCAATCAGTAATTACTTCATTAGAAACCAGGATTACGGCTGAAATCGAACGACTTGCTAGAGAAGAAGAAGAAAAACGAAGACAAGAAAAGCTAAGAAAGGATTGAATGGTTTGAGTCAAGAAATAAAAGTGAATGGTGAAGATGTAAAATCAGCCATCTCGAAAATGGACCGTACAATGGAATCCTTCAAAACGAAATTACTAGAAGATTTCGCAGCCGGAAATGAATTAGACGTTGTAAAAAAAATCAAGGAACTAAACCATCAATTAGAAAAGATTGGCCAAAGCTATAAAGAAATTTTAAAAGCTAATAACCAATCCGTACGAACGGCCATACAAGAGGTAGAACAGGTTGACCAACAGCTTTCAACTTCTATAAACGCACATTAGAATATGGAGGATACAATGAGGACACTTCATTCTCAATCTTTACATAGTGGAATAGATGGATTACTAAGCAAAGTAAAAGCCCAAAGGAAACAGGCGAATGAACTGGAGAAGGTTATTCATGAATTTTCCAATCTCGATGATTCCTTAAAAGGAAAAGGTGGTTCAGCGATACGCGCCTTTTATCAAGATTGGCATATCCCTTTCCTTTCATTCTATGACTCTTCTCTTAAAAACTATGAAGTAGTCCTGACGGCTCTTAAAGAGGCTTCTACTCAACTGGAGTCTGATTCAAGCGGTTTTATCCGCCAAAGCTTTCTTGAAGGCGAACTCACGACAGGCTTAAAAAATGCACATAATGTCACGATTGATTTAGTCGATGAAGCCAACACTACCCTGGATGAGGTAAGTGATATCGTTGCCATCGAAAAGCTCAATGACCAGACATTTCTCACCCATTATCAAAGGGCTACTTCTAGAATAAAGGAAACGATTGATAACTTGGGTACGTTCGATACAAGCCAAACAAAAGAACTAGCATCTGTAGAGGATGACATACAGTTAATGCACAAATACCTTAATGAAATTCAAGGTATGTTCAGTGGCGGGAATTTCAGCATCGAAAACTATGATGTGAATCAATTAAAGGATAAGCCGGCATTTTCAGAGATAGAGAATCAAGTAGCTTCAGAAGGTAAGATGACATTTGGACAAATGCTTACCTCTCCTTTTGCCTATATTAACGGAAAAATGAGTTTTGGCGATAATGTCTTAGTAGGATATCAAGCGGCTTCCTCTATATCTACCATGTTTTTGTCAAAAAAATTAAGTATTCATTACTTTGGTAGTAAACCGACACTATGGCAAAAACTAAAAGGTAATTATGAGTTTTCCGTAAAGGCAGATCCATCTTGGACATCAAAAGGAAAACATAGTTCAAAGGTTTCTAAATGGCTATTGGACTTTTCCAGATCCACACCTACTAACCCAGTGATGCAGAAACTACAGAAATTCGCTGCTTCTTACACAAGTCCTTCCCATATGTTAAAACACCTGGCCGGTTTCCCGAAAAACTTCGAACGATCAACCGGTAAAGACTTAGTTAAGGGAACAACTGAAAGAATAAAATCGAATGGTACAACAGGTCTATTGAGTAAAGCAGCAGGCGCTAAGGGGTTAACATCTGTGGCAAAAAGAATTCCATTGGTCGGAATTCCAATATCATTTGTATCCAATCTTGGTGAAACAACAGATCCAGCAAATGTTAATAAATCATTTGAAGAAAAATTAGGAAGAGTTGCCTCTGGATTTGCTGCAGATATGATAGCAATTGGTGGCGGAGCTAAAATAGGTGCCACAATAGGAAGTATTGGCGGCCCTGTTGGAATCGTTGTAGGCGGAGCGGTAGGAGGCCTAGTAGGCGGTGTTGTAAGCTCTAAGTTTGGTAATCAAATTAAAGATATTGGCGGTAAAACGGTAGAGAAAGCTATTGATTTTGCCCATAAAAAAACAAGTGAAATAAAAAAGTCAGTTTCTAGTTGGTTTAATTAGATACCATTAAATTCTACTTTCACAATTAATCCTACATCTAAAAGTTAATCCTTCACTAACAAAACTTGTATAAAAACATCTTGAAAAGAGGAGAATAATGGCATACAACATGATAGAAAATATAAGAAATTTATTAGCAGGATATCTAACAATACAACTTACCTATGGATTCTGTATTTTTTTATTGGAAGAAACAATGACCAGTTTTTACGCTTTAGCCATCTATGATAAACCTAGTAGTCCTTATCAGAAATTTGTCAACTGGTTTATGTTTCTTCTCGTTGGTTCTGGTTACTACATTTATCTTAAACTCAGGAAATATAACTGGTTTGTTAGGAAACTTCTATTCCTATTAGCTCTTATTTTACAAGGCATTACTTCCGTGGTTATTTATAAAATTATTTATGGGACGTTGAAAGCTATTTTTCTATAACGGCTATCTATTGTGTGTCTTTGAAGTAATATTATATTTACCTTTTATTCACTCATGAAAGAGGAAAACCATGATATACAGCATAATAGAAGGCATAAGAATATTATTATTATGTATACTTTCAGGACAACTTATGTATGGATTCTTAATTTTTTTATTGGAAGGAACTATGACAAATTTTTACGCTTTAGGTGTCTATGAAAAACCTCGTACAATCTATCAAAAATCAGTTAATTTTTTCATGTTCATTACTATAGGTACTGGTTTTCACATTTATCTTAAACTCAGGAAACATAATTGGTTTGTTAGTAAAGTTCTATTCCTACTAGCTCTTCTATTACAAGCAATTGCTTCCGTAATTATTTATAAAATCATTTATGGGACGTTGAAAGCTATTTTTCTATAACTTAGAAAGAGGAATATGATGGTAGACGATATAATTCAAGGCATCAGGATTTTTATAACATGTATACTCTCAACACAATTTGCTTTTGGCTGTACTATTTTCTTTTTCGAAAGTGCGATGAGCAACTATTATGCTATGGGAACTTACGAGAAACCTAGTACTCCGTATCAAAAGTTCGTGAATTTTTTCATGTTCACTTTAATTGGTACTGGATTTCACATTTATCTAAAACTCAAGAAATACAATTGGTTTGTTAGTAAAGTTCTATTCCTAATAGCCCTTCTTTTACAAGGAATTGCTTCCGTGATTATTTATAAAATCATTTATGGGATGTTGAAAGCTATTTTTCTATAGTTTTAGAAAGAGGGTAAAATGTCACCAGGAACTTCTGAAATAATTAGCAATTTAATTGGATACATACTCTCCATTCAACTTATGTTTGGTTTTTTAATCTTTTTATTAGAAAGTACTATGACGAATTATTATGCTCTAGCAACCTATGAAAAACCTAATAATTTCTTCCATAAGTTCGCAAACCTTTTCATGCTTGTTACCGTGGGTACCGGTTATCATATTTATCTCAAACTTAGAAATTATAACTGGTTTGTACGAAAATTTTTATTTCTTACTTCCCTTACTTTACAAGCAATGATATCCATTATTATTTATATAATTATTCTTCGTATTCTATAGGCAATAGTTCTTATATAAATATATTTCATTACACTATATATGGGATGCATATGATACCCTATACACTTACTTTTAAAGTTTGTTTAGTAAACCTCCTAAATTCAGGAGGTAATAACTGGTTTTTATACCTTTTATATATTTCAGAAAGAGGAGAACCATGATATACAGCATAATTGAATGGATAGGAATTTTATTACTATATCTCCTCTCAATCCAATGGGGATCTAGCTTTGTAATCTTCTTATTCGAAAGCGCCATGATCAGGTACTATTATATTTTAGGAACTTATGAGAAACCCAGTAACCTTTATCAAAAAACCGTGAACTTTTGCATGTATGCCATGATGGGTGCCGGCTTTTATATTTATCTCAGACTACGTAAATACAATTGGTTTGTTCGAAAATTTTTCTTCCTTATCGCTCTTATTATACAAGGAATTGCTTCCATTATTATTTATAAGATCATATATGGGATAGTGAAAGCTATCTTTCTATAACTTATCAAAAAGCGGATACATGACCATACTTCTTAAAAGGACGTGACAAAATGAATCATTTGTTAACCTGTACAACTGAAGAATTAGCCTTGATGGTGAGTGTTGCCGGACATCATGAGATTGCAAAAGGGATTGCCGAAACCGCTATTGGGGATAAGTCCGAAAAAGAGTGGTTGGCCATTCTTGAAGTGACGAAAAATCAATTAATGATGAAAAACATGTGGAGTGAGGAGCAAGAATCTCGGGAAGAAGTACCATTAACGCAGGAAACTCAGCGTTTCATCGAAAAGTATATTGGCTCAAAACGAATGATTCGCTGCTCCAATTCCCCTCAAAAGTCCGTATTAATGCTACATCACTTTGAAGAGGATGAATGGCTTTTCCACTTGATCGATCGAGATATCATTCATGAATTCGCGATTATCCCCTCTTCTGAAATCCAGATGATTATTAGAGAATATTATGGAATCTCCTTTGACAAATATCAAGGTGAGGAAGCTTTCTCTCTGACCGAGCAAGCATTTGATTGGTTAAGTAATCCTAAAAAAGTTGATAAAGTACGCAAGAAGTCCAAGTTTACCCAGCAAGAAGAAGACAGTTTCTACTTATTCTCTGATGACCTGCGCACTTATGACTGGACTTTGTTTAATATCTCTAATTTTAGTATAACTAGTTTTGAAGAGGAAACGTACTTAGAGAACATTCTATTCTTTTTACCTTCTGATCGTGGAATATGGCTTGCAGAATATACGGAAGATCCAAAAACCCCTGTACATATCCATTTAGCCAACCATGATGAATGGGAAGCCACATTAACTGGCATAGGTGACTTGGCTGCCTATCAGGGACAATCAATATAAAAATTTAATAGATTTAGTAAAGCGGAGGGGCCATTTCAATAGAGATTGGCCTTTCGTTTTGAAAAGAGGCAGATTATGTGCACGACATAATTCAAGGTATAAGAATTTTATTAACCGGTTTCCTTTTAACACAACTTTCGTATGGCTTCACCATTTTTTTATTGGAAAGTACAATGACAAACTTTTATGCTCTGGCGATTTATGAGAACCCTAGTAACCGCTATCAAAAGTTCGTGAATTTTTTCATGTTCATTCTCGTTGGCTCAGGCTATCATATTTATCTTACACTTAGAAATTACAATTGGCTTGTTCGAAAATTGTTATTCCTGGTTGCCCTGTTTTTACAGGCAATCGCTTCTGTTATTATTTATTACGTTATTTATGGGGTTTTGAAAGGTATATTTTTATAATCTTAGAAAGAGGACCTACATGTCATCAGGAAATTTAGAGTTATTCGGCAACATATTAGCATATTTACTTTCAATCCAACTTGCATATGGCTTCTCCATCTTTTTATTAGAAAATACCATGTCCAACTTCTATGCTTTAGGTATTTATGATCCGCCCAATAATCTTTTTCAAAAAATAACGAATCTCTTCATGTTGATAACGATTGGCTCAGGCTATCATATTTATCTTAAACTTAGAAATTACAGTTGGCTTGTTCGAAAATTTTTATTCCTGATTGCCCTGTTTCTACAGGCAATTGCTTCTGTTATTATTTATTACGTTATTTATGGGGTTTTGAAAGTTATATTTTTATAAGTACCGTTCATGTTAGGGAGAAGATGAGAATGGCATACAGCATTATAGAAGAGATAAGAAATTTATTAGCAGGATATCTAACAATACAACTTACCTATGGCTTCTGTATTTTTTATTAGAAGGAACGATGACCAGCTTTTACGCTTTAACCATCTATGAAAAACCTAGTAGCCCTTATCAAAAATTTATAAACTTATTCATGTTCCTTCTCGTTGGTTCCGGTTACTACATTTATCTAAGGCTTAGCAAATATAGTTGGTTTGTTCGAAAGTTTTTGTTTCTAATCGCCCTTATTTTCCAGTTACTTGCTTCCCTTATGATTTATTATGCTATTTATGGGATGTTGAAGGTTATTTTTCTATAGCTTATCAGAATGTGATTTTAGCTATGCATAACAGATTTCCTATCAGGGACAATTAGAATAAAGAAAAACAAAGGACCAATTTCAATAGAAGATTGGTCCTTCGTTATATACAGATATTAAAAAGCCTGATTCATAAGGCCACTCTAACAGAGACTCTTCAATTCATTGGTTAATCTTATAAATTCCTGCTTATCACGGGTTTCCAACGAATGATCGATTTCTTTTTCGATTTGAGTTTTCCGGTAATCACTGAGGGCCTTGATAAGTACCATTTCTGCCAACGTTTCCATCATCTCAGGTTCTAGTGGTGTTATAGGCAATTGCTTCTCCATTCGAAACCAACTCCTTCACCTTTTTTCTATTATATTGGACAACTTGAAAATTAGTATCATTCTTTATGTTTTCTTAAAAATATACATTAGTAGTAAGATATCTTCTTTTGTGAACCGTTCCCCTCTCCCTTCTCTTACTCTCATGATTAACTGGATGGGACTTTTCTATACATGAAAATAAAAAAATCCTACCCTTCTATTATTAAATAGGAAGAGTAAGATTTTATGATATGAGCTATTTCCTTCTGACTTTCAGTAACCCCCAAGATAGCAAGCCTGTAATTCCTACAAAGATTAAGTCAATAAGTACCCATTCAAAATCAATCCTATTATAATGATAATCCTCTTCATGAAAACAAGTGAAATTCCACAAATAGAAAAGCACTGTGATGATTACATGAATGATGGGTCCTACTATAAACTTCTTTGTAACCAACGCTGATCCTGTTCCTATTACAAAAGCAGTCGGGAGGATAAGCACTTCTAAGACGTAAGGATTAAACCAAGTCGATGCACTTATCATTCTAATCCTCCTCTAATGAGCAGCTTGTTCCTGTTTCAATTTCTTCCACCGGGAATAGATATCCAAACACGACATCAATAGAATCAGCCATAGGAAAGGACTATCAAATGCAATTCCCGCAGTCGATTGGCCTCCGAGAATGGTCAGCAAAGCTAGTAATGAGAGTAAATAAAAGAGGGAAAGCACTTGCCACTGGAGCCATTCCCTAAGATTCCCATCACTGAATCTCTTAAATGAAAAACTGATCACATATATGACTAAAATCAGCCATAGTAAAATACCATCTGGAATCACCCGTACCAGCGATAGATTTGGGAAATAATCCAGCACAATGACTGGTGTAAAAATAACAAGCGTGATTACTTGTAATGACTTCATTTTGCCCTCCGCTATTTCGATAACAACCTCTTTCAATCAACTATCCCGGTGATCCATTTTCTTATTAATGGACCGGAGTTCATCTTCAATCCGAGTGAGCCTACTATCTATATCCGATTGATTATGATTCTTGCCTGAATTCTTAAGCAGCCTACTGATAAACGCAGAAAATGAGACGAAGAATAAAACGATAAGTGCAAATACGATGATCATCAAAATAATTCCTGGTACCCCAATATTACTCATTAAAACAGCTCCCTTCACTATCCATTTTATACCAAGATGATAGTGGAATCATACCTCATTATGCTAATAACAATATGCCCTTTTACTAGAATAGTTTAATTCGACGTTCGTTTGCATTAATTCAACATTCAGCCTCATTAATTCAACATTCGTGGCAATAATTCAACATTCACACCATTAATTCAACATTCACTACAAAACAAAGCCGATAGCCACTTGCCGCTATCGGCTTTCTATCATTCTTTTAATAATCTCCGTAATACCTTGCCTGAACTGGTTGTTGGCAAGCTATCTCGGAATTCAACGTAGCGGGGATATTTATAGGACGCCATCCTGTTTCTTGACCAATCGACGATCTCCTCCT
Source organism: Peribacillus sp. NPDC097224 (assembly GCF_044761985.1). Lineage (NCBI taxonomy): Bacteria > Bacillati > Bacillota > Bacilli > Caryophanales > Bacillaceae > Peribacillus > Peribacillus sp. NPDC097224. Next base: position 192,772 of record NZ_JBIWDK010000007.1, on the reverse strand, counting down.
CGCTGATTTCCCCTTTGTACTCCGGTTTCAATATGATGAAGGCCTTCACGCTTTCGCCCCTGATCTCATCTGGTACACCCACTGCGGCAACTTGTAAAATCGCTTCATGGTCTTTCATCAACACTTCCACATCTTCCGGAAAAATGCTGTATCCCGAGGATTTGATCATCTCTTTCGTACGGCCGAGGAAATGCAGATAGCCTTCCTCATCCAGCATTCCAATGTCACCTGTATAGACCCAGCCATTTTTTAATGTCTCGGCTGTCGCGTCTGGCCTATTCAGATATCCTTTGAATACGCCAGGGTTCTTCAACACGATTTCCCCTCGTTTACCCGGCCGTAAATCTTCTCCTGTTTCGAGGTCAACGATGCAGATCTCGGTATCAAATGTAGGAATGCCACAAGTACCAAACTTGATTTTATCAATCGGCATGAATGTATCACATGTATGCGTTTCACTTAACCCATACGATGCTTCATACAAAAGGCAACCATCGGTCAATTCCCCCCATGCCTTTGCAAGCTTTTCATCGACCGGAATGCCAAAACTAGTCGCGAAATTCAACTCAAGTGAAGTTAAGTCTCTTCCTTCGATACCATGAGTATTCAAGATAGCTACATTCATAGGGGCGACCGTATATAATTTATTCACTTTATACGTCTCTATGGCACTGATTGCCGCCTCTGGCTCAAACCTTGTCAATGCCACACACTTGCAGGCACTATATATAGGAATATTGACGCCCATCACCATCCCGGCAATATGGCAAAATGGAGCGCCTGCCAGCATTTTGTCGCTGTGCGTGATGAAAGAACTCTGAGCAGTCGCTGCCGTTTTGAACAACGCGTTCCCATATGTAAGCATCGCCGCTTTCGGCCTCCCCGTCGTACCCGAAGTGAAGACCATCAGGCTCACATCTTCCCATATATTCACTTCTTCCACTTCTTTTAGAACCTCATTCGTATAGAGAATTTCAAGAAGATCAAACGTTCGTTCCATTGTCACTTTCTCCGCCAAAAACTCGGCTGGCAACGGCAAAGTGGGAGATTCCGAAAGAAAGTCAGCGTAATGGGTGGTGATGATAAATTGTAAGGATTTTGCCTTACCTTTCACCGCTTCCATAGTTGGATATAACTCCTGGCCGGCAATAGCGGCCTTTATATCCGCCTCATTGATCAAATATTCCAGTTCCGCTTCTTTATACATCGGATTCAAAGGTACCACTATGGCACCAAGCATTTGGATGGCGTAATGTCCAATGAGATATTGCGGACAGTTCTGCATGAACAAAGCGATCCGGTCGCCCTTACCCACACCTTGGTCTTTGAGAAACTGGGCAAGCCTCCCCGTGTCATCCTGAAGCTGGCTCCAAGTCAGATTGTTCCCATAGTACACATACGCCGTTTCCTCCGGACGTTCCTTCGCATTATCCATCAAGTACTCATGAAGCGGCTTTTCCCCTAAGCGGTAATGCAAGGTTTCCAAAACACCTTTTGGCCAGCTTTTCTTAGTCATTGATTTCACGATCCATTCCTCCTATTAAAAGAATCACAAATGGTTGGAAGCGTTATCATATTTTTGCAATGGACCTAGTTGAGGAACAAACGGATGAGGTGTAGAGAAGTGTCGTGATGTAGACCGAATTACTTTTTTGAATATTCTAATAATATTATATTTCATCTTATCCTTAAAATCTAGGATCGTCCCTCTGTAAAAAAATAAGCATTTGGCGGACACGACCGCCGAATGCTTATTTTTGCAACGTGTTAGAAGTAATCCTGACCTTTAAAAGGTGACTAATCCAACCAAACGACCAAATCCGTAACCAACCAATATAATTAAGAAACCTCCTATAATATAGAAGGATGCCCTCATAAATTGATCCTGTTTGTTTATAGTCTCAAAAACACTTTTCAAAAACTTATTCATTGTAAATCCCCTTCAAAATTATTCATTTGGAAAATTGATACAATAATTATAGAATACATCAGTTTGTACCGGATAACATGGTAGTCAACGTATAATAAACGAAATGGAGATTCTGTCCATTCATTTCGAAGCCTTCTTCACTGGTAGCCACCTTCTTGAAGCCGTTTTTCTCCAAAACTCTTTGGGAGGGAATATTAGTAGTGGTCGTCTTTGCATGGATTTGTTTGATATCTTTATTGACGATTTTCTTTAGTAATAATTGCAGAGCCCTATTGGCAATCCCTCTTCTCGTGTGCATTTGCCCCACTCGATAACCAAGATGCCCTATTCTTTGATCTTCTTCGATATCTACCACATTTATTCTTCCTAAAATGGAATGGCGGTTATCCTTGATTAAATAGAAAAAGGAAACTCCTCGTGTTTGTTCATCGAGTAACGCGTTATGGCTTTCATTGAAATGAGCAGGGATATAATAGTCATCTCCACGAGACGGGACCACTTCTTCAAAAAAAGCTCTGTTTTCCAGTTCAAATGCTAACAACTCTTCCATATCTGAATCTCGTAACTCCTCTATGAATATATCCATTTAAGCCGTCACCCCTTTTTGTCTAAGTATAATGGAAAATTAAGGATGAGTAACGTTTTTTCTTGGTGATGGATATTCGTTTATATGGCATTTCCAATGAACAATTATAAAAACACCGTGGAAGCTATCATCCACGGTGTTTCCCTTTATCCTTTGAATTGACTTTGGAATCCTTCTCGCAAGCGTTCTGGCAGCTCGACAATGGTTTCGTTCAATGTATCCAGCTTTGTTTCGATCCGGTGAAGCAAGTACAAGGTTACAATGATGGGAAACCCGATATCGCTGACAAACGGTAGGATTTGATCCACTTTTATTCACCTGCCTTGAGTAGTTTTAATCAAAAAGGACAGGCTCACCGCTTCCGGACTTGTCCTTCAAGATGAGCCTGCCTCTGAATGGAGTTGAATCACCAAGAATTCAACCACTTAAGCAAATAATTCGACCGTTGTGGCGATTAATTCGACCGTTACGACCAATAATTCAACCGTCAGAAGAGATAATTCAACCGTTACTGATTTTAAAGCACTTCAACGTCCTCGACATTACGCTCGACCACGCGTGCTCCCTTGATGCTAACGAAATCTCCTGATGAAGTGATGAAAACATTTTGCGCGATGATTTGCTGCATTGCTTGTTTCACTTGATTCACATCCACCGGTTCCTTTGGATTATCCACAGAAATCGTCGACGACTTTCCTTCTTCTGTTACGAAGATCATTTCCAATGCTTTAGCCATACCTGTCACCTCCCTCGTTTTCCGACCTCACATCACTTACCCGATGATAGCGTTCGTATCGACGCGGTTCACTTCACCCATCGGATAATTCTGCACACTCGCAATGGCCTTGGCTGTTGCCGATAATTGATCGACCAATGCATCCGTTTTAATGTTAGAAAAGGACTTACGTTTAAAAACGATCTCCCCTTTTTCATTGAGGCCCGTTTCAAAATCCAATCGTAACGTTGTCGATAATTTGATTTGGTTTGCCATGTCGCTCACCCCCTTTCATACTCTATATAAACTTTTTCGCGGGAAAAGTAGCATGGCGGGTAAAACTTTTTCATAAAATGCGTAAATATGGAATAAATCATGTAAAATAAAAGAAAGAACATCGAAAACCAAAGACGTTTCCATCACAGTAATGTGGGTAGAGAAAGGATGAGGCATTCTCTACACGTCTCTTTTGAGGAGGAAAGTTCATGAATCCTGTCATCTTATTTGATGGTGAATGTAACTTTTGCGATTCGAGTGTCCAATTCATCATAAAGCGCGATCCGAAGGGGCTGTTTCGTTTTGCTTCCCTTCAAAGTCCAACTGGACAAGAGTTTCAGAAGAAGTATCAGGTTCCCGGGAATATCGATAGCATCGTCTTGCTTGAGAATGGCAAGGCCTACTATAAATCGACTGCAGCACTAAGGATATGTAGCCATTTGAAAGGCGCTTGGAAGCTGTTTTATGGCTTGGTCATTGTCCCACGTTTCATTCGGAACACCGCTTATGATTTCATTGCCAAAAATCGTTATAAATGGTTCGGGAAAAAGGAAGAAAGCTGCATGTTGCCTTCACCAAGTATCAGGAAGCGTTTCTTATAAATGAAAAAAAAAGACGAAAAGCAAAGGTGCTTTTTCGTCTTTTTTATATATTCAATGATTTCCCACAAAAATAATAGTTCCTTGAAGGAGTGATTTCCCTTGTATCCACAAACATTATTAGAAATTATAGGGTCTACTATTTTTGTAGTTATGCTGTATGCCACTGCCTTATTATTGCCACAAAAGATCAGGGAATTGAGTTTACTAATGGCCTCTTCCATTACCGTATTCGTGCTTGCATTCTTTGTTATTCGCCCCTATTGGGTTGATTATCAAGTATCCAAGAAGACTGAACAACTCAACCACTATCTTGAGGACAAATATCCGAATCAAAGATGGCAATTCAGTAGGGACATTGGGAGAAACTATAATCCGTATCACGTAAATGTAGAATTTGAAAACGAAAAAGGGTGGACGTATTCGTATTCCTTGAGCAATGAGTTGTGCCAAGGCTCTTGGTCGCCACCAGAAGGAAAAAGCCCCAGTGAAGGGAAACATTTCGAGAAGAGTTGTGATTAGGCCGCCTCTTGTCAGTAAATGATTTCAGACTTTATCTTGCACTTTTTGCACTAAAGTCAAGCCAGCCGCATTCTATTAAACGTTAAAACACTTACTTACTCAAACTTAATGTCTTCCCAAATAAAACGAGGGTTAAATTCATTCGGTTCCAGGTCCGTTTCTTTGTACGTAATCGGCTTTTCATTTGGCATCGTAATGGTTAGTTTCCTTTTATCTTCGCTTAATTTCAAAGTGAAAAGGGTAGTGCGATTTCGATTTTCTTCATTATATAGGATACCCGTGATTGTGGAACCAGTCGGATTCACGATTTCAAAATGCCTAAGTGGATCAATCTCGTTTTTTGTGATTCTCTGAAGGGTATACGTACTGATTTCATCCCTCATGATAATAAGGTACGTGTCATTCGATATCCAATAATTGTACAATTGGCTACCAAAATACTTAGGGGTCTTATAAGAAGGAACATCGCTCGTTTCCACTAAGTCTTTCCCCTCTTTTGTTTCTTGCACTTGGAACTTTCCTTCTTGGATGGCTGGTTCTTCACATGCAACAAGGCTACCTATCATCAGCCATCCAATCATTACTCTTTTACACCTATGCACATCTTATCCCCCTATTCCATTTCTCAACGGGTATCTTTATTATCTATTGATTATAATTCCTCTCTTTTATTTACCATAAAAAGGAACTAATTTACAACCAATACGCTAAAAAAAAAACGATCCCTACATCTTCCCATTTATTATTTTTTACAATTTTTCACTAAAATATACTATTATATTAAAGACAACAATCAAGGAGGAAAGTCATGAAGAAAATGGCCGTCATACTTACTTCGTTATCCGTATTTTTAGCTGCTTGTGGAAATTCCTTTATTTCTTCTCAATATCAAGAAATTGATACGATTGAAAATGACTTAGGGGATCATGGAACGGTTTATCAGGCTTATAGTAAAAGTGTTTCAGAGGTTGCTAGTGAGATCCGGACGGACACAGAACCCGATCATGCTTCAGTAAGCAGTGAGGAAGAGATGTTTCTCCTCTATCCAGAAGACTCAACAGATGAAGTCATACATATTATGAAAGATGAACTAAACCCAGCTAATACGATCATTGAAGTCGTCGAAGAGGATTTTGCCGAAAATAGCTATGACTTTCCTCTTATGGAAACACTCGGCGTTTTAAGTGTGGCTACCACTTTGTATGGCTGGAATCAAGTAGACTCGAAAACATTAAAGAAACGGCTGGGCTATAAGGGTTATGTTAACGCGTTTAGAAATCATAACTCCACTAGTATCCCCACTAATTCTTTGATGGAGGATGAAGAGGGAGACGAATCCGGATCTTCATACACGGGTAGCGGTTATAGAGGGACAGGCAATGTGAAAAAATCATCAGATCCGGACAGCATTAGAAATGGTGATGTTGTACGTGGTGGTGGTCCGGGGACCGGGAAATGACAAGGGGGATATAAGAAATGTTTGAAAACATTATAGACGTACAGGAAGTGTTACTAACAATCTATTACTTTTTGGTATTGGGTGTAGTATCCATTGTTTGTATGTGGATTTTCGAAAAAATCACACCGTACAATGATTTTGAACTGATCAGAAACGGGAACAGTGCGGTCGCTATTCAGTTTGCGGGGAAAATCTTGGGTATCACCTATATCATGAGTACTGCCGTTGACACAAATAATTCCTTACTGGGTGCCGCAATATGGGGCATCATCGGCTTTATCTTGATGATGATCGGTTATTTTATATTTGAGATCGCTACACCGAAATTAAATGTGAGAAAAGAGATTGAAAAAGGGAAAGTATCGGTTGGAATCATTGCAGCCGCTATATCCCTCGCTATCGCCTTTATCATTTCTGGTGCCATTTCATAAGACGGACTAACATGAAGAATCTGAGTTCTTTCAGGTTCTTTTTTGATGGATCATTATAGATTGTGAAGGAGAGAACAGTATGTCAGAAAGAGCAAGCCACATTCAAAAAAGAAGAATCTTCACGTCTTCCGGGATTGTTTCTATATGTGGGATTGTGTACCAGGTACTATATGGAGCCGCTGGTGGCTATCTTTTCGGGGATTCCACATTATTCTATTGTTTAACCATTGGCTTGTTTTTGAGCGGGATGGGCATTGGGGCCATGCATAGCGGTAAATTCCATCGCCACTTGATGTCCAAATTCGTGATAACGGAATATTTGATTGCCTTAATCGGTGGTTTCTCCATCTTCTCCGTTTTTTACATACAAGCAAATTTCGGGGATGGGACATCCAAGGTCTTTTTATTTGCCATCATCATTATCACCGGTTATCTTACAGGATTGGAAGTGCCCCTACTTATTCGGAAATCCGAAGAAATTGATGCCGACTTAAAGGAATCGACTGCTAATGTACTGGGATGGGACTATGTTGGTAGTCTATTGGGGACCGTGGCTTTTGCTTTTTGGCTAAAACCGATGCTGGGACTGATCAAGACCGGATTTTTTATCGCTTTTATCAATATCATCGTGGCCCTCTGGATAAGCTTTGCATTTAAAAAAGAGATTCAACAAACGCATATCAGACTGACGGGGATCTTATTAACCATCGTGATTGGCTTAGGTTTTTTATATGGGGAACAGTATGCCCATACATTGGAGCAGAAACTTTATAGAGATCCCATCGTTTTTTCCAAAAATACGAAATACCAGAAGATTATCATGACGAAAGATACAGGAGATTTACGTTTATACCAAAATGGACAGCTTCAGTTCGCTGAATCAGATGAACATCGATACCACGAAGCGCTGGTTCATATTCCAATGTCGCTTTCCGACAAGAATACGAATGTACTGGTCCTTGGTGGTGGTGATGGGTTGGCGACAAGGGAATTATTGAAGTATAAAGAGATTCAAAACATTACCCTGGTAGACTTGGATCCTGAAATGACGACCCTTTCCAAAGAGAACCCACTTTTGACGAAGTTGAATCAAAACTCCTTTCACTCTAAAAAAGTTCATATTATTAATGAAGATGCCTTTAGTTATTTGAAGAATGCCGATGACGTATATGATGTCATCCTTGTAGATTTACCAGATCCGAATAACGAGTCCTTGAATAAACTCTATACGTGGGAATTCTATAGCTTAGTTAGGAACCACCTGACACCAACTGGCTTTACTTCTATTCAATCGACTTCCCCTGTATTTGCTACAGCGGCTTTCTGGACGATCAGTAACACCGTGAAATCGACAGGGTTATATGTGGATAATTATCATTTAGATATTCCTTCGTTTGGTAATTGGGGTTTTACATTAGCCTCCAGGGAAAAGTTTGATATTGAAACTGCTGAACTAAAAGTGGAAACTACCTATCTTGCGGATGAAATGATTCCATCTCTCTTTTACTTCGGCAAAGATGAAGATCAAGATATAACCATCAAGGGTAAGCATTTTGAGATCCCCGTTAATTCATTAAATAGACCCGACCTTCTCGATTTATATGAAAGAGCTTGGGATTATTATTAACAACAAGAAAGTTGAAACTTTTCCTCACTCTTTCCGTACTATCTATTATAAATTATTTACAGAGGAGGTATTTTATTGGATAGGCCTAAGTCGGTAAATAAATCCAGTCTTGTTCTTCCTGTTTTCTTTGGAATGGGAATAGGTGCGGTAGTTGGGCTAGTTGCTTATGTTAAAGACTGGCTCTGATTAAAAATGAGCGAGACGGAAAGCAGATCATGCCTTCCGTCTTTTTACTGCTAGGACGTGGACTATCGCCATAAGTGGTTGGCAGTCGGGCTCAATTGCAGTGATATATCTCACTATTAACCTTAATCAAGCTGTTACACTTTGGATTGTGTTAGGAAATAGAGCATGTACGAACAAAAAGCTCATCTTTGAAGGACCATCCCTTCAAAAATGAGCCTAATTCGACCATTGTGGCGATTAATTCAACCATTATGGGCATTAATTCAACCGTTACGACGGATAATTCGACCGTCAGAAGAGGTAATTCAACCGTTACTGATTTTAATGCACTTCGACATCCTCGACATTACGCTCGACCACGCGTGCTCCCTTGATGCTAACGAAATCTCCTGATGAGGTGATGAAAACATTTTGCGCGATGATTTGTTGCATCGCTTGCTTCACTTGATTCACGTCCACCGGTTCCTTTGGATTATCCACAGAAATCGTCGACGACTTTCCTTCTTCGGTTACGAAGATCATTTCCAATGCTTTAGCCATACCTGTCACCTCCCTTGTTTTCCGACATTACATCTCTTACCCGATGATAGCGTTCGTATCGACGCGGTTCACTTCACCCATCGGATAATTCTGCACACTCGCAATGGCCTTGGCTGTCGCCGATAATTGATCGACCAATGCATCCGTTTTAATGTTAGAAAAGGACTTACGTTTAAAAACGATCTCCCCTTTTTCATTGAGGCCCGTTTCAAAATCCAATCGTAACGTTGTCGATAATTTGATTTGGTTTGCCATGTCGCTCACCCCCTTTCATACTCTATATAAACTTTTTCGCGGGAAAAGTAGCATCGCAGTGGAAATATATTTTAGAAAATCTCAATAAAAAAGGAGACAGCATTTACACTGTCTCCACTAGAAATCACCTATGATTATCCTGATAGAACTTACTTACCATTCAACCTTTATGTCTTGCATGGGTAGATTATTTTTTCAAAACTAAAGCATCATGCTTTCAAAGCGTGAGCTGTTCATGAAGTCATGCCCGTTCTTTTATGCGTGCTCTAAGTTCTTCCAGCCATTCGGCGTTGTGCTGCGCCCGACTGTGTGCATGCTCCTGAATAAACTTAACTCCCCAATAGTTCTCAGCATTTTCATCAATTTCGTGGCTGAAGCTTGTGTAGGTTTCCCAAGTCTTACGCTGTTTTTCAATTTTCTCCTCTAATATCGTGAGCACTTTCTCTACCTTCACGTGCTTGATATAGGAAAGGGCAATATACATTTCATTTATTTCAGTGGCCTTTTCAAACGTTTGGTAAATCCGCTTGTTTAATTCTTCTCGTCCCGGATCTGTAATTTGATAGACATGCTTGTCTGGCCTGTTCTCTTCCTTAATGGTTTCCACAGCACGGATAAACCCCATATCCGCTAACTTATCAAAATGATAATATAATTTACTTTCGCTTATCCCCGTAAATTTATCAATAGGAATTGGTTCGGATAATTGCTTTTTCAACTTATATGGATAACTATTCTCTTCAGCCAATTTCCCTAAGATATAAATCTGAATCGACACGTCAAAACTCCCCTTCAGTCGTCACTTGTCTATAGTTTAACAAATTTACGCTATATATTCTGTAGGGATTTCGACTTTCACTTTTCAGATCGTCAGAAACGGCTTATTCCTCAAATCCCCATTCGTAAGTAGGATTAAATTCGTTTGGCTCCATTACGGTTTGTTTGTATGTAACAGGAGGCTCATCCGGCATGGTAATCGTCAGTTTCGTATGGTCGTCGTTAAGTTTTAGTGTGAACGTAGTCGTCCGATTCCGATGTTCTTCATTATAAAGTACACCTGTCATGGTATTGTCAATGGGTTTGACTATTTCAAAATGTCGTACCTCTTCATAATCATCTCTCGTTATCCTTTGCATGGTATAGGTACTGATGGGGTCCCTTAAAATGAGAAGATAGGTTCCTTCTGATATCCACCCTCCATATAAGTGTCTTCCATTATATTTATAGGCTTCATACAAAGGTTCATCGTTCCCCGTTTTGGCATCCCCGACTTCTTTTTCTGCATGTACCGCTTCCTTATCGTCATTGAATGGTTGTTGGTCCTCACATGCAGCAAGGAGACTTATACCAAGGAATCCCATCATGATTTTTTTGAACGCTGACAATAGCACACCCTCCTATCGGGTCATTTCAAATAGTATTCGTAATGGTAGAGTTATCCCCCTTTAAAAATACATATTTTGGACGAGAGTGTATTTCGTATTTTGGTAAACAATAAGGAGCGAAAGGATGTGGATGAAATGTCATTAGAATGGTTTGACAGAGTATGTGGGGAATTGCAGGACCATCTTCAATCGATTTGTGATAAATACGATCGGATTGGCAGCATGACCGTGGAGCGAGGAGCAAAACATCCACGCATCGAATTTTATACAGAATTAGATGAAGATGAGCAGGAGAATTTTTGCGCCCTGTTTTTCGATCCGAAAAGTGAAGAATTTTATATGGAATCCTTCGACATCGATTTTGGGCAAATAAGCAAGGTGCTATTACCTGATATTGAAGATATCGTGGAGGCCGTCCATGAAACCTTCCATGCTTACATAGAAGGGGACGACGACGAATACGACTATGAACTCGATGACGACAATAATGGGTTGGAAATCGTGTCAGGCTCCATGTCCTATCCTTCAACAGGAAACGATGATTCTGAGGTATTCGAAATCGATGTTGAATGGGAAACGCCAGAAGTGACGGCTTATATAAAAGAAAACGAAGTAGAGGTCACCTATCAATTCGGAATCGTCCAGGAAACAGGTGATGGACTGCTGAGACGGGTCAATCGGATCTGGACAGAAGAAGACGATATTATTTTAAGAGATGAAACGAACTTCATGTTCAGTAAAGAAGAAGCTGGTACCATCATCTCGATGATTGCGAGTCATATGGATTCTCTGACTAGCATGGATGAATAGGCTAATAAGAAAACCTTGTCCGGTGAGCAACATGGACAAGGTTTTTTTCTCACATAATCAGTTGTTCATACACTTCATTTAATTGCGTATAACGTTCGGAATCCATCGCCTCTTTTGCATGCGCCATTTCCTTAGGAAGAATTCGGTTAAGAAGTTCTGATTCCTTTCCAGTAAGCTCACGAACGAGCTCCTTCTCCGAATGGAACTGACCATGTTTAATCTTATCGTAAATGTGCTGTGCCTCCGGGTGCTGATCCGTATAATTAGACAAGATCTCACGTAAGTAACCAATCGTGCGGTCCATCCAAACCACTCCTCTCCTGGATTAGTAATCTAAACTAGATTGTCCAGGAGCAGGGAAATCTATACAGGAATTTGGAGGGTATTGAGCTTAACTTGTGCTTTTCTATCAGTCAAAGTCCTAAATGGCAATATCATTTTGTAAGTATTGTTTTTCTTGGTTTAGAAAGACAGTAAATAAGTTAATTAATCTAACTTCATTCTCTTCTTTCGAGTATTGAGAAGGATTAAATCCGTCTTTAGGAGCCAGATAATGAATAAAGCTCTCCATGTCTTTTGGATAATCAAAGTCGGCATACACTTCAGCAACCTTGTTTAATAACTCCTCAAAATCATCTTGATATCTCATTTTTAAAGAATCAAGTATGCCAAATCTCCATTTTCTTTTTTCAAGATGGGAACGTCGGGAGTCTAAGTCCAAATCACTGATATCTGACTCTTTCAATATAGTTTCCAATAAGCTCTCGTAATCTAATTCATCTCCACCCCAAGCAAGCTGAATAATGTTTTGATTGCTAGTGTCTGGATAGTTAGTTAAATATTCGACTGCATAATCAGTTATGTCACTATATTTTATTACATCTAATTTTAATCCTATATATAATGTTCTCCAATCGTAATTAATTTTGTTTTGCTTGAAAATATCTACAGAAAAGTTCATTCTAATCACCCTTAAACATTATCCCTATTTCTTCAAATGAGTTTTGGCTCTCTCTTAATCCTTCTATATCATCTGTTCCTAGAACTTTAATTTCATTTCTAGTTAAGACAATATTACTCTCTTTCCTTTCAACCTTCCTCTTGTATAAAGATTCTAATAACTTGATTTGATCTTTTGACATCTTGTAATATTCACGCCAGGCATCTATTGCTGATGTGTAATCCAATAACTGATTTTCAATAAGATAACCACCACTTTGTACGAATTTCACTATCGTATCATTCGATGATACGCTATTAATATCCCCCCAAAATGCGGTAGTAATAGAAGGTATAGTTTTCCCATCATCTCCCTCCATCAATAGATATTGAAGAGCCTCATTTTCTGCCAACTCAATAATTTCTTGGGAAGCACCTTTAAAATAATCTACAGCTCTGTTGATATCTGTTCGAATAATATTTTCATTGCGAAAAGCTGCCACGATATGCTTTTCAGTAAAAGTCAGAGTCCCCCGCCCCCCTGAACCATCTATCATGCTATAATTCGAACCATCCCAGGAATGTTCATATGATAATTCAGGATATCGGGCTACCATAATAGCATGCGCTATCATTGCTACCATACAACCCTTCCATAGATTTTCTTTATTTAATTGGTCATTCCAAATCATTGCCATTCCCCTTTTTGTTCCTTATCCAGTTCCCCCTAAAAGATTTCTTTATTTCCTGAAGACTGATATACAATTTGAATATTAAACTCTCTTAATTGAGTATTAATCACTTCAGATGAACATAAACGCTTGCACTACAGAAATCTTTCCTCTACAGCTCAGTTTTAAGATAAAGCTTTAAACTTTTTATAATTTAAACTAGTAAAATTGCCAGAAGAATGCGATTAATTTTATAATAAATCCTCAGAAATACTGTGGATCAACCATTTTAGTCTCTCTTCATTCATTTTCCTCATGCCATATCTTTTAACGAATTCCTGTACATGTTCCCAGTTATTTAGTTGCTCTATTAAGTTTAGCTCATCTCTGAGTTTTTGATGATATTTAGTATTTTCGAACGAATTAAAGTGTTTTATTTGGTCAGTTAACTCATCATAGTTAACACTTGCGTTGAAATAGCATTCAAGAAAATACTTAAAGGTTTCAAGTTTTAATTCATCATTCAAAGTCACCACAACCTTTATTTGATCATCGGAAAACTAGTAATATTTTAACCCTAGCTCTTGTGTCGAGTCTCATACTATACAACTCTAGAGTCCGTTACATTGTTTATAAATTTCAAAAATCTATCATTCCCATTATACATAAATTGGATTTCCAAAGATCTTTTTATATAGAAAAAACCGAACAACGAGTCACTTTTATATGAGTGTCATTGTTCGGGTTTAGTTAAGCCAACCACTTTATCTTTGTCATTTCACGTGAACCTAAAGGATAATAACGCTTACTATTCAAGCACCTTTAAAATAATCTACAGCTCTGTTGATATACGTTAGAATAATATTTTCATTGCGAAAAGCTACTACAATGTGCTTTTCAGTTTTTTCCCATATTGGAGAATCGATCAATAAGGGCTAATTCTTCTTCTGTTGGTGAAAATTTTTGTTTAATTATCTCCCCTTCTTTATCCCATTCGGTATACCTTAAACAAACACCAAATTTATATTCACCCTCATATTTTTTTTCGCCGCTTTCGTACCACATTCTCCTTAACCCCCTAGTTTGTCCTTTAATCATATAATCTATGGACTTCACCTTGCCATTGTTGTGAAATCTAACAAAATCACCTTCTAAAAATCCTTCGTTATAATAACTATAATAAGCCAATTCTCCGTTCTCATATAACTCGTAGGCTAGCCCATTAAAAGGTTTTCCTCCCTCGTCTTCAGGATTATCTAAAACTTCATCACTATATGAAGTGAACCAAAGTTTCTCATCAAAATCCGTTCCATGTTCAAGTACATATTTCTTATCTAAAATATCTATCTTATTTCCTATTTTTTCTCACCTCAGGAGCCCAATGTTCATTTACAACTTTCATTTTATCTTTTTTTAATTTCTAAGAATTTTTACGGTAACCCTATTAAGCCAGGAGTAACCTTTTCTACATTTACCCATTCCAAATTCGTATTTATTCTCAACCCATTATTCCCTTTTATTTCTAAATAATTATTCTCCATCTTACCTGAAAGATCAAATCGAGAAATTATATTATCATTGCCCCACCCTTTTATATCTAAGTTACTAATAGTTAAAAATGATAGTTGAATATAAACCACGTCCCAGTGGTCCCAACGCTTTGGCTTAGTTTTAACTTCTTCTTTCGTCATTAAAGTCATACGTCATTAAAGTCATAAATAAAATGGGGCCATCTCTTATAAGCTGAATATCTAATAGCTCTGCACCTTCGAATACAGGTATATTTCCAAATATACTAGTCAATGCTTGAGGATTCATGAATTTCTCTTCCATCATCATAAGTTCCACCCTCTTCTGAACGACTATAAAATGTTGATTTTAACCATTCGAATTGTATTTACCGCTATTTTTATAAAATCAGCAACAAACTAGCTTTTTAAAGCAACTATTTCTTCTCGATTATAATCAATCATCGCTAAAAAATATTCATTAAAATTTTCATATCTATCAATCTCTTCCCCAGCAAACCAAATTACTTTTCCTGGATATGGTGAATGGGGTAAACCTATAACAAATAAATCCTTATCATATTCGGTCGCGGCAATAGGTAACAACTGATTTCTAAGAAAACCACTTTCTTTTATAACGTCTTCTTCTATTGAATTTAATAATGAATTTGCATAATCCATAGCCTTAGATTTCTTTAGTTGCTCTGTCCCAAATAAATCAACTGTCTGGTAAAATCCCTTCCATCCATTTGCATATTTCAGGAAATCCCGATAAATGGAATCGAGTTTAAATCCTATTTCCATTTCAAGTTTAGCTATCTGTTCTTCAGTTGTCGCCACCTCCGGAAAATGGTGTGGCCAAATTTGTTTCACATCTTGTTTCATAATTTCCTGTTTTACTATAACCATTGCCGTTATTTTTTCTGTCCAATTATTCATTCGTCTAAATCCTCCTTAACAAACTTAAATTCTGTAGGTCTATAACCTATAGGATATTTTTTCGCTTGTCCTCCAAGACTCGTATTAACTTTAGGGTCAAGATCTAACCAACTATGTGGGTCAGGTTTTCCTCCCCAAGTTGTGTCAGGAACATGACCTACATGACCTTTATATGGAGTCCCACTCTCCGCGGCTCTCTTCCCTTCTAATCTTGCGGATCTGGACGCATCCTGTCTTAATTTTCCTTTAGTTGATATCCTTCCAGTAGGTGACAAAGCTCCATCTTGTAAAGCCTTATTTGAACCCTCAACATAAGCCTTAACTTGAGCTATTTGTTCTGCAGAAGCACCTGGAGGAGCTTTAACCTCTACTGGGCCAGTATTCGTATCATTATTTAATATACGTGAGTTAGGTCCATTTAATTTCATACCATTCTTCATGACACTACCCATGCCAATTATACCTGCGAGGGTGAAACCTTGTTCTCCTCCGGAATATTCATTGCCTAAGAGGTCCTTTCCGGTTAAATAGGCATTTGCTTCATTCGCACTGGTTAGACCATAGATTCCTTTTTCGGCTTGAGCCATCCATTTCATTGAATCAGCTGTTTTATAGGCGCTCATTGCATGCTCTGCAGCATTCATTGTTTTGGCTGTTTTATAAATCGCACTTCCGCCTTTGACAGCACGCCCAGCCCAGCCGACAATGGGTATGAATCCGGCGGCGGCCATCGCGCCCGCGGCGATTCGTTCGGCTTCGGAAAGTTTACGACCTGTGACGGGATCGACTCCCGTTGTTGCTCTTACTGAATCATAATACCCCGTGATTTCCCCTGTAAAGGTTTTTGTCGTGTCCCAGGCTTTTTCATACCAAGGGCGGTTCTCGAGTTCTTCCATTTCCTGTTCGAGTTTCCGCGCTTCCTCTTCTTGCTGCTTGAAGTCCCGGTATCCTTGCATGTTCTCGGCCACTTCACCCTTCACTTGATAAGCTTGACTCGCTTGAAAGGCACTTTGGTTGAAGTTCATCGGGGAAACGGTACCATCCTGACTGGTGGCTTCAAGTAAGGCTTGCAAAAGACCAACGGCAACGCTTTCCTGGGCTTCGCTCACTTGGTATTCTTCTACTAATTTATTATCTACTTCCTGCACTTTCTTGATGGTATCGTTCTTTTCTTTTTCCGCCTTTTCCATTTTCTCATGGAAATCTTCTTGATCGAACACCTTTAGTGGAAGGATATCATCAATGTTCTGGAAAATCTTTTGGAGATCGGTGGACTGCTGGTTCACCATCGATTTGGCGTTGGAGAGACCGTGGGTCACTTCCCCCTCTAAAAACGGCACCTCAACCACAGTCTCACCGGATAGGTCGGCGTCTTCCAATATGGCCGGAATGCCTTTCAGAAAGCTGATTTGGGTCGTGAATAATTCGATCCAGGCATCGGCAACGATGACTTGTGCCCGATAAAAGTTCTTGATGGCTGTAGCCCCGGATCCGGCCAGTTCTTCATCCAAATCGACAATTCCCTGGAATTCCTTTTTCAGTGTCTCCACTTGCCCCAATAGGTCTTCATATTGCTTGGCACGTGACCCGACTGCCGATTTCAATGGCTTCGCTTCAAAAATCGTCATAATCGCTCATCCCTCTGCAGGGAAAGGGGGATGGTGCTTTTCAAAAAATAAATCTGAGCTTTCTCCTGTCCTATATCCAAAAGAAACACCTCATTATTATTGGTATATTTTTCATATTATATAATTATAAGGAAGATAGTCAGGGAGATAAATAGGGATAAATATGCTAATTACCCGATTGACCAGGATATAATCCTCATCTATTCACGAATACCACTAAGACTTTATACCCTCTCTACCTATAATTTTTCGATAGTGATAGAGTTTATCGTTAGGTAATGAATAGGCCAAACTAGTTGTAACACACAAAAAATCCACCATACAAATCGTAGGTGGATTTCTTGATTGATTAATATTTTTCTTGATACCACTGTTTCGCAGCATTCACTTCATTCATCGTTAATTGATGTCCATGGTTCTCCCATTGTACATCTACCGAAGCATGTGCCGCTTCTAGTAATTCTTTAAGGTCGATGGATTCTTGCTGTGGACAAATCGGGTCATTGACTCCGGCTGCGATGAAGACGTTCGTACCTGTTAAATCAGGTAAAGCGATTCCACGTCTTGGCACCATCGGATGATGTAAAATTGCACCCTTCAAGGCGTCCGTAAAGTGGAATAATAGGCTCGCCGCGATGTTCGCTCCATTTGAATACCCGATTGCGATGATATTTTGACGATCAAATGCATAGGTAGCTGCCGCTTCATCCAGGAAGCTATTCAGTTCATTCGTACGGAAAATCAAATCCTCTTCGTCAAATATCCCTTCCGCCAAACGTCTAAAGAATCGGGGCATCCCGTTTTCCGATACATTCCCTCTTACACTTAGTATAGAAGCTTCTGGGTCGACGATGTCAGCTAGCGGAAGCAAATCATTTTCATTCCCGCCCGTTCCATGTAAAAGCAATAAGACTGGTTTATTCGGATTCGTTCCTGGCTTAAAGATATGTTTCATTCTATATTCTCCCTTTCCTTATCATCTCACTTTATTGGGTGGTACTTGAATGGGAATCAGTGATTGAACGAGATGCTCACGTTGCTGCTCGAATTGTGGCGGCAACATAAGTTTCGTCCCCATCGTTTCAGGACTTTCGTCAATCGCGAATCCTGGCGGGTCGGTCGCGATTTCGAATAAGATCTTTCCTGATTCACGGAAATAAATCGCATCGAAATAGTTGCGATCCTTCACTTCGGTCACATGCTGCCCATGATTCATTGCATACTCTTGCCATTCCAAGTGGTCGGCTTTGTCGTTCGCACGCCATGCGATATGGTGCACCGTACCGGCACCTATTGTGCCCCGAACGCCTGTGACCATTTTCAAATCGATGATATTGCCGATGTCAGCTAGAGCTTTGAACCGTGTGTAATCGCCTTCTACACCCATCATTTCCAGACCTAACACATCCGTCAATGTAGCGGCCGTTTCACCTGGTTCACATGAATAAAGGGTGGCGCCTCCGAACCCTTTTATCGCCACTTCCCTTGTCACATCGTCCACTGCCCAAGCATTCTCTTCGCCCGCTTCACGAGCGACAAGTTCAAGGTGAAGGCCATGCGGATCGTCAAATTGTAAATACGTTTCGCCAAAGCGCTTCACTTTTTCAAACTCCACATCATATTTCTGTAACCGGTTCTCCCAAAAACCAAGCGCTCCTGTTGGCACGACATACGACGTCACACCCACTTGTCCATCGCCAATCCGCCCCTGACGAGCATTTGCCCAAGGGAAAAAGGTAATGATGGTCCCCGGATTTCCCCCTCCGTCACCGAAGTATAAATGATACGTGCCAGGGTCATCGAAGTTTACCGTTTGCTTCACCAAGCGTAAGCCCAGTACACCTGAATAAAAATCGATGTTTTCCTGCGGATGGCCGACAATGGCGCTTATATGGTGAATCCCTGCCGTCTGTTTTTTCATCTTCGTTTCCTCCTTATTTAGATGAATGCTGAGCACATAGGTCAAAAGAATTTAACCTATTTGCTCAACATTCTTCTTTTTATAAACACACCATGTACACGTACTACCTGCACATGGTGTGAACGGAACTGCTTACAAGTACTCTTTCTCAATCTTCATCGTACTGCGGACCGTATCGATCGGGCGGACCATTTTCTCGATTAGTTCCCGTTTCGATTCTAAAAATGGCGGCAATGATAAGATTTCACCCACCGTTTCATATGGCTCATCGCCCATGAATCCTGGACCGTCCGTAGCCCATTCAAACAATATGCCAGGTGCGACACGTGCATAGAGCGATTCAAAGAAGAAACGGTCCACATAGCCAGAAGTACTGAATCCGAAACTTTCCATACGGTCGATCCATTCCTTCAATACACTTGTATCTTCCACGCGGAAGGCTGCATGGTGCACCGTACCGAAGCCTTGGCGTCCACGTGGCAAGACCGTATTATGTTCCACGATGACTTGTGCCCCATTCCCGCCATCACCAACTTCAAATAAAAGAAGCGACCCTTCTTTGGCAATCTCACGGAATGCCATGACTTTCTCCAGCACTTCTTTAAAATAGTCAATTTGGTCAACCCGTACATGAATCGGTCCCAATCCTGTAATCGCAAATTCAAGCGGAATCGGTCCTTTTTGCCATGGTGTGCCTGAAGCCACTCCCTCATTCAACTCGTCTGATACAAATTGATACTGTTGATCGTCGAAATCAACGAATGATAAAGACTTTTTCCCGAAAAGATCTTGAATGCCTGTATGTTTCACTTGTAGCTTGTCAAAACGTTTGACCCAATATTCGAGAGCGGCATCTGTCGGTACTCGGAATCCCGTTTTGAAAATCTCATTCGTACCATGCGTTCCTTTTGGAATACCTGGAAAATCGAAGAATGTCATATCCGTCCCAGCACTTCCTTTGTCATCCGCAAAGAATAAGTGATAGGTTTGAATATCATCTTGGTTTACCGTCTTCTTGACCAAACGCATGCCCAATACGAATGTGAAAAACTCATAGTTTTTTTCTGCACTGCTTGTTATGGCTGTTACATGGTGAATTCCTTTAATGTGATTCATCAACTTTCTCCCCTTTTCATTGTGCTTCCTGTTTCAAATTATCTCGAATTCGAGATATTATATAAAAAATAAATGAGATCTATTGACCCATTGTTCTTAATTAAAATATATTTAATTCGAGATAATAATATCACATATCTATATCTTGTGCAAATGCTTCTTGAAAGATTCTTACCTTACACACTAAATCCTAATTTCCCCTCCCCTTCAACATGCAAAGAGAAAATTAGGATTAGACACAAGTCCACACTTTTAGTTTTTAGCTAAACATTCAGGCGCCACAGAAAAATGGGCTTCCGTCTTTTCTTTCACTTCTTCTATGGAAACATCTCCTTGCGTCTCAATTAGCACCATTCCTTCAGGGGTAAAATCAAACACGGCTAGATCGGTGATTAAACGATGCACAACTTTTTGACCAGTCAATGGCAGCGAACATGTTTTTTTGATTTTCGACTCTCCATGTTTGTTCACATGTTCCATAATTACGACCACCCGCTTAGCCCCGTTAACGAGGTCCATCGCACCACCCATTCCTTTCACCATTTTCCCTGGTATCATCCAGTTGGCCAAGTCCCCCGTCTCGGACACTTCCATTCCCCCAAGAATGGCAAGATCGATATGGCCGCCGCGAATCATGGCGAACGATTCTGCGCTATCAAAAAAGGCCGATCCCGGAACGGCCGTGACCGTTTCTTTCCCCGCATTGATCAAATCCGGATCTATCTCCTCTTCCCGTGGATACGGACCAATGCCAAGCAAGCCATTCTCCGATTGAAGCAAAACATTGAAATCATCCGGGATCTCATTGGCAATAAGTGTCGGCATACCAATGCCCAGATTGACATTCATGCCGTCTTCAATTTCCCTAACCGCCCTTTTTACGATGACCATACGTGTATCCTTCATCATCAGACACCCCATTCCCTTTAAATTTTATCCTTGTGCAACCGTCCGTCGTTCGATTCGTTTTTGATAATTGGATCCAAGCAAGATCCGCTGTACATAAATGCCTGGTGTATGAATTTCATCGGGATCCAATTCACCTGGTTCGACGATTTCTTCTACCTCCGCAATCGTGATTTTCCCGGCCATCGCCGCAAGTGGATTAAAATTCCTTGCTGTCTTACGGTATACAAGATTCCCAAGCGTATCGGCTTTCCACGCTTTTACAAGGGCAAAGTCCCCAACAATTCCTCTTTCCAATAGATACTTCTTGCCGTCGAACACCTTCGTTTCCTTTCCTTCTTCTATAGGTGTACCGACGCCCGTCGCTGTATAAAAACCAGGGATTCCTGCCCCACCAGCCCGGATTCGCTCCGCCAGTGTACCTTGAGGCGTTAATTCGACTTCGAGTTCCTTACTCAAGTATTGCTGTTCAAATATTTTATTTTCCCCCACGTAAGATGACACCATCTTTTTTATCTGCTTATTCTGAAGCAACAGGCCCAGACCCCAGTCATCGACGCCACAATTGTTACTGACAACCGTCAAATCTTTGGTACCTTGTTCCTTTAGCGCCTGTATGGCATACTCCGGGATGCCTGACAACCCAAAACCGCCAACGATTATAGTGGAACCGTCCTCAATATCTGAAACCGCTTCCAAAAATGAATGCATCACTTTTCCTTTTTTCATATGTTCGCCCCCTTTAGTATCATAAATATTCTGAATAGTATTATTGTTTAAAGTTTACATTTATATCTCCTATAAGTAAAATACATAAATAGAATATATTGTATGAAAATAAAGAATAAATAGGAGATAAAACGCATGGAACTACGAGACTTACAATCTTTTATCGAGGTTGCGAACCATAACAGTTTTACAAAAGCTGCCGCCCATTCCTACTTGTCACAACCCTCACTTAGCAAAGCCATCAAAAAGCTTGAACAGGAGCTTCATGTTGAACTGTTCGATCGATCTACAAGGCACCTCCGCTTGACCGATGCTGGACGGATCGTCTATCAGCAAGGTCAAAAAGCGCTACAGGCCTTGTCAGAATTGGACGTCCTATTAGATGACCTCAAAGACATTGCGACAGGGGAAATTAAAATCGGGATGCCCCCTCTGATCGGTACCCTTTTCTTTCCGGGAATCGCCCGTCGTTTTCACCAACAACATCCGAATGTCTCAATTGAATTAGTTGAACTTGGCGCCAAGTTGATTGGTCAGCTTGTCGAAGATGGACGAATTGACCTTGGCCTCATTGTCATGCCAGCGAATGAGGCAAAATTCGACATCTACCCGTTCATTCAGGATGAATTCGTTTTATTTGTCCACGACGACCATCCGCTCGCACATCAATCATCCGTCTCCTTGACTGAACTAAAAGAAGAAAAGTTCATCCTATTTACGAAGGACTTCACTTTGCACGACTATGTGATACAAGCATGCGAAGAAAAAGGATTCAGCCCCATCATCTCGTACCAAAGTTCACAATGGGACTTAATCGTCGAATTGGTCTCATCCAGGCTGGGCATTGCATTATTACCCAAATTGATATATGAAAAGCAAACCAACAGTGATGTTAAAATCATCCCGATTGAAAACGCCACACTCCTTTGGAAACTCGGGATTATTACAAAGAAAGGGTCCTATCACTCGTTTGCAGTGAAAGAGTTATTGAAGGTATTGGAGATGAAAACGGATGGGGTTATGTAGGGAAAGGGAGCTAAGTTCTCCTTCTTCAAGAAACGATTAATTTCCTACTCACTATAAAAAGGGCGTAATCCACTTAATCGTTGATTACGCCCTTTCTCGTTAGTCTAGTTATGCAAGGTTACATTGGATTCGATGGGGTCACGTCCCACACGAAAACTATTTACTTTTGCTTCTTGATCAGGATAACCAAAGGAAATGCCAAACAATAACTTCATGTCATCGGAAATGCCAAGTACTTGGCGAACCGTGTCAGCGTGAAAGCCCAAGATTGTCTGAGGAACACTTCCTATCCCGCGTGCAGTCAGTGATAAAAGGAACGACTGAGCATACATGCCAATATCAGAAGCGACACGCACATTATCTCCAAATGAAGGCATGAATAGGAACGCAACATGCGGTGCATCGAAGAATGATAGATTTCGCATGACTTCCTTTTGACGGGCTTCGTGATCCTCCCTAGCTATCTGCAATTCCCCATAGAATGTTTGGGCCTGTTCTATTTGTCGTTCAGCATAACGTCCATAATAGTGATGTAAATCAAATGTAAAATCGGGCGTGGCTTGCCCTTGTTCGCTCGTATTTAAGAGGGCCTTCTTCAATTCCTCTTTCTTTGCACCTGAAACGATATGAACATCCCAAGGCTGAGTATTGCAATTCGATGGGGTAGCTTGAGCATCCTCTAGAATTTCACGAAGAACTTCTTCTTCAACAGGTGTAGAAAGAAATTGACGTATAGATCTTCGACTGCGTATAACTTCTTGAAAAGAATGATTATCCAACAAACACCTCTCCTTTAGTATGAACTTCCAAAGCCGTTAATTATTACAAGAGAACACTGTATATTCATACTAAATGAGAATTCATTTATTCTCAAACATCCTGTTTGATGGGCTATGATTTAAGTCCATTCTGTCTATAAAGAAATGGATAGATACATATGTAATAGGTTTCCTACTTATACAATTAGTAAAAATATTATCTTAATACTTGTATATCCTCTACTAATTCATTATGAATTCTTCTAAATAATAGATTCCATGTGCACATACCATCCCTATCATTAGATGTCTAAATTTAAAATCTTCTTTTTCCGATGCTCTCAGTCTATTCATTAAAATAATTAATATGGATATTGTTATAATCATTAATGAAAAAATATGTGTATCCGTATATTTAGCATCAGTATTTAAAAGAAACAACATGATTAAAAAGTAGTAAAAAGTCGGTTTGCCCTTCACCTTTTTCCTTCTCTTCCTAAACAAAAAGAAGACTGCTCATTAACAGCCTTGATTTGAAGCTATTGCCCGTAAGGCCTATTAGACAGTTTCCTTTTATTCATAAAGCTTCTTGGCTATTTCATCAAGAGTTCTGGATATGTTTGAAAGTACTACTAGAATGTGGACTGGAAATCCGATTGCAAGTCCTACTAATGGAGAAAAAGGTCCAGCAAAAAAGAGTGCGATAAGAGTAGGAATTAGATATACAGAAATAATTAGTACTTTCAAAACACATCACCTTTTTTAGTCAATTATAGCATGGTATTTCGCTACAGAACTCGTTTAGTACGCTTATTTCCCTAGATTTCTACCCCGAATTTCCTTCCTTACTTACCTTCATCGTACTGGTCATGAACGGCAAGGCAGTGGAAGAAGGGATTTGTATTTTTCACCCCGAATATATTCCTTAACGATATAACAAGAAAGGAAATTCAAAAAAAGATATTCTATCAAAAAAACTTTCCGGGGGAGATTCATATGTCTTTAAAAGTAGGAGATATCATTACGTTTGAACGGACGTTTACAGTGAGGGATGTTGAATTATTCACGGAGATTTCGGGGGATGAAGGAAATCATCACATAACCCCAGATGAACAGGGGAGGCTTGTCATTCAAGGGTTATTAACAGCTACCTTACCGACAAAAATAGGGGGAGACCATAACGTACTGGCTCGCACCATGAATTTTGAGTTTATACGACCTGTATTTACGGGGGATACAATAATGTGTGAAGTTCAAATCGATCAATATGAAAGGCAAGAAAATAATAGAACAGCCCTTATGGCCTTGTTCTCATGTAAGAATCAACATGAAAAAGAAGTGTTAAAAGGAGCTTTTTCAGGTATCATCCTTTGAATCTTTCTTAAACTAGGGGCTTAGTAAAATGGTAAATAAAATGAATCCATTTCGAATGGATCGAAATGGATTCATTTTGTACCAATTAATTCGACCACGAATCGGATTAATTCAACCACGCAAGCTGATTATTCAACCACGCCAGTCACTAATTCGACCACTCGACCTATAAGCGTCTCTGTAATTTATGAAAGAGTAGACTTCTAGCCCGTGGAAGTTTGCTATTCTCAGGCAAATACCAATTCTTTTTCTCTGACCATTGGAATGACCTTTTCACCGAAGGCTCTCAAGTCTTCTTCATAGTGAAGAAATCCTGTCAGCACGATATCCACACCGATTTTTTTCAGTTCCATAATCCGGTCCGCTACTTGTTCAGCTGTTCCGATTAGTCCTGTCTTAAATCCATCATTATATTGGACAATGTCTTCAAAGGTGGATTCAGCCCACATTCCTTTTCCATCGGGAGAAGCTGCCCCTGCGGTTTTGACTGATTTTCTAAACCCTTCCACCGCTTCTCGATCCGCATTTTCGACAATATCCCGCAACACTTGTTTTGCCTCTTCTTCTGTATCGCGGACAATGACGAAACCATTCACGCCAAACTGGATGTCGCCTTCACCATTCGCCTTTCTTAGCGCCTTTACTTCCTCAATTTGTTCCTTTATTTTTTCAAGGGTCCCGCCATTCATGAAATAGACGTCCGATACGCGTCCTGCCATTTCTTTGGCAGCTCGAGAATTCCCTCCCTGAAAGATTTTCGGAGGGTTAATAGGTTTTGGTTTCAATGGCGTGTCGTTCAATCGGTAAAAGTCGCCTCGATAATTAGCTTTTTCTTGTGTCCACATTTCCTTGAGAACCTCGATAAATTCTTCAGAACGACGATACCGTTCGTCATGATCCAACCATGGTTCTCCATAGCCATGGAATTCCCCTTTAAACCAGCCGCTGACGATATTGACAGACACACGCCCGTTACTAATATGGTCAATCGTCGAGATGATTTTTGCCATTACACCTGGGTGCCATAAACCAGGCAACACAGCCGTAATGATGTTCAGTTTGTTCGTCACAGCGGCAAGAGCTGAAGCAAGAGTAGCTGCTTCTAATTGGTTTTCAGCCCCATAGCTAGCGAAAAACCTTGTTTGCAGTAGCACATAATCAAAACCAATTTCTTCAGCAATTTGAGCGTAGCGTTTATTATCTTCAAAAGACCAACCTGTTTTTTGTGGGATCTGAGAAACGACTAAGCCCCCGCTAACATTTGGAGCCCAATAAGCAAATTGTAAACTCATCCTTTTTCCTCCTTTATATTCAGAAATCAAAAGGCCCTATCAACATCCCAAAGGAAAGGAATCGATACGAGCCTCTGGTCGTCCAGTGGGCACTATTAAAAAGTGATGTAGTGTAAATATTATAAACCTAGTAAGAACATCAAATGGAGGTTCTTTCTTTTATAAAGCTAGTTATTTAACAGCAGCCGGCTTGATGTCACCGCCGAATGGACTAAGGAATGTTTTTTGATTAGAAGTATCCTTCCTTTCAATTGGCAACCTAGGGAATAATAATTCCGATACGGTATAGGCTTCTTCTAAATGCGGGTAGCCTGATAAAATGAAGGTTTCGATGCCTAAATCAGCATATTCCTTCATACGCGCCGCTACCGTATCCGGATCTCCTACAAGAGCCGTGCCCGCACCTGTTCGCACTAATCCTACTCCTGCCCATAGATTAGGGCTTACTTCTAATCGGTCTCGGTCTCCTTCATGTAGGCTCGTCATCAAACGTTGACCTTCCGAATCCATCCGCTTAAATACTTTTTGTGCTTGTGCAATGGTTTCGTCATCCACGTGTTCAATAAGCTTATTCGCTGCTTCCCATGCTTCCTCTTCTGTTGGTCGAACAATCACATGAAGTCTTATTCCGAATTTCAATGTTCTTCCTTGCCTAGCTGCAAGTTCACGCATTTTATTGATTTTTTTCTCCACTTGAGCTGGTGGCTCTCCCCATGTTAAATAGACATCAATATGTTCTGCTGCCACGTCCATGGCAACGGGCGAAGATCCTCCAAAGTAAAGGGGCGGATATGGTTTTTGCACCGTAGGGTATGGTAATTGTCCCCCTTCGATTCGTAAATGGTCTCCTTTGAATTCTACTTCTTCCTCTTCTGCAAGTAATTGTCTCCAAATGGTTAAAAACTCATCTGTTAGCTCATACCGTTCATCATGATCTAAAAAGACACCTTCTCCTGCCATTTCTACAGGATCGCCCCCCGCTACCACATTAATTAACAACCGACCATCAGAAAATCGATCTAATGTGGCAGACATACGTGCTGCAAAGCTAGGTGACATTAAACCTGGGCGTACAGCCACAAGGTATTTTAGATTTTTTGTTACAGGTACAAGTGTAGACGCGACAATGAATCCTTCTTCGCAAGTTTTTCCTGTTGGAATTAACACCCCTGTATAGCCTAGATCATCAACCGCTTCTGCAATTTGCTTACAATAGTTATACGTGGCAGGACGAGCGCCTTCACTATTATTTAATTGACGAAAGTCACCGTTTGTAGGGATAAACCAAAAGATTTCCATTTATTAATCAACCTCTTTCTCTAAAATCAAGTTTTATTTAACTGGTTTTACTGTTTCTTCTTTTGGTAGACGCTTCAGTAAATTCTTTAAAAAGCAGTTGTTACGTACTATTTAAGAATAGGGGGTAATCTCAGGTACCTGACCATTTAAAGCCCAGTTTCCGAGATCCCGAACTTTGTATTCAATCGGATCATGCAAAGTGTGCGTCCTTACATTACGCCAAAATCGGTCAAATCCATACTGTGCTGAAGTGGCCCTTGCTCCCATAACCTCAAACATGCGACTTGTCACCTCTAATGCCGTTTTTGCAACGGAAGCCTTAGCCGTTGCAATCATGATCCCACACTCACCTCGCTCCTGTTCTGTTAGTGACCACTCATTGTCCCACGCTTCTTGTAATGCCACTACCGCATTTTGAGCCAATGCTTCAGAAGCTTTTATCTGTATGAAGAAATCCCCATAGTGACGAATGGTATAGGGGTCAAGAGTTGCTTGCTCAACACCGGAAGTCAACCAAGGGCGAGAAACGCTTCTGGTGTACTTTTTGGCTTCTTCAAACGCTCCTTCCGTCACTCCAAGGAGAACCTGAACTAAAATCGTCTGAGCGATATGTGTTCGTAAAGTGGGAAAGAAGCCATCCTGATGTTGTTCGTAAAAACTCAGTACTTCCTCTTTTTCTAGCCGCACATCATTGAACATCACGGTTCCGCTGTCTGTTTGGCGTTGACCGAAGCTATCCCAATCGCCCCCGACAACTATACCTGTTCGTTTAGTCGGAATAACGGCAATAACAGGCCGGTCATGATCTGGGCTTTTGGCTGAGATAAGCAGTCGGTCTGAGTCTGTGGCACCGGAACAAAAGGATTTCTTTCCATTCAATCGCAATGAATTCCCTTCTTGTCTTACTACTAACCCTTCATCACGTGGATTAAAGGCATTGCCCCAGAACCAATCATGTTCGGCTGTTTCTCTATAAAGCTTTTCCTTCTGCTGTTCAGTTCCGTATAAATGAACCGACGTCAAGCACAAAAAGTGGTAACCGAATAAATGAGCCATCGAGCCATCGACTTTAGCCAGTTCACGGGTTATTCGAAAAATGGTTTCCCAGTTCTCACCATGTCCCCCCAAATGCTTGGGAACGTTAAGAGGGAGTAATCCACTTTTGCGAAGTAAATCACGTTCCACTTTTGCCGTTCCACCTTGTTTATCTCGTTGAACGGCAGTTTTTGCGAATTCATTTGCTAATGATTGGGCTATTTCAAGATAATCCAGTTCTGTTCCTTTTTCAGCTATATTCATGAATGAGGATCCTCCTTCAAATGGACCAGATTTAAATCATATATTTATTGGTTTCCGTTTCCTTCATAAATTCGTTGAGCTTTTTAGTTAATCCGCCATTCCCGAATCGTATATATTTATGGCGGTCATCTTTCGCATTCTCTTCTGATACAAAGTCCAAAAAGGCTAGAAGATAGATTCGACGGTGAATAATATTAACGATTCCATCATGATGAAACCATTTATCTATCGTGTTATACACCCCTTTATTCACCCTATATTGCTGCTGACACAATAGAAAAAACTCGATATCCGGTAGGTTAAGATACTCGCTTTTTTCCAGATTTCTCTTTTGTATGGGATGTTCAGAAAGTTCGATTATCCTTAATTTCTCATCATTCATACTGAATGCTCCTTAATCATGGTTGGTTTAGAACGTTCACTAGCAAGACTATGATGGACGGGTTCAATCTTTAGCTTACTTCCCCCTACTTACTTGTTTCCCATAATAACCGCCAAATCGGCTCCGTGAAGGAAGCGTGGTCTGCTTCACTATACTGACTGGCAAAAGCACGAACCGGATCTCCCGCATAAAATCGTTCATACAGTTCATGCCGGGACCCTAAAGGGCTCCCAATTAGATCCCAGGCCAGTTTAAATAACTGTACTTTTTTCTCTGCACTGACCGTCTTTCCTTCAAAGTAGTGTTGCATGTGGTTTGAAATCACTCCAAAGAAATCTTCGAACCTGGAGGGAACCTGAACAAATCCTCCACCGCCTATTTGTTGTAAAATCTCGATGGCCCTCGGGTAAAAACGGGTTCCGATGTTTCGAGCTGTATGGATATAGGATAGGTTTGGTACTAGCACTCCCGCCTCATCCGGCTTTGCCTGAACTTCTGAGGCAATCACGAGTGCTTTCATGGTATCAATCTGGGTAAGCAGCTCACCAAGTTTTTCCTGCACATGCAAATATTCATTCACACCTATTGCCTCCGCTACCGCAAAGGCGACCCCCGTCACGAATTCCAGTTTTGCCACGTACCGAACAATATTCTGATGAAAAGCAAGGGAATTAGCCGTTTCGTTGGCTCGAAGTGCTAATACATTCTCTGAATTGCCATGAAGCAAGACCCTTTCCCAAGGAATGAAGACATCATCGAAAAATAGCACGGAGTCCATTTCATCATATCTAGCACTTAAAATATGGTCGCTTTTCCTCAGATCAGCAAAGGATTCTCGACAAACAATATGAAGCCCCTGGGAGTTCGCTGGAACAATCAGAACATGTGCGTGTTTGGCCTGTTCCGGTTTGAATTTCAAAAAGGACGAGATGATAAAATCATGGGCATAGGGAGCACCCGTCGCAATCATTTTTGCCCCGCGCACAATCATTCCATCACTTGTTTCTCTAACAATATGGAGAAACCTGTCTGCCACTCTGACATCCTCCAGACCACTCGAGCGATCAATTTGCGGATCGACAATGGCAGTTGTTAGGAACAAATCATGATCCCTTGCCTCTGCATAGTAAGCTGTGATCTTCGATTCGAAATGGGGATCAAGAACACCCAATTGCTTCCTGGCCGCATACCATCCCGTAATCATGGATCGTGCATAATCGGACAACCTGCTCATCATGCCATGAGTCTCTTTAGACCAATAATGAAAGGCCCGGCTACGTTTTTGTAAATCTTCTTGTGTATAGGGGACTAAAAATGAGCTATGTGCATATGACTCTCTACCAGGCAATTTAAACCCAACGTTCTCTCTCTCGTTGGGATCATCGAGCATATTAAAGAGATGTGTAATGGTTTCGAGCGTTCCTTTAAACGCGGGATGCCCGGCCAAATCGGTTAACTTTTCCCCTTCAAGTAATACGCTACGTTCATCATTCAAGCTTTGAATAAAGCGATCTCCTCTGCTCAGCACTTACGAACCTCTTTTCATCCAAATTCAATCAAACCGTAAGCATACAAAAAAACAGACACCTTTATTGTTCGCTTAAAATCAGGGGATTCAAGCTTACATAAAAGTCTCTGGTAGTCCAGTCGACATATAAAATTAGACAAGTTCTAACATACACCCATAAATCACATGAATAAAATCGGAATTTGATATTTATTATAGCAAGACTCCACTCCGTTGCAACAAACAATTAAGGCATTTTTGACGTTTAGAGGACAGTGAATAACGAAATGTTCGATTGAGTAAAGTAAAACCACATTATGATTTATATTGTATTTTTCATGTTCCATCCGTTCTGGTCCCTGCTCCAATCACAAATATAACAATTCCTATTGATTATATATGAATTGATGGTCTATTATATTAATACAACATTGATACGAATAAAAGCATAGAGGCGTCAACAAACGATAATCACTTTACGTTCTACTTTCAATCTTTAGGAGGAAAAAATGGAAAGCCATCAACCGATTACAGATCGTCGAATCATCCGGACTCGTGAAGTCATCTATGAAACTGTTATTTCTCTACTATCCGAAAAGGAATTTTCACGAATATCTGTCAAGGACATCACCAATCAAGCCAATATTAGCCGTTCTACGTTTTATGCACATTATCAAGACAAATATGATTGGCTAGATAAAACGGTCCAAGAAAAATTATCAGAATTAAAAGAATCCTTGGTGAAGTCCATGCCGAACCATGGAAATGACCAGTTTAATCTTGAAATGGCTGATCCCTACTATGAGTCATTCTTTGAAAATATAGCTATAAATCAAAAGTTCTACCACACCATGTTCACTAAAATAAAATCCGAAGAATTTCTTCAAAACCTATATAAAGTGATTAGGGAGAACCTTTACCTTCGCATTTCAAGCATGAGTAAGGAACAAAGATTATTGGTCCCCTTAGATATATTGCTTGATTATAGTAGTTCATCCATCATAGGAATCACAAAGGTATGGGTGGAAAAAAACATGATTTACAGCCCTCATTACATGGCCTTACAATTAACTCGTTTAGCGATTGTCAGCCTTTATAGAGCAATGGGAAAAGTGAATTAAATACTTTCTTAAAATAATGACTATAGGATAGAACTCTTAACATACCTAACAAGTAGCCTTTTCAAAAGTCCCTTTTTCCAGTGAAAAAACGCAATAGAAAAAAGGCAGAAATGTTGTGATCGACATTCCCGCCTTTTGGGGCAGCCCCTTCTCTTCCAAAGATCAACCAAAGAATAAATCGAGCAGGTTACTTCCTGTGGACGATTGCCTATTATAAAATTCTGAGTACCCGCACTTCTTGCAATACACAACCGTAAATTGATTATTTTGGACATCGAACATCTTCGACAATCCTGTTCCCGTCATTGCCACGTCCTTCTTAGCCGCATCATCACTACCGCATTTTATACATCCTTTTTCACTCATGATTCCTCATCTCCCAATCCAATTGAATTCAATGAAAGTTTTCTTCCGTTTGCTTTTTCCTAGAAAAATCTATAAATCTTGTTCCCTGGAAAGTTAACGTACCGATATCTCCTTCAGCAAGCAAACCAAACTCCTTGCCTGAAATACGAAATTCCGTTCGATCACCACTGTCAAATTCACATGTTATAAAGTAGGTCGTAGAGGAAGAATGCGAATGGACATCGTTATCATGGAAATGATTATGCCTTGTGACATTCGTCCGTTTACTTATGACATGTGCCGGAACAGATAAACGAGGCGACTCTTCGTTTTCCTTCCACTGGCTAAGGCCATTGAATACATTCACTATGAATAGTATGAGAATGATAACAAAAATAATTCCTATAAATACTGGTGCCGCTGTGAAAAGTCCATCCCCTCCACCAACATCCACATCGTACATATGATATCCTCCTTGTTTTGATAATAAGCTATACGGATAATCTGAAAGAAAGTTTCAACAAATATCCAATAAATGTATTTTTTGACACTCAAATAACATGATAGTTTCCATTGAAAAACGCTTGGGGTCCCCAAGCTTTTTTACTTTTTATATCTCAAATTGCATAATAATATTTATCTTTTGTATAAGTTTACTTTACTTTTCTATAAGTATAATGTACTGTAAGATTATGGTAAAAAGGAAGGTGACGACTTTGAAGAAAGCAGTTGAGGATTATGTTGAAAATAAAGTATATGAACACCGGGTTTTAAAAAGATTGTCTCAAAAAGAATTGGCTGCCGCTGTGGGAGTATCCAAACAAACCATTTATGTGATGGAAAAGAATAATTACTCACCTTCTCTTGTTTTAGCTTTTCGAATAGCTGATTTCTTTAACGTAGAGGTAAACGATATCTTTATTTATGTGAAAGGGAGTGAACAAAATGAAAATTGAAGAACTATCAAATTCAGTCTTTTATCCTTTAAAAACCTGGACAGATGAATCAACTGGCAATTGGAATATGCTTATTGGTATCAGCTTTGTATTGCTTATAGTCGGAGTGATCCTCATCTATGTATTCTATAAAAAAATGGGTGCGGCTGACGAAAGGACCATTCAAATATCTTTAAAAGGCGCCCTCATTATGCTATATGGAATCATTTTATGCGACATCATCTTCCCGAAAGAATATATGTGGCAAATTTTCTTCTTATTTAAATATTCTCTTGCTTTCATAGCTTCCGGAATATATCTAGCTTTTCGATATAAAAAGGATTTTTTAAACTAATATTGTGCTAGATGGACTTGAACATAAATAAGAGAACGTAGAACAGGGACGTTTCTTCCATAACAAAACAGCCACTTCCTTTCTGGAGGTGGCTGTTTTAAATGAGCTGATGACAACTAAAATAGTACGGATACGCTTATCAATTTTATTAAACGCATTCTATTACACTCACATCGAATCCAGAACCAGTGAAACGAGCAGCCCCGCTGAAGCGAAGATTCCAGTGATTGGACCTGAGTCTTCATACGCTTCAGGCATCATGGTGGACGCAACCATGGCAATGATTCCTCCACCTGCAAAGGCGGCCATTCCTGCCATCATCGCTTCCGATGCTTGATCGAGGAAGAGATAGCCCCCCAGTGACGACATGGCCGAAATGATCAATACGGAAAACCAGAGAGCCATGATTTTCTTCTTCGAATAGTGGCTATTCACTAACCCCGTCGTACTGGAAAGTCCTTCTGGAATGTTGCTGATAAAAATGGCGATGACGAGCAACCAACTGACCGCCCCGCCACTGATCAAGCTGGCACCGATCATGATCGACTCCGGTATCGCATCCATCACGGTCCCAATAAAGATGGCCAACCCAGCTTCCTTTGTAGAAGCATGATTGGAGCGTTTCCTTTTAGATGCACCCTTTTTGGAAACAAGAAAATCCAAACCGGTAAACACTGCTGCACCCGCTATGAAACCTATGGACGTCGCCACGATTCCCCCATCCCGAACGGAATCGCCTAAAAGCTCATAGGCGGCTGCCCCGATTAAAACACCCGTTCCAAATGCCATGATGTAACCGATCGCTTTCTTTTTAATTGGAACAAATAAAGCCATAAGCGCCCCAAGCAAAACGGCCGAACCTGAAACTCCACCCCATAAGACTGCGTTCCACATGGATCTTCCTCTTTTCTTCTTTTTATAAGTTAGTACCCAAGATGGCCCTGTGCCAAACGAACAAAAAATCTAGAAGTTTAAGGGTCATTTATAAAAAAATACATATTTCATGTCATGTACCCATCCCAATAACTTTGTAGGACCA
Organism: Peribacillus sp. NPDC097224; assembly: GCF_044761985.1. Taxonomy (NCBI): domain Bacteria; kingdom Bacillati; phylum Bacillota; class Bacilli; order Caryophanales; family Bacillaceae; genus Peribacillus; species Peribacillus sp. NPDC097224. Next base: position 158,362 of record NZ_JBIWDK010000007.1, on the reverse strand, counting down.
ATGGGTGCTACTGAACCTACTGGAATCACTGTGGTACTGGTTTAGCAGAGTTCGGATTTATTTACAACACAACAGCTCAAACAGTGGCTGCCGGAACGGATGTTACTTTTGATACAACTGGAATAACTACACCTGGTATTACGCATACAGCTCCTTCAACCGATATAACCGTTACCACACCAGGAACCTACGAAGTTACTTTCTCGGTATCGACTTTAGAACCTAACCAATTTGGTTTATTAGTAAATGACACATTGGTTCCAGGTTCCGTTTATGGATCCGGTTCAGGTAGCCAGGAAATTACCGGCCAGGCTCTGGTCACCTTAGCTGATGGGGATGTTCTCACCCTACGAAACGTCACAAATTCGTCTATCACTCTTCCGACTGGAACAGGGGGCGCAGCAGGAACGCTTCTATTATTCTTAAAAAGTTGGATGCAACTGCTTAATACTTTATATGAACTCCCCATTTTTTATAATGGGGAGTTTTTCATTGAAACCCACCTCTCCACTTGCGCTAAACAGTATTTATTTACCATTTTTCAATATCCCATATAAGCAAAGTTCTTTAGACACTCGTAAATTAGCATATTTTTTCTATAATTTACCACCCTTACGTGAAAAGGAGAAGGTATTAATCCTTATTTTCCCATAATTGGTGTTCCTACAAACTATTCATTTTGGCTGATTCGAGTTTATCGCCCTATAATACGACATTTTTCTCATTCATCCGTTTGCTATCATTATGGGAACATCTGTGTTCTACATACTGGCCAACTAAAAAGAATGGAGGTGCAATGTACCTGTTAGATTGGCCAAAGGTGCTGTTCTTTGAAAATAGAATAAGGGGGAATTGACTTGCGAAAGAAACGAAGGACGAAGTGGTTAGCAATAGCATTTGTCATCATGCTTATTGGATCACTGATCATTCCAACAAACTCCATCGCTGCATCTACAAACAAACTCCACACCTCTGCTAAAGATGAGTTAGCGGGAAAGAATCAAAAGAAAGTGGCCTCCAAGGTCCTAAAGCAGTTTGAAAAAGATGAAAAGGTAACCTTTCTCGTTAAACTCAAAAAACAAGTAGACACCAAGGACGTATCCTCAAAAGCTGCCAAAACAGCAAAATCACAAAAACTATCTGCAAATAATGCAAAGTTACTTAAACGTTCGAGTGTGGTCTCGGAGCTTCGCGCTACTGCTCTTGAAACACAATTCGATATCAAGAACTACTTAGAAAAGCAAGAAAAAGCCGGCAATGCAAAAGATATTCAATCTTTTTATATCGTTAACGCGATTGCCGTGACAGCCACGAAGGAAGTAATGGAGCAAATCGCCATTCTTCCGGAAGTAGATAAAATCATGCCGAATGAAACAAGACAGCTTATTAAACCGGCAAGCAAGACCGTCGCTTCTAAAGCTGTTACAATCCCAAAATCAAGTAAAACCAAAGCAGACACATCTTCCATTGAGTGGAATATCGAAAAAATCGGGGCTCCGGCTGTATGGGATATGGGCATTGATGGAGCAGGAACCGTTATTGCTTCTATCGATACAGGCGTCCAATGGAACCATCCGTCATTAAAAACCAAGTACCGCGGATATAACCCTGCCAACCCAGATGTCGCAAACAATGAATACAACTGGTTTGATGCGGTGAGCGGACAAGCTTCACCATATGATGATTTAGATCATGGAACTCACACAATCGGTACAATGGTAGGCTCTGAGCCAAATGGTGCCAATCAAATCGGAGTGGCTCCAGGCGCTAAATTCATCGCAGTTAAGGCGTTTTCTGCAAATGGAGGTTCAGATATTGATTTATTGGAAGCCGGTGAATGGATAATCGCCCCAAAAGATGCGGCAGGTAATCCTCATCCTGAGAAAGCACCGGATGTTGTCAATAACTCTTGGGGAGGCGGAGCTGGCCTTGACGAGTGGTACCGTCCAATGGTACAAGCTTGGAAAGCAGCTGAAATCTTCCCTGAATTTTCTGCTGGAAATACGACATTAACGAATCCCGGCGGAGCTGGTTCAGTAGCTAACCCAGCCAACTATCCAGAGTCTTTTGCCACTGGCGCAACAGACATTAACAACGTAGTCGGAAATTTCTCTTTACGGGGTCCATCTCCATACGGAGAAATCAAACCGGATATTTCCGCGCCTGGTGTTAACATCCGGTCTGCTGTTCCTGGTGGTGGCTATGAAGGTGGCTGGAATGGAACATCGATGGCTGGCCCTCATGTCACAGCAGTCGCTGCTCTATTAAGACAGGTAAATGCCAGCTTAACCGTTGACCAACTTGAGGAAATTCTACTGACAACGGCGACACCTTTGACAGACAGCAATTACCCGACAACGCCTAATCATGCATATGGTTATGGCCTAGTAAACGCATTTGACGCGGTCTCTTCCGTTGTAAGCGGACTGGGTAAAATCGAAGGTCAAGTAACCAAGTCTGGTGATGACACAGAAGCAGCCGTCATTTCCCATGAAGCACCAGAAAATTCGTATAAAAAAATGAACCTAAAGCTTCAAGCTGAAGTATCAGATAATGTAAGTGTCACTGCCGTTAAACTCAGCTACAAAAAAGCGGACGGAAGCTGGGCTGAAGTCAAGGCAGAGAGAAAGAATGGCGATTATAAGTCTGGAACGTACGAAGCCACGATCCCAGGTGCTGATTTGACTGGAAATACAGTCACTTATAAATGGATGGCAACCGATTTTGGTGGCTCCGTCACGACTTCCAATGCTTATTCCATTGAACTATTACCTGGTATCAGCGTAGGCTATACAGAGGATTTTGAAGAAAATCCAACTGGATGGACTTCTTACGGGACAAACAATAACTGGGAATGGGGCATTCCGACAAGCGGTCCTGGATCAGCAGCATCCGGTCAGAAGGTCTATGCTACAAACCTGGCTGGAAACTATGCAAATAGCGCCAATATGAGCCTAGCCATGCCTCCGGTCGATGTACCAGAAGGCACAAGCTATTTACAATTCAAGCACTGGTACGAACTGGAAAGGAACTATGATTACGGTCATGTATTTATTTCCACAGACGAAACAAACTGGGTCCAAGCTGCCCGTTTCAATGATAAGTCCAATAATTGGGTCGACGGAGAAGTCAACCTAAGCGAATATGCTGGAGAACGAATCTATATCGCCTTTAATGTCACAACAGATAGTTCCGTCCAAAAACCGGGCTGGTATATCGATGATGTTAAATTGGCCAATACTTCGATTCTACCAACGACAAAAGCAAAAGCAGGATTAGGTGTCAATAAGTCTGACTCTTCGGTATCAGCTAAACCGCAAGTTAATCCTGACAAAATCAAGCCAGTTATCGAAAAAGAAGAAAAAGAACCTGAAAAAGAACAACCTGCACCAGTGCTTCTTCCATTACAGGCACAGGTAAGTGTTTTAGAAACAGGACGTTCTGTATATACAAACCCACAAGATGGTTCATACCAACTTACACATGCAACAGGTACGTATACGATGCAAGCAGAAACATATGGGTATCGTTCACAAACAGCGCCAGTCAACATCGAACAAGATGCAACATCAACAGCTAACTTTACTCTTCAAGAAATCCCTAAAGGAACAATCAATGGTACCATCACCAACAAGGTTACTGGTGAACCCGTCTCTGGTGCTACCGTTTACCTTCTAGAGGATGCGGCCATTCAGCCAGTAACAACAAATGCAGACGGTGAATACTCACTAACTGCTTATGAGGGGAATTACACATTAAAAGTCATGGCTCCTTCTTATTACGGCAATGAGGCATCCGTGACGATTTCTGAAGAAACTAGCACGAAAAATATCGAACTAAAACCGTTCATCGGGTACCCAGATGAAATCAAGTATGATGATGGAACAGCTGAAAACGCTCGTGCCTATAATGCGGCAGGCAACAGCTGGGCTGTAAAAATGTCCTTGGCTTCAGGGAATAAAACGGCCAATGTAACCGGCGCTCTTTTACGCTTCTGGGATACAACATGGCCTACCCCAGGTGGGACTGAGTTCCAAGTTTCCGTATATGATGCTTCAGGAACAGACGGATCACCTGGCAAGAAAATCGCAGGTCCTTTCACCGAAACAGCCTTACGTAACGGTCAATGGACACATGTTGATCTTAGCGAACATGGAATCATGGTTGAAGGCGATTTCTTTATGGTTTATACCCAAACAAAAGCCAATCCGAATGCACCAGGTCTAGCTACAGATGAAGATGGACCGAATGCAGGACGAAGCTGGCAGGGTGTAAGCGGTGCTTGGTCACCAGCCCCAGCTGAAGAAGGAAATTACATGATTCGGGCAACGGTCGATTACGAAGTAAAAGAACCTGTCATCACCTCTCCTAAAGATGGTTCTTATTCGAATCAAAAAGAAGTGACCGTTGAAGGTACATCCGCACCGACAACGAAAGTGGATATTTTCAACAAAGGAGAAAAAGTGGCAACAACAGATTCTACGAATGAAGGAACATTCTCCGTCCCTGTCACATTAAACAACGGGGAAAACACGTTGACTGCAAAAGCGCGGACTAGCCAAGGTACAACTGAGGCATCCGCTCCTGTAACGGTGATATTGGATACGAAAAAGCCAACACTCGCCATTACTTCACCAACTGATGGCAGCAAAGTAAACCGCGAAACGGTAACCGTGAAGGGTACCATCTCGGATGAAAACCTGGATTCAGTTAAAGTGAACGGGAAGAAGGCCGAAGTGAAAGATAACACCTTCTCTTATCGCCTTCTACTTGATGAAGGAATCAATAAAATCAAGGTAGTCGCTCTTGATAAGGCAGGCAATTCAGTCACGAAAACCATTTCCATCGATGTGAAATTCACAGCTCCAGAAATCTCTGGTTTAGTGCCAAATCAGGATAAGGTCTTAAAAAATGGGGAATCCGTCAAAATCGAATTTGACAGTGAACCAGGCTTATCCGCAGACTTCTCCATCTTGATGCCTTTGACAAATGCAGGAGGCGTTGCCAATGCAACGGAATTACCAATGAAAGAAACATCATCAGGACATTATGTCGGCTACTACACTGCCACGACGAATGTAAAAGCACCAGGTGCCGTCGTTGAGGTAAAAGCCCAAGATAGCTATGGGAATGTTACAACTCAAAGAGCAACAGGTAAACTTTGGATTAACGCTCAAAAGTAAAAGGAAAAAGCCATGCCTTCCAGCCTATCGGCTGGGAGCATGGCTTTTTTTTATGAAAACGATTAAGTAACTGTTTACCTATTAATCTACTAACCTTTTATGACGTCAGGACGAGATTTCTTGGTAAACAAATCTGTGTATAAGCATTTGCCTAGGTAAAGCAGTACAGCTGCGTCATCAACCTGTCCGAAACCTACTATAAAATCCGGAATGAGATCCGTCGGTACAATCACATATAAGATGGAAGCTACTAGAGCTACCTTTGTTTTCTTCGTTAATCTATTAAACACGGGCTGGTCCATCTCCTTTAAGACGAGTTACATCCAGTATAGCGCACAATTCACGTAAAATCGATTCTTAAACAGAGCTGTAATCGGTAGAATTCAACCACGGATAGGATTAATTCGACCATTCAAGCTAATAATTCAACATTCACGCCAATAATTCAACATTCAACGCCAGTAATCCGACATTCAGTCTAAATAAAAAGACCCTCACCATGTAAGGGCCTTCCAATGACTAAATACCTAACCAGTTTTCGATCAGTACGACGATATACAAAACAAACCAGATACCCTGTAGCAGAAGCGCAGCACTGAACAACCGGCTTTTCGTGTATTCATCCCGGATGAAAAGCCTCCAGGTCAGCATCAGAACCACCGATACACCTGGAATCAAAATCGCGGTCATCATGAAATAGTTGGATGCGACATTCCATACAAGCTGAAAAGCAATAATGATAAATGCAAGTAGAAAATGAACCTTTTCCTTCCGTGCCCGGATGACCCAAAGTAAGGTAAGCACCACTGTCGCAAGCAAGATGATTTCTGTCGCCACGATGAAGAAGATATCATATAACGTAACTCCGTCCAAAGCAATCCTCCTTCTCATTACAAGATCGCTTATATGTATATGCCACTTGGACGGAAGAATTGAAAAGTTTTCTACGTTTCCTCCAACAAAGGAAATCCTCCCTACAAAAAATGGTCTTTCGGTAAGTCTATAGCCCTTTACTGGAGGAAGAATTCATTTTCTAATTGTTTCTCTGCTTCAAGCTTGATCATGGAAAGAAACTGCTCCCACGTTAGGTTCTCTCTTAGTCTATTTTCCCCACACTGAAATTCGTCTATCATTTCACTTATGTCATACCATACATTCAGCTCATTAAAGTGTTCGCGAACCACTTCATACACTTCGTAAGCTATATGGGCGACATGTTTATCTTCCCCTAAGATTTGTCTTAATAAGTGATATAAGTAGGCTTTGGCACACTCTTCATGCGTAGGCACTGGCATTTCCCATTCTTTTATAACCATTTGAAAATAATCTTCTACCTCGAATTGGTTAAGAGGTTCTCTAAAGGATGCTAGGATTTTTAATGAGTTCACCGAAGAACCCTCCGTTAATTTTTGATAAGCCCACGTAACATAATCAATAGGCTTTGCTTTTCCTTCATATCTTTTATAATACAGGATTGTCGTATCCATGCCCGTCCCCCATTTGAAATGCCCTTTAATAATTCATACCTTATTAATAGAAGGAAAGCAATTCTATAAAAAAGACCCTTTCGCTTAAGCGAAAAGATCAGTTTTTACTACTTAATATTTATACGACTGTCCACCGTCGATTGGGATGACGGCGGCATTGATGAAGGTTGCTTGTTCGGAAAGCAGGAAAGCTACCAAGTACCCGACCTCTTCCGGTTTCCCAAAGCGTTTCATCGGGTTGACGCTGACGAATTCCTTACCGGCTGCCTCCCAGTTCTCGCCACCCATCTGTTTCAAGGAAGCTTCGACCATCGGCGTCATGATTGCACCCGGAGCAATCGCCTTGATGCTGATGCCGTATTGGCCATACTCGATTCCGGAGTTTCGCGTCAGTCCGACGACACCATGCTTACTTGCCGCATAGCCTGATTGGTTCCCCACGCCGCGGATTCCGCCGACAGATGCCGTGTTGACGATCGTGCCGAATTTCTGCTTTTTCATGACTTCCAGTACATACTTCATCCCGAAGAAAACCCCGTTCAGGTTCACACCCACCACTCTACGGAACTCATCGATTCCATAATCCTCCGTCAGGTTCTGTTTCCCTTCGATTCCGGCGTTATTGAAGAAACTGTCGATGCGGCCGAATCGATCCACTGTTTCATCCACATACTTCTTCACATCCTCTTCCTTTGAAACGTCCGCCGTAATCAAGTGCACTTCCGCCTTGGGGACCGCTTCGTGGATCAACTTTTCCGTTGTTTCCAAGGAATCACTTTTCACATCGACCAAGGAAAGTTTCGCCCCTTCTTTGGCCACTTGCAGGGCAGAAGCCTGTCCCAGTCCAGATCCGGCTCCTGTAATCAGCACGACTTTATCGTCAAAACGATCGTTCATCTTCATTCCTCCATTAAAAAAAGTAATCAGACTCACTGATATTCTTCCCTACCTGGTTTCAGTCATTCGTTTTTCAGATAATATTCACTGTAAAAATTGTCAGAACAAATGAAGGAACACGGAAAAGCTTCTTTAAGAGGGAACGCCTATCCATCTCCCCTAATGTCATCTATTTCTTGTAGCACAATATCATTGGATATTCCAAATTCAGCTTTTTTCTCTGTGAAACTTTTACCATCTAAAGGTCCAGTCACTTCGTCTGTAGTCATTTCCAGTATCCAAAAGCTCACGTTCTTTTCATCAGGAATTTGATAGCCGTCGTCGTCATTTTTCAAACCAAGCTGCTTTGCGATAATATATTTATCATCCCAAGCAACTTCGGTAACTTTTGCAGGAATGACGTCGGTTCCCCAACTACCTTCACTAACTTTTGGTGCAATCTTGACTTCGTCGGCTGATGTTCTTATAACAGAATATCCTCCAGGTAGGTCCATATCATAGTCAGATGGGCCTGGACAACCTGTTAAGAATAAGAGTGAAAGGAAGCTTAATAATAAATAACTCAATAACTTAATTTGCATTACATTCTCCAATCCGCGATGATTCAAAAATTAAAAACAGCTCCGTTATATCTACATCTGTTAGAACAGGTGTAGTTGTTGAATGATCAGGAAATTTAACCAAGAGTCGCGACTAAATTTTGGGTTTCTTCTTTTGATATTTATTACAGAATAGTAGTTATGCCTATACAGTGGACGCACAATACTGGGCATAAATTGAAAACGAAGTGATCAGATTTTAAATGTAAGAGATTATTAGAAGCACAAATCATGTATTTGTAAGTATAGTTGGAAGTCTTTAATCAACAATCCATTAAAAAAGAGTGTCAATCCTTCTTGGATCAGTGCCCTAATGCGAAGCTTATTTTAACATCGGACATGTTTTTCGTATGAAAAAGAGGATGCATGCCTTTATTTCAACATCCTATCCTCTAATTCTTGGTTTCATTCCATTGTCATTACGTGGTACTTCTTTAAAATGTCCATTGTGATGGCTTTAGCATCTGTGCTTGTTCCGGCAATATTCGTAGCAAAACTATACGCATGATTGTCTGTTTTGATAAAACCGACATACCAGCCTATACCTGACCCTTGCCCTGTTTTCCCGTAAAGGGTAAAGTCATCCCCTTCCTTCTGGATCATCATGCGTTTCACGGTTTTCATGACATCCTTATCAAAGGGAAGGTTCTCTTTATATAGTTTCTCCATAAAGTCTACTTGTTCTATTGGTGAAATTTCGAGTGAACTGCTTAACCAGAACTGGTCGATGCCTCCACTAATATCTTGGTTGCCATAAGATATGGTACGAACCCATTCCTCCATTTGCTTCTCTCCAATGTCACGAGCCATCGCTTGATAATACCAAACGACAGAGTTTCTCATCGCAGACCCAAGCGTATGATCTTGGTTCCAGGCCTCAATCTCCCGCTCAACACCATCCCAATACTTAATGTCATATTCATCTTCTACAGCTCCAACTTGCAACCCAATCAAAGAATTTGGCACTTTAAAAGTCGATTGCGGTGCAAATCGTTGATTCGCACGTTCCTGGTTATAGACGAATGTCTTTTCTTTTTTCAGATCACGTAATATGAATGTTCCGTCATGGTTCGTAAAGAATTCATCGACTTCCAGCTTCTTAAGATTCAGGTTGTCCTTGGCAGCGTTCGCTTCACTTGGATGTTGAACACTTGTAATGAATAGAACCACTGCACTCATGCATGCTAAGAAAAACAGCAAATTCCTTCTATTATTCATATTCCCTTCCTCCCTCTGAATATATTTCCTGCCAATCTATCACATTAAATATAACAAAAATATGGAAAATCCAAAATGATGCTATTATACCGTTAACCGAATTTATTTGGACTTGAGCCGGAAATCTCGTTTCCTTTCATTCATGAACTTCGGCTTCTGAAACATACTATTCGTGTCTTGAAGACTTCTCTTTTTAAAGGCAGAGAACCCCATGATATCTTCCGTTTTCCATATCCAACGCGTTTCTTTCTCTCCCCCATGCAGGTAGTAGACATTGTTATCTAGTATGTTCCCTTTGTTTTGCTTGAAAGGGTTACTGATAAGGAGATTGGAATCACCCGCGACCATGATGTTGTTTTCGATTCTATTATGGTTTGTATGATATTGAAGCAATACCTGTCCGCCCTCTTGAAATTCCGTATCATTTTTATACAGGACGTTGCCGGTAATTGTACTGTTTATGGTGCTTCCTCTTTTCCTGTCATACCCACCTATTGCAATGCCCGCACTTCTATTTTCATAAATCGAATTGTTTTGTATGGTGATGGAACTAGTAACTTTGCCCTCATGCTCGCTAGCCGCTTCGATTCCTATATCGTTTTTATAAACCCTATTCTTCTCGATAACGATATCTTTACCACCGTCGACATAGATTCCGCCAGCCGCATATTGGTTTCCGTAGGCTGGATTTCCGTAACTGGATATTTCATAGACTGTGTTGTTACGGATGATACCGTTCCTTGCCTGATCAAATTTTTCAACAGGAGACACACCTTCAAACCCAATAACATCGATTCCGATATTGTCATTTCTCCTGACGATGTTATTTGTAACCTGGAAGTTTGATATATTACCATTCATCACCAACGTTTCACTGGCACCGAGTTTCATCTCTTCTAGTGTATTGCCTGAAAGGATGATATCTTCAATCGCTTGCGGTGCTTCGGTGCCATAAACAGCAATCCCATGGGCATTCCCGTTTTCATGAAGTGTTTCAATATGATGAATATGAGTACGCAAAATACGGATACCGTTTCCGCTTCCGCTAACGGATATTCCGATTGGCACTAAATCCTCTTGTTCGGTTTTGTAATTTTGGATGTCCAATCCATCGATGGTAACGTAGCTTTGATTATGTATCGATACTAAACCCTGGTCATCCCATGAAACCTCTAGGCCCCTCCCATCGATGATCGCCTTTTCTTTTGGGTAGGCCTTAATGGTGATAGGGGCATTTTCTTTGCCTGATTTCCGTATGACGACTTGTTCATTGTAGACTCCTTTTCGAACATGGACAGTTGTACCCGGTTTTGCTAAATCGACGGCTTTCTGTATGGTTCTTAAAGGTTCTTTCTTACTTCCGACGTTTTTGTCATCCCCAGCGGAAGACACATACAATTTGTTGTTTTCCTGAGTGGCTTGCCCGGATAGTCCATAAAGGACAAGCCCAATAGAAAACACCAACAAAAGAAACAGTACGGCTCTTCTTTTCTTGTTCAAAAACCCGCCTCCCCTCAACTTCTTGTTTGTCTTCTAATATTCTGAACCCCATGTTGATAAAAGAATCTTCAACAAAAAAAGGTTAACCAATAAAAACAGGTTAACCTTATCATACGACTCGCCAAGATCATTGCAACCCCGTTAACAGTTCTGCTTGAGTTCCGCCAACGCTTCACGATCGGCAATAATCATCACATTTTTATGCTGTTTTAGGATGGAAGCTGGGACTTGCTCATTGGTTGGTTCAGATAGTAGTTTGTATAAAATATGTGCCTTTTGCTTTCCGGACACGAGGAGTACGATTTGTTTACTCTTCATGATCGTCGAGATTCCCATCGTCACCGCGTGTTTGGGTACGTCGAAGGGATTATCAAAATAGCAGGCATTTTTTTCTCTTGTGGAGGCTGTAAGCTCCACTACATTCGTGGTGGAGGCAAAAGGTGTACCTGGCTCATTGAATCCAATATGGCCATTCACCCCAATCCCCAATAGCTGAAGGTCTATTCCACCAAGGTTTTCAATGAGCTCTTCATACCTTTGACATTCTGCTTGTAAGTCTGGTGCCATGGTATCCGGCAAATGAGTTTGTTGGATTGGGATATCGATATGGTTAAAGAGATGGTCCTTCATATATGTATGGTAACTAGTGGGATGATCTTTTTCCACTCCTACATATTCGTCCAGGTTCACGGTATGAACATGGCGATAGGAGGTCTGATTTTCCTGATAATCCTTCACTAAGTGTTGATACGTCCCGACCGGCGTTCCTCCAGTCGCAAGGCCCAATACAAGAGAAGGTGTCCGTTTTACTTTGTCCAGAATAAGGTGTGCTGCTTTCTGGCTCATTTCATCGTAGTTTTGAGTTTCAACGATTTCCATATTATTCAACCTCCATTATGCTATATGCCATTTCTCCTCTACAGATGGTCATGACCACTTCATTTTCCTCGTTCAAAATGACTAAGTCTGCATCTTTCCCTACTTTGATGCTTCCTTTTCTATCATCCAGTTGAAGCTGTTTGGCTGGGTTCAGGGCAGCCATTTCAATGGCATCTTCAAGCGGACAATTTGTATAGGATAAGAGGTTCTTAACCGCTTGCCCCATTTTCAGGATACTTCCTGCCAGTGTTCCGTCCGCAAGAACCGCCTTCCCATCTTTCACCGTCACGTCTTGGCCCCCTAAATCGTAGGTTCCGTTTTTCAGGCACTTCGCCCGCATGGAATCAGTAATTAATAGGAGCCCTTCTTTTGACTTTTGTTTATAGGCAAGCTTGATGATTTCTGGACGGACATGAATGCCATCCATAATCATTTCCGCTTTCAATTCATCACGCAAAAGGGCAGCTCCGGCAACTCCCGGTTCACGGTGATGTAGGCCTTTCATTTGATTAAACAGATGCGTGACTTGCGTTGCACCATCCGAAATCGCTTGATCCACTTCGTCATATGTTGCACCTGAATGGCCAATGGAAGCCACAATTCCATGCTCCTTTAAATAACGGATTAATTCGCTTCCACCTGGCTGTTCCGGTGCAAGCGTAACGACTTTGACATGATCATTCGATAACTCATTCCACTTTTTAAAGATGTGTATATCCGGATCGATCATATATTGTGCTGGCTGCGCCCCTGCCATCTTTGGATTGACGAAGGGCCCTTCTAAATGAATGCCAACGATTTCGGCCATTCCCGGTGGCTGATGGTCATCGATGTACTGACCGGCATTCATTAACGCGTTCTCGATGGCTTGGGGTTCCTGCGTCATGGTGGTAGCTAAAAAACTCGTCGTCCCTTCCCAAGGAAGAGCTGCAGCCATACGCTTTAACGCTTCCTGCGTTGCGTCCATGGTATCGGCGCCATTTACGCCATGAATATGAATGTCGATCATTCCCGGTATCACCTTATAATCCGGCAGGGCATGAAAATCAATGACCTCACCCTTAAACTCTAAGTCATTTACATCATCCATAGAACCAAAGGCAACGATTTTTCCATCCTTCGCCATTAAAAACCCACATTCAATCCTTTTTCTTTCACTGTAAATCGTTATATTCTTAAGGATCATGCATTTCATTTTATTCACAAAATCCCCTTCTCTTATCCATGTATTTATGTTCACTATCCAAGGTTAAAAACCCTTTATTTATTTTCGTCATGCTTTGGGTAAATGGAAATGTAGTAAATAGCCAATCATCAACATGACTGGCTATCCTTATATGAGACTTTCTTACCCTGCTTTAGACTTTGATTGCGGTTCTGGGTGTAGGTTAGGCTTCACATATTCTTCGTTTTTCGTATAAATGGTCAACCCTGTGGTGTTTTTGTTGAATTTCGGGAATAGCAAACTTACAACATAACCAAATCCAAAGGAAGTAATGAACGAGACGATACTAACGACGAAGGGCGTCAGGTCTGTTTGTTGCACGAAATAGGAGGTAATCGCACTTAAGATTAGACCGATCAATACTCCAGGTGTATTGGCACGTTTCGTGAATATCCCAAGAGCAAAGATACCGGCAATCGGAACACCGAATAATCCTGTGATAGCCAAGAACAAGTTCCATGTTTCAGCTTGATTGCTTGAAATGAGATATAAAGCGGCTGCCATACCTAGTACACCGGACGCGATAATGACAATTCTCGCCAATAATACATCACTTTTTTCATTTGCACCTAAAAATCTTTGTTTAAAATCGACTGTTACACAAGCGGAAATACTATTTAAACTAGAGGAGATTGTAGATTGGCAAGCGGCAAATATGGCGGCGATCAGTAAACCCGCTACCCCCGCTGGTAAACTTGAAACGATGAAATACGGCACGATGGCTGAAGTATTAAATCCTTCTGGAAGGGCTTCAACATTCGTATAGTAACTATAAAGGACGGTACCAAATCCAAAAAAGACAGGGATCGTGATAAGAGCCAAGATTCCATTGGTCCACAAAGACTTATTTGTCTCTTTGATTGAACTAGTCGTTTGATAACGTTGTACGACGTCTTGACTGGCTGTATATTGATGTAGATTATTAAAGATGGAGCCTAAGAAGATAATCGGGATCGCTGCCGTGACGGCACTGAACTTGAAACTGTCTGCCGTTACCACTTTCTTGTTGTTGACCGCATCATCGATAACTGTCGAGAGTCCGCCATCGATAGAGAAGATTCCAAGGACCACAAGTAAAATGGCACCGCCTAGAAGGATGATCCCTTGAATCACATCGCTCCAAATGACCCCTTCAATCCCCCCGAGGAACGTATAAACAATACATAAACCTCCAACCGCAAGCGCTATGATAAAGGGATTGATATCGGAAACGAGTGTAATGGCAAGCGTTGGCAAGTAGACGACAATCGCTATACGGCCAATGTGGAAAAGTGTAAAGAGTAAACTTCCTATCACGCGAAGAGATACACCGAAGCGCTCCTCTAAATATTCATAGGCCGTCGTGACATTCAGCTTCCTAAAGAAAGGAATATAAAAATAGATCAACACAGGTATGATGGCCAGTATTGATAGATTACCTGCTGCATAAGTCCAATCAGATAAAAATGCCTGTTCTGGTGTCGACATATACGTAATCGCACTTAACGTTGTAGCATAGATACTGAAACCCGCGGCCCAAGCAGGAATCTTACCGCCTGCGGTAAAGAACGCATCAGTATTCTTACCAGATTTCTTTGTAAAATAAAGCCCCACTGCTAGCATCGCTAGTAGATAGACCACCATGACAGCCCAGTTAGCCACGCCAAAACTAATCTTCTCCATATAATACACCCCTCATCATAAAATCATTTTATAGAGCTTCCTTAAAAGGTAACAAAAGCGCCTGCCCCCCTCTTCTTTTAAAAAAAGAGTGGCACGCCCTTGCGGTACATCGTGATTACAGAAAAATCAGATAGTTAAGTGTCCAACACATTCTATCTATGAGCTATCTTATAAGTTAAAATCTTTTACGAGTTGTTCCACTTCTTCCCTTTTGCTTGAATCAAATGGAGCCATCGGTTTTTTGACCGTACCTGCTTGGATGCCTTTTACATTCAGTACTTCTTTCAACGTTTGATATAATCCCAAATCTAGCACTCTTTCAATAAGGTCATTGGTGACGTGCTGAATCTCATACGCCTCCGCTACCTTGCCACTTTGCGCCAACTCCAAAATCTGTCTAGATCGCTTTCCATTGATATTATATGTACTCCCGATTGCCCCATCCACTCCTGAAATGGCTCCATAGATAAGCATTTCATCGAATCCAGAATAGATCAGTTTATCTGGGAATCTTTTACGAAGTCGCTCCAATAAGTAGAAGTCTCCATCCGTATATTTCACGCCGATGACTTTGTCATTTTGAAAGAGTTCCTCAAATTGATCCATGTTCATCGATACACCCGTTAAGAATGGAATGGCGTAAATGATCATATTATTGCCTGTATTATCAATGATGGTTTCATAGTAATGCTTGATCTCTTCAAAATTGAACTTATAGTAAAACGGCGTGACGGCTGATAGACTATCATAGCCAAGCTCTGTTGCAAATTGACCCAGTTCAACGGCTTCGTCCAGATTGATCGATCCTACCTGGGCGATTAGCTTGACCTCCCCTTTACTCTCTTCACTGACAATTTCGAAAATTCGCTTTTTTTGATCGGTAGATAGCATGAAGTTTTCACCTGAGCTGCCATTCACATATAGTCCGTCCACTTTCTGAACATCAATATTTTGTCTAACGATCTCACGCAAGCCTTGTTCGATAATCTTCCCATTTTCATCAAATGGTATCAGTAGTGCTGAAAATAACCCCTTCATATCTTAACCCCCTAATTAGTTTGAAAAATTCAGATAACAAAGATATAATATTGTCAGACCAATTTTTATTTACAAATTTATCATAAAAGCCTTTCATAAAAATGTCAACAAATTTCAGTAATCCCTTTCCTTCATTTCTATAATATGGTAGACATACATAAAGGGGTGGCGTCATGGCAATTCATAAGACCTCATTGGTCACAATCGCGATTGAAAGAATTAAGAGCCATATCTTAGAAAATAATCTGAAACCGAATGATAAGTTTTTAACAGAAAAAGAACTGGTCGAACAGTTGCAAGTAAGCAGGACGGTTATACGCGAAGCGTTAATCTCGCTCCAAACCGTAGGGATCTTGAACGTGAAGCCCGGTGGCGGTGTCTATATAGCTGAGCCTACACTCGATTCAATCAATACGATACTTAAACATTATTACGACACGCACGGTGTAAAAATGAAAGAATTGATGGAAATTCGGGAAGTCATCGAATTAGGGGCATTGCGATTGATCATCGAGAAACAAGTGGATGTCGATATTGATCATCTCATCAGCATAAATGAATCGTATTATCAGACGATCATCCAAAAACAAGACACGAAACAATTCGACCGTTTATTTCATCAAGCCTTAATTAAATCAACGGAAAATGAAGCCTATTTCAAGTTCAGTGAAGTGATCAGTGAGTACTTTTCCCTGGTTAGAATGGATTTTATCGAGAAAGAGGACACACTGATTGATTCATTCAAACAGCATGCAGACATCATCGATGCTATAAAAATTAAAGATTTGCCAGTGGCTCAAAAAGTCCTAAAGGAACATTTCCAACCCATTTTTCGTTTTATTACTACTTTGGAGGAAGCAAATGGAACCCATTAAAATGGAAGAAAAAAAGCCACTTAAGAAAACGGTCATTCAAGAAATTAAAAACTATATCATTTCGCAAAACTTAAAAGCGGGCGATCAACTCCCAACAGAGCGCAAGTTCACGGAAATGTTTGGCGTAAGCAGGTCCGTAGTGAGGGAAGCGTTGAGCTACCTTGAAAATACGGATGTCATACGCATCAGACAGGGCCAGGGCGCTTTTCTCAATGAATCCAATATAGAAAACCTTTTGGATAACTTCTTCTTTTTATGGCAAATAAACAGCGGGAATATCCGGGATATATTGGGTTTGAGAATTCTATTTGAATCAAGTGCCATTGATGAAATTGTAAAAAATCAGAGTATGGATGATTTGGACATGTTGAAGGAAGTGGTCGAAGAAAGCGAAAAGGCAACGACCCAAGAAGAATTCAAAGAAGCGGATACCCTATTTCATAAGCAGCTTCTGCAAGCCACGAATAATGATTTATTTATACAAATGACGAATATGATCACCAGTTATTTTTTCCAAGTGCAACATATCCACCTCTCCCTAGAAGAATTCAAAGGCCTCATCCAGGAACACAGGAATATTGTCGAAGCGCTACTGATGGGGAATGCCGAT
Organism: Peribacillus sp. NPDC097224; assembly: GCF_044761985.1. Classification (NCBI taxonomy): domain Bacteria; kingdom Bacillati; phylum Bacillota; class Bacilli; order Caryophanales; family Bacillaceae; genus Peribacillus; species Peribacillus sp. NPDC097224. The sequence goes on along the minus strand of NZ_JBIWDK010000007.1, from coordinate 141,189 downwards.
GAGGCAAAAACACTTCTCATTCAACATATTAAACAAACGAAAGTGTAGGAGGATATCCATGGCTGATTATTTATCGATTGATATCGGCGGTACGTTTATTAAATATGCCCTCTTGGACGATCAGAAACATCTGCATGGGCATCAACAAGTGAAAACAAAAGAAAATATCGACCAGGCTATACTGAAACAGGTGGAGGCCATCATTTCCGCTGTTTCCAATGAGACGGCCATTAACGGCGTGGGCATCAGCACTGCCGGGATCGTCGACCGGAAAAAAGGGGAAATCATCTTTGCGGGGCCCACTATCCGGGACTATAAAGGTACCGCATTCAAAGCCCATTTATCCCGTACATTCCCTTTCCCCGTTTCTGTAGAAAATGATGTGAATGCCGCTTTGATCGGCGAGCTTTGGCAAGGCGCTGCCCAAGGGGAAAACGATGTGTTTTGCATTACCTTAGGTACGGGGATCGGCGGGGCCTATTATCATGACGGAATCATGGATGGAACCCATCATCAGGCAAACTCCGTCGGCTATCTATTATACGATCCAGAAACAAAAACGAATTATGAAATGAGAGCATCCACAACCGCTTTAAATAGAATGATTGAAAAAGAGTTTGGTAAAAGTGTCTCCACGAAGGAAGTCTTTGAGAAAGCAAGACTCGGTGAAGAGCCATACATAGCCTTGATTGAGGCATGGAGTAAGGAAGTGGCTAAGGGATTGGCGCAAATCATCCTGTTAGTCGATCCGAAGTGTATCCTGATAGGAGGCGGCATATCCCGCCAAGGCGACTTTTTACTGAACCATATACAAAAGCAGCTCACCACTTATCTTCCTACTGATTTTTTGAAGACAGAAATAAAAATTGCTCAATTATATAATGATGCCTCCCTATTCGGGGCGGTCCATCCATTTTTCAAAGGGGGAAATATAGAATGTTAAACGAAGTTAAAGGTGGATTAATCGTATCTTGTCAAGCCTTACCAAATGAGCCTCTACATAGCTCATTCATCATGTCGAAAATGGCGTTGGCCGCTAAACAAGGCGGTGCAAAAGGAATCCGGGCAAACTCCGAAGTGGATATCATCGCGATAAAAAAAGAAGTGGACCTGCCCGTTATCGGCATCGTTAAACGCGACTATGACGATAGCTCCGTGTTCATTACCGCCACTTGCAAGGAAATCGATGAGTTACTGGCTAGTGGCTGCGAGATGATTGCCATGGATGCCACCCATCGGACAAGACCGGAGAATCTTCTTTTAAGCGATCTGGTCAACTATGTAAGAGAAAAGAATCCTAGCATTCAACTCATGGCGGATATCGCTACTTTAGAGGATGCCATACAATCGGAAAAACTCGGATTCGATTGTATTTCCACTACATTACATGGCTACACCGAAGAAACACATGGAAAGAAACTCTATCATGATGATTTTGAATTCTTGAAACAGGTTCTCCAGCATGTGAACATCCCCGTTATTGCGGAAGGAAATGTCATGACACCCGACATGTATAAAAGGTGCATGGAATTGGGCGCCCATGCAAGTGTCGTTGGAGGGGCCATCACACGTCCAAAAGACATCACACAGCTTTTTGTTAATCAAGTTCAAGGATGATTGGCTTTACCTGTTTGAAGTGGACATCGCACATTCAACCCATTGGTGCATAAAGGGTTGGGTGTGCGATGATAACTATTCAGCATCTTCTATTACGAAAGACATATCATTTATCTTGGCTAGTGTTCAATCGAACTTGATAGGAAAACATCTCACTTAAATGACCGTTATATACAAAAACGCCTTTCTTTATCAACATACGTAAACGGTAATCAATCCATGTATCGTTGATGTCATGCTCACTCCATCCTAAAACATGACCAATCAAGCGAGCAGCGTTGTAAAAATTATCGATACCGTATTCGGATTGCATGTCTTTTGCATACCGGATAATCTCTTGATCATCCCTGGACTCGTCATCCTCGATAATCCTTCCCCTAAACCATGTACGAACTATTGAATGCCCCTCCATTAATTGAAGCGCCTCTGCCTGTAAAAGAACGAGCTCATCTTCAGTAAGTGGATCTAGTAAATTCAGCTTTAGCATTCGCTTCATCTGCGAAGGGCTAACCTCACCAGAATGGCGAATATCATATTGTGTATGTTCATCTTCATGGAAATAAAGCATGGGAAAGTATGTATTGCACACGGAAATCGAACATTTTTTGCCTGACAATAGATGGCTTACTAAGCGTAACCCAAATTGTTCCGCCGCATTTTCACACGTCCAAACAATCACTTGCTCGCCTTCTTTAACCTGTCGAAGACTTGCAAGTGCATCATAAAACAAAGCCACATACTGTTCGCTCATCTTCCCATCAAATCGATAGGCTTCCTGTAGCCATTCCATCCTTTTGGAAAAACCTTTCTCCGTTAATAAACGATGGATGGGGCCTTCACCAAAGTAATCCGGAAACGTGATGATCTCAACATTTTCTCTTTTTAATGCATGGCTCAATGCACCGAATGCTGCTTGATTAAATAAGATATGCTTCACTGGAAAACCCCTCCGTTATCCTAAACTTCCGTTCGAAACACCCACGCATAAAGAAGTCTTTATATCCCTTGTTTTCTTACAAACATAGACCATCCCATAACTATCATTCGTCACAGGTGTTTCATTCCAATCCTCGAAGATACGGACGATCTCCAGTCCGTTAACCGCTAGTATTCGTTCCATTTCTTTAGGGAAGACGTATCGTAACCGTATGTTCGTTCTTTGTTCATCTACTATTTCCCCACTTTGATCTACATACTTTCTGATCGTTGTGTAATGTTGGACCTGACTGAGTGAGTCATAGGTGCTTTTCGTATAAACATCGATCCTTTTTTGCGTATCCTTATCTTCAATGGTTCTCCAGTATTCTTCCGTGTCAGGTTGGAGTAATTCCTCCATGCTTGGAAACCTCGTGTCAAAGATGAATAGCCCATCAAGCTCTAAATGTTTATTTACAGATGATAAGAATCCGTCCTGATCTTCGTTTGTAAGAAAATGCTGAAAGGAATTCCCGACTGAAAAGATCAAATGACTTCTTACATTCAAGGTAAGCATTCTAGCATCCTGTTCGATCCATTCAATATGTACATTCAGGTCCGACGACTTCCTTTTTGCTTCGTCTAGCATTCCTTTATGGACATCCACACCGATAAGTTCATAGCCTTTCCTCGCTAAAGGAATGGTCGCCCGCCCTGTCCCACAAGCTAAATCAATGATGGGCCCTTCGGTTTTTGCAGCCCATTTCAATAGATAAGGAAGGTCTTGCCTATATGAATCATTTTCCTTATCATATAAAATCGGATCATCGTACTCTTCTGAATTGCCATTTATATTCTCCATACATGCCTCCTTCAAGAAATAGCAGATTACTAATATTTAGTTTACGTACATTCTTCCTCTAGTTTAAATGTTCTTATGCAAGAATATGATTCTTTCTATTTCTTCAAAACCATTTTTCTTATAAAATTCTTCGGCAGGTATCCCTCTATCTGTGAGAAGTGTAATGTTACTTATATGACTGCCATGAAGCTCCTTTATTAAATGATTTAACATCGCTCTTCCAATACCTTTATTTTGATATTGTGTTTTTACACACATTTCATTAATGAAAAACTCATCTCCGCTCCACCATACTCTTTTTACACCAAAAATAAAGCCGAGAATTTCATCGTTTTCTACCGCTAAAATGCCTAAAAATCCAGGTGTCTGGTAAAAACTCAGTAAATATTTTTCAGCCTTTGTACATGTCCATTCATCATTCCAAGGCTCATCATTAAATACTTCAATAAATGTTTCCGTACATTTAATTAAGTCATTTTTTGCTAGTCGTTTAAATTCCAAGGTACATTCTCCTTATCGCTAAATGGATGATTAAAACCACCTCAACCGTTCATTTATGGATTATTCTACCACAACGTTGTTCTAAGTGAGGCTCCTGTTCGACCCGAACCTGTGTTGGAGATGATGGAATACAAGAAAAAGAGATAGTTTCGGGAACTATCTCTTTTAGGGTCATGGCCCAAATTCAATCTGACCTGTGAACAGCATGATAATAATAATAACCCAATAAATAAAAAAAGATGATGACAGAATTAACCCAATAATCGGGAGCGTATTCTTTTCTGTTTTCTTTACGATACCTACAATAGAAATGATCATACCTAAACCAGTAAGGAAAAATGTTAGATAATCACCAATCAAACTACCAATGTTCGCTATCCTTGTAGGCGTGATAAAAACTATAAAAAAACAAATCATCCCTAAAACAATTGAAATGATACTAATGACCCCATGCTTCTTTTGATAAGTCACTTCTTTTAGTTCCAAGGAAACCAGCTCCTTTATTAGATACTTATTTATAAAGAGCGCCACAATTCAATCCATGGTATTCACGGTTGGCTCACACCTTACTCTCTTTTTTCCTTTTCAAGCAGCTCGATGACTTTATCAAGTTTTTGTTCTACGGCATTAGAATTGCGAGATTTTCTAACGAGGGTCCGGACAAAAAAGTAAACGGCAAAAATCATGCCAAACAGTACGATAAACATCATGAGTTGAAATAGTATATCACCGACATTAATATTCAAAATAATCCACCTTTTCCTTTTTTATCAATCATACCATATGATGGATGGCAGTTGTCTTAGGAGTGATGGGGGCATTTCATTAATCTATGTATAATATTTTCTCCATGACCTCCATTGCTCCCGAGGACGTTCCTTCTCGTTCCTTCTATAATAATAAAGGGCGCACGGAAAATCCGTACGCCCTTTATTATTATTCACTTTGGTTGAGCTATCGGAAATGTTTTTTTCAAAAAGTGATACAGGCCATCTTCTCGATAGGAATACTCCGTCACCTCATCCGCCTGTTCCTTTACCGATTCGAGCGCATTTTTCATAGCGACACAGTGGCCGGAGAGCTTGAATAGAGGAAGGTCATTTTCTCCGTCTCCTACGGCCAGAATATCGTCCGGAGAGAGACTAAAGTGATCAAGCAAGACTTGAACCGCTGTTGCTTTGGATACACCGTCCACGGTCACTTCCACATTGTGATGTGTGGAGGAAGCGGTTGTAAAGGCCGTTTTCTTCTTGAACTTTTCGAGATCTGTGATCCAGTCTTTGATGGCCTTCATTTCTTTACTGAAAAAATATATCTTGGCGACACTTAATTCTTCGAGCTGATCGACCCAGTGGATTTTCTTCTCGACTGCGACCTTTCTGGACAACCATTCGTTTTCATCAACCGTCTCCGGCTTTGTCCCCGTCATATGTTCGACCGTATAGTCTTTATCTTTTTGTAAGGCCATTCTGACGCCATCATTTGGATGGACTTCGTAAAATATCTTTCTCTCTGCTGCTTTATTAATCATGTCATCCACAAGTTCGGAAGGCAGTGCATGTTCAAAAATCTTCTCCGTTCCAATAAAGGCGGACATACCATTGGCCGTTACCATCCCGTCGACGATCAAATCCTCTGGCAGCACATCTCTTAATTCTTTTACCGTTCTTCCCGTTGCAATGAATACCTTCATTCCACTATTCCTAAGTTCGATTAAGTAGTTTTTCAGCGTATCGTTCACCGTATTCACTTCATTCAAAGTCGTGCCATCCATATCGAGCACGATTGCTTTGTATCCCATGTTTCCACCCCGTCCGTGCGAATTTCGTAACAAAAATGCCAACAGCCCATGATCTGTGAGATTTAGGCTGTTGGCGAATCTATCTATTTATCTAGTAGATTAAGAAAATCCTAACAGTTTCAAAATACTTAGTATGAATAGACCTACCACACCGAAATCTGAGTCACCGAATGTCGTGCCTTCAAATCCTATGTCACCTAATAATACCAGTAAAATGGCTGGTAAGAAACTAATGATGAGTCCATTTGCAAAAGATCCCAGCATAGCTCCACGACGACCACCCGTCGCATTTCCAAAGACACCGGCGGCAGCTCCTGTGAAAAAATGTGGCACAAGTCCCGGAACAATAACCTTCAAGCCCAATACCGGCAGCAGGAACATCGATAAGATCCCCGCTATAAAACTAAATAAAAAGCCGATAATCACTGCGTTTGGAGCAAAAGGGAAAATCGTTGGACAATCTAATGCAGGCTTCGTATTGGGCGCAATTTTATCTGCAATCCCTTTGAAGGCTGGCACGATCTCAGCAATCAACATCCGCACCCCAGCTAGAATGATATATACCCCAGCTGCAAATGTAATGGCTTGAATAAACGAAAATACAAGGAAGTTGGAACCAGAGGAAAGCGTTGATTCAATATAATCTTGTCCTGCAAACAGGGCGACAATCAAAAAGAAAATCGTCATTGTCAGCGATACAGCCACTGATGTGTCTCGTAAAAATCCTAAAGATTTAGGGACCTTAATTTGTTCTGTTGTCTTTTCCTTGTTTCCGAACCATTTCCCAATCGTAGCGGAAACGAAATATCCGATTGTCCCAAAGTGACCGATCGCAAAATCATCACTTCCGGTAATCTTTCTTACATAAGGCTGCAGAATGGCAGGAAACACGACCATACATAGTCCTAATAAAATGGAGCCGATAAGGATAAGCGGGAATCCGCCGAGTCCGCCAACCGACAAAGAGACAGCTAGTAGACAGGCCATGAATAATGTATGGTGACCCGTTAAAAAGATATATTTTAATGGAGTAAAGCGAGCTAATAAAATATTCACAATCATACCGAACACCATAATCAGGGCCGTCGATGTTCCAAAATCACTTTGTGCAGCCGCTACAATGGCTTCGTTATTCGGGATGACACCTTCTACATGAAACGCCTGGTCGAACATTTGACTAAATATGTTAAGGGCACCTGTAAGGACGGCTGCCCCTGCTCCGATGATAATGAACCCCATAACCGTTTTCAGCGTACCTGACACGACATCGGCACTGGACTTTCTCTGTAACAGTAAGCCAATCAGAGCGAATAACCCCACGAGTATAGAAGGTGTGCCTAAAATATCGTTCATAATGATATCCAACATAGTCTATTCCCCTTTTACCGAGCTTTAGTTAGACAAGTGATTCCAATTTGGATGTAATTTCAGGAATGCTCATCATATTTTCCAATGTAACAATCGTACGGGTTCCATCATCCAGTTGGCCGACAATATCTGCTGCCCCTAGGAATATATCCGCTTGGACCGATTTAGCGGATGTGAGATCCGTATGATCTACCTCAGCCGTTTTCCCCATTTGTGTTAAAGCCTTTTTCACATTCATCTCCATAATGAAACTACTGCCCAATCCGTTCCCGCACACTACCATGATTTTCTTCATTCTGTTTCCTCCTTAGAATATTTATGTACGTAATCCATAAGTATGGATGGATCCGTTGTCTCTAAAATCGCTTCAATATTAGCTCGTTCATTCAGTAATTGAGTCAGCTGAATTAATGCCCGTAAATGTGAATCGTTATCTACCGCAGCCAAAACAATGATCAACCTAACGGGTTTATCGGGTGCAAATTCCACCGGTTCATCCAATTTCAATAGACTCATGGATAATGAGCGAACACCTTGCTCAGGACGTGCATGAGGGATGGCCACGTCAGGCGTGATCACCACATAGGGACCATTCGTTTCGATTCCTTCAATCATTGCATCCACATATCTCTCTTCGACAGTTCCTAAATCAACAAGAGGCTGGGCTGCAACTCGAATCGCTTCTCTCCACTCTGTAACACGCGGCAGGATTTGAATCGTTTGTAGGTTGAGTAGTTCATCTAACACTGGTTTCTCCGCCTCCTTTAAGGAATATTTATTTACCTTGGGTGTATCTATGTACATCAGGGATTCAAGGGCCTTTTCAAGTTGATCAGGTTCATGGATGGTTGCATATTTTGAAATGACTTTTAACAGAGCGGAACCATCAACATTTTGTGTCGTATACCCATACAATTCCTGCATGACTTGCAGGCGCAGCTTATGTTTGTCCTGCCTTTCCAAAATGGGCGGTACGACAAATAACGGAACTTTGGTTCTCATATGTACCGTTGAAAAAACGAGATCGTATGCTAATGGATACTCGGACGCATTTCGAACAGATAATACATCCAAAAACAATATATCCGGAAATAATTCTTTCAATGTGTAGATGAGAATATTGCTGATGCCAATCCCATTCGGACAAACAACGATGGCTCTTTTGCGGTCATCTAAAGTAGTCCCTTGTCTTCGCAACCAGCCTCCAAAATAAATCGTAAAGTATGCCACTTCCTCTTCAGGTACTGGGCGCCCAATCTCTTTCTCTAGTACCCATAAAGATTTAGTGGTCAGATGGTGCAGTTCAGGATAGACCTTTTGTACCTTTTCCGTCATCGGATTCATGGATGAAAGCCCGTATCTTAGACGATGATAAGCCGGTTTAAAATGAACGTACAATTGCTGGCATAGCTGGTCTTTATCATGTAAATGAACAAAAGCCAATTTTTCGAACTCTTTTACAATCTCCTGCAAAAGCGTTTCGATCACTTCATCCTCCTTGAGCGGAGATATATCCTTTGTCCGGTTCATGCTTAGCAGATGGAGGGTTACATATAAATTTTCCGTTTCGCTCCAAACCGATTGGAACGCATCGGTTTTCGTCATTTGCTCAACCGCTTTAAATTCATCTGTTGTCACAAAAGGTAACCAACTCTGATTGACTTGCAATTCTTCCCCTTTTCCAATGAGCTGATCTGTACATAGAAATAAATAGGTCAATTCATACAGCCGCTCATCCGTAAAGGTGATCCCCAATTCACGTTCAATCTGCTCCAGCTGACGCCGGATGGATTGAATGGTTGATTGTTGATCTCCCCAAATACACTCAATAATCAGATTATTATCTGGACGATTAAGGACATCATGTACCAGTTGTTCAATCATGTATCGCTTGACTCTGCTTTCTCCCTTAATCACATAACCCTCTTGCTTGGAGTACTGAATCTTAAGGTTGACTTCTTGCGCTTTCTCCTTGAGCTGCTTCAGGTCCTTTAATACGGTATTACGTGATAGCCCCGTGATTGATTGAAAATGATAGACAGATAACGCTTCAGGACTAAGCAAAATCATGAGATAGAACAATTTCTCTCTATCTGTCTCAGAAAATACATAATTTCGTTTGGTTAGTTTTACGTTCAATTCTTCCTCTTGAACTTTGTCAGGAAGGGAATACCCTAATTCTTTTTGATAGAGAATGGCTGGATACCCGTGATCGTGAAGCCAATCATTCACTTTACCAAAAGCATATTGAATTTGTCTCCTCGTCAGACCGGTTTGTTCTTCAATATCTTTCATCTTTGAAATGGGTGAATGCTGTAATATTTTTATTAGGTTTGCGCTTCTTTCATCTAAAAACATCGGCTCTCCCTCTCCCTAATTCCACGATACCTTACTTTTCATTTGATATATATGGTTTCTCAGTCCGATTGTTGTCCACATGTCTGCACAAAAATATATTGTACAAATGATGTGCACCTTGGTTTTTGAATCAGTGTACCATATCTCGCCCCTATTTCATGAACAAAAATAAAACCTCGATCCTTAGGGATGAGGCTCGTTTCCTATTTTCGCTATATCACTTGTTCGTTAATGAAGGTACGCTTCATTACCTGTACTCTCTTTATTTCCTCAAGTTGACATATCGAGAAATCTAGATATATAATTACGTCCATGAATCCTATTGATGTATTCAAGGCGTTATCTAACGAAACAAGGCTTCACATCCTTAAGTGGTTAAAGGAACCAGAGAAGCACTTCCCCAAACAAGGCGCTCACCTACCAAAGGGGGTAAGTTATAAAGGTGGAGTATGTGTTGGGGATATTCAAGAAAAAGCCAAAGTTTCTCAATCTACGGTTTCTAGCTACTTAAACATGATGCAAAAAGCTGGGCTACTTGAATCGATTCGTCATGGACAATGGACATACTATAGGCGCAATGAAGAATTTATTCAACAATTAGCCAATTATTTTAGAACGGAGATCTAATTCATCTTGATTTCTGTTTTCCACCTATTTATATCTAGTTTTCTAGATATACAAATATATTAAAAAGGAGAAACTCTAAATGCGCTTTATATCTTATATACTAGCTCTGTTGGCTGGAGCAGCACTTAGCTTTGAAGGGGCTATCTATGCTGAATTGGGAAAATCAATTGGACAAATAGAAACAAGCTTTTATAACTTCTTTATGGGCTCCATTATCATGGGGCTATTGTGGCTATTTTTTGGAAAAGGACGGATTTCCTATACATTTGAAGCACCTAAATGGTCATTACTTGGTGGTGTCCTGGGTGTTGTTTATTTAACCTCCATTGTTATAAGTGTCCCATACGTCGGTGTTGGCATTACAATGGTAGCTGTAATTATCGGACAGTTAGTCATGAGTATGGTCATTGAACATTTTGGGTGGCTAGGCAGTACAAAAACTAGAATAAATAAAGAAAAGATTCTGGCAGTTGTTTCAATGATTATTGCACTTATATTAATCAACTAGGAGGTACACAATTATGGGGTTATTCATGATTTTATTTACATTTTTAGGCGGCATCACATTAAGCGCTCAATCATCTATAAATGGCACATTTAGTCGAAAAGCTGGAACCATTGAAACAACATTTTTGACCTTTCTCACTGGAACCATGTTTCTTACGATTTTCATCATGTTTTTTGGGAGGGGAAATGTGCTTGGCCTTCTAGAAGCACCGAAATGGCAGTTGAGTGCAGCATTTTTAGGCACCATGTACTTACTTCTGACTGTCATGGCCGTTCCTAGAATTGGGGTTATCGCAACCAATATTGCCGGAATAACCGGTCAACTTGTAATTGGTGTAATCATTGATCATTTTGGATGGTTCAATAGCTTAGTCATAGAATTAGATATGAAACGTGTCTTCGCATTACTATTTATGGTCATTTCCCTTTATTTTATCTATAAAGGGAATAAACGCTCGAGAGAAGAATCAAAAACAGCCTATTGATAGTCATACAGTAAATGCAATGATAGCAGTCAAATTGTTTATAGGCATGGTTTAGGTGCTGCAATAGGTCTAAAACTCGTCTAATAAAAAAGTTTTTAACTTGTACTATGAAGAAGATCACTTGTTTTTTATTAATAAAACAAATGATTTTCTTTATTTTTATTCTTGTGAAAGTAGCCTACCCAGTTATAAGAAAAAGGACTGCCGTAGCGATGTGACCCCTTATTTTATAATATCTAGATGGTTAAATAAATTTATCTATTCCATACATGATAACTAAACCATATACAAAGACGTTCATCCAACCTTCCATACATATAAAAAAGAAACCATAAAAATTTACGGTTTCTTCACCCTTGAATCCTATCTACTAGTTAGAAACATTAAATTGCTGCTAAACTTGGTACAAAAAAAGCTGCCTATGTCGACAGCCTGTGGATCTACAAAACCGCATTGAAAATTTCTTTAACAAAAAAAATCACTATAAATATCGCACCAATGATACAAAAAATTGACCAAATGATACTACTTATAAGCTTTATAATGCTAAAATCTTTTTTTTTACTTTTTCCCAACTCATTCAACTCATTTTCTATGTATTTAGCATGCTGTATATGTATCCAAAAGATAGGATGGAGTTAGAATAACCAACGAAATGTTATAATTATACCTAAAATTCCACAGGAAAAGGTAATGAGCTTTATCCCGACTTCGTCAATAATCTTTGATAGTCTTTCAATCTTTTCAGAAATAATTTGCAAGTTTTTCGGCAATTTTTCAAGAAAGTCTACTAGCTTTTGATACATTTGATCCCCTTTTATTGCTTATTTTATTTTTACGCTAAATAATTATACTACAATAGTATGGACATTTGTAGGGAAGTTACCAAAATAGAACAATGAATCGTTTCTTTCACTAAGACTAATGGAAACTCACAAATAGAATAAATAAAAAAGCGGCAACATCCATTGAACTGGATCTTGCCGCTTGGGTCGTATCTGCTTATTTCTTGTCTACGACAAGATAAGGTTGTAATTGGAATGGTTTTGGTGCGATGTTGCGGTCATTCCATTGGCCAAACCAACGCTCTAATGGATAGAAGTAATAGCCATCTTGCGCGTGATCAGATGTATCATACGGGTCAGCGAAGATCAGTGTATCATCGCCAATGCCCGGTGTGCCGTTATTGTCATATCCGATAATCGATTGCCAATGGCCATCCCAGTCGCCCCATTCCACCATGATTGGACGATCGTTCTTCAAATGATTCGTCAGCCATTTCACGAAATAGCTATCTTTCGCATCTTCTACAAACGCTTCTGTCGTTTCACTGTTTTCGGAAGCATACAGGCTGTTCCACGTGAAGGTTGCTGGCAGGTTGCCAACATTATTCTCAGTGACTTCTTTACTAGCTTGAATTAAGTCTGCGTCATTGTATTCCTCGCGATAGCTTGATTCGACGACTTCAAAGCCTTCTAAGTCCTTGAAGAAATCATAGAGTTGGGAAACATTCGAACCATATTCCGGGAAATTATTCGCGGTTCCTGGCAACGCATCTTTAACATCTAAGTCCGTCATCGACTTCATTTGCTTCGCGATATCCATCTCTGTTAGATCCGTGTACCCAAAATGATTCGCGACCATTAAAGCCGTGGCAGGTCCACAAGACCATTCCGTCGTTTGTTGCATTGTTTGATAGTTTTCAATCAGAATTAACCGATCATCTGACTTCATATTATAGAAGTCAGGTGCTTTATAGTAACGAGAATCCGCATGGTCTCCCTTAGAAGCATAGGCATCCGCTCCACCCGTTTCATCGTAGTCTTTCCCTTTGATGGTCGCTGTAGCATCCGTTTCAGCTGACACTTTTGTATCTACTTCCTTCGTAACTTCTGTTTCCTTTGAATCCGTGTCTTCTGAGCACGCCGATAATAATAGCATGGAGGATGCTAAAGCTGCCGTTAGAATTCTTTTCATGTGTCCCCACCCTTTTCCTGTTTTTTTCACAGGATTTGATTATAGTGGATGGAATTGTCATCGTCAAGGAGTTTACTAGTTAACTAAATTCTCACACAATCAAGAGCCTTGCTACACGTTATGGTAGCAAGGCTCTTTTTTACTTTCGTCATTTAATTAGCTTACTTTTCTAGTTTGACCCTTTGGAGACGTAATGCGTTCAAGACAACCGATACGGAACTGAACGCCATAGCAGCGCCAGCGACCCACGGTGCTAGAAGCCCCAATGCTGCAATCGGAATCCCAATCACGTTGTAGGCGAATGCCCAGAACAGATTCTGTTTAATATTGCGCATCGTTTTGCGACTCATGAGTATGGCATCCGCTATACTGTTCAAGTCCCCCCGAATTAATGTAATGTCGGCGGCTTCCATGGCAACATCCGTACCGGTTCCTATTGCCATGCCAATATCCGCTATGGCAAGGGCGGGTGCGTCATTGATACCATCCCCGACCATGGCAACCTTCTTCCCTTGTTGCTGCAACTTCTTCACTTCTTCCGCTTTCCCTTCAGGGAGCACTTCGGCTATGACGGCGTCAACGCCTACCTCTTTACCAATCGCCTGTGCGGTGCGCTCGTTATCGCCTGTCATCATCATGACTGTGATACCCATGCCTTGTAAGCGTGATATAGCTTCTTTGGAAGTTTCTTTAATGGTATCGGCCACGGCTACCAGGCCTGCATACTGTCCATTGATGGCCGCTAACATCGCTGTTTTTCCATCAGCCTCCAGTTTCTCCATCGTTGGAAGGATTGGTTGAATATCGATACCGTATTGTTTCATTAGTTTCCGCGTACCAACGAGGACACCTTGGCCTGAAACCGTTGCCTGTACCCCATGACCCGGTATCGCTTCAAAGAACTGGACATCGCCGAGTTCGATGCCTTTATCCTGAATGCCTTGCACGATTGCTTCTGCCAAGGGATGTTCGGATTGCTTTTCGGCAGCCCCAATCAATGATAGGAACTTCTTCTCACCCTGACCCGTTGCCGCATGAACATCCGTTAATACAGGTTTACCATGTGTGACGGTCCCTGTTTTATCCACAACCACCGTATCGATGCCTTGTGTTTGTTCTAAATGCTCGCCACCTTTGAATAAAATGCCGAATTCAGCGGCACGACCTGAACCTGCCATGATGGAAGTTGGCGTGGCTAATCCTAGTGCACATGGACAGGCAATCACAAGGACGGCAATCAACACTTCAAGTGCAGCCGTGAAATTACCCGGATTCACCAGGATCAACCAGGCTAAGAACGTAAGAATGGCAATCCCGATGACAATCGGTACGAACACACCTGAAATCTTATCTGCTAATCGTTGGATTGGCGCTTTTGTACCTTGCGCATCTTCTACTACCTTAATGATTTGGGCTAATGCCGTATCCCGGCCAACTTTTGTCGTTTTCATTTTAATGAAGCCATTTTTGTTGAGGGTGGAGCCATATAGCAGATCACCACTAGCCTTATCCACCGGCAGGCTTTCACCCGTCAGCATGGATTCATCGACAGCCGTCGTTCCTTCCATTACCTCTCCATCAACCGGGATCTTTTCACCCGGCTTCACCGGGATGGTATCACCCATCATCACTTCTTCTAGCGGGATTTCTTTTTCCACACCTTCTCGAATGACCATGGCTGTTTTCGCTTGAAGCCCCATTAATTTCTTGATGGCTTCGGATGACCGGCCTTTTGCTTTTGCCTCGAATAATTTACCTAAAAGGATAAGGGTAATTAACACGGCACTTGTTTCAAAATATAGATGCGGACCATGATGCGCGCCCATTGTAACAAGGGCTTGGTATACACTGTAAAAATAAGCCGCTGAAGTCCCCATCACCACGAGTACATCCATATTGGCACTACCGTTACGAAGTGATTTATAAGCACCTACATAAAACTGTTTACCGATGATAAATTGGACAGGCGTTGCAAAGATCATTTGAACCCAGGGATTCATTAAAAAATCCGGTACATATAGAAAGGATGTAAAAGAAAAGTGACCAAACATTGTCCATAGTAAAGGCAAGGAAAGAATGGCAGAAATGATGAATTTCAGTTTCTGCTCTTTAATGGCCTTTTCACGGTAATCCACTTGTTCTTTTCCGTCTTGCTTTTGATGGGCACCATACCCAAGCTTTTCTACCTTTGCAATGATGTCCGCAATCGTAACTTCAGATGGATTGAATTCTACCGTCGTTTTTTCAAGCGCTAAGTTGACGTTGGCAAATGATACACCATCCATTTTATTTAGGCCCTTTTCAATCCGCGTCGCACACGCTGCACACGTCATGCCCGTGATGGCGAATTCCTTTTTTTGCTTCACGACACCATACCCAAGCGCTTCAATTTTCTTTTCAAAATCTTCTTCACTCAGTTTGGAAGGATCGTATGTAATCGTGGACTTTTCAAGTGCTAAATTGACGGAGGCTTGCTCGACCCCGTCCATTTTATTCAACCCTTTTTCAATGCGGTTCGCACACGCTGCACACGTCATCCCTGAAATTTGAAGATTTGATTCTTTCGCTGCTGCTTTATCCTTAGATGCGGTTGCCATCTCATTCACCTCCACTATACCCAATAGGGGTATATTCTTTCGAAAGAATTAGAGTACCAGGGCGGCACTCTTCATCTTTTCATTATGGTACCCAAAATTCATTCTACTTCGTAGCCTTGATCATCAATGGTTTCTTTGATGGTATCTAGGGTTACCTTTTCCTTATCATACGAAACAGTAACTTGACCAGCTTCTAGCTGAACTTTTACTTGATCGACACCTTCTAATTTGCCTACACTACCTTCCACTGCTTTTACACAATGTCCGCAAGACATCCCGCTTACTTGTAAGGTTACATTTTCCATAGTATCTACTCCTTATTTTTTCATTAGTCTTTGGATCGTCACAAGGACTTCATCGAGTACTTCCAAGTCCCCTTCTTGAATACGATCTACCACACATTCTTTCATATGCGTTTCAAGAAGCAGCTTGGCCACACCATTTAAGGCGGATTGCGCAGCAGCTATCTGAGTAATCACGTCGTCACAGTATGTGTCTTTTTCGATTAACCCTTTTATGCCGCGAATTTGGCCTTCCACCCGATTCAGTCTTGTAACAAGATTTTTCTTTGTTGCCTCGGTATGATGGCTTTTCCGTTCATTTGTACTTGAACAACAAGTATCTTGATCTGCTGTTTCTTTATTTAGGTCGAATTCCATTTGTCGCCCCCTCACTCATATACCCCTATACCCTATATCAAAACCATATCATACCCCTCCACCCTATGTAAAGTTGGATGACATTTTACGAAAAAAAGCCAACGGAACTAAGTTGGCTTTTCATCAATCAAGCATCATTATTCTTCAAAGCTAGGTCCATCGATAGGGAGCGTTACTTGCTTTCTACAGGTCAAAAGATAAATGAACGAAAGACCTAAGCAAACCGAAGCGACCATAAATACAACGACGATGCTGTATCGCTGGCCCAGCATGCCCATCACGAGAGTGGATATCGCAAAAGTTAGCATGATGAGAGAACTTTGGACGGCATATACCTTAGCCAAAAGCCTTTCCTTGACTACACTTTGGATGATCGTATGAATGGAAATCATCCGTAGTTCTTCGAATAGACCATAAGAACCAATGAACAAAAGGGCAAGGAAGGGATTCACATTCACTCCAAATAAAAGGGTCAGCAGAAAGACCATGAACCCTCCACCCAACAGCACCTTCTGGATATTCTTATGAATGAAGGCGGACCGTCTATATGCAAGTATGCCCGCCAGAAATAATCCTAATAATAAAGAGGCGTTGATATAGCCCCACCACTCCGTTCCTACTCCCAGGCGTTTATCTATAAACGGATAAAGGATCGAGGATACCCAGACCGGGCTAGCGATCGAACCAAAAAACAGAGTGAAGTGTAGAGCACGCAGCCTCTTATCTCCTGCGATCAACCTCCACCCTTCAAACAGGGAATCCCTTTTGCTTTCCTTCCCTTCACGTTCAGATTGTTGTTGTTCCTTGACTCTTACGAATGCCAGCAAGCAAGTGGATAGCCCATACAAACAGCACGTTAACAATAACAGCCCGTGAGCCTGCAAAAGTGCCGCCAAAATGCCACCTGCAGCCCATCCTCCCATCTGAATGAATGTCTGGATAGAAGACATGAGGCTATTTGCTTTTAATAAGGACTCTTCCGGAACAAGCTGAGGGATCAAGGCACTACTCGCTGGATTAGCGAACCCATCCAAAAACATGATGAAGAAAATAAGGATATATACCGCTTCCATTGAGTCTTTCGAGAAAAGCGATGATACATATAGGGTTAGCACAAGTAAGAAACATGTTTTAACGAACTGGGAATGAAATAAAAGCTTTTTCAACGGGTATCGATCGATGAGCAGTGGTGCAAATAAACCTCCTACAAACCCACCAAGCATATTTATGACAGGAACCAACGAAACATAAAATAACGAATGGGTGACAGCTTAAACACTTGTTATCAGCGCAACAATATAAAAAACATCCCCAGCATTCGCTAACGATTGTCCTGCCACCAACACAGTAAATGATTTATTCTTCAATGCAAACAACCCCTCTTTATTCATTTTTCTAAGAGAATAAAGAGGTATTTACATGCGTTTCACTCCTTTGCAACCGGTTAGATCTACTTCATTTCACTTTGGATTTATATCAATGTCAAATACTAAGAAATCTAATAAGGAAGAGAGGGGTGTTTGCATTTCTATAGTGGAAATATATGTATGAATATAACATGAAAATGTCTTGTTTAGAAGTTGAAAAATCTAGGTTCTACAAGAAAAAAGAGATGCGAAAGCAACTCTCTATTTTGGAGTAAAGCCCCCTTAGAAGTTTGAAGAAAAAAAAGAATTACTTTATCATCTTAATAAAGTATTTTGGTGATTCAGAATAGCCTTGGCGGGAATAAAATCGATGTGCATCGATTCTTCTTGAATGACAATGAACCTCAAGTCTGTCACAGTTTCGCTTCTTAGCTAACTCAGTACAAAACTCTTCAATCTCTTGTCCAATTCCCTTACCCCTATTTGTTGAATCTACTGCAAAATAACTGATTCTAGCAAAATCCCCTATTAACGCTATTTGGGGTATATAATGCATGGAAATAAAAGCAATGACTCTTTCATTATCCTCATAAACCAGTAATTCCTCATCAGGATGTATGGTAAGCCTTTCTATTTTATCTTTAATGAAGGTCTCGGTATTTAAATAATCCAACTGGCCTAGCAAATCCGATATTGCCTTCCAATCTTGTATATTTGCTCTTCTGATCCCCACTTACTTCACTCCCTAAGAAAAATTTATATAGTATATTCATCATCTTCATTGAACTATCATGCCCCATTAGCTCATAAGAAAAAAGAGCTGCGAAAGCAACTCTCTTTATGGTGTCAATCTTCCCACTCATACTCTGAATTAAATTCTTCCGGCTCTATATCTGCATTTTTATAGGTATCGGGTTTTTCATTCGGCAACGTGACCGTTATTTCGGTATGATCTTTATTCAATTCGAGTGTCAGAAAAGATGTCTTGTTTGATTTCTTGTTAAATAGTATGCCGGTCAGTTTTGATTCAGTAGATTTTGCTAACTGGAAATGCTTTATCGTCTTATCTTTCCCCGTTTTAGTGAATTTTTCTACTATGTATTTGGATCTATTCTTCCCATCGTAACCATCACTTTTAATCAGTATATAAGATTCATCGTTCATCCAGCCGCCATATATCTGAAACTTGGGCGCTTCGTACGAGGGTATATCCTCTTTTTGTGTAGAATCTTGTACCTCTATTTTCTGCTCTACATCCACCTTTTCATTTTTCATGTCTTGTTCGTTATCACATGCAGCAAGACTCCCTATAAACAGAAGGCCTACGGAGATTTTTTTGAAAGAAAGCAAAGGCTTGACCTCCTAAAAGATGAACGTAAAATTTCGATTCTTCATAATAAATCCACCCGTTAGAGTTTTACATCAACTTATTTCCTTATGACTTCTTTCATTTTGAAGATAAATCTTTTTAAGTGTTGTATTTATATTATTCAAAGCAATAAGAATAATCCCCAACATCACAAAGGTTACTATTTCCCCTGTAAACCAAGATACTATGCCTAAAATTCCAGCATAAAGAATGTATAACCAATTACTCATATTCCATATCCTCCTACCTCTATATAAATGATCCTAACTAATTTTACCATATATATTTGGACGAATTTCTTTATTAGTTAATAAAAGGAATTCTGTTTGTCAGTATGATTAGTAAATATTTTAGTAGCCTTCTTGGCCAATCTTCTTAGCCATCTACTGAACTACCACGAATCGACACATAGTAAAAAGCAATGAGGAGTTCCCTCATTGCTCCGTTTCACTACCCTAATGTTTGTTTTGTCATCATGACTTCTTGGCTTATTAATTTCTTTTGCTTGTTGATTCGATACCAGCCCATCACAACAGCTATGATCGATATAGAGCAAGAAATAGCAAGAACATAACTTCCATTGAGTTTTAAGAGAAATACACCAGCAATGAAAACCCCTATGGGTTGTGCCAATGTCGCTCCAGCTGTCAGAAAACCCATGGCACTGCCCATGATGTTTTGGGGAATAGCCTGCTGCAATTCAGTTTGGAAGATTATTGTGACGGGAGCCGCTAAAAGTCCGAATACTCCAAACAACACAATACTCATGATAGTGGAATCCACTACAAAACCGGCAATCGTGCCCACGACTCCAGATAAAACATACAATACGATCGACATTTCAAAATTCATTTGTTTGATTTTATACGTAATGGTTGCTCCCAGGAGAGTCCCGATCCCAATGGCTGTAAAGCAGAGTCCCAAAGCCGCTGAACCATTCACCTTAATTTCCGAGTATAAAGTGGGGAGTAAGACATCCATGATCATAACGAATGCCATATTCGTAAACACCGCTGCCGTGATAGCCGAAAAGATCCACTTCTGTCTTTTTAAAATCGAGAATGTTACCTTAATTGGTGTTTGTATACGATTGGTATCTTGATTATTGGCATCTTTCAGTACCGCCCTGTACCTAAGAATCACATAGCAAACAACAGATAGAAGAATCAGGATGATCGACGTTAGCATCGCCACCGTAAATCCCCCTATTACCAAAAGACCACCAGCAATTGCCGTACCTAATAAGTTTGCGATTTGGGTGATGGCCGTTATGACACTATTGACCGATTTTAATTCTTCTGGCGGAGTTAACAATGGGATTAACGTTCTTTCAAGCGGTGTTAATATGGCGGAGGCCACACCCATGAAAAGAAGAACCAGGCAATAAATCCAGTAACCGAAGCCACTTGGTACTACTTCCATTAGTCCAATCGCGAATAATGCACATAACGTGAATAAATGCCAAACGCTAGCCCATAACCCTAAGGATATTTTATTGAATCGATCAATGAGTATGCCGCTTACCGCTGCCAATAATATCCCGGGTATATAACGAAATGCCATTAATGAACTAAACACCAAGGGCGAATGAGTGATGTTAATAAAGAACCAAGCTAACGTGAGGAAGACAATACTGGATTGTAAAGATTGTATGCCAAGAGCCACAATAATGAGGTGTATGTTTCGCTTCACTCTTTTTCTCCTTATGATTTGTCATTGGATCATCTGGATTTTCAAGTTAATGATTGGTAACAGTATGTTCTTCTTTGACCAACATATCTTCTATAAGTTTCCAACCGAACCATTGTGTAGGGTCATTATAAACTAACTCTTCTATCCATTTAAATAAAGGTTCAATTATACTGCCCTTATTGGAATAGGTTAATAAAGGTCCCATTACTAATTCATATTTGTTTGAATTGCATTGAATGGCAACTGGCAGAACATTCGCATTGCATAGTCTACTCAAATGTTCAACTCCCAGGGGTACATGAACCTTTTCCCCTAATAACTCCAATTTATATAATTCCTTATCATTCGAAGAACTGATTTCCGGATAAATTAAAGGGTAATTGCCGATTTTAAATCCTTTTACTAATTTTCGAAGTATCCATATATCAGGAACAGGCAAGAAATTCACCTTATCATTCGGTAAAATTTTTTTTATGCTTTTTCCTACTTCATGCCCTTCAGATCCTCCAGTGGCTAAAATATATGAGCTATCACCAATTAATTGACTTAATATTGTAGGAACCAACATATGTACTCCGAAATGCGGAATGGCTAAAATACACGGAGCTTTCAGAGCATCTTCTAATTCATCTGGTATTGTTAAAAAGGAGGCGTCTAGACCATTTGATCTCAACAGACTTAATAAATTTGCCCAATGCATGGGCCTTTCCGCAAGGAATTTCTTAAAGTTATAAATTCTTCTTTCATCTTGTGAAACAAAAGAGGATAACAAGTTAGGAGTACTCCACTCCTCCGGCCGGGAGCAAAATTCTAAAAGATCCTCTTTATTCAGTGTTAATAATTCATCTATATTTTCCGCTAAGTCTTGAAAACCTAAATTTTTGATTTTTCCCATATTTCTTCACCTACCTTATAGCATTCTGGCATAGCACCGTAAGCATCGAATAAAGTTCTCTTTGCATAACATCTGCAAGTTTGCATCCTACAATTACCATTAAAAATACAGCCCTGGCATGCTTTTAATTCCTCTATCTCCCATCCACCTCTATAAAAATCCCACTTTGTACTATTCCATATGGAAATTAAATCTGTCTCCTTTACATTCCCTATAATTTGAGATCGATCACCAATAGATTCCGTACATGGATAAACGCTTCCGTCTGCACCAATTGCTAGTAAAAACATACCTTGAGGGCCTACGTTAGCAGGTAAACTGAAAAGATTATCTGTGTTCTTTTTACCTGGATAATAATACGCTTGAAATTCAATTTTTATATTTGGAAATTCTTTTGCCACTTCTAACACTTCTTCTTCAAAATACGCTAGTTGTGAAAGGGTAAATAGAAAGTTTTCTGGATTTCCACCAGCTCGACCCGAAACAGAAGCGGGGTGAAAACTAATTCCATTAGCACCATTGGCCGCACATGTTTCAATCACTTTTCTTACGACTCCATTTTCAACACTTTCAGGAACTAAAACCGACTCTACAATCACATAGAAACTATCGTTTGAGAATCTTTTTAAAGTATTAATGACTTTGTGAAATTGGCCGTTTCCACGTATTTTATCGTGATAGATTTCATCCCCATCTAAAGATAGGTGGATTTGTAACCCTCTTCCCTTTCTATCTTTTAATCTAAGTAATGAATCATAAACTTTTTGAGTGACTCGGTGACCATTTGTAAAAAACTCAAAAAAACATCGTAACGTGCCAGCGTGATCAATTAACTCACATATATCCTTTCTGGTAGTGGTTTCCCCTCCAGAAAAAGCCAATTCAATGATTCCCAAATTATCTAGGTCTGTAAATAGTTTTTTCATTTCTTCTGTATTTAAATTATCACTGGTATCAAAAAAAGGGGAAGATTCTCGTAAACAATGAGTACACATCAAATTGCATCTCATTGTACTCGTAACGTTAACTTTTGTTGGAAATGTCATTGGTGTATATTTGGAAGTTTTCGGAGGTGAAATACTGAGATGTTTAAGAGGCCGTTCAGAGGAAATATATTGATCTGTTAAAAAAAGGGTCCCCCCATCTATCAATTCCTTTATAAATTCGTCAAATTCCACACGATCAGGCAACTCATTCAATGCTACTGCTTTCTCATGGTAATAATTCCAGGCATCATCTATCGTTCGAGAGGTTGTGAGATAGGTGAGTAGTTCAAAGGTAGCTGCTGAAATAAATTCTGTATGCCTAGTTCGAGCGGTGTAAAAAAAACGTGCATTAGATTCCAAATAACCATGTTCATTTCTTAAAATGACATCATCATGTAAAACTATATACATTTTCACCAACCCCTTCAAATAAATTGGGATGACGGGCCTTCGACAGGCCCATCATCCTTTGTTAGTTACAAAGTTATTTACCCGTTGGTGCAGTTGGCTTTTGACAACCGCAGTTGTTAAATGATGGTAGAGTTCCGTCGATAAGTGAGTCGTGCTTCTTCATAATCGATTACCTCCTTTTCAATTTATTGGAATTATCATACTATTCAAAATATATACTTGTAAACCACTATTTCCTTATCTAATTAATATTGGTAGAAAAGTAGTGAATCAATCTCCTTATATTTACAGATCCAAATAAACCTCTCTCTTGAACTATTCAATTTGGAGCTAGTATAGTTAAATCAGTTAGGATATTTTAGTCTCCAGCAATATGGACTTAGGCAACCTCCGACCTGGAAATTTGATGGTACTGGCTTATATTTTTAAGTTTGTGGGTCGAATAAAATGGCACACTCTTCCTAACATGAAAGGTCCTAATTCCCTAGAAAGCGCTATTTAGATATTCATATTATTCTTTGATAACCGTAGCCATTAACTATTTTGAATATTCAAATATACTTTCTTTACATATTGTGTTATTGAATAAATAATGGTATTTTATAAGTAATATTCCATATTGATCACATGTTACTGATTCGTTCAGGCAGGGTGGTACGGTTGAGAGAATTTCGATTCTTTTAATTGGTTACTTCCGTGCCTTTTTTTGTGTTCACTTAAAGTAAAATGTTAGAAAATCATCTAAAAATAGGTACAAGGAGAATCTAAAATGTTTTCAAAATTATTTAAGAAAACCCCAAAAACACCGCAGCTTATTTATGCACCCATAAATGGAGAGATTCTTTCCATAGAAGAAGTACCCGATCCAGTTTTCAGTCAAAAAATGATGGGGGAAGGAATAGCTATTGTTCCGATTGATGGAAATGTGTCATCACCAGTGTCTGGAAAAGTTATACAAATTGCTCCTACAAAGCATGCAATTGGCGTATTAGCTGATGATGGAACGGAACTATTGATTCATGTTGGTCTTGAAACAGTTGCTTTAAAAGGTGAGGGATTTGATGTAAAAGTAAACGTTGGAGATTCCATAACGGTCGGGCAATTATTACTGACCTATCATTTACAGCATATTAAAGAACATGCAAAAAGCGACATGTTGATTATGGTTATTACAAACAGTCAAACGAATACAACTAAATATGAAATGTCTTTGGATAAAGTTGCAAGAATGGGTGAAACGGTCGTGATTAAGGTGACAAATACGTAAACATTTCCTATGCCACATGTTTGAGGAGGAATATTCGAGTGAAAATAAAAAAAATCCTGAATAATAACGCGGTAGTGGTTGAAGACGGGCAAACCGAGAAAATAGCCATCGGTACAGGCATTGCCTTTAACAAGCGAAGAAATGATCTTGTCAAAACACAAGAAGTTGAAAAGCTTTTTGTTATAGAGGAAACGGATAAGTTCCAGCAGCTTATATTGAGAATCCCTGAAAAGCATTTCGAAATATCGGAAGAAATCATTTCCTATGCAGAAGAAAAGTTAGGTGTGAAATTAAGTGACCATATCCATATTGTCCTAACAGACCATTTATCCTTTGCGATTGAAAGAGAACAAGAAGGAATCCATTTACAGAACAAGCTCCTTCAAGAAATTAAAGTACTCTACAAAACTGAATTTGAAATTGGTATGTGGGCTATTCAGCACATTGCAAAGAGGTTTCATATTGAAATGCCAATAGATGAAGCTGGCTATATTGCCCTTCATATCCATACAGCTAAACCACAAAATGGAGATATGAAGGAAACCGTAAGACAAACAGCCATTATCAGTGACCTTATCCAGACGATTACTGAATTCTTGGATATTACGATCAATCATGATGATATTTCTTACCAACGTTTAATCACACATCTTCGTCATTCCATCTCTAGAGTAAAGCATTTTGAACTTCATACCATGGATGAGGAAATGCTAGAGATGATAAAAAAGAAGTTTCCGATTTCCTATCAATGCTCTAAGGAAGTATTTCAAGTATTAATGAACACTTATGAAATGGAACTTCCGGAATGTGAACTTGGCTACATCACTCTCCATATAGAGAGATTAAAGCAGCGTTGGAGTATAACAGAGAAAATATAAAGAATGATAGCATCATATTATTCAATTTAAAAAATTGATAGGGGGTATTTAAAATGATGAAATATCTACAGAAAATTGGTCGCTCATTGATGTTACCAGTAGCAGTATTACCAGCTGCAGCCATTTTGATGGGAATCGGTTATTGGATCGATCCTTCCGGTTGGGGAGCTGATAATCCGATAGCTGCGTTCTTCATTAAAGCTGGATCTTCCATTATTGATAACATGTCAATCTTATTTGCAGTCGGAGTAGCTCTAGGTATGTCTAAACACAAAGACGGATCAGCTGCATTGAGTGGGTTAGTCGCCTACCTAGTTGTTACAACTTTGCTTTCGATAGATTCAGTGGCTATGCTACAAGGCATTGATGCAGATAATGTAAACCCAGCCTTTGAAAAAATAGAAAATCAATTTGTTGGGATTCTCTCGGGAATCGTAGCTTCGATCATGTACAATCGGTTTAGTCATGTACAATTGCCAGCTGCCTTATCCTTCTTTAGTGGAAAACGTTTAGTACCAATCATGACAGCGGTTTCAATGTTGCTGGTTTCCGTGATATTATTCTTTGCATGGCCAGTCATCTTTACAGGATTGGTATCTTTCGGTACAGCGATTAGTAAGTTAGATTTTGTGGGTGCAGGATTATATGGATTCTTCAATAGACTTTTAATTCCAACAGGACTGCATCATGCATTAAACTCCGTGTTTTGGTTTGATGTAGCTGGAATTAATGATATCGGAAATTTCTGGGCAGGAACGGGAACAAAGGGAACTACAGGGATGTATCAAGCAGGGTTCTTCCCAATCATGATGTTCGGTTTACCGGCCGCTGCTTTAGCCATGTATCATACTGCAAAAACGAAAAGAAAAAAACAAGCGGCATCGTTAATGTTAGCAGCAGGATTTGCTTCATTCTTTACAGGGGTTACAGAACCACTTGAATTTTCATTTATGTTTTTAGCTCCGGCTCTTTATGTAGTTCATGCAGCCTTAACAGGTATTTCATTAGCCATTGCAGCATTTTTCCATTGGACAGCAGGATTTGGTTTTAGTGCGGGACTAGTCGACTTCGTTTTAAGTTCAAGACTACCATTGGCTAATCAGCCATATATGTTACTACTTCAAGGTCTAATCTTTGCCGTCATTTATTATGTATTATTCCGTTTCTTGATTACGAAGTTCAACTTAGCGACTCCTGGTAGGGAAGCCGATACAGATGACGATATTGAAGTAGATGCAAACAATACACCAGTAGGAAATAAATTCGCTGTCATGGCGGCCAAAATTTATGATGGTCTAGGCGGGGACGCTAATGTGACGTCTATTGATAATTGTGTAACACGCTTAAGAATTGAAGTCAAAAACATGGATGCCGTTGACCAAGATAAGATTAAATCAACAGGAGTACCAGGAATCAATATTGTCGGGCCACAAAGCATTCAAGTGATTGTTGGAACGCAAGTACAATTTGTAGCAGATGAAATGGAAAAAATCCGAAAATGAAGGAATGAAAGATAAAGAGCTGTGGATCTGTTATAGGTCCACATCTTTTTGGTTGTTTCTTTTATCGCCATTTCCTTATCCGTTTTAATTGGATGATCGGTATTCACTATGGCCTGGGTTAAATACATCTTCAGTAGATTGTCTAACAAGGGAAAAGTTATCTACATTATAGTGACCATGGAGGGTCTCGTTGTGATGGAGGATGATTTGTTTGGCCGATAGGATTTTCGAGTCAGTCGTGGAGTGTCCATCCCCCACTAACGTGACATCATACTGATTGATCGTTGCTGTACGTACGGCCGTATCAATACAATGCTCGGTCTTGCATCCCATTATCACAAGGTGCTCCACATGGTTTTCACGTAAATGTTCGTTCAACGGTGTGCCATAAAACGAATTGGTGGCCGCTTTGTCCAAGATAGTAGCCGTTGATGGAACGTTAATATCTCTATGTATCTGAAATCCAGGTCTTCACCATTTGCCACATCTAAATCCCTGATGAAAACAACGGGAATCCCTTCACGTATCGCTTTTTCAATGACAGTATTAATCGTATGAATGAGCCTTTCTTTCTCAAAAACCCCTTGTTCCTCTGAGTTCCCTTCCATTAAATCCTGTTGTGCATCAATGATCAATAAGGTTTGTTTCAATCCTTTCCCTCCTAAATCTATTCCCTACTAAAAAGCATTTCTACTAGTCCCTTATCTTTTCGGCAAAAGATAGATGGATACCTTTTTCCCTACCCGGATTTCCCTAGCTATCAGGATAAAAGTAGGGGTCAGATACCGACTGATTGTTGGATTTTACAGACTAACGACTCATTTACAAACTATTCAGTAAATTACATAATTAGGGATAATATGACGAAGGTGGGATTTTATGTATAGAAAATCATTAACAGTTCTATTAGCTACGGGGATGGTTCTATCATCTGGTACAGCATTGGCACAACCAAACGGAAACGGGGCACCAAATGCCCAGTCCAGCACAGCTTTTGATAACAAAGTAATTAAAAAAATCAGTGCGGACAACATGTATAACACGATTGCCTATCTTTCAGAGGAACCGAGGGCAGCTGGTACAGAAGGCGAGATCCGTGCAGTCAAATACATAGAAAGCCAGTTTAAGAGTCTAGGTTTTGAAACAAAGATTCAGCCTTTTCCCATCTATGATACGGTACAGATTGTAAAAGTTAAACTTGGTGACAGCGATTTAGGAGGAACACCGCGTGCCTTTAGCGGCAGTATCAGCGGGAAGGTCACGGCTGAACTTGTTTATGTTGGAAAAGCAAAACCAGAGGAGATTGGCGATGTATCCGGGAAAATTGCCCTAATCGAACGTGGGGACATTAACTTTGTTGATAAGGTTCAGAATGTCCTAAATAAGGGAGCGGTTGGCGTCTTGATGTACAACAACTCCCCTTCAGGAAATAACTTTGGACAAGTATCAGCCGGGCAAAATATACCTGCTGTAGCCATTACCCAAGCCCAAGGGGTAGAACTGGTCGAACAGCTTAAAACGAAACCGGTCACAGCCACTCTGGAAGTGGGTAAAGTCGAAAGAATCGAAAAGACATCCTACAATGTCATCGCTTCCCTAAAGCCAAAACCTAATAAGGATAATGGTCAAATCATCACGGTTGGGGCCCACCATGATTCTGTCCCAGGCGGCCCTGGCGCAAACGATGATGCTTCGGGTGTATCGGCTGTGCTGGAATTGGCAAGAATCCTGGCCAAAACGCCAATTGACACGGAAATTCGCTTCATGACGTTCGGAGCGGAGGAAAGAGGGCTCGTTGGATCATCCTTCTATGCGAATTCCCTTCCCAAATCGGATGTAGACCGCATGGTGGCTCACTTCCAAATGGATATGATAGGTGGACGTGATGCAGGAGCGGATAATCCAGCAGGCGGTTTGATCATGTATACCATCGATGGAAAGAAAAACCTTGTAACGGACCTGGGTTCCTCAGCAGGAGCAAGAACAATGGATGTGGCGATTCCTTTTGGACAGCTTGGCAGAAGTGACCACCAACCATTCCATGAGCTTGGCATTCCATCCGCCCTGTTCATCCACTCCCCTGTAGAGCCTTGGTATCACCAGCCTACAGATACACTGGATAAGATCTCGAAAGAAAAATTACAGCAAGCAGCTGAAATTGTCGGTGCCAGCGTGTATCAAATTGCCCGTCCGGAAACGCCGGCATTAAAAAATGCACGGGTCGCTCCTGTCACGGTGGACTATGACTTTGAGGACCGTCCTGTAGACTAAGTATTGCATTGTACAGGAGATTACGAGATTAATATTGGGGCTTTAAAATCAGGAGAGCAGCTGTAAATTATACAGCTGCTCTCTTTTTTTATGGGCTATTTTTAAGTCCCTTAGTTGATGTAAAGAAGATAAAAGGGATAGCAACGATCTCCTCTATAACGTACTATGATTTTTATATCTTCAACTAACGCACCCATTAGTAAAAAATGAACCTTTCTTCAATATGAAGAAACAGTTTTATTCTTTCCTTTTCAATTTTCCGAATAAACCTATTGCAATAGCTGTGCCAATGCCGACAGCAAACCAAGTAGCGAAACTCAATTCAATCCCTCCTTTTAGACTTAAATGGTTCCATATCGTATTTTTACGAACTAGATACTAAAGTTTCACTAACCTGCCCCGTTAGTTTAAATTAGAAACATCACAAAACAGTGTATTATTTCTTTTAAACAATGTTTATATCAGGCTATGTTTAAGGTTGATTGAAAACACGCAAAGGATTTGGTTATATATGTTAAAATAAAATAATGATGTTATAATTTCCACTTAAATTCTAAGAGCAGAAGGGAATGAATTTAATATGGATATAACTTTCACTTCATTTTTAGTTATTTTAATAATAATTTCAATTGTAATAAATATTTATTTATACATTCAGCTTAAAAGATATCAGGTAAATGACAGGGCTCATAAAGCTACGTGGCAAGAGGTTATGGGACTTCATAATCCAGTAAACCTATTAGTGTGGTTCTTTTTAACTGTGGCTTTATTTTTAGGGACGATAGTAATAATAGTCGAAGTATTCACCCTATAAAATTATCAGGTGTGTATTGCTTATTGAGAGTACGTCCTCAATATGTTCTTCCACTAACCTGTCCCGTTAAAGATAGCCACAATCTTCAACCAACTCACACCCCTTATAAGTTATTTATACCCTTGACCATCTGCCTGATTGCTCCTAAATGATATGCAGCATGGGCCAATGCCCCTAAGAGAATAGTGGCCGTAGAAGAATTCATATCTCGTTCCTGACTGATGTATTCATCCATCTTCATGTATTCATGATGAAGCCCATTCTTTATGTCCTCCCATTCACCGCTTGTCACTGCTCCGATTTCCCAACTTTCATCCCAATTGAAATCCTGCTCCTTGCCCTCCAATGATTGGTTATTCGCCCATAAGTGGTAACGTGTGTGATCCGTATGAGCCGCGATCGTCACGCCTTCGATTAGTACCGAAGCCTCCTCAGAGCTTAATGGATCAATAGTGCCGAACAATCCACTCCCTGGCTTCGATTCAGTGAACCAACTCGAGTTGCCTTCCGGGCCCTCAAATGTTTCACTTAATATGGTCTTTATTCCTTCCATCTCCAAATTGTAACCCCTCCTACACTATTTTTACTTATAGTATTCAACAATCGGATATACAGAATACTTCATTATAAATCAATCAATATTTCTTATTTTCAACTGCCATCACAACAAATGGGATAATTTTATAAAAATAGAAAACCTTCTTATAAGTACTATCGTCTATATATCTAGGAAAGGAAGTGTGAACTGTTTTGGAGGAGTTTGTGTTGAAGTGGTCTCAATTGAAAGATGATGAAGCCTTATTTGATGAAATGATGTCCCTTTATGGTCAGGATATTTTGCAATTGGTCTATTCCTATGTAAAAGATGCAGTTGTCGCCGAGGACCTGACACAGGAGATCTTCATCAAATCTTATAAAGCTTTGCCTACATATAACCAACAATCTAGTATACGGACGTGGCTTTGGAAAATCGCTATTAATCATTGTAAGGATTATAGGAAAAGCTGGTACTTCCGAAACGTTTCGACTGCGGATCAGGAGCTTGAATGGACTTCTACCAATAATGTGGAAGATGATGTCATTCAGCAGGATGAAGATAGAAAACTGGCTGATGCAGTCATGGCCCTGCCGATTCAGTATCGCGAGCTGATTTACCTTCATTATTTTCAGGAAATGAAGCTCAAGGAGATCTCTGAAATTACCGGGGTCAAACTCGGCACTGTGAAGACCCGTATGCGCCAGGCGAAAAGAAGGCTAAAAACCTATTGGGAGGAATCTACCGATGGAAGATAAATTAACACGCTTGAAATCGGCTATGAAAAAACATACATTTCCTGAATTGAAATTCACGGATGACCATAGAAGTTCCATCCATTCTTCTATCAAAAAGCAGGATGCGAGCATGGAAGACATCATGATTGCCATTTTCAGATCATTGGATAAGGAGAAAAGTGGTTATCAAATTAATGAATCGCTCTACCAGAAAGGCATCCGGAATTTTGAAGGTAAAGATGGTTCCTTGTATACTGTCTTGCATGAGCTTGAGAAGGAAGGCTGGCTCCTGTCTTTTTGGGAAACGGATGAAAGGAAACTCTATTCCTTGGATGAACGTGCGAAAAAGTGGCTAAAGAAAAAGGAATCAAAAAGTGGTTCTGCCTCAGCTCTTTGGAGGACAGCGTTTGAAGGAGGAAGAGGCGATTGAGAAGCAATCAATTTTTAGATGAGGTTTCGTCGTATATCCGATCAAAAGAAGCCAAAAAGTATATAGAAGCTGAATTTAAGAACCATTTGCATCAATCCAAAACCGAATGGATCAAAAAAGGTTATCAAGAGGACGAAGCAGAGGAAATGGCTGTTAGGAATATGGGTAACCCCTCTGACATTGGACTGAAGATGGACAAGCTGCACAGACCAAAAATCGATTGGAAGCTAATGAGCATGTTTCTGTTCATGTCCGCTACGGGTCTGTTTTTATTATCCTTCTTATTTAAGGATGGTCATACCTTTTCCGTACTGAAACAGGTATATTCTGTAACAGGAAGTGTCATTTTGGCCTGCCTCCTACTTTTTTTCGATTATCGTAAATTACAAAGATGGGGCTGGGTTTTCTTTACGGTGGGATGTCTGATTCTTGTTCAGTTCATATTTTCCAATGTAATCGTGCACGGGCGTCCTCAACTGAATATTCTGGGCTTAATGTCGGTCGATTCTATTGTAGTTCTGCCTATTTTCCTCCTGGCCTGGGCCGGAATACTGCAATCGAAAAAGATGAATGTTTATTTGGCTGCCTTTTTATACATTTGTTCGGTCTATTTGTTTATGAATACAGTCAACGTGCAGGCGGTGGGGCTTTACTCATTGATGGTTGCTGTAATGGTCTGGCGAAGCGGCCTAAGTAAAAAGAAACTCCTTATCACGGCTGGGGTCCTGTTTACTGCATGTGTTTCCCTTATACTAGTCTCGATATCCTTGAAAGATATAAAGATCTATCAATTTCAACGACTTACTGCCTTCGTTACGCCTGAAAAATTCAGTGAGACATCAGGGTATACCTATTTGAAACTAGAAAGGCTAATTGAGGATGCCGGATGGTTTGGTCATTTTGGTTCCCTTGGAGCGTTTGATTTTTCTAATGAAATGATGACGGATTTTATCTTTGTCACCATTACCTATAATCTTGGCTGGGTTGGGGCCTTGCTCATAGGTCTCCTATTTTTATGGATGATTTGGCGAATTTCTCGTATATTCCAAACTGTGAAAGACCCTTTTGGGAAAATGCTTGTTTCCGGCTGTTTTGCCATATTCACTGCACAAGTAACCATCAGCATCGGAATGTCTCTCGGCTTATTACCGATCATAAGCCTATCCCTTCCATTTATGAGCTATGGTGCATTATCTGCCATGATTAACGCCTTCTTGTTCGGTTTAATTTTAAGTGTGTATCACAAAAAAAACTTCATACAGATAAAGGCATGAAGTTTTGGAACCTTAATCAACGATTATAGTAGCGTATATGAGAAGAACCCATTTTGTAGATTGATTCAAGTGGGTTTCTTTTTATGTAATTATATTCACCAAATATTCTTGACTATGCGAATCATCATTCTAGGAATAAGCATAATGATGTACCAAACCACTTCAAATATAATGGACGCACTTAGCTCCTCTAAGATATCTTTAAAAAAGCCTTTCAGCCTATCTCTTTTCCTTTTTCTAAATTTCATCTTCTTTCTCCTACTAACTCTACAATTGAAATTAATTATAATAAACGGAATGTACTTAGTTTTCCTATCACTCTATTTGTTGGAAGGTATTGATCCAACTAAAGTGGTCAGAACTTAGATAAGACTTGGTTAAGGTTATTCCACTCGTATATCAAAAGATTCATTTCAGCACCTGCGATTGTTATTTTTTCTGATTTAAGTAGGTTTGCATCATAATACTCATAGAAATAACGGGTATTATTATCTTCCAATACTTCAACAAATACTCTATTGAAACCAAGTGCTTGAAATTGAAGAAAAAGCTGTTTCAATAGTTGCTTTCCAATCCCTTTTCCTTGATACTCTTCAAGGAGATAAATAGAAGTTAAATCACCAGATTCAGTGACAGTATTCTTTTCTTTTTTACCGCAATCGGCAAAGCCTACGATTTCTCCTTCATTATTTTCTGCTACAAAGACATAATTTCCTTCTTTAGAAATATTACGGATCCACAAGTCAGTCCGCTGATCATATGATAATTTCTTTAAAAGTTCATCTGGAATGATGTTTTTATAAGTAGATCTCCAACTATCAACGTGTACCTTCGCAATATCTATCGCATCTGCTAATGTTGCTCTTCTTATAACCATTGAATTCACCTCTTATGAAAATATAAAGATCAAAGTATATATTTCATTTCCTCACCAAAAGGCGATTCATTTTAATTGGTTCCAAGATATAATCTCCACATTATTTATTTCAACCTCTCCCAGACTTAATAAATGGGGAATGTATGGAAAGAGACCAAATCTGTTACCCTTTTCATTTTCAGTTTTGTAATATTCTACTGATGCAGCGGGTATTTCTTTAAGTTCTTTATAAGTCTCAATGTTCAATAGCTTAATTTCATCTTCTTCAATATCTTCCGCTGGACCTTTATATTTCTCTTTTGTGTATAGATATATAGCATTTCTATTATGTGTTAGTCTTTCAATGGGGATTTTAAAAAAATTTTGTTCTTCTTTAGTTTTTATTCCTAAGCTTGTGAGAGCTTCATAAACAAAGTAAGGATGTAGAGGTAGAAAATGAAGGACATCATTCCATAAACAATTAAGTTTTGGAATTTGTTTTGTTAGCAATTTTGGTCTCTCAGGGTGATCCAAATACTTTCTCCTATATTTCTCATACAAATGAGGAAAGGTTTTACCTAATGCATGTAATGGTATAAGTTTGTCGCCAATCATCTCTTTAGGAACCATATGATATATATATTCTTGCATTGTGCACCTCCACTTTTAATTACACTTCAACAAAAGACCCATATTCTCCTCCTAATTTAAACAATCGATTCTGCCACATTCGTTACACAAAGAAAAAAGGAGCTGATGATCAGCTCCTCAGGCTGTCGACAAAGTCGATTAGACAGCCCCTTCTTCTATTCCTATTCTTCTATTCTAATAGAGATGGTCTTTGTTCTTGGCTCTTTTCTAAATGATTGTTGCTAATGGATAACAAAGGGATTGGAAAATTTTCCAGAAACAATAGTATAATAGTTCTTGGTAGGATAATTATTGCAGTAATTGAATTTGGAGGTGATGAGAATGAATTGCAAATTAATATTTACAATCTTGACATCTATTTTCATAACTTTAGCATTAACAGGCTGTCAATCCGAAAAGGAAAATGGAATGTTGATGGTTGATGTCAGCGATATAAAAGAAATCGCTATTTCCAAATCGACTGCTTTTGGAAAACTTAACAATGAATTCTTTGTAACTTTTGAAGACTCGAAAGAATTGGATACTTTAAAAAACGCCTTCATAACTGCTAAACAAGAGAAGGACAAGCTGGAAGGTGTGAATTATGATTTACTCATTACAGACTATAAAGGCGACAATTGGTTGTTACAATGTTATTTAGGCGAAGAGGGAGAACAAAGTGCATTTTTCTATATCGGTCACGAAGACAGAGTATATTTCACATCCAAAGAAATAACGCAGGAATTGAGAGAAATTATAAAGCAATAAATCTCAGAAAGACAGACCATCGTGAATATAACTTTGAAATTTGTAAGAAATGCGATATGTTTTGCACTCTAAAAGTAAAGTTATCGCCATAGAGGGAGTGTTTTACACACTTTTTCTAATACTTTCAACGGTTGTATAGTTCACACGTTTACAGGAAGCTATAGCAAATTCTTCACACGTTCTTGAAAAGGCATTTTCTTATTAAGTTCAAGGTAACGATGCCAGAAAAGGTAATTATCAAGATATTTAGTGGCTACTCCTTGAAATCTATCCATCCATTTTTTTAAGCGTTTATGATACCCATTAACGTGTTGAATATGGTAAATGCCCTTATTTTTGTACTGTTTTTTACTAACGTTGATTGCTTCGTGTTGCAACTTTTTCATTGTTGCAAACTTCTTATAGTTTGTGGCTGTATCAGTGCATAACAAAGCAGAGGAGTCTATATGTTTTCCTAACACCGAGTCTAATTCAATAGCCGTTATACGTCCTAATCCTGCTGTTTGAGAAAGAATTTGACCATTTCTATCGTGTGCAACTACTACACAAATTTGTTCTTTGGAAATTCCCCGTTTTTTAGCGACACCACCCCGTTTACGAGGTTTCCTGTGATGGATATGTTTTTTGCCTTTGTCACTCTCCAAACCAAACCATTGCCATTAGGAACACTCCGATTCAGTCTTTTATTCTACTATACAGTATGTCCTTCTTAGCAACAATCTATACGAAAACAGCCTTGTTCTTAATTCACCTCTTTGGTTTCCACTTCTTCTCCCGTACTATAACCACTAACCCAATACCCTTTTTCATCGCCATAATTAACATATACATTGTATTTTTCCAATGTAGTTTTGTCATAACCATTTACGCTGACAGTGCCTCCGCCTATAGCAGATGTAAATTCGATACTTTCAGGTTTAAATACTATATCTTTTTCTTCTTTTAAATAATTAATAGCTGCTTCATTTGCTTTTTCTGTGATTTCTTTTTTATCTTCTCCGCAACCGGTCATTAAAAATACCACTCCCAAAACTAAAAGTAATTTAATTACAATTTTATACAAGCCATCCCCTCGTTTTCTTTGCGTCCATATCAAAGCATTGTTAAAATTATTATAGTTTAAAATTTGGGAGTGAATACTAATTAAAAGAATATCAACAGCTTTTTGAAAAAGGGGTTTGTCTACACTCTGAAAGGCATTCAAAGGATACTTTTACTTTTTATTCAATTGATCAATCAAGAATAACCCCTTCACCAAATGTTCTTGATTAGACGAATCATCATTCTTGATGCCTTCTTAACTAAAGCCCCCGTTAGTATAAGTACATTAATTCACAAACTTAGTCGCTCTAGCATACATAATTCATTTCCTTCATTTCAGAAATGCTGCCCGTTTGTCCAATAAGAGCTTTAAAAGAGCGTTAATCCTTCTTCTTGGATCAACGCCCCCAAATGAAAATTAACTAAAGAGCCATTACGTAAATTTGACAAGGATTCCACTCATCCCAAAGGGTAGGCAAACATTCAAATTCTTTAAACCCAAGATTCTTATAGAAGGCTATTGTTCTATCATAATTTTCATAGCACCCTTCTTTTACTGTTTTTACTTGCATATATAAGTAACCTTGTTCCTTAGAATACTCATAACAATATTGGAATAGTTGCTTACCTATTTTTTTCCTATGAAATTCTTTTAGCACTCCCATAACATATATTTCAACAGTATAGGGGCTTGTCTCTTTCAATACAGCAAACCCTCTTGTTTTTTCATCTTCAATATCGGCCCAAAAAGGCATATCCTTGCTGTAACGTATATATTCGTCCGTGCTTTCTGGGAGTCCAAACCAATCTGGTAGATCACACAATATATTTCTTGCTATTTTTTCTTTGTGTTCTTTATCATTGATAAGACATATCATAAAATTCCCCCTGTTTTATCCTCGCTACTTCCTAATTTACCCCAGTCGATTCTTCACACCGTAACTCCTCAATTAACAGAAAATTAACATTCCATTATTTATTATAAAAAAAAAGTGGAAAATTACGCAAAGTTTATTTCCTTTAATTACCTAAAAAATACCACTAACCTGCCCCTTTTCTACAATAAGAAGTTCAACAGAAAAGGGCATTAATCCTTCTAAGATCAATGCCCTATTAGCACAATAAGAAAAATCATTTTGCTTCTTTTAGGATTTTTTCAATTCGGTCAAGTTGTTTTTTAATCTCCTGTATATCTGTTTCTTCCCTTTTGAATTTTTGTTCAGCTATTTTGCCATTAGCTAGATAACGATTAGCAATCTTTACGACATATACAATGAAGACAATGAGTACAACTAGTACCGCTAAAAGAACAAATGGTAGAACAGCTGTAAAAACCTCTACAAACGCTGATGTCTCCACCTCTGGCTCGATGGTTTTCTCCACTTAGTTATCACTCCTTTAAATAGTATAGTTCTGCATTGTTTTGAGCTATCCTGCCCCGTTAGTTGAAGTGTAACATTTCACAAGCAAAACAATCTTACGAAAAATCAACCCTTACCTTTAACATAGCTTTTTTATTAAAGGATATTGCGATGTTGCAACGGATCCTGCATCATTCTCACCCTTCTGTCACTTTGCGTTATATCGGCGTTACCGAAGAAGAAACGAATAACGTGTTGAAAAAATTCAGTGTCTTTCGTTAAGATTTACTAGGTTCAACAAACACATTTTTTGGCCGAGAGTTGAAAAAAAACTGTGAATTAATACGTAAAGCAACAAACCTGTAAACAAAATAACGTCATTAAGATAGTTGGAATAATGACGATATTATTCTTTCTCACGATGATCCTATTATCAATACTTCGGAGCTGCCTCTACAGTAATTGGGACTCATCTTGAACTTGATTGTAAAAATCAAAAAAACTCCTATATAGGAGTTTTTTTGATACTCAATGTTAGCGTGTGAATGGCTACTGTAAATTTAGAAACGCCCACCGGCAGCGAGGCCTTTTGGAGAGATACGTTCAATTTCTTCGAAATCCGCTGGAGTAAGTTGAACCTGTAGAGCGCCAAGATTCTCCTTCACCCGGTCTATTCGCGTTGTACCAGGGATTGGCGTAATGAAGTCTCCTTGAGCGAGCAGCCACGCCAATGCAAGTTGAGCAGATGTACACATTTTTTTTGAAGCCATCTCTTCTATCAGCCCTGCGACTTCCACATTTTTAATGAAGTTATCGCCTTGGAACCGCTCATAATTTCGCCTATAATCATCCTCAGCCAAATCCTCAAACTTTTTAATTTGTCCTGTCAGGAACCCCCGTCCCAGTGGGCTATAAGGTACAAAACCAATTCCTAATTCTTTGAGAACCGGAAGTACTTCATCTTCCACTTCTCTACTCCATAAAGAATACTCCGTTTCCACTGCCGTAATGGGATGAACGGTGTGCGCACGACGGATGATATCAGCAGGTGCTTCAGAAAGACCGATAAAGCGAATTTTCCCCTCCTTAACCAAGTCGGCCATCGTTCCAATCGTTTCTTCAATAGGGGTATTCGGATCGTAGCGATGTTGATAATAAAGGTCAATGTAATCCAATCCGAGATGGTATAAGCTAGCATCCACGGATTTTTTAATATACGCCCGATCACCTTTGGGCCCCTGGGTATGTGTTATACCAAATTTCGTGGCGATCACCGCTTTATCCCTTCTATCCTTAAGCGCCCGACCTACCAACTTCTCGTTTTCTCCGAATCGTTGCTGTGCAAATTCACCATAAATATCAGCTGTGTCAAACATGGTGACACCGCTATCCAGCGCTTCCTGAATCACGCGAACCGATTCCTCATTATTCGGCATCATCATGGTTCCAAGACCTAAAGCTGAAACCTCTAACCCCTCGCGTCCAAGCGTCCTTTTTTGTATAGCTTCCGACCTCATCTATTCTACCTCCTAGAAATAATATTGATGGCATTCATTTTTTGGGATTCCACTTGCCCCACCTCTTATTTAGACTTATCCGAAGCTGGTATTGAAGCCGCAGCCTTAGATGACGCAGGACGCGTCAGTCGCTCGGTCATGATGGCCGTAAATTTTCGTGTGAGAAAGCGAGCGCTTTGAGCCATCCAATAATTGGAGGTACCATCTATGATATAGCTTCGTCCTTTCTCAATCCCTCGGAAGCCAGCTTTCACAACTGACTCGGGAGTGCCTTTAATTCCTCCTGGCATTTCCGTTGTGCCAATCACATCGAAAAATTCTGTCTTGGTTGTTCCCGGGCATAATGCAAGGACTCGCACCCCAAGATGGCGATTTTCTGCAAAGATTGACTCAGTGAACGAAAGAACAAACGCTTTGGTAGCTGCATAAGTAGCCATATATGGGATGGACTGAAAGGAGCCAAGGGAAGCTATATTTACAACAATTCCATTCTTTTGCTGCTGCATGTAGGGCAAAAATTGATGGGTAATATCCACGAGGGCAGCAATATTTAGGTTAATCATTTCCTGTTCGCGCTCACTTGAAATCTCCTCGAAACGCCCGTGGGTACCGAAACCTGCATTATTGATCAAAATGTTCACGTTTAGGCCAAGCTCTTCAATTTGTTTAGCCAACAGACGTGTCGCGCCTGTTTTGGATAAATCAGCTGGTATAGCATACGCCCTAATGCCGTATGTGGATGATAATTCCTTCGCCAGCGTCTCCAATTTGTCCTTCGATCGCGCTACCACAATCACATGACAGCCCTTAGCTGCCAGTTCCGTAGCGTATGCCTTGCCGATCCCTGCAGAAGCACCGGTAACCAGTGCCACCTTTCCTTTATAATCGACCATGTTAGAGCCTCCTGGTTAGAATTTGAGTTTCTGTGTTACTTATCACTTGGAATGGAATATTTATTCTACTCTACTGTATGTATTTTCCATGAAAAAGTCAATAAAATTAGCATAAATATTCTAAATAAATAGATTCATACGTTTTTCAGCAAATTTTAAACATAATGATCATGTTTATTTGGAATTTTCATTCGCTTAATTGACATGTTAGTAATCAAATTGTATGATTGAATAGAATATTTATTCCTTAGCGAGGTGCATAATGAGTAAACGTGAAGACATTTTGTCTGCAACCCTTGATTTAATTACAGAAGAGGGCTTGCAGTCCGTTACCTTTTCGAAAATTTTCAAGAGGGCAAATGTGGGTTCTAGCACCTTTTATAATTATTATAAAAACAAAGAGGAACTGGTTAGTGAGCTCTTTGAGAATGCTCGTACTCATATGGGAGAATCAGTTATGATTGGGTATGATCCCAGTCAGACTGTTTATGAAAGATTAAAAGGTATTTTAAAAAGCACGGCGGATTATGCGCTCAACTATCCCAAAGAACTTTCATTTATTGAGAACTATTGCCAGTCACCCTATATCTCCGAAGAAGTGAGGAACAGGCTAGATCCCTCAGCCATCGAAATTTTCTCAATCATTGAACAGGGTCAAAAACAGGGTATGATCCGTGAAATGGACATCATATTATGTTGCCAACTCGTGACTGGAATGATTAACTCTGTCATACAAGGCTATTTAGCAGGAAAATATTCTCTTGATGAATATCAAATTCAGCAGACGCTTGAAGCTTGCTGGAAAGCAATTAAGATTTAGTGAAAGACAATTTAGGTAGTAATTCCAAAACAAGTGCCTAAAAAGTGATTCTCAAGATCCATTTCATAACAAGTGGTCCAGCGCCAGATTTTCCTGCTGAAAACCACCGAGGATGTTATTCCAAAGAAGCTTACTACCCCTAAAGCAATTGGTAAAATTACATCTAAAAAGATAGATAAAAATAGAGGTGATTTCTCTTAGCTTAGAGAAATCACCTCTATTTTCCATTTTATTGTATCAGCATGAGTTTTATGACGTAAAGTTGGCAGTAACCCTATAAGAACGAAACCACCTCACGAAAAATAACCCTAGACGGTAACATAGCTTTTAAAAAGATAATTGTGATGTACTTCGCTTGATTAAACCTGTTTCGATAGTTGGCTTGCATGGAACCACGCATCGCCATTTGGCGCAATCGGCAAGTAACTTGTCTCTCTTTACTAGTTACAGAGAGACATGGGACAGGTAATATATAACTGTCCCACCAATTAGATAGATTATAAGCACAATTAATCTAGTGAATGTTTACATAGATAAAAGAAAGAAGGCTCATAGTATGACACCTCCGACTCGAATTAAGATTCCGGCAGGATTTTGGGAAGGATTACGCCAACTAGGAATAACCGCCAACGACGTAGTTCAACAAGCACAACTGCCACTCACCATCCTTACTGCACCAGTTGTCCCCACCGCCCAATACTTAGCAATCTGGCAGGCTTATTCCGATATCATGGATGACACTGCCAAGGGGATCATCAAGCTCGCGACCGTCTTCGAACCTGCTCAATATCCACCGTCCGTCTTAGCGACGTATCACGCTCGTGACTACCGCGACGCTCTCAAACGAATGGCCCGATACAAACAACTTTGTCCCCCCGAAATTTTGCGCATAAACGAGGAAGATGAACACTGCACAATTGAACTGGATTGGTTGAATACCGAGCAATCCGGTCCGCCCTTGCTAGTTGGGATCACGCTGGCATTTCTTCTGGAGCTAGGGCGTCGGGGAACAGGCCAACCCTTGATGGCAAGTTCTGTAGAATTCACGCAACCGATGGGCGATGTACAGGCACTTGAAGCTTACTTCGGTTGCCCGATACAGATCGGTGCAAATGGTAATCGGTTGACGCTACATCGAAGAGACCTGGACCGTCCCTTTGTCTCGTACAACGCAGATTTGTTGGAGATCCTGACTCCCGTTCTGGACCGATCGTTGGGTGAGCATCAACGTATCACCCCCATTACAGAGATCGTGAAGTGGATCATAAAGCGCAGTCTAACAGGAGGGCGCCCCGACATACAGACGATCGCGAAGGAGATGGGGATGAGCGATCGTACTCTACAGCGCCGGCTTACTGATGAGGGCAGGAGCTTCAAGCACCTCTTGGCAGAAGTCCGTCAAGAGCAGGCACGAATGTATTTAACCGACATCTCGCTCGATATTAAAGAAGTGGCCTTCCTGATGGGATATGAGGACCAAAACTCGTTCTACCGCGCCTTCCGCCAATGGGAAGGTGTTACTCCATCCCATTGGCGCACTGAACATTTAGGTACACAGACTCAATAAATGGATGGGCCTTAATAGTGAGTTTTTTCATATAAAAAGGGGAAATGTATGATGGATATGGGATTAAACAACAAAACAGCTCTAGTTACAGGATCAACAAAGGGCATAGGTAAAGCAATTGCCATAGAACTGGCCAGAGAAGGCGTGAATGTACTAATCAATGGAAGAAATTTTGAAGATGTAGAGCGTACGGTTAATGAAATCAAATCGGATTTCCCAAATACCTTTCCTCGAAATGCTACAGCAGATATTGTGGAAATTCAACAAAGAGAAGCTTTATTCAAGGAATATCCCACTATTGATATTTTGGTTAACAGTATGGGTATTTATGAAGTGATGGACTATGAGGACGTGGACGATGAAGTATGGGAAATATACTTTCGCACCAACGTTCTTGCTGCAAATGGGTTATCTAAATTCTATTTACCCAAAATGCTGAAAAATAATGATGGTCGCATTATCTTTATTGCGAGTGAAGAAGCCATTATGCCTTCGGGACAAATGCCACAGTATTGCATGACAAAATCAATGCTATTGTCCTTGTCAAAAAGCTTATCGAAATTAACAATTGGAACAGAAGTTACAGTAAATACAATCTTACCGGGGCCATCACTCTCAGAAAATGTGCAGCAAATCATTGACGGTATCTACTCTGATGAAGATATGACGTTTTCAGAAAAGGAGAAAGAGTTCATGACTACAAACCTACCCCAATCTGAAATACAGCGATTTATCAAGCCAAGTGAAATAGGCCGACTAACTGCATTTGTATGTAGTCCTTATGCCTCCTCCTTTAAAGGTTCTCCAATCCGTATGGATGGGGGAATGGTACCGACTATCTTTTAACGCTTCCTTTCAATTTAGATGGGGGGATGCGGGGCAGAAGCATTCCAAAAGGTCTTCGGGATGGCAGTCTCGACAGTTCTGTTACGCTCCTTTTCCTTTAAATGGTGATGGCTTGGCACGATGTTTATAAAGACTTTAATTCCCTTACAAAAAAGAGCAGTTGGAGCTATTTAGAGCACTTCAACAAGACTTGTTCCCTGAACCGAAATCCGATATATCAAAAATGGTAGAAGAAGTTCGGGAAACACGGTTTTCAAAGGGATTAGCTTGTCTTCACTGCGGAAGTATGTCCTTTAAACGTAATGGTAAATATCACTCTCGCCAACGCTATCTCTTTAAAGAAAAATATGCTGATTAGCTCCTGGTAATGAATTAAGGATACTTTTTTACATTCTAAATGCCATCAAATGATGCCATTTTTCAAGAACTACACAGTTATTAGTGTTAGAAGAATGATAACTTTTTCAAGACTTTTGTGACATTATTTCTAATGTACTATGGAAATGAGGATGACCGTGCGAAATGTCCATAGAGTAGGACTGAGACAAGCTTATCGTTTTATAATCGGTAAAAAAGCTTTCTAACTCACTTCTTGTAAAATAATGAAGAAACATATTTGAACTTGTATTATAAAACGTATGCTCTGCTAATTGCTCATACTTCTCTAGAGCTTTTTTTCTACCTGGTTCTTTATCATCAAAGGCATTAATATATACCAACCCATTTTTAATCAGCCCATTTTTCACCTTTTCGATAATAATTTTAATATCCTTATCAGGAAAAAAATTAAGTACATTAGAAAGTATAATTAAAGAATATTTATTTGGTTCAATCTCAAAAGAAGTAATATCTTGAACTTTAGCGTTAATATTCAGATTTTGCTCTTTCGAAAGTTCCAAACAACGTTCTACTGCTGTTTCAGAAATATCGATACCCTCAACAGCAAATCCCTTTTTAGCGAAAAAAAGGGCATTCCGTCCTTCTCCCATACCTAAGTCTAAAACCTCTCCGTTTTCAGGAAGCAACTCAACATATTGAGATAAGATACTATTAGGATTGAATCCCCATAAAATATCGACATTTTTATATTCTTTCTCCCATATATTTTGTTTCATTTTTGGCACCCTGCATTTAACCTCCCAAGTAATCCCAAAATATTATTACCTTTATGATACCATAAATTCCATATTACTCCTTTCACTATCCTACCTTGTTAGTTAAAAGTATAACGTCTCACAAACAATATTACCTTTACGAAAAACAACCTTTATCTTTAACACCGCCTTTTATTAAAAAGGCCTTATTCAATAGCAACAATCTTTTAGAAAAGAGCCTATTTATTATTGCCACATCACTCACCTCAGTAAGTCGTTCTCTGATTTTATCTCGATGGCCTCTTGTAGAAGTCTTTGAAGAAGAGCCGCAAAGACAGCAATCACCATCGGCGCAAAAATCATCACCATTCCAACTAGGATAAGACCCGGTGCATCATCATTCTCCGCTAAGATAAAGACAAATGGTAAGCCGATTACATAAAGACCACTGATTATGAGGGCACAGTTTTTGATTTTCTTTAGAGCTCTTACAGATAACTCCGAGAAAGCTTGGTTCTTGTCAATATAACGCAAAAGGGTAAACGATTGATAAAGAGCGAAGTAGAATGGAATGACTGACAGATACATCACTACTAGAATTCCATATACCACATAGGCCAAGTCCCATCCTCGATTTGCTGCTTCATTGGCTTCATTCGCAATCTGAGGCAACACAAATAGGCACAAAGCAAGAACTGGAGTGCCAATGAAAATCACAGCCACCTTCAAAAAGAGTGTCGAACTTCGTTTCATAGAAAAGCACCTCATTTGTTTTAATGTCCATTGAACCTAACACGATTTTTATCGTAAAACAAAGGCA
Source organism: Peribacillus sp. NPDC097224 (assembly GCF_044761985.1). Lineage (NCBI taxonomy): Bacteria > Bacillati > Bacillota > Bacilli > Caryophanales > Bacillaceae > Peribacillus > Peribacillus sp. NPDC097224. The sequence continues at coordinate 96,274 of NZ_JBIWDK010000007.1, read as the reverse complement.
GAAACGTTGATTTAACAACATTTCTGCCTCTTGAAAATCCACTGGAATAAGATTATACAGCCCCTCTATACCTTTGATTACCTCTACTCATTATTACCCTTAAAAAAACGTTAAAGTTGTACAAGCATTTTAAAGTCTTTGTGTTTTCTTCCGCCCGCTTCATATTCTATTACTTCTTTTCTTTCAAAACCAAATTGTTCATATAATGCAATTGCAATTTGATTATCGACAGAAGCACTTGTATAAAGTGGTACATGACCATATTTATTAATAAAAAACTCTATAAACCTTTGTATGACCATTTTCCCTATTCCTTTGTTTTGATCGTTCACATCAATCATAAATCTGCTCATTGACCATCCGTTAAGTTCATAATCAAAATCATATAAAATAAAACCAACCATTTTATTATCACAATAAACCCCTAATGGGTATAGATCTGGTTCATATGCACTTTGTACTAATGAAAAAATATTAGGGGCGACAAAGTTCTCCTGTTCTTTATGTAAGCGAAGTTCTATGCACTCGTTATAATTTGATTGATCAATTACCTTAAACTCAATATTCATCTGGACCTCCCAGGAATCTTTTTATTTTTTAGGCTATGTTAAAGGTAATGGTGATTTAATAATGCTCAAAAAAATGAGCAGGAAAATGTATCTCCAAGCTCATTTTATTTATTACAGGTATAAATCCCGATTCTTACTAAGCAAGGCTTTGATTGAAGTATTTTTTTATCTTAACTTTGAGTAGTAAATGTCTTTTTAAACCTTCTGTACTCGATAAAAAGCAATAATAAAAATCCGCATAACACACCAAAAGGAGCTGAATAGGTAACAGGCCCACCAATAAAGATAAAACTTGAAATAAATCCCGCTATAAATAATAACGCAAAAAATAATATTTCCCATTTTCCCTTTATAAAAAAGGCTCTAACATACATTGAATTCACCTACTGTCTTATTGTTTTTGGCTTTTTTATTCAACTAATCTGCCCCGTTATTTCTATAAGAAATACGGTATGTAAACAATGAAAAGAGATAACAATATTCATCTTCTTTTTTCAGAAGGTGAGTATCTATATCTTTAGATTTTTGTAAAGTGAATGCCAAAGTTGACTCAAATGATATCTTATTAACCTATAAAGCTACGTGTTAAAGATATTTATCTCATTTTGATAGAAACTGGTTTGAGTAGAAAAAGACCAGTATTTTCATCAAATTCTCCAACCGTAGCAATGATACGAATATTAAGACCTACTCCAAAAGGATCAGGGATATTATCTCCTGTAAGATGTAAATCATAATAATTAACATCTTTAAATTGGAATTGAGGTCCTGAGAAAGTTGTTGTACTATAATCTCCAGCAAAAATTAAATAATTAAATCTTGTTTCATTATTTCCGTGTTTACTCACATTAGCGGTATTCCCATCAAACTCAATGGTTCTTCCAGCATACTTCTGAGCAAATTCTTTAAAAAGAGGACTAGACTCGTCTTTTGTGCTAAGTATTTCCGCTAATTCTTTGTTGCTATCTACTGTTAAGATTTCTTCTTCCGTCTTTTCCGCACTTGAATTATCTTTTACCTCAGATTCTGCTACACTCTCAGTTTCTTCTTTTTTGAATGTGTGATACTTAATAATGACTTCTGTATCCGAAGATACCCATTCATCTGGAGAATAATCAACATCGCCACCAACAGATACTTCTTCAACCTCTTCATCTTTTGTTAGCCACCCTGTAATTAAATCCTCCAGTTTTTCTGTTTTAATATTCGTGAAACCTTGTTCTTCAAAATCATTAATAACATCTTGGTGATTTCTACCTTCTTGGATACTTGAACCTGACGGCGTTTTTGCTTCACCTTCATGTTCATTCGAATTTCCACCACATCCCGCTAATGCAATAACAAAAATACAGGCAATAAGAACACTAACTAATTTCTTCATTTTTGACTATCCTCCAATTAACATATTTATCGCCCATTTAAGATTGTATTAATTAACCTTTATATAAAAATAATGATGAATTTACATCAAAATGAAGCTATAAATGCAATTAACCAAACTAATAAAGTGGAGAGTTTGCTTACCACCAATTATTACAAACTTATAGAATTCAGACAATCCTTTATATTCCAGATAATGGACCAATTATTGAATGAAGGTCAAACAGCAGTCTTCAGCTATCCTGCCCCGTTAGTTGAAGTGTAACATTTCACAAGCAATACCACCTTACTAAAAATCAACCCTTACCTTTAACATAGACTAACGAAAAAAAGGCAAGCCCAAAAGTCATTGTCTGACTTTTGGGGCTTACCCTTTCTAAGAAATTATGAATTTCGAGGATCCATTCATTTAATCAGACCCTATTTTCATTCATGCCTTTACGAATACGGTCTTAATAGACGTGTAAAACTCTTTTGCCGCTTCCCCCTGCTCACGGGAATGGGAACTGGATTGTTTCATCCCCCCGAATGGGGCTTGTAGTTCAACTCCAGCTGATTCGGCGTTAATCCGTACGAGACCAGCATCCATCTCATTAATGAAGGAAAGCATGTGACCGATATTTTTGGTGAAAATAGAAGCACTTAGCCCAAACTTCACGTCGTTTGCAATGTGTACTGCTTCTTCCAACGTCTCCACTTTAATCAGGGCAAGCACGGGTCCGAAGATTTCCTCTTGGGCAATCGTCATGCTGTTACTAACGTTTTCGAAGACAGCGGGTTCCATAAAGAATCCATCGGCTAATTCCCCATCCTCTATCCGTTTACCACCATGAATCAATGTTGCGCCTTCTTCGATTCCTTTCCTAACGTAGGATAGGGCTGTATTAAGCTGATTCTCACTTGCACATGGACCCATCCATACATCTTCATTCAAGCCATTGCCAATTTTTATTTCCTTTATCTTCTCGATCAGTTTATCTTTAAACGCCTCATACACTTCACTTTGGACGATTACCCGGCTTGTGGCCGTACATTTCTGACCTGTGGAACGGAGACCTCCGCTAATCGTTGCTTCTACGGCCTGTGTTAAATCGGCGTCATTGGCCACGATGACCGGGTTCTTCCCGCCCATTTCCAACTGATATTTGGCACCACGCTTGAAAGCCCCCAGTCCAATCGTTTTACCGACCGAATCAGATCCCGTGAATGTAACCGCATGGATATCCGGGTGATCGGTAATCGCCTGACCAATGACAGACCCCGGTCCCGTTACCATATTGACCGTCCCTACCGGAAGCCCTGCCTCGTCAAAACATTCTATTACCTTGGCGGCGGTTACGGCCGCTTCTTGAGCTGGTTTCAGAATAACCGCATTTCCATAGATGAGTGCCGGCGCCATTTTCCAGATAGGGATGGCCACTGGGAAATTCCAAGGCGTGATCACACCTACAACTCCTAGGGGAACACGAGTGGTGAACATCAGGGCTTCGGAATCCGATGGAGGAATCACATCACCCACCTTCCTCATTCCCTCTCCTGCATAATAACGTAGGATGGCGACACCCCTAGCTGTTTCCCCTTTCGCTTCGGGGAGCGTTTTTCCCATTTCACGCGTCATCGTTTCCGCAATTTCATCGATACGTCGCTCGATTGCATTCGCGGCCTTATACAAAAACTCCCCACGGGCAGCACCGGATAGTTTCTTCCAATACACTTGTGCTTTCTTCGCGGCAAGCACCGCATCATCCAAGTCTTCTTTCCCAGACTGCTGAACATACCCGACAACTTCATGACGATTGGCTGGATTGATACTCGTATCGACCTTTTGAATAGAAGCCGATACCCATTTACCATTGATATAGTTTAAATACGTTTTTTCATCCGTTTTTACGTTCATCATATATACCCCCATATTCCTTGTAATGGTTTAATCGCGAAACAAATTGAATGAATAGTAAGTTTATTATCATTGCATAAGGTTTTTTTACAAAATCAGTACACCATCTGCTTTACTCAGACTAAAATGTTCTTCGGCAGCTTTACATTATTTTTCAAGACACCAATGCCAGAGACTTCAATTTCAATCCGGTCTCCATCCAATAAGGTAAAGTCATTTTCCGGAATGATGCACGTTCCCGTCAACAATACAGTGCCGTCAAAAATTTGATTGTCGCGAATGAGGAACGAGACTAATTCATGATATTTTCTTTTTAACTGGCTGGTATTCGCCTGTCCCTCTACTTTAAGCTCGTCATTCCGGTAGATTCTACAGGTGATGTCGAAATCATAAGGATCTTTCACGGACTCGGCAAGGAGGATGGCTGGCCCGATGGAACAGGAGTTTTTCCACATTTTCGCTTGTGGGAGATAAAGAGGGTTCTCTCCTTCAATGTCACGACAGCTCATGTCATTCCCAATCGTATATCCAAGAATGCCACCTTCCCGGTCGATGACAAGGCCCAATTCTGGCTCGGGGATCTGCCAATTGGAGTCACTGCGTAAATAAACGTCCTTCCCTGGGCCGACTGTACGGGCAGCCGTGGACTTAAAGAAAATTTCCGGACGTTCCGCCTCATAGATCTTGTCATAGAAAGTAGTGGCATCAAGCCTTCCATCTGTCGCTTCATAGTTACGGGCATCGCGGCTACGCTCATATGTAACGCCAGACGCCCATACTTCTTCCGCTACAATCGGAACGAGTAGTGATAAATCTTCTAATGATTGTTGAATAGGCATTGATGTAGAAAGGAAATTTTCTATGAAAGAGAGTGGGGATACTTGTTGTTCGTTTGCCTGTTGGATTAGTTCAATCAAGCCTTCTTGAGGAAGGGGATATACTTCTCCCCCATTGGTTACAGCTGCTAGCGTTGCATTTGAGTGCTCATTGATATATCGGATAATCCGCATTAAATAGCCTCCTTTTGTTTTATAATATAAAACACGGTTTCTATATATAGACAAAAGAGAAGGGAACCACCTTCTATGAAATTGGTATCCCATTCCCCATTTGCTCTGATAATTCTAAGGCCGCCTGTTTCAGTTGTTCGATGAAAATGTCTAACTGAGAATCATTTATGCGACCAACGAGTGTAGAAAGACTAATCGCTGCAATAACCTTATTCTCATGATTTCGAATAGGCGCTGCAATACAGCGAACGCCAGGCTCATTTTCCTGGTTATCGATGGCGTACCCTTGAGATCGAACTTGTTCAAGCTCACGCATGAATGTAGATTCATCCGTAATGGTAAGCTCCGTTTGTTTTAAATAGACATATTCATGTAGAATTTTTTTAATTTCTTCCGGATCTTTAAAGGCGATTAACGCTTTACCGACAGCGGAGCAGTGAAGTGGAATTCGTTTTCCTATTTTTGAATAAAGAATAACGGCCATTGGGCCTTCCACTTTATCAATATATACCCCTTCTTTTCCGTCCAATATAACCAAGTGGGTTGTCTGTCCGGTTTTCGCCGATAAATCCATTAAGTATTTTTTTGATAAATCTCTAACGTCCAAAGACTGTATGACATAGTTCCCTCTTTCAAAAAGCTTCATTCCCAATCCATACTTCCCATTCTCAGGATTCTGGCTGATATAGCCATGATTTAAAAGCGTTTTCAATAAAGAATGGATGGTACTCTTGTGAAGTCCCATTTGATTACTGATATCTGTTATCTTCAATTCTGTTGTATGTTCGTCAAACAAATCGAGAATGCGAAGAGCGCGATCTACTGATTGAATAACAGGCATGATTGTCACCTACTTGTTTTAAATTATGAAACTTGGTTTTATAATGACAAAATTTTCTCATAATTCAATATAATACTAGATTTTTTGAAAAGTCAAGAAGCAATATTACTTACATGGAATTTTTTTCGACCCATAAATAATTGGATTGAATCCATTTATGTACCTACGTAAAATTATGATGATCCGGATTATTCTTCAGATGACCCCTCCTGGATTACGTCATTATTATCTAGGTAAAACTTCTTATAAATATACGGTTTTTACCTACGAAAAAATTAATTGACTTTTCAGAAAATATATGATTACTTTAGATTACATCATAAGTTTTTTATAGATGAACGTTGTTTTATATTATAAAACAAAAGGAGGTTTCTCAGAGAACTTCGAAGATAAATATAGATTTGTAGGGAATGAATTGCCGGAATATTGCGTGATTTACTTGCGATGAAAGCGAAAATCTAATTGCGGAGGTTTATATATATGTCATTTCAATCAATATTTGGCGATGAGGATGTCTCTCTTTACAAAATTCAAACGCATGCAAAAGGGGCAGATGGTTCCCTCCCCCTTACTTCCGAAATGTTGTTAGAATCACCAAGTGGTGACCTTTTTGGATTATCCCAAAATGTTGGAATGGGATGGTCAGCTTCAAACCTCCTTGGAAAACAAGTGCTCATCCTTGGTACTCAAGGCGGAATTAGGGATCATGATGGTACGCCTATTGCATTAGGCTATCATACCGGCCATTGGGAAATCGGTCTATTAATGAAGGCGGCAGCCGAAGAGATCAGTAAACAAGGCGGCGTTCCCTTTGCAGGATTCGTAAGTGACCCATGTGATGGCCGTACTCAAGGAACGACCGGGATGTTTGATTCCCTTCCGTATCGAAACGATGCAGCCATCGTTTATCGAAGATTAATCCGATCATTGCCTACGGGTCGGGCAGTTATTGGAGTGGCAACATGTGATAAAGGTCTTCCAGCCATGATGGTCGCTTTAGCATCCATGCACGACTTGCCAACTGTCATCGTCCCTGGAGGTGTGACACTTCCACCTACCAATGGAGAAGATGCAGGAAAGATCCAAACCATCGGGGCACGATACGCAAACAACGAAATCACGTTGCAAGAAGCTGCCGACCTTGGTTGCCGTGCGTGTGCAACACCAGGCGGAGGCTGTCAATTCCTTGGAACAGCCGGAACCTCCCAAGTCGTGGCAGAAGCCCTTGGCATGGCACTACCTCACTCGGCACTAGCCCCATCAGGTCAACCAGTATGGGTGGAGATGGCAAAGCAATCAGCACGTGCAGCCTTAGAATTGGAGAAGAAGAAAATATCCACCAAGGATATTATTACGGATAAAGCAATCGAAAATGCGATGGTGATTCACGCAGCTTTCGGAGGTTCCACAAACTTATTACTTCATATTCCAGCCATTGCCCATGCAGCTAAATGCAAGTTACCAACTGTTGAAGATTGGACCAGGATCAACAAGAAAGTCCCCCGCTTAGTCGATGTACTGCCAAATGGTCCGACTGGCCATACGACGGTCAAGGTATTCCTGGCAGGCGGAGTTCCAGAAGTTATGCTTCATTTAAGAAAACTAGGTGTCTTGCATGAAGATGTACTAACCGTTACCGGCGAAACCCTTGGTGCCAACCTCGATTGGTGGGAACAATCAGAACGACGGGTTATGATGAAGAAACAATTGTTGGAAAATGATGGGATCAACCCTGATGACGTGATCATGGACCCAGCCATAGCAAAAGAAAAAGGGCTTACGTCCACCGTGACCTTCCCGAAAGGAAATATTGCTCCTGAAGGATCCGTCATTAAATCCACGTCCATCGATCCATCCGTGGTGGGAGAAGATGGAGTATATCGCCATACAGGAAAAGCCAAAGTGTTCACTTCAGAAAAGTCCGCTATAAAAGCGATTAAAACAGGAGGCATACAAGCCGGAGATGTAATGGTCGTTATGGGCGGCGGTCCTTCAGGAACGGGCATGGAGGAAACCTATCAACTAACATCGGCCTTAAAACATCTGTCTTACGGAAAACATGTCTCCTTGATTACGGATGCACGTTTTTCTGGTGTCTCTACTGGCGCATGTATTGGACACATTGGACCCGAGGCCTTGTCTGGCGGAGCAATCGGAAAATTACGTGATGGAGATATCATTGAAATCATCGTCGACCGCAATCAATTAGCGGGTTCCGTTAATTTCGTCGGTACCGAGAATGAAAGACTTTCTATAGAGGAGGCCACTACAGTCTTGGAAGCACGTGACCTTCACCCGGAGCTTAGACCGGATCCCAAACTTCCAGATGATACTCGTTTATGGGCTGCACTTCAATCAGTGAGTGGAGGAACTTGGCGTGGGAATATCTATGATACCGATCGAATCATCGAAGTTCTAAAAGCCGGAGTAAAAGCATTGGGTGAAGAAAAAACGCTCGTTCAGAATTGATGAATTACAGTGGGTAGAATATGGCGACCACTTTCAGAATGAAAATGAAAGCGTTTTCTATATAATTTTTAAACTACCCACTTTTTATAACTAGTAAACAAAATAGCATAAGCCATCCTAGAGTTACGAACGATTGTAGTAAGTTTGAGCAAACCGAAATATTTTCATTATTTTATGGGAGGTTTATTATGCCATTACTTATAGTAGCGTTTGGGATTATCCTGTTGCTCATTTTGATTACTGGATTCAAGTTAAATACATTCGTTTCATTGATTGTTGTATCTTTTGTCGTCTCTTTAGCGCTAGGGACGCCTTTAAAGGAAATTGTTACAACCATTGAAGGTGGATTAGGCGGTACACTTGGTCATATCGCTTTAATATTTGGGCTTGGTGCCATGCTTGGTCGATTAATTGCCGATGCAGGGGGAGCCCAGCGTATTGCCATGACCTTAATTAACAAATTTGGCGAGGATAAAATTCAATGGGCTGTTGTCGTTGCTTCTTTTATCGTCGGGATCGCCCTATTCTTTGAAGTAGGATTGGTGTTATTGATTCCGATTGTATTCACCATGGCCAAAGAACTGAAAGTTTCGATTCTACACCTAGGTATTCCCATGGCTGCAGCCTTATTAGCCACGCATAGTTTCTTACCCCCGCATCCAGGTCCAACCGTCATAGCTGGTGAATATGGTGCAGATATTGGATTGGTTTTACTTTATGGGATCATCGTCGCCATACCGACCGTCATCCTTGCAGGTCCCCTATATACGAAGTTTGCTAAAAAAATTGTTCCGGATGCATTCCAGAAAACGGGTAATATCGCTTCTTTGGGCGAACAAAAAACATTCAAGCTGGAAGAAACGCCTGGTTTCGGAATAAGTGTTTTGACTGCCATGTTCCCTGTCTTATTAATGGCCATAGCTACCATCCTTGATATGGTTCAAAAATCAGTAGGATTTGAGGATAATACATTAATAGAAATCGTTCGTCTTGTAGGAAACGCTTCGACTGCCATGTTATTATCTTTATTTCTTGCCTTCTATACAATGGGAATCGCAAGAAAGACTCCAATCAGGGATGTGATGGCTTCCTGTACCTCATCCATTGCCGCAATCGGGATGATGCTCTTGATCATTGGAGGCGGCGGTGCCTTCAAGCAAGTACTCATCACTGGGGGTGTAGGAGATTACGTAGCCGAATTATTTACAGGCAGTGCCATGTCACCGATCATCCTTGCCTGGTTAGTTGCTGCCATATTACGGGTTTCTTTAGGATCAGCCACAGTTGCCGCCATTTCCACGGCAGGATTAGTCATCCCCATCCTGGCTCAATACGATGTGAATCTAGCCTTGGTAACGCTCGCAACGGGAGCAGGAAGTTCCATTTGCTCACATGTGAATGACGCGGGATTTTGGATGATTAAAGAATACTTTGGACTAAGCATGAAAGAAACATTCTCAACATGGACCGTACTATCCACTATCACTTCTTTATCAGGATTAGGATTCATTTTATTATTAAATACGTCCTTCACTCTCGCAGGAATCATCATTGTTCTCATTATCATCGGGGCCGTGTATTTCAGTATGACGGACCGGCCTAAAGACAAACGGAACACGGTCGGAGTATAAAGACGTAAAAAGTCTATATAGTGATAAAGAGAAGTGGATCTCCTACTAGTGTGTAGAGGATCCACTTCTCTTTTTTATCGTGTGTAAGACCGCTCAATCATTTAGGGATCTCTTCATAAGCCAGCTTCATGATTACTTCCCTATGTTGCGGATATTTCGACAATAGCTCTTCTTGAGTGAACAACTCGAAGTCCTGGAACTCAAAACCGGGCGAGACCATGCATCCAACTAATGAGAACGTATCCTCATCCATGACGGAAGATCCGAAGATGGAGTTTTTCGGGACCAACACTTGTGGGACTTCCCCTTCGTCCAGGTTAATCCCCAGCTTACGTTCTTTGTAGTCCCCATTCTCATCAATCACATGAATCGTTAAAGGGCTTCCCGCATGGTAATACCATAATTCATCGGATTTCAAACGATGTAGATGGGAAATGTCTTTCGAGCCCAATAGAAAGAAGATACTTGTATATAGCTTTCTCTTTCCTTCAAACTCTACCGATAACTCCTGATCTGAAGTCTGCTCCTCGGATTCAAATGTCCGTTTATAAAACCCACCCTCTGGATGTGGTTCCATCCCGAGCTTGGTCACATAATAGTTCGCATCGTTCATAAGAAAAAACCTCCAAGGGAAAAAGTCCGCTCAATAGTAAGGACGGCGGTGTTGATCTGATCATATATCAAAGCGTCCCTATATTTCAATCTAGTATGCAAGCTTATCCAATCCTTCTTCATCGATAATTTGGTCTACCGACATGCCACGGGGCATATCGGGTGGGAATGCATTTTCACCAAACGTATCACCACATTGTGTCTGTGTGACAAAAAAGTAGGAACTGGAGTATTCATATTCTTCGTTCCCGCCATCAGAACCTCCACTATGGATGCAGCTATCATCAATCTTCTCTTTATTTCCTTCTGCATCTACATAATAATATTGATTATTGATTATGCCTTCGCTTTCAGGAAATGGACTGAGTGTGTAGCCTTTATCATTGATTCGGTACACATCAAAGCCTTCACTTTTTTCAGGCGGTGGCGCGTCTTCGATATTGTATACCACCCTCACTTCCCCCTCATACCCTTTTGGAATGAGGAACAATTCATTGGTTTGCTCTTCAAACAATGAATTCGGGATTAACATCGATCCCCATGCAGCTAAAGAGAATAGAAGTACGGTAGATAGCGCATTCATGAAGATCATCTTGTTGGCTGTCTTTAGCCCTCTATCGTTTCCTCTCGCTCTCTGCCATTCTTCTGAAAGAAAGAAGAGCAAAGAGCAGACAACCGCAAAGACTCCTAGATCTCGTAAAACGATGAAGGATAAAAACCCAAAAACCGAATAGATCAAAGAAGCCAAAACAAAACGATATCTTCCAGCCTTTCTCGTGACAAAATCCGATAAAAACGAAACCGGTAGCCCGTAGACTGCACATCCGATGAAAGCATAGATCAATACGGGTATAACCATCCAAGGTTCAAATAGAAGAAAGAACCCACCGAGGATAACGCTGACAACTATGACCGATTTAATTTTTCTACTGATTATATGCTGCATTTCATTTCTCCTTTGGTTTACACTTGTTTCTTGAGTCTTAGTTCCCCATAATTTTCTATTTAACTATAAATCCACCATACACTATATTCCAATAAAAAAAAATCCATTTCACAGATAGTAAAATGGATTTGCATCTTATTAAAGCAATCTAAGCACTTCCCTAAATACCTTCGATGGCTGGTGAATCAATAACTCTGTACTTAATACCTCTGTCTCGCTATTCTTACTTATCGATAAGGTTTGTTCTTCTTGGTTCAATCGAATTTCGATATCTTTAAATGAAAACGTTCCAATCTTGGAGGCCTGATCGACGACCTGACTATCCAGGCTGATTTGAACCTGATCCGATATCCTTCTAAGCATCCTCCAAAGAGTCGTTTCCTGTTTATTTTTCATATAAAGTTCTGGCAGCTCTTTCGCGTCATTTAGTTGGGTTAATGTGGTCATCATATAGGTTGCGATTCCGTATTTAACCGGACGGATCGCCTGCTTCGTATTCTTCCAGACTCCCACATAGAACGTCACGAAATGCTCATCCGTTGATAACCTCTTGATTTCACCATACTCCGTAATGCCGTTCTCTTCGATGCCCGAGGTCTTATAGAGGGCTACATATTTCGCTTCCTGCCACCCTTTTCTCAAACTAGTAACCGGGATTTGATAGGATCCTTGTTGGATAAAATCTCGATAATCCCCTTCATAAGAAACCGTTCCGACAAGTACTTTTTCCTCTAACGTGGATGTCCATTCTTCTTTCGTTCCCCTAGGTAAGATCCCTTCCGCTTGGATTTCCTCAGGGCTTTTTTCAATGAGGTGCTCGATGAATTGTTCGACCAGATCCGTGGCCTGTGGCAAAAAGGGAAGTCCGCCGATATTGACCGAATCGATACTTTTATAAAAATGGTGGTCTTTATAGCTTTGTTCATCAGACCAGGGAAATAACACATAAGCCCCGAAGGCCGTCCGCTCGTATGGACCGTCATTCATCGAGACAATAGAATCCCGGTACCGGTGCATCGTATTAATGTCCTCTTCTAGGGGTCCAGGTGTTTGATAACGACTTTGGTAATAGCTGTCCGGCTGGGCATAATCAATCCGGTACTTCGCATCGAATACATAGTTATAGCTATGGCTCTTGCCTTTTTTCGCAATCGTCAACATCGTATCAGGCTTTTGTGATACGGTCGGCAACTTCCCTACATACTTTTGATACGTGAGTTCGATTCTTTCCTTTGTCACTGGATGCTGAAAAATTCGCCTTGCCGTACGATTGGCTTCCAAGTTTACGAAGAGGCCCTCTCTGCTGACACTGACAATATCCTGGCTAATTAGCGTATACTTCCTGTTCAAAATCTGGCCTAGCTTCAAAAAAGTCCAGTATTCATATAAGGTGGCGACGTCCTTCACCGACATTTGATAGAGCTTCCCTTGCAGCATGAGTCCTTTTGAAACCGTTAAGAAAATTTGAAACGCATCTCGATAACCCGGTGCCATTTGGAGTACCAAACTCATCACCGAACGATCAAGCCGGCCGATCCTTCGCCAAAATCCATTCTTCTTTATTAATTCCAGCTGCCGTTTCATCTCATTCAAACGCAGTAACAGTTCGGGATCCGGCTTTTCCTTGAACCGTTTATTTTGGTTCGTCAACGCTCCCAGCAGATCATCGAACTTATGAATCAATCGTTCCATCATCCATTTCACATACCGATTTTCGTTTGTATCGTAACGTAGCTCTTTTTTTGGCTTCATGCCATCGCGTGGCATCATCATTTTCCCGTGAATGTAAATCCCTTTTTCCACTTCGACGAACGACTGACTGCGCTTTTGCAGATACTTCCGGGTATAGGAATCAGCCTTACTCATTTGATCGCCACGTGCTTTTACATATGTCGTTTCCAACTTGTGGTGTGGCTGCCGCTCCACTCGGCTGACTGCCTGGATAAACTGCTTGAAGTGTTTCGTCATCAATCGGTAAAATTCCGCCCGGCTTGGTTTGCCATCCAGCTTAATGCTCGCACCTAAATAGGTCTTCCGGATAAAGTGAAATGCCAGGTTATAAATCTCATCATTCACCTCATCCAGCAACTGGCGGTAATCCTTCTGATAATCCAATTTGACAGGAAATATCTCAAGTGTCACTTCCACTAGAACGCGCACTTCGGAACGAATTTCAAAGGTCGTATACCCGACCTCATTTTGAAACTGAAGATTCCCCATCAACATCGGAATTTCCGCTAGGTCTACTCGTGATACCGCCTGGCGCAAGATAGGATGCTCATGGTAGAATTCCAGTTCTTGATTTTGTTTGGAAACCACAATCACTTGATAGGTCCCATTCTCGAAGAAGATCGGGCGTACGTCCTGTGACTCGGTTAACTTCCCCGATTCAATATCATAGACTTCAACACGTTGTATCTTCTCACCCTGTACGGAAAATTGCATCACATCATGAAAATCCATCTTGCGGTACTGTTTTAATCCCTCATACCGGTGATGAAATGGCTTTCCCTTGATCGCAAGGGACAGGCTATCTGTCTCGATTTTGACCAACGTGACATCATCAGGAGATCCAGAAGGAAGTGAAGCCATCTTCTACTAACCTCCCTAACATCTCGACTACCTTAGCCGCACTCTTTGGATACCTTGCCGTACTACTTTCATTCCATGCCGGATCATCGCTATATTCTTTGTTCGTAAATAATTGATATAACCCTCTTAACAGCCGATCTACACGGCTGTCACTTCCGGAAATACGCGGCAGGATCTTCTGTAAAATGCAGTGATCGAACGCGGTATTGAAATCCATCAAGTCACTTTCTTCATTATAAGCAAGATAAAAACAAATCTCGTCGCGAACCCGGTACCCGATATGGGCATTTGTTAAGATCAACGATTTATTGATCTCTTCCAGTTCCGCCGTGACCTTCTGAACCAAATCCTGATTTCCGAGATATAGATCTTTTAGGTGCAAATATCTCGACCTGAACATATGGTCCTGAACCAGCTTTGGCTCCACTTCTTCTTGATCTTCCAAAAAGGAAAGATTCGATAACGCCACCCGATTGAATTCAATCGTATTCGCCCGGTCGAGCACCTTTTTGCTAAAAGGATGGGTCGTTTCATCCATATTGACCGTCCCGATGACATACAGATTCACAGGCAGCCTGATATCCCTTTGTGCGATTTCCGCTGATAGAAGGGTCGACGTAACCATCTTTCCGTCCTCCCACTTCCGGCTCTCCATCACACTCAACACATCACTGAAATAATGCTCCACCCGTGCCAGATTCATCTCATCCAGCAGCACAAAATAAGGATCGTCCGGATTCTGCTCCGCCTTTTCAATCACCCTCGTAAACGGACCCTGCTTGAAGTCGCCCTTAATATCTACATATCCAAGCAAATCCGAACCATCATTCCAATCCGGACGAATCGGAATCAACGTAAACTGCCCATTCTCCTCCGTCGCCCCCACACTCTCAGCAAACCACTGAACAATCTTCGTCTTCCCCGTACCGGAAATACCCGAAAGAATTACAAACGGTTTTGTTTTAAGAGAGAGAAACAAGTTCGTGACTTCTTCTCTCGTATAGAAGAAACCTTTGGCTGTTATGTAGGAATGGATGTGGGTGATGAGGTCTTTACTAGTCGCTAACCATTTTTCTTTTTCGTATGTCATTTCACTACCCATAGGTGGTGTATATAAAGGATCGATCTGCGGATCTTTCTTGAATTCGATATACTCTTCATAATAGCCAACCATCATTTCAAGGTCCTGAATAAGCTCAGATTCCGACGGTAGGTCATCCAGGTTATATTCAATATAAGCAGCTGTAGAATTTACATATTGTTTCGCTCTGCTACTCTCCCCTAAAAATAAGTAATCATCTTGCTTCACCGAAGAATCCATAGTAATGTGTCCACGAATATCTCTCTTGGTCCGCTCCATATCTTCTTTAGAGGTTTCCGTAACACCCTGACTGAAAGACAAATACAGTCTCTTCATATCTTCACTGAATAAATAAACCAGATAATAGCCTCTTTGCGTAGAATTAGTGACTGCATTATTTAGAATCGATATCCAAGGTACCGTTGCCCAGTTTCCTTTACCCGCAGAAGCAGCAACAGAGTAATTTACTTCATTAAGAAAAGGTAATTTGCTAATCTCACTCGGTACATCATGTCTTATAAATCTTGCCAAAGTATGCCCACCAAAATTACCACTTCTTGCTGATAGGTATTCATTTGATATTTTCAAAAAACATTCTCGAAGTTTACTGTCCACTTTTTGCAACCCCTTATTGAATGAAGCTTCTTATACACATATCTTAAAATAAATTAACTTGTATACCTACTTAGGTTTGATTTTATAATATTAAAAACGACTTACTCATCAGTATTATCATATACATTTAGTACGACACTTTTATATATTTCTCAGGAAAATGAAGTTAATTTAGACACTAAAAATCCTACTCGAGTTATCAAATTCAGTAGGATTTATTCACTATTTTATTAATTGAAAGTCTTTATCATTTTCACTTATCTATCTCAATATACCTTTTAAACTTGTTCCTGAAAGTGACTGTACTCATCATAAGATTTGGAACAGGTGAACCGTTCCAGGTAGACTCTGTTTCTATACCATTATCATATAATGTGATAATTTCTTCACAGATATTAATTACATCCTTTAGACTATAGTCGATGTTATCTTGATCAAGCTTTTCTAATATATGCTTTGGGATTTGCTCAATCCATTTAACTCCCTTGCTTGCTATAGGCTTAGCCATTCTATCACCCCACTGTATATGATACCACATCCTTCCATATGTTAAAGATGTATTATGACATGAACTATAAGATAAATGACCTATTATCTTAAGTACTATAAAATGGAAATTATTAGTTTACCCGGATAATATAAACTATTCCGTAATTGTGTGATAAACTTAAATTGAATATATTTACTTTAGTTATATTCAATTTAATATAAAGGTGAATTGCCATGAAAGATATAAAAAAAAGAGAAATAGAACTTCTAGCTAAAATTTGCAAACAAAATGATGTTCCTTTCAACCTAGCTACCGAATTAATTAGTACAGCAAGAAAGTTATCTTATGAAAATGTTAGTTCATCCAAAAGAGTGAATGAATATCAAGAAATAATAGCCTACCGCTATAAAAATAATTAGTAAGGTGATAAATAAATGCTTTTAAAAAAACTGACTTTAAACAATTATAAAACGTATTATGGTATTCAAGAAGTAGATATGTATATCCCTAAAAAAGTAAGAGAAGAAGAAGGTAAAAATATAATTCTTCTTGGGGGGCTTAATGGTGCAGGAAAAACTACAATTTTAAAAGCTATCCTCTATACTTTATTCGGTAAAAGAGGAATGAGTGAAACTGAATATAAAAGATTATTTTCTAACGTTATTAATAATACATTCTTTGAAGAAGGCGGAAGAGAATGCAGTGTTTCCCTATCTTTAGAAACAGATTCTGGTGAAGAATGGAATCTCAAAATTAAATGGTTTTTTGACCAATTAAAAAGAGTGACTCTTGAACAACGTGAACTTGAGGTAAGAAAGTCTGGCTCAACTCATGCCAAGCATGTACGAATTGATAATCTGGAAGTTTATAATAAATTTATTGATAAGATCATTCCATATTATGCAGCTCCTTTCTTTATCTTTGATGGCGAAGAAATTAAAGATATTATCCTACGGCAAAATAGTACAGAAATGAAAGAAGCAATTCATAAAATAACTGGCATGGAAGCATACAACCAATTATTAAGCGATCTACAGACTTTAAGAAAATCATTAGATAATAAGTTGACTAAATCAGTAAGTCATACAAAACTAAAAAACACTCAAATAGAGCTTGATGAAGTAATGGAAGTCATTACAAGATTCGAATCTAAAAAAGAAGAGCTCCTAACCATAATTAAAAAATACAACACTTCCATCAATGAAGCAAAACAAGCTCGAACAAATAAAATATCTTTAAACTCAAAATCTCGTGAAGTAATTGTAAAACAGCAATCCAAAGTGGCTACAGAATTAGAGCATGCTAAACAGGAATTAAGTACATTCTTAGAACAAAACACTCTAAATATTATTTTAGCTGAAAAAATCTCTAAATTAAAAAATCAGTTAAAATTAGAAAATGAAATTAATCATAAGCGTATTTTACAAAATGCTTCATTAGCCCCTTATCAAAAGTTCATGAAACAATTACTTAGTAAAAGCATCACTCCAGCCTTAACACCTGAACAATTAAGACAGATCGAAGACCTAGGCGAAGAGGTATGGATTAAAAATAATAATATTAAGCTTACAGTACCAACTGATTTTAATGAAATTCATGATATTTCAAATAATGACTATAACATTCTTCTAAATCAGTCTACTAAGGATAAAAGTCAAGCAGTTAGTCTTATAAATAAGATAGAGAAATTACAGCAAGAATTAGAAGCTTCAGAACATGAAATTCGAAATGCACCCGAGTCTGTAGATATTAGTGAAGAAAACAAAAAGATTGATATCTTAACACAGAATATTGGTAAACATAATAGTACACTCCAGAAAATTAATAAGAGATTAACTACCGCAAATGAGGAAAAAACGGATTTAATGAACTTAATTACCCGTATGGCTAACCAAGATGGATCTTTAGAACAAATCCAAACGCAAAGTATTCAGGTTCAGAAAACAATTAATACTATGCAACAATACGTCACGGAGTTGACGACTATGAAAGCTACCTTCATTAAAGATGAGTTCTCAAGTATGCTACAAAAATTATTCAGGAAACAAGACGAGTTTGGAAAAATTGAATTTGATATAAATACTTATTCTATTCGACTTTATAATGATCGTATGCAGGAAATCAGCATTCAAGATCGCTCAGCAGGTGAAATGCAGATGATTTCTTCCGCTTTGATATGGGCATTAACAAAAGCATCTGATTTATCCTTACCTGTTGTAATTGATACACCTCTTGGAAGGCTAGATAGCTTCCATAGAAACCACCTTATTAATCATTATTACAAAGAACTCAGTGATCAAGTCATCATTCTTTCTACTGATACAGAAATCACACAAGAGTATGAAAAAGTAATGGAGAAAAATTCTTATAAACAATATATGTTAGATTATAATGAAAAGAAGAAATATACCATCATTAGAGACGGATATTTTGATTTTGTTAAAGGGTGATTAAATGTCAAATCGTAGAATGTCGTTATCTGAAGAAGGAAAAATAATATTGGATCAAATAATGGATTCCTTAGAAGTTGAAAGACCTTTTGCAGTTAAAATTGCTCTAGCGAAAGGAATATCCAAATCTGATAGTATGATAACAGAAGAATATAGCGGTGGAAAAAATAAATGGACAATCCCAGATAATATTATTAAGGATAAAGAATTTCTTTTATTTAAACATCTTATTATTAATGAAGTAAAAACTTCATTGGATGATGAAAATCTTCACAAGCATATGATTGCCTTCATTGAAAAGGGTTTAAGAATCCTAAAAAAAGAACTAGAAGAAAAAACTTCAATTGAGGATTATAGAATTACAATCCTCTAAAAAAAATCATCCCACCTTAAGCAGATGGGATGATTTTTTATATTCTTTCCGACAATGGAATAATGTCTACTACTGTAGTTGTAGGTGTGGATAAATCACGATCTTGTTTAACAGGGCCGTGAACAATACATTGTCCTTTTTTCAATGAACTTAATTTATTCTCCCAAAACTTCTTCTCTTGAGCATCTTTTGAAAGACTACCAGCTATATTAGAAAGCTCTTGTTCAGGTGGTGCAAAATAGACCTTTTGTGCAGAGTTTTGTAGTCTGGCTAATTCATCCGTATCTAGTTGGGATTTTAAGAATTGAGTAGCATACCATGCAGACCAACCAAACTTTCTTCCTTCTGTTAAAATTCTTGCAGAAGGAGATTTTTCAGTATGATCAAGATTTTGTGCTTCATCCATAATTACAGGCATTGGTTTATTCTTATTACCAAACCTCACAGAGTAATTCCACAAGTCCCAAAGGATAAACTCAGTAATAATTAGCTGTACATCTCTAGGAAACGCAGTAAGCTGAATAATATATACTTCGCCATCACTTTCAATTATGTCACTCCAATTAATTACATCCTCTACACTAAAAGGATCTCGGTCAATTAGAGGCCGAATTTGTGATAGCGCAGTCTTAGCGTAATTAGTTCCCTCTTCTTCGAGTAGTCCTTTTAAGTGACTCAAGCTCAATTTAGTATCATAACGTTCCAGTCCTTTTAATACAGCCTCATAAATTGCATTTTGTTGTTGTATTCCAAGGGATTTATACACTGCAGAAAATACACTTTTAATACGTTCTGCGACATCCGTATTAGATTCAGGTAATTGTATTCCTCCGATATCTCGTACATTTCTTTGGAAAGGATTAATAGGGAGCTTATCACTATATACAATTTTTTGTTTGAGTTTATCACCTAAATACTCAACAAACTCTGGCTCTAGCTGATTGGGCAAAAAGCCTTCCGTATAATCTATAACGATACTTGGTATTCCTAATTTAGCCTTCTCTAATAATAGACACTGCATGAAATAGGTTTTACCTTGTCCCGATTTCCCCGAAATTAATAAATGCCTATTAGCTAAACCTTTATTGCCATACTCCCAAAAAATTTCTCTGTTTGAATTTTCAGCTCTTCCTATTTTGATCCTTACATCTTCTAACAAAGTAGGTTTCTTTGTTTGCTCCTGATCATTTATTCCCTTTAAATCTGTGTATTCAGAGGCTTCTTTTTCTCTAGTATCTGTTAAATCTTGTTCCGGCTTAACTTCACTGGTATTACCCTCTGGGAGATTATCTTTAATGGGCAAAGTTGGCCTATACAGTTCATCCTCACCTGTTTGATCAGCAGTAGTTTGAGGAATTACACGTGAAGAAGTTATTTCTTCTTTACCATCCTTTTGAAATTGATAGGAAAGCAAATCTTCTTTTACAAAATCACTAGATCTTTCTTGTATCCACATTCTCATATCTTCAATCGGAGCTACTAACCCTTCATATCCATCTTTTTCTGTTAGATTTAAAAGTAATACTCCCTCTTCTAAGTGTGCGCTACGATGGAAAGAATCTTTTTGGAAAGATAATATAGCTCCTTCTCCAATAAACTTCGTTAAATCATTGGAAACTGTGTACTCTTCATTTAACAGTTTCTCAATAATCTCATCAGATAAAGAATAATTTTTACTTTTCCAGAACTCACTCTGTTCTAATTTTTTTGCATTCGATATAAACAATTGGGCAAAGAAATTACGATAAAACTTCCCTGTAAATGTTTGACCCATTTCTCCCATCAAAGTATCATTAAATACTCTCTTTGTATTGATGACTTGGCTTCTTGCTTTATCTAGGACATTACTTTTGTTATACCCAATTTTCACTTCTACTGGATAAAAGTGAAGACAAAGCTCCTTCTCCGATCTTTCTAACCCTATTAACAATAAATCATCACTTTTACTTCCCGTAACTTGGAGGTTTTTCGCGGTAAATACTCCATCTGACTTATTTAAACTTACTGCTCCAGCTACGCGTAAAATCTCTTCCAAAGAAATAGGTACCCATAAGATATCAGGATGATCAAAATATGATACTGAGTATTTAATAGCTGATATAATACTTAACTTCTCTCTGTCATAATGTCCCTTGCTTCCAATGATACGTAATAGCCATTCACCATTAAATGTGTTGAAGGCCTTGATTGTATTATGGACATTTTCTTTCGTTCCTTTTACCTCCTTGTGTTCAAGGAATTCCCTTATTACAGCGAAGTACTGTTGAGACTTGTCAGTAACAGTAATGGCATCGTAACGGCTAGAAGAAGAATACTGGTCGCTATAGTGAATCACAACTAAGTTTCGATTATAGTTATTGAAAAATTCTAGATCAACTGAAGGATCTACAAATGTAACCCAATAAGATGATTCAAATATTTTTTCTAATGTTCGTTCATCGGCTGTTGTGGTTCTGGATAGAATTGCTTCTCCTTTTCTATAACTATCATTACCGCCATTTCTCATGTTAGCTGCTAATTCATTTACGTAATAGGCTGTACTCGTAAGTATATTTTCTTCTTTTATACGATATCCCTTTGTTCCGAATCCTGTTTTATAGGTCTCCTCATCCTTCATAGAAGGGACACTGGAATATAAACCTTCTAGCGCTATCCCAGAAACCATTTCCCCAATTGGCTGTACCGCATGATGTTCTTGTGCATGCATTTTATAAAAAGAAATATGAGCATACCTTAACTCTGACTCAAGAGTTTGCTTATAAAAGAAAAGCTTTTCCCTTATAATTCGCAAGGTATCTTCAGCGTCCAAATCCTTAGATTTTAGTTTAAGGTCAAACAGATTTTCAAACTGTTCTACAGTTTCAGTCTGTGCATACAAATCAAATGAACTTTCTGTGTTACCTTCCTTATAAAGAGTAACCTCCACGGGCATAAGATTGTCTGCCCCCTTACCCGTTATCTCTTTAAGAATCCATTGCAAAATTCCACGGATTACCTCATGGTCATTAGCTATATTAATTACATTAATATGCAGAGGAGCTTGTGATCTCTGTATGAATAAGTAAGAAAAGTGCTCCTTGAATTGTGAAATCTTATCACTTACTACTTTTGCCAAGTATTGATTAGCATCTGTGACTGAGACCTTACTCACCGGTTTAAATATCATCCATTCCTTTGCTGCCTGTTGATGATCTGGTTTAAACAGAGACTCATTTTCATCATATAAAAAAGGGATCAGAGATTCTGGCGTCAATCGATTTAAAATACTATTATCTACTTCTTCAGAATGGAGAAGTTCATACGTCTTTAATTTAAATGCAACCATGAGAGGGTGAAAAGGAGTAAAGTAGACCATTTCTTTCCCATGAATAGTGCCTAGTTTTAATAAGTCCATTCCTTTAGTACCAGCTGGGACTCCATCCTTAAAGATCTTAATTTCCTTTTGATATTCCTTTATATATGTCAGCGACCGCTCTTTGAGCTCATCAGTAAGAGATGAGAGGCTAGGGATAGAGCCGCTAATATTAAAGTAGGTTATAAAACGACTATATGCTTCTCTCAAATCTTCACTTATATTTAAATTTCTTGGTAAT
Organism: Peribacillus sp. NPDC097224; assembly: GCF_044761985.1. Classification (NCBI taxonomy): domain Bacteria; kingdom Bacillati; phylum Bacillota; class Bacilli; order Caryophanales; family Bacillaceae; genus Peribacillus; species Peribacillus sp. NPDC097224. The sequence goes on along the minus strand of NZ_JBIWDK010000007.1, from coordinate 73,725 downwards.
ATTTGGCCTGACTCATGTATGGCTGATTTAAAACCATTTTCAACCCACTTTTTTTCCCATTCGAAAAACTCACGGTATTCTGAGTGAGTGTAAAATTCACGATTTCCTAGAATTAAGCGATTGTTATCATTCCACTGAATATCTTTTCCCGTTTCTCTTATAAGTTTCCAAATACGCTGTCCAGTAATAGGCAATGACTCCGGCAATTCATTCCTTAATCGAAAAGGTATGGTAACTTCGTCGAACTTAATATTAACTATAAGTTCATCATTATCATTGAATGCTTCTGACAAAGGAGCCACCGTTAATTTTTCATCTTCTGAAACTGTTACCAACTGATTTTCTTGACTGATTTCAACTGTCTTTCCAATTAATCCGTCACCAAACTTTAATGTTTCCTCTTCATACTGAAGCTCAATTAATCCACTTCCTGGATCAATAGAATACTTTGACTTATAAGGATCCAAATAGATTGGAGAAATTGGTAACACAGCTATATAGAACTCTGCTCCCAAAGAAGCTTTATTGTCATGTTTATATGAAAATCTAGCGAATATCGGTTTCTTTTCTTCCGTATTAATCTTAGCAGTTATTTTTGTCTTTTTAATATCAACCTTTAACTGATTTACGAAAGAGTTAGGGATTTTAAGAAAGTCTGACAAGAGACTCTTAACATTTGCACTCATATTAAAACTACATTGCAGTTCTACTTCTTCTTTGCCATCAGGATTAAAAATAATCAAAAGCCTTTTTCTTTGACCTGCAGCCGTTTCTTTAAATGGCTTATCCCAATATATAAGTTCACCTGTAACTTCTACTTTATCTAAATCAACCTTTTTCTTCTTATTATTATTAATATAATCCTGACGGTATTTGTGGACTTTTTGATACAAAGTTTCCTTCCACTCTTCTCCAATCAGTTCTTTTGCTCCTACAGGAGAAAACTTCTTTTCTAATTCGTCTTGATCTAATCCATAATCATGAATCCTCTTGACATAATTAAATAATTCCCGATTTTCTTTTATTCTTTCCTTTTGCTCTTTTCCGGTATAAGTGTATAAATCGGGATCTTTAAATAAAGAAAATCTATAATATTCTTCATCGTCAATCTTCCCTTTTTTTAACGTATTAAAAATGTCTTCGAATTCAAAAAAAGTTACTTGCTGATAAGATTGTTCCTGAATGAGATTGTCTAAGTTATCTAACAAAATTATTTTATCAACCTTATCCATATCCTTATTTTCAATATCCTTTTTAAGACTGGCGAACAGAGAAGCAGAATGTAGCGGCATACCTTGCTTTTGTAAATCACTGCTACCTCCTTGAATAGAGTCGAGTTGTTCAGAAACAATACTTAGTAATGCAGTATTGTTCCATTCACCCCTTTGTTCTCCCACCAAGTTTCTGATTTTCACTAGAAAATCAGGTGTGACAAACTCTGATGTATAGGCTACAACTAACTTAACTGATTCAAAGGAAAGGCTAAATGTCTTATACTCGACACCCAATTCATGCTTATAAGTAAACGGAGAAGCTTCATTAGAGCTCTCTAAAGCTTGAACAAGGTTTAAAACATCAGTGTGCTTATCTAATTGTAGGTAAAAACGTTCTCCTGCTTTCACCTTGGAATTCTTATAAAAATCAGTTAATAAAGAAGCAATTTTATAATAAAATTGGTTTGACATACTGAGCATCACCACTATCACTTTTTTTGTCGAGAATATTATGATTATCAAATAACGTTATGATTTCTTTTCTAGAATATCTATCAAAGGCTACGCCTCTTTTTTCAAACTCTGTAAAGAGTTCATTTAGTGGCATCCTCTGGTCCTTTACAGAAACTGCTGTTAGCAGCAAAAGGAAATCATGTTTAATATTATAAACCTGGCCTAAGCTTCCTCTACTTTTTAGAAATGGGGCGCCTAAGTCCTCAATGTTTTCTCCGTATTTTTTAGCTACTTCAGAACTTGTTCCTTCTTTAATACAATCAAATAATACTTTAAATGCATCTGGAATATCTATAGAAGGATCCGGAACTTCTATTTCAAACCAATTAGCATAATCATTAATCCACTGATTTAATTCTATCAAAAAATCTTTTTGATATTCTTCCCCTTGACCATAAATCAGCTTAATTAGTTCACTGTAAGGAATAAAAGGAAGACTTTCAATTTCCTCATCAAAAGAGTTCGTAAATGAGTTGTAACTTAATTGTGAAATAGTATTGATATGCGGAAATAGATGATTGGATTTTCCTTTAATGTACTTAAACCCATCTAGATCATCGGCTGCTTTTCGTCTTTTGCTGATCGACTCCCATTCCAATGCAAAGTAAAGCGGTTGTGTTGATTCAAAGTCAGCTTCAGTAAATTGTTCAAACTTAAAGATCAATTGACAAGCATACATGAAAGCATAAAAATGAGTTAACTGAGGGAATGAGGTTAAAAAGTAGTCCTTATATTTACTTAAATAGATCATATCCTCTTGATATAATTTAGCCATTGAAGGCAGGAGTTGCTGATACTGATTCTTCTTTTTCACCTTATCCTGCTGTTTATCTTTCTCATACTCTAATGTATCTAACTTACTTAAAATAAGCTCTGTTAATATATCCTCTGAATCTTTGTTAGTAAAGATTGACTTAATCGCTGGGTGATCAGCGACCAACACCTCACTCATGAATTTGGCGTATTTTCCAAATTCATTTTGAAGATCTTTATTTAATTTAATATAATTAAATAAAAAAGGATGAACTGGCTGAATTTTATCTTGATTGAACAAGTATTGATTTAAAAACCTTATAAAATCGAATTCATCATCCTCCGAATCGAATTCTACTTCATTGGCAATTAACTGACTAATATCATCTTCTTCTGATACCATGTAAAACTCATTGCCTTTTTTATTTTTAAGATCTTTTACATTAATCTCTGAAATATTTCGTATATACTCTCCCAATACACTGTTAAATCCATCTTTTATTGCTTTCGTTCTCTTTGTTAAGAACGGGAGAATGTCGAGGACCTTCCCAGTAACATGTTTTTTTACTTTCTGTTCTATTAATAGATTTCTCAAGTGATCTCGATCCAAGGTTTGAACCATTCATTATTACTCCCTTTCAAATACAATAGCACCAAAATCATCACGCTTAATCTTATAAGATCTATTATCACTAGGGAAATATACAAGCATTTCCTTCTTCTTGTCTCCGAGACTCATAAGCTTTTCCACTATTTCTACAAACTTAATTGCGTCTTCTTCATCTTTTTTATTTGGACGGTACCCTTCGTACACTTTTGTTAACAATTGAAAAAGGGGATAATCAATATCTAAAAAGATTTTCTGATCATTTATTCCTTCATAAGCCAATAAGATAGACGATTTAAACGCTTCTAAAATATCTTTTTTATTCTCTTCAAGGTGTTCAATGGTTGGTTTTAAATTCATTTTTTGGGCTAAACGATAGTTTTTATTAGGTCTATTTAAGAAGATATAATCTTTTTCTGGGCTGCCTTTCCATTTGAAAATTATGGTTTTAACTTCATCATAAAAATGTTTGATTTTCTTTTTACTTCCTATATTAAAGTAGAATAGATGCTCTAGGTATTTTTTGTAACTACTTTCTTCTACTTTTAAAGAGAATTTTTTATTAGTTAAAAATGTTATTCGAATAAATGCTTCAAAAAACAAATTAGCCGTTTGGTCAGTTAAACTATTTTTATCGAACGGTTTAAGCCAGGCTTTTGAAGTATCATCCTCAATATATTCATTGATGATTTTTGACCAATCATTAAGCGTATTTAATTCAACTACAAGTTGATCGATATGCTTCGATCGATTATGGATTGGATCTAACTGGCTTACCGCTTCTAAAATAGACGATCTCTCTGCCCTATTAAACATTAAATTAGGTACTGAAAACTCAAGTAATTGTATTTGAGTTAATAAATTGATGTTTAAATTTTCATCTGGTATTAAGATATCTGCAATGAAGTTTAGAAAGGCACGCGCAGAAATAACTAATTTTTGTTTAATAATTGTTTTGATTATTATTTGTACAACCTGAAATTGAACTGCTGGACTTTGCATGAATCGGTAGTTTTCATGAACCATGGTATCAATATTATTCTTTTCGTCTTCCATTTGAGCTAAATAAAACGGATTATTCTGAGATGGTAAAAAGATTCGTTCTAATAAAGTAGAGTAGAAAGAAGATAAAGGTCCTGATTCAGTCAGTTCAAACGAGTGATAATCTGCAAAACTAAGTAAATCAAAAGTTTGGTCACTGAAATGACTTGTTATATTTTGAGTAAATAGATCACTACCATTAACAAATGATCTTAACTTGTTATAAGAGAATTCTTTGTGCTGCATATTAATAAAATTATGCAAAACCCCCATATTTATAGCTAAAATAATTTTCTCCGTAGTTTTCTCGATTTTTTCATCAGAGAAATTCTTCAATACTTCTTCCAGTGTTTCCATAGCATTCTTATTTGGTGAGAAACTTTCAGTCGCATCATTTAAAATGATATATTCATTAATGATTTCCGGCTTTTTCTCTTTTAAATAAGCCAGTAAATGAGATTTTCCATCTCCTACACTTCCGCATAGTAAAATGAGATTTCCCTTTTCTCTCCTGTGATTTTCCTCAAGAATATTCTCTAAATCCTCTTGAATCTTACGGGTAACGTGCAAATAATCCTTAAATTCGCTAAATTGACTAGCATTTTCAACAGCTTCCTGGGATGAGTCCTTTAATCGAATTAACTCCCTTAATAAATAACTTTGTCCCGGTCCTAAGTCTTTAGTCAACGTAATAGAATTAGTCTTCTCTTTTTCCTTTAATATATCTGTGGCTGTCAAAGGCTCAATATTTTCTTGAGCTGGCTTAATTGTACCCATGCCTAAAAGTTCTAATATCTTTTTCTGTACAATGTCCTCAATATTATCTCGGGGTTTCGGTATGTCATAAACCGGAAATTTCAAATGATCCGAAGAATAGACTTCAGCAAACCAAACCGCAATTTTGTACATTTCTTTGTGTAATTTGAATGCCTCAGTTATATCGTTAAACTTACCATCATGCGCTGCTTTATTTCCTGAAAGACGAATAACATCAAAAGATTGTTGAATTTCCCTTTTTATATATCCTTCCTTGGATAGGTAGTTAATCTTCTCATGTAACGAAGAAAGATAGGGTGCTTGAATGTTATCTATTTTAAAAACTTGATTTAAAATTTCTTCTGCAAATAGTCTTGCTTTCACAATAGCACTGCTAGGATCTTCAAATATTAATTCATCCATTTTTTTTGCATTGTAAGCTGCTACAGGGTTTATATTTTCTAAGAAACTTAGGAAATAACCTTCTTGTAGATTCATTTTTTCAACTCCGATAGTATTAATCATTTACGATACATTTTAACATATAGGTAATTAATAAGTAAGGTCACCCAATTCCTTCCAATTCGATCCAAATATTTAACGAAAACGAATAAAGGTTCGTAGTAGATTATTGTAATTTACTACTATTCCGTTTATACTTTAATTAATTATTACGTACGTAATTAGGAGGTTTGTTTATGGACGCCATATTCAGTTATAATTTCCCTGCTATTCGAGGGAAACAAGGTGATAAAGAATATTACGTTGTGATGTGCCCTCTTAGAATAATCCCAAAAATTTTTCTTTTTGATGAAGAAGAAATTCCACCAGAACATCGCTCACAACGTATCTTAAATAAGGCTAGGATTCCAGATATCACAAATTACATTGTTGAGAACCCCAAAGATTATGTGTTCTCTTCCATTACAGCCTCTATCGATGGGGATATTGCTTTTATCCCTTTTAAAAATGAAGTTGGATTTAATGATCTTGGACAATTAAAGATCTCTTTAGAATCTAGATTCTTAATTAATGATGGACAGCATAGACGTGCAGCTATAGAAGAAGCTTTAAAACTTTCACCCGAAATCGCTAATGAAACAATTTCAGTCGTTTTTTTTCATGATGAAGGATTAAAAAAATCTCAGCAGATGTTTTCCGATTTAAATCGACATGCAGTAAATACTACATCTTCTATTGGCATTTTATACGATCATCGAGACCGATTGGCTATGATTACAAAAGATATCATTACTAGTGTCCCATTATTAACTAGATACACAGATAAAGAGAGAGTTTCTCTGTCACAAAACTCACCTAAAATTCTTGCGCTAAATCACATTTTTAATACGAACTTGCGCCTACTTGGAAAAAGTAAAGGAGAAAATATTAACCAGGAAGATGAAGATTTCTTGGTTAAGTTTTGGAGTACATTATGTGAATCAATAATAGAATGGAACATGGTCTTAAATAAAGAATTAACTACACGTGAACTTAGAGCTAATTATATTGTAGGACATGGTGTATTTATAGAAGCTGTGGGTCTTGTAGGTCGTTATCTTCGTAAATATCATGAAAATAATTGGCCACAATATATTAAGAGACTTTCAAAAATTGATTGGACACGGGTTAATACAAATGACTGGTTAGGACGAGCCTTTAATCAAAATGGCAGAATTCAAAAAAACAGCTCAACCATACAGTTAACCGCTAATAAAATAAAACAATTAATTGATATTCCTCTAACAGAGCAAGAGCAAGCATTAGAAAATAAATTTTTTAAAGGAGTGAAAGTTTAATGGCAGAAGGAATTATTAGTAGTTTATTTTCAAAAGAAATGCCAATTGTTGAAGATGCAAAAAAACAAATTAAACTAGCCTACAAAATGGACAACCGTCCCTGGGTAGTCGGTTATAGTGGAGGAAAAGATTCTACCGTAGTGGTACAACTTATTTTCGAAGCATTAAGCGAGCTAAATAAAGAAGAGTTGCATAAAAAGGTATATGTCATTTCTTCCGATACACTAGTTGAAACACCATTAATCATTAATTCTATTAATCAAACTTTGAGACGTATACAAGATGAAGCACTCTCACGCGACTTACCTATTGAAACACATAAAGTAAAGCCCATCATTAAACAGTCCTTCTGGGTCAATATTATAGGTAAGGGCTATCCAACTCCTAACCAGCAATTCAGATGGTGTACGGACCGTTTAAAAATCGATCCTGCTAATCAGTTTATCATGGATAAAGTATCATCATTTGGAGAAGTAATCATGGTATTAGGCGTCAGGGAAGATGAAAGTGTTACTAGGGGGAATGTTATACGGTCCCATACAGTTGATGGAAAGTTATTTATGCGTCATTCTACTCTTTCAAACGCTTATGTCTATGCACCAATTAGAAGTTTTTCTCTAGATGACGTTTGGGATTACTTACTTAACCATCCATGCCCTTGGGGAGATGATAATCACGAACTTCATAGACTATATCAAGATTCAAATAGTGGAGAATGCCCGCTTATCATAGATAAAACGATTAAAGAAAATGCTGGATCATGTGGAAATAGCCGTTTTGGCTGCTGGGTTTGTACAGTAGTAAATGAAGATAAAGCATTAACTGGATTTATTCAAAGCGGTCATGACTGGATGAAACCTCTACTTGAATTTAGAAACTGGCTAACTACAATTAGAGATGATCGTACGCGTAGGATGAAGTATAGAATGAATGGTCAAATCTATTATAATGAAGTAAAAATTGAAGACATTGAAGGTGTACCTCATGTCTTAATCCCTAAAAAATCAAGTAGAGCAAAACAACTTGTCCCTTTAAACGAATACAATCATGTAAAAAAAGAAAATCTTAAAGAATATATTTCAGAACATAATATAGATCTTAGCGAAGCAAGCGACCATAAAATTTTAGTGACCTATGAAGAAGAATTACTCGACGGACAAATCGTTGAAAAATACGCACAACTTGGGCTTGGACCATTTACTATACAAACAAGAAAAGAAATACTAAAAAATCTTCTTACAGTACAAAGCCAATTAACTCATCCTGATGATCCTTACTATGAGTTGATAAGCATCGATGAATTAAAGGCAATTCGAAAAATTTGGTTTGATAATGGCGAGTGGGATGATCCAATTCCAGAAATGCACAAAAAGATTATCGGTAACGAAATTGAATGGGAGTTAGATGATCGACCGCTATTTGATAAAGAACAAGTATCTGACCTTGAACTATTATGCGACCAATATAAAGTTGATATAAATGTTGTCAAAAAGCTTGTTGCTATTGAAAAAGAATATTCCGGTTTAAGAGTAAGACGTGGGTTAATGGACGATATAAGCAAAGCACTAAAACAAGACTACTTACATCTTATAGAGAAATAAAGGAGCAACACATGAGAATAAATGAAATTCAATTAACTAATATAGGCGCATATAGGGGAAGCAATACATTCGATTTCCGCACCCAACATGATAAAAATGTCATCTTGATTGGTGGGGAAAATGGTGCAGGCAAGACGACTCTTTTAAATGCCATTAAACTTGGGCTTTTTGGGGCATACTCTTTTGGGTTTAAAACGGAGAGTAACGATTATTATAAAAGAGTTAAAAACATTCTTAACAATGAGGCAAAGAAAATAAATGAAAATAACTTTCGTATAAAGCTGGAGTTTACATTAGTGGATGGTTACGAAAAAACTGATTACATCCTTTATAGGCACTGGAATTTTAAAAATGAAAGTTTAAAAGAAACATTCGAAATCATAGCTAATGGAAAGCATTTATCCACTTATGATAAAGAGCTTTTTCACGCCAAGTTAAAAGAAGTCATGCCTCCACAGTTATTAGATTTATGTTTATTTGACGGAGAAGATATCTCAAGAATCGTGAATGAAGACCTTTTGTCTGATTATCTAAGAAATCTGTCAAAAGTCGTATTCAATTTGGATTTATTCGAAGTATTAGAACTTGATTTAGAATCCTATTCCAATCAAAATATTGACCTCAAAAAAATGGAATCGATTGAAAAAGATTTATACGAATTAAATAACACAGAAAAAATGATTAAGAAGAATATAAATGATTTAACTACTCAGCTTAACGAATATAAAGTGAAGAGACAAGAATACCAAGATAGCTATAATAATGAAAAACAACTTTTTGATACTAATGGTGGGTTGGTTAAAGCAGAAAGAGAACGCATCTTAAATCAAATTCACACTTTGGAACAAGAGAGAAAACAAAATGGAGAACAAATTAAAGAGTTTGTATCCTCACTTCTTCCCTTTGTATTAGGTGCAAATTTACTAGGTGAAACAAGAAAACAGTTAGCTGACGAAGAATCTCTTCACCTTCATGCTCAATTGGATTCAAAGCTATCAGTTGAGGCTCTAACTGACATTCTAAATTCTATCTCAAGCCCCGAAAATAATCAGGAAATACTCAAGAAAAAAATACTAAATATAGTTCAACCAGAGGAAAATTTAATCCTGATACATGATGCTTCATTTTCTGAGAGTAGCTTGATAGAAAGTATGTACACCAAGATAAGTCATTATAATAAACAGGATATTTTAAACATTATTGAAGATAATAAAGTTAAATTAAAATCTTTATATGAGCTGAGATCAGCACTAAAAATTAATGACACTACAAACGAGTTTAGTGAAATGATAGAAAAAATGGAGAAATTACAAAAAGTTATTTTTGAATTAGATACAAAGGTCACAGAATCCGAAGAAAAGTTAGTAGAGTTAAATCGTTCTTATGAATCTACATCTAATGCTTTACAAAAAATCCATTCTCAACTTAAAGATAATGAAAAGACACAAAGTTCTTTCTTAGAATCACAAAAAATCATTACTTTAAGTAAACGTTTTAGGCAAATACAATTAAAGAAAAAACTGCAAGAAGTACAAATTGCAGCCACCACAATGTTAAGAAAAATATTAAGAAAACAGAACTATATTTCATCTATCCATATTGATGAAAACACCTACGACATTATTCTATTAGATTCTAATAAGGATTCGATTGAAAAAACGACACTATCGGCCGGAGAGAAACAAATCCTTCTAATATCATTAATCTGGGCCATTTTCAAGAGCTCTGGAAGAAAGGTTCCATTTATCTTTGATACATTACTTGGTCGTTTAGACAAGACCCATAAAACTGCTGTTCTACAGTATTTCATTCCTAATTGTGGACAACAAGCTATTATCCTGTCAACGGATAGTGAAATTGATACAGAGCATTATGAAATATTGAAACCTTTCGTTTCCAAAGAATATATGCTGGAATTTAATGTTGAATATAAAAAGACCAAAATCATTGATCATTATTTTTCTTTTAAAAAGATTGGAGAAAGTGTATGAACTTCCGATTAAAGACTTCCAAATATACTGGAGATACATTAATAGACTTACAAGCTAGTACAGGATTAACCTGGAATGTATTGGCCCGTATAGCAATAATGCTTTCTCTAAAAGACCCCTGTCTTCCTAATGCAGTGGAAAATAAATCGGGTGTAGATATTCACCGCAATGCATTAACTGGGGAGAATGATTACTTATTTAAAGCCTTAATAAAACAGCACGCAAAAAGAAATATTCCAGATGAAGAGTACTTTCCTGAACTGTTTAATGCTCATTTAGAAAGAGGCATAAAAATTCTAGATAGCGAATATAAACACGCCGGTAATTATGAGAAGCTTTTAATTAATCTATTAAAAATGGAAAACTAGGTGATAAGTATGCTTTATTTGGATAATAGTGCAACAACCAAGCTCCATCCAGAAGTAAAAGATGCGATGCTTCCCTATTTAATGGAAGAGTTCGGTAACCCTTCTAGTAAATATTATTCCGTAGCTGAAAACGCAAAAACATCTGTCAAAGAGGCTCGGCAATCTCTTGCCTCTTTACTGGGGTGTTCTGATTCAGAAGTGATCTTTACTAGTGGTTCAACTGAAAGTAATAATATGATTATTAAAGGAGTAGCTGATTATTATTCCGATAAAGGTAATCATATTATTACTACAGCAGTAGAACATCCATCAGTATTAGAAACATGTAAATACCTAGAAAAAAAGGGGTATGAAGTTACATACCTAGAAGTTGATCAGTATGGAAGAATTTCATTAGAAGAACTTAGGAAAGAGATTAAAACGTCCACAATACTCGTTTCGGTTATTTGGGGGAATAATGAACTAGGCTCATTAAATGATCTTCTTTCAATCTCTCAATTATGTGAAGAAAAGAAAATTTTTTTACACACAGATGCAACACAGGTGACTGGAAAGATAGACATTAATTTAACTGACTATCCAGGTATCACTTTTTTATCATGTTCTGGACATAAATTCCATGGACCAAAAGGAATCGGTGCAGTTTATATAAAAAAAGATCAGTATGATATATTGACCAAAATCACACCCTTATTACATGGGGGTGGACAAGAGCAGGGTCTTCGAAGTGGTACTTTAGCTGTTCACAATATTGTAGGAATAGGCAAAGCAGCAGAAATAGCCTACAACTCATTAACAAGCAATTATACGAAGCTTATTAATTTGGAAAAAAAATTAGTTGGTATCCTTTCAGAAAAATTCCAAGAACAAATTCATTTTAATAACGATTCAAAAAATAAAATACCTGGTGTCATAAGTGTTCAATTCAAAGGAATAAATAACGAATTATTAGTGAAGAAGTTAGCTCCACTAATGGCTGTATCTACAGGATCTGCATGCAGCTCAACTAAACCATCTCACGTATTATCTGCAATAGGGTTAACCATCGACGAAGTTAGATCTACTATTCGCTTTTCCCTGTCTAGCTCTATTATGGAAGAAGAGCTAAATGTATTTAAACAATTGTAGGGTTCCCTACAATTGTTTTTTTATGCTTATCTTTTCCCCTTCCTCATAACAGAGTCTTAGTTTAAGGTATAAAAGTCTTCAAAAAATTGATACAATAACATAAAATACCATTCTAGATAAAAGGAGGTCTATAAAAATATGGATATTCTAAATATAATTAATGGATATATAGAAAAAAAGAAAGATGATTATAAACACCCCTCTTCAGAAATTGCTGACTTGTTAAATGGCGGAAAAGCAATTGAAACAATATCATCCCAATATGGTTATCCTTCTGAAAAGATTGTTGAAATTTTAGAGGAATCTAATTACTTTTGTGATAAAGTAACAGGTTTATGGGAGTTACAAAATTACGATTCTTCACTAACTGATAAAAAAAAGAACTTTCTAGAACAAAACCAAGTTTTTTTCTCTGACAGTGCTTCTGTTAATACCCAAGAAAAAGGCATTCCTGGTACTAATAAAAATGAGCAGTATGAAAATTTGGATTTAGAAAAAATATGTAATTCAATCAACGAGGGTATTTCAATTGATTTTATTAGTAAACAAAATAATATGACAGTATCCGACTTAAAAAACTTATTAATAGCTAATCAATATTATTATTATGATTTTATGAATTATTGGTCTAAACTTGAGGAAAAAGAACTCTTTGAAGAATTAATACATTTATTAGACACGGGACTTACTATTTATGATTTATCAGGTAAGTACGTTAGGGGCTCTAAAAATAGGATAAGGTTTGTTTCAACTCTAGAGAAATTATTAAACAACTATAATTATAATTATAACTCAAAAAATAAAAAGTGGGAAAAGGAGGATGTTTTTGAAAATATCCCTAAAATCATTGAACTAATAAATAGCGGTAAATCAATGAAGGATGTTGCTGTAATCTTTAAAACACAACCAAGTGCATTGCGTTTTACTCTTAAAAAGGAAAATTATCATTATAATCATCTATTGAATATTTGGACTAAACAAAATCAGATTGACTTATTAAAAAATGTTGCAGCTGAACTTCTTGAAGGAACCACTACCATCGAAGAACTTAAAAAAAGAGAAATAAATATTAAAAGTTTATTAAACGAACTTGATAAACATGATTTTATTTATTCCCAAGAATCATTTAATAATTCTCTTAATGCTGATAATAAAGAACCACATTCATATTTAAACATACCTATTGAAACACCAAATAAAAAGTATAGATTAATTAAAAATGAAAAGCTTATTTTCAATACAGAAGAAATTAACACATTAAAGGAGCTCATTCATAATTGGAATGTTCAAAAACATGCCTCAAATAATAATGAGCAGCTAGAACTTAGTATTTTTATTAATCAAAGTTTATTAACTCAATTAACAAATACTTCGGAAATAGAAGGATTAAGTCGTTCCAAAATTATTGAAAAGGCTCTCAAAAAGTACTTCTAATAATAAAAAAGGCGGATATACCGCCTTTAATTTAAAATGTTAATAAGTCAGCAATATCCCTCAAATTTCTTTCTTGTGCTGTTGTTTCTGATTCCATTGACATAATATAATCTATATAAAGATTCAATGCCTTTTTTGGATCTTCCATAACCCTTTTATATAAAATCTCTATTCCTCCTGCTGCATATTCCTCAAATATTTGAACTTTTTTATCGAAAGTTTCTTCGTCAGTATTAATAAGCTTAGGATCGTTTGTCTCACTGACTGCAATAGCATTAATTACAGTCTCATCGGTTTCAAGATTGAAAACATTCCAATTTAAACCTTCTAATGACGCAGTGAATTCTCTTTTCTTTTTTTCCATGAATCCTAAGATTCCAGCTGCCATAAAGACATCTTTGTACGTAGTGAATATTCCAAATTCTTCTTGATCAGTTAATTTTATATAATACTCTTCTTGATCTTTTGGTCTTCTTAATCTTCTATACAATCTTAATCCACCTCAATTGCTTTAGTATATTCAAATGGCTCATGCTTATTTATTCTTGGATCATTATATTTTAAGTGATATTCCTTACCAATAAATTCTTTCATTTGTCCTTCAACTTCTCCTCGCCATTGTGAAGTTGAGACAATTACAATCACTTGATCCGACAATTTATGAATTCCCTTAGCAATTCTTTCTCTATGATCTGAATCTAGCGCACCAAAGGGTGAATCCATTACAAGAGGATAAATACCTCCTTCTTCAAATGAGTTTTTAATTTCTTTGTTAAATTGATCTCTAGCAAGATCTACAATAGCTCCTATAAAAGAAAGACTAGTAATTTGTCTCTCACCTTGAGACATCCCTACCTTGTTGTCATCTTGATTAAAAACGTTTAATGCATATTGTTCTGATAGTCTTATATGATAGCCTTTTCTTAGAAATTGCTTATATACATCAGAAATTTTTTCTTGTAATTGTATTCTAACCAGTTTTTCACGGATTTGATAAATACTATCCATTGACTGTACCAGTACCTGACAAGCATCAATCCTCTTCTGTGCTAGTTGAGCTTTATCAGCTATAGAATTTATTTTTTTCTGTTCTTTTTCTTTTTCGTGAAGTTGTGTTGTTACCTGACCCAATTTAATTTCAACTCCGCCAATATCCCTTTCTATTGAACTATGGTTTATCTCAAGTTTTTCTAATTTTATTAATAAGTCAGAAATTTCTTCCGAATCTTTTTCATTTAGTTTTGACTTAATCTCTAGGATTTCTTCATTAATTCTACGCTTAACGCCTTGTAAACTTATCTCTTTTTGTTTCATTTCCTTCAAAAGCACATAAAACCGCGATCGTTCACTTTTAATAGTCTTTATATTTGATCTAAAGTTTACAATTGCACTATCCAAACTTTGCGGTGGTAATGTCTCTTTCACTCTCATTAAGTGTGCATAAGAGGAAGAATTTTCTTTTATTTCTGTTCCGCACATACATTCTCCGCGTTCAACTAATTCATCAATTAATACAGAAGAACGTATCCCAGGTAATCCTCCACTTTCAAATTCTTTTTCATTAATTATACTTTCAGATTTATTAATAGGCGTATAACTAAATGCTATATAACCACTCCTACTAACAAATTCTGTGATTTCCTTTGTTAGCTTATTCAATTCGGTTTGAATATTTTCAAATTCTATATCTTTCTTTTCTTTCTCCTCTTGCAATTTTTGAGATCCTTCTATTAATTTCAACTTATTTTCTATTTCTTTTACTTGTTTTTTTGTTGCATCTAAATTGCTAAATAACAGTTTTTTTCTATCTTCTAAATCCCTTTTCTTAAGTTCTAATTCTTCTATTTCTTCAATCAAATGAACAGTCTGAGGATCCCCGTAATTTTTCAATTCAGATCTGAATTTTGTGCTTGCATCTTTAGTATGTTTTACAGCACGTTCCAGTATTTCTAAACCCATAATATTTTTAATTGCATCCTTAACTTCATTAGTACTATTATCCTTTGATAAATTATCAATTCTTTCTCCGTCAAAGAAGAAATAGCTTCTTAAGTTTTCAGGTAGAATTCTATTTATCTCATTTGTAGGATTTGAAATATTTTCTAAATTACCGTTATTTTTATAATCTAATTGGAGTTCAGGTTCTGTATAAGTAATCTCTCCACCATTACCTATTCGAGCAGTAATTTTACGACTCAATATATACAATTTTTCATGGTCACTAAATTTAATGGTTACGGAGCCCTCTACCTCTTCTCTCGGATCTGCACTTTTAATAGCATGTTCATTAATAATATTTTTTTCATTTGGCAAATCTATCTTTCCATAAAAGCACCAGCTAAAAGCATTTAATAAAGCTGTCTTACCCGATCCATTTTCTCCATGGATAACTGTTACGTTTCTTGTTGGAGACTTTGAAAATATAATAGTTTGAGTATCAAGATACTGCCTGAAGTTCTTTAATTCAATTTCTTCAATTAACATTTATTTCACCCGTTCCTTAACAATATCCATTATCACACCAGTAATATTTGTACCTTGTAGATTCTTACGATGTAATATCTCCTTTTCGGCTTCTAAAATATCTTTAAGAATAAAAACATACTCTTCTGGTAGTGCAGCTAGTATATTCTGCACTTCTTCTCTTTCTATACTCACTAAAATTCACTCCTTTATATATTTAATAAATTATAATCTTGCTTAAGTTTATTTAATTCCTCATGTGCTATGGGTCCATTAATTGCTAAATTGGCAAACTCTGAAAATCTAAGAAGTTCCCTTTTAATCAGATTTCTTTCTATATTAAATACTGATGGCCCGACTTTATCTATATCATCTAATTTTCTTGGTACCACAATAAAGTCATGTATGTGTGAATATTTTTTTGATTTATGCTTCCTTAATACCCTACCCCTTCTTTGTATAAATTCTCTAGGATTCGTACTACTCGATAAAATATAGGCAGTCTGGGTAGCCGGTACATCTACCCCTTCATCTAGACATCTGATAGCAACTAACCCTTGAAGATCTCCTTTTTCGAACATATTAAGAAGTTGTTTTCTTTGTTCTTTATCCTCCCTAGATGTAAAAGTATGCACTTTCATATCTAAATCATTCCCCAGGAGCTTTACCACAGAATCAATTTGTTTTTCTCCATCTAACGTACTATCACCACAATAGAAAATATTAAATTTTGTATCTTTCCGATCTTCCATTAGTTCTTTAAGCAATACTAATTTATTGCGAGCTCTACTTAAAATTCTAGAGCGCTCAATGAGAAGTGAATGTAATGTTTCCTTTTTCTTTAAATCCTCTGTCTGATGAGCCATTTTTGAAATTTTCTTTGTAATCTCATAATAATATTCACTTTCATCCTGATCTAAATACACAATATGGGGGTAATAATAATATTCTGTTAGAAATGTTCCTATAGCTTTATCTAACCCATATTGATAAACGATAGAATTTCCAAAATATCTAATAAGTTGATCTGTCCCATCTTCGTCGTGCCATCTATTAGGAGTTGCAGATAATGCTAAGCGATAAGGAAATGAAGGAAGTAAAAATTCTCGATTGTTTGTTGCACCTAAATGGTGAGCCTCATCCGCAATAAATAGAACCTCTGAATTTAAGGTACTAAATATATCTTGCATTGCCTCTGAGGTAAATGTAGTAACCGTCGTAATAACACAAAAATGATTTATAAAACCTAACTGAAAGCCATTAACCTCTCTAAATAAATCTTCTTCCCATATTTTTCTAGAGTGATATGCAACAATAGGTGAGATATTAAACCGTTTAATATCTTCTACCCATTGATCAACTAAATGTGTATAGGGACATACAATTATAATCCCTAATCGATTAGTTACCTCTGCGAGTTTTGTAGCTGCCGTTAAGGCGGTTATTGTCTTCCCAGTTCCAGTAGCCATTTCTAGTAAACCTTGGCATTTATTCTTAAACCAACTTCGGATTGCTTCTTGTTGATATTCTCTCACTTGGATATCATTTGGAATCTTAGGAAAAAATTTATTTTGTTCCATAATCCTGCCTCCAGATTCTAAATAATTCACTCTATTTTAGTGTAAATCTATATTTTGTAAAAAAATCTAATCTTACTCAATTTTATCACATTTTCACTTGACTTAATTCATAAAAGGAGTACTTATCAATAAATAGAAAATAAACGACACCTGCTGAAATCCCCATGTCGAGAATTGGTAATAACAGTTCGTATCAACTTGAAAATTTTATTTATTGATGAAGCTTTTGAAGGTAGTAAAAGAATAATCAAGTAAGTTATCACTTAAGAGGCTATGGATATTCTAATTTGTGACCTCTAAATATTTAATTGATTAAAAATTTTAAGGTCAGGAGCTAGTCAAATTTTATATGATATCATACAATTCATACCAAAAAACAGCCAACCCAAGGTCAGCTGCTCTCCATCTTATTTCTCCTCCTTTTCCTTCACTCTGTAATTAATATCACCAGGATCCTTACATAAGGTAAAGCCACTTTCCGGTTCAAATAAAAAGGTCTTTATTCTTTGCGTGCGTGCAGCTAAGGTTGTATGCAGGAAGGCAGATTGATTTTTCTTGAAATCGATTTGATTGAGACTCATTGGTACGGATATACGGTGACCATAATTTGTAAGGACCATGGTCTCTTTTTTACTAATTGGTATTAAGTCACGTATGTGTATATAGGAAAACCAGATGCCTCCGGTTTTCCTGAAAGAGTTGGATGAGAACCAGACCATCCCAAGTTCGGCGTTAATGCAGACTGGTAGCCGGTATTTTTCTCCAAGAACAGACTTGGCCCCTTTAAGGGCGCCCTCCAGATTTTAGCCTAAATAGATGAATGTATTATTTAAGATGTTCAGAGGACTTTCTTTCACCAGAAACATCTCTTTTCCTTCTATTACTCTAGTCATTTCTTCTCCGTTTACGTGGTATTCCCCTACCATTGCTTCTGTTTTCTGGTTTATTAGGTACCTTTTTCGTATAACCACTTCATCTGCCCCCATCTAATAATTTTTTCTATAACAAGATTTACTGGACATAGGATCAGGTGTATTCCTGTTAGATGCCCTTATGTAATGATTCCCTACGCTTTCTAAAGTAGATTTTTACTCTTCTTCCATCACCCTATATGCTCTATAGTGACTAACCCCTGAATCCGGTTCAGTGTCCAATCTTGTTGACTATCTAGTATGTATTTTGCCCAACACCACCGAGACCATTATCCTATTTTATGTATTTTTTGTAAAATAAACCTAATATTTTACACCTATAAAAACTTGTTCTTTTTGATTCATATTCCAGTTAAATGAACTTACCCTTTACAAAACAGACCCACAAAGGCATAATTTTTACATTTTCTCAATGAAGATTCGTTCATTTTTACTGATTTTCTTGTCATTTTGTGAAGTTCATTAGAACTTTTAGGTCCGGTCTCTTTGAAAATGACAATTTCATGAAATTTGCAGACATGGAGCTCCCTCCACTTAATTATTGACAAATATTGGTTAACCCTTTATGGTTATACACATAAGTATATAACCATATAAGTTTTATTATGGTGATTCTGAAAAGTGGTGAGGGAAATGAAACCGTTCCATCAGGATAAACCGATTTATTTACAGATACGCGAGAAAATCGAGGATCAGATTGTGAATGATCAGTTAAAGGAAGGCGACCAGGCTCCTTCCACGAACCAACTCGTCAGCTTTTATAAAATCAATCATGCTACGGTGTCCAAAGGGGTTAATCAGTTGGTGGAAGAAGGGATTCTTTATAAAAAAAGGGGGATTGGCATGTTTGTAGCGGAAGGTGCTAAAAGCAAGCTTGTTCAAAAACGGAGAGAGGCGTTCGTCGATCAGTATGTCATCGGATTGGTCCAGGAAGCAGATAATCTAGGCATCAGTGAACGTGAAATAGTGGAGTTCATTAGACAGGTGAAAGGACGTGGGTTGCATTGACGGTAGAGGTTATTGTGAATAATCTTGGTTTACGCTACGGGGAGCACCATGCCCTGCAGCATATTGATTTCAAGCTTTCTGGACCGAAGATTTACGGTCTTCTCGGAAGAAACGGGGCAGGAAAAACGTCCTTATTGTCCATTCTCTCCTCATTCCGCTCTCAAACGGAAGGTATGCTTACAATCAATGGTGAAGAGCCTTTTGAGAATGCAAAGGTCATGTCTTTGGTTAATTTCATTTACAGTAAGGATTATAAGGAAGAATCCGAAAACGCCAAAAACCTTCTCAAGGACGTCGAAAGGTATCGAGCCAATTTTGATCGTGACTATGCGGAGAGTCTCCTCAGGAAATTCAATTTACCGGCAAATAAACCTTTGAAGAAATTCTCAAAAGGGATGCAATCCGCCTTTGATGTCGTGACTGGATTGGCTAGCAGGGCACCTATCACCATTTTCGATGAAGCCTATCAAGGGATGGATGCGCCGACACGTGAAATATTTTACCGGGAAGTGTTAGAGGATCAAGCTCACCATCCGAGGATTATCATCCTTTCCACTCATTTAGTTTCGGAAATGGATTATTTGTTTGATGAAGTATTGATTCTGCATGAAGGAAAGCTGTTACTTCAGGAAGAGTATGAATCGTTCATCACGAAGGGCGCTTCGATCACCGGAGAAACTGAAGAGGTAGATGATTTTGTGCGGGGCCTTGAATTGAAGCAGTTAAGTGTACAGCAATTGGGCGGCACCAAGTCTGTAATGGTTTTCGGGGAACTCAGTGAAACCAAACGAAAAGAGGCGCAGCAAAGGGGACTCGAACTTGGACCCGTTTCGCTTCAAGATTTATTCATTCACTTGACTGGAGAGGATGTCTGAAATGAATCAAAAGCCTTACTTACAAGTAACGAGGGATATGTTTTGGATGCAGTTTGTTTGGACACTCAGCTTCTTTGGCGTCATGTTGCTTATCCATGGAATTAAAATAACCACTTCTCAGTTTAGCGAGGATGAAGTAAGTACATTTTTCGCCTCGTCTTCCATTACTTCCAATATATTTATGCTTGTCATCGGGATTATCTCCTCATCTAGTTTCATCAAACACTATGTAGGCCATGGAATCACAAGGAAAGATTTCTTTTATGGTGCCACTATCGCTTCCGTCACCTTGTCGATCATCATTCCCTTAATGTCAGCAATCATTACTCAGGTGATTTCGTTTATCATCAAGCTTGCTGATTTACCGATCGTTTTTCAAGGGTATAAGTCGGAGCATATAGATGATGGCGGAAACCTCATTAGTGATATGATCCAATCCGTTATTTTAACACCGATTGTAGAACTTCACAGTGACCCGCTATTAGCCCTATTGATCTTCTCATTAAATATCCTCACCACTTATATAGTAGGATGGCTCATCGGGGCGGCCTTCTACCGGTTTGAAACCATTGCCGGCCTTGGCAGTATTGCATTGGGGGGCTTAGTTCTTTATATAGAAGACGTTCTCATGCATGCCGGACTCGCAATTGGGATGTATAACTACACCTTCACGATGCCTTTGTATGTATCGGTCTTCGTGGTGTTGGTGATAGTAGGAATAATCCTTTGTATCATTCGGCAATTTACTAAAAGGGTGGCCATTAAGGTTTAATAGGGATGAGGATGATGTTAATAACTATAAACGTAAAAGCCTCACTACATGTCGCATGTAGTGAGGCTTTGTTTTTCGTTTCAGCTGGTGTGGCTGTCACTCGTCTTCGTCTTCCCACACGGTTAATCCGCTTAAGAACGTTTCGAAGTCGGGAGCTAATTTAATGATCTTCTCATCTTCCACATCAACGAATATAACAGGCGGGTTATCTTTCGTCTTTCTGTAATCGAGGGCCGTCCATGTATGTCCATCGCCGGAGATAAGGACAAGGTTTTTCGGCAAGTCCCATTCTTCGATTAAATATTCGCTATCCAGGATGCCGTCTTCTTCGGCAATTCCGTTAATATAGTCCACGTTCACATGGTCATCCGCCCATGATGTCGGAACATCAGTTGGATAGGCATTGCATTCAATATAGCCACCGTTCTGTTCTTTAAGGAGCGTTATATAAGCTTTCGGTAATTTTACTTTCAGCTGTTTTTCTGCCATTTTGACCATTTCATCTGTTAATGGTGCTAACTTCTCTATTTCTACATCTTCTAACCAGATGCTTTTCCCCATTGTTTGCACTTCCTATACGTTCATATTTTCATTCAAGACACATGATACATGGTTCATTATTACTTGTATAGGATTTTTATCCTTTTCTTGTTCAATATTCATATTACTAATGTTTGGACTCCCAACACTTAAGCTATATGTAAAGAAGATTCACGAACCGAAATACTCAATGATTTCAAAACCTACATAATCTGTTTTGTCTGGATATTCCTCTCGATAATAACAATTCCAATAGCTTTCTACTCGACTTTCGATTGTATGATAAAATCTTGGATTTTCTGTAATGAAATCTTTTATTATACCCTTATCAATATGACCTACATTTTCTTTTATCACTTGTAAGATTTCAATTACATACTCCCCCGTCAGCCGAATGATATAGGGAAGGATCCACCCATTGTAGTCACTGCATTGATGAATGATCTTTTTTAAGTGCTTTTCTCTAATAAAACCATCGTGATGTCTTGTGAATAAACAATCTACTACTATTTGTTGTCGATCTGTTAAGGATTGATAGTGCGATAAGGAAAGTTCATTATTGTAAATGCGTTCAGGGATCATCAACCTACTTCCCTTAAAGTTAATCTCAAAACAGGAAGAGACGTCTAACCTATTTGTTTGGGTAATCATTCTCAACACCCTCATCGCATCTTCCTCTAATTCAGGTGGAAACGCTTTTACTAATTCATATTTTTTACCTAACATTTATTCACCAACTATAATGTGCTTACTGTTCATCTTTTTCAAAGACCCCATTGGTTCAGGAAGGATCTTGATTATCATAGGCTCTAGACCAATGAAATGGTTGGATTTCCTCCAGTGTTTTATATACAAGTCTTTCATCTGGGTTAGTAATAGCTGCTTTTACATGAGGACCCCAATACCAAAGTCTTTCTTGGCATACCCCACAAGGAGTTAAGACTTTAAATTCAGCCTTTTCGTTATCTCTTGCAACACAAACAGAATGTGTAATCTTTGTATTCAGCTTATGTGCTTCAAGAATCGCACCCGTTTCCATACATAATTCTGTCGAAGCATTTATGACCTCTGGCGCAACACTTGTCAAGACCATACCATCTTCCGTATACATTGCTGCGGCACCGCCCCATCCAGAAGGGTATCTACTTGTGATCAATTCGATTGCTGCTTGATACAGTCTTTGTTCAATCTTCATGCTTCTTCCCCCATTACCTTGCAAAAATCCTTTACGTTCTGCCACTTACTTGACCCATTCAAACTTTAACAATCCTATCCCGCTTTAGCATAAATTTACATAATCTAATTTACTTTTTTTGGTAGTATATAAAGAGAGGCTTATTCAGCTAGCGGGCCGTGAGGTGAATGATATAGGGTTTAATGATTCTTAAATATTTTCAAAAACATCATAAAAGGAAGTGTTTGAGATTGGGTAGTGAAGATAAACTCATTATTGCTCCATTAACTAATGACTTAATAGAGGATATCAATCTGACAAATGATTATTTTACGTTATATGGTAGAGTTGTCCCCCGTTTACAAGCAGGAAAGTGGTCTTATGAAAAAGTTCTTTTTGATAAATCTAGAGAAACACGTTTTCCAGATGACGAACTGGATTGGAGCCACTATATAAACCAAGAGGATAAAGCTTTGTTTTTAGCTTATCTGAATGATACGTGCATAGGACAAATTAGAATCATTCAGGATTGGAACCGCTTCTGTTATATTGAAAACATTGCGACTAAGAAAGAGTATAGAGGCAGTGGCGTCGGAACGTTGCTCTTACATCAAGCAGAAGAGTGGTCCAAACAAAGAAACCTGATAGGCATGTCCTTGGAAACCCAAGATGATAATCTTGGCGCCTGCAGATTTTATGTGAAACAAGGATTCATGCTAGGTGGAGTGGACACACTCAAGCAGTCCTATAATCCTGATATCGAAACCACTTTATACTGGTATAAGTTATTCAAGTAACGGAGCTTTAGCGAAATCAGTCATACAGTCGTCGTCCATGTTCAATGCCTGAGCCTTGTTCCACTGAAGTTCGTACATATCCAAGTTAGGTGGTGAACCATTGTGATTGATTGGCGATGGATGGAAGTTGATACATTAGAAAGTCAAGAAAAATGGAATGAAGCAAAATCGCTCCTGATAAAGAGTTGGCGGCAGAATCCCCAAGACTTGAAAGTGGCTATTCGACTTGGTTTCTTTTGCTGGTATGTCTTAGTCCAAGAGGGACCTTTAGGGATTAAAGATATAGATTTTAATGAATTAGAAGCTGTGTTAAAGGAAGTTACGCATTTTGGACTGGCTAATTTTATTACAAATGAGGATTTTCTTTGGTGTTTTGGTTATATGATTTCGCTGTTTCCCTATTATTTCGGTGACTATGAATATTGGGAGGAGAAAGGCATTTCGATGAACAAAAGTGCCTATGAACGATGCCCTGATGACCCCGTATATGCATATTCATACTTAGCATCTTTCCCCAATACTGGTCAAAAACTTAAAGGGAAATTTCATCAGGTGAAAGATCAGGTGAAAGCGGTTCTTGAAGATAGATTTCAAGGAGAAGGTGTCCTATCCGAATATTTTAGAGACGTGTGGCGTAGTTAACTTTCAGTCCATATTAATGAATAGTTGTAAACTGGCATATAACCATTGTTATATGCCAGTTTTTTCTTCATATTCGAGTATGTCACCAGGTTGACAATGTAATGTCTGGCAGATTTTTTCTAATGTGTCAAAGCGAATACCACGCGCTTTACCTGTTTTTAGTATGGATAAGTTAGCTTGGGTAATTCCAACTTTTTCCGCTAACACTTTTGAAGAAATTTTTCTTTCTAGCATGACTCGATCTAGATTAATTTTTATCATGAGGATCTCCCACTTAAATCACGTTGTTAGAATCGTCTTGCAAGGATATTCCGTATTTAAAAACCACATAAAGCGTATATACGATAGCTAATAGAAGAATGTTTCCTAGTAAACCTGGACTGGAATTCGAAAAAACATTACTGACATTGTAAGCGTGTAGTTTTGCAAAGAACAGCTGACTGATGAACTGCAAAATAGTGAAGCTTGTGATTGCGATTAGGATTTGTTTGAGGCACGTAAGATTTTGGTAAACAAAGAAGTCTTGTATATAAATATTACCGATCATTTTACGTAGCGCATACATAATGATAAACAAACAAGCAATGATTGCTAGCGCCACTAAGCAAGAAAGTACTAAAAACCATACTGATGGGTTTGTGTTTAAGTTTGAGTTAACATCTACATACTGTAGTAATTGTTTTTTAACTCCATTCGGAACTAACAATACAGCTCCAGTCCCAAATAGTAGCATTAATCCGGCAAACGCACAAAAAAATTGAGCAATCAGAGACATAATTGATAAGAATTTCAAAACAGACTTGGTAAAAAGACTCATTAGATATAGCCCTCCTTTATCACTTTACATTTATTTCCTTTTTATTATAAAACAATAAAGGATTATTGTAAAACAATAATTATAAGTTTTGAAAATCGCTCGCAATCTTGTAAAAAGAAGATGCTCCATAACCGAAGCATCTCCCTCTCGTCTCATTTTCCCCTTTCGAATACGACCCTTCCCGCCACGACCGTTTTCACGGCTTTGGCTGTCAGCATCTCGTCTGTCGTGCCAACGAATAGGTCACGGTCGAATATCGTGAAGTCTGCGACGTAGCCTGGTTTGATGTAGCCACGCTCATGCTCTTTGTTGATCGCCTGGCTACTGCCGATCGTGTACAGTCGGATGGCTTCGAAACGGGATAGCTTTTGTTCCGGTATGTAGCCATCATGCTCGGTGCCTGGTTTTTTCCGTTCGACTGCTGCATAGATGGTTACGAGTGGATCGATGTCCTCTACCGGTGCATCCGTTCCCGCTGCACACATGATGCCCCGGTCCAGCAACGTTTTCCATGGATAGGCTAAGGAAAGGCGCTCTTCACCTAGGCGATCGATGACCCACGGGAAGTCCGATGGGACGAATGCCGGTTGGATGTCCACGACAAGTGGTAGTTTGGCCATTCTTTCGACTAGGTCCTCTCGCAATATGCAACAGTGGATGAAGCGGTCCCGCTTGCCGCTTGGTGCCGGGTATTTTTCAATGACCCGAAGGACTTGTTCCGTCGCCGCGTCCCCAATCATATGGACGGCAACGACTTCGTTATGCTTGCGTGCCAATTTCACCAACGTCTCCAACTCTTCATCGGTTTGGATGAAGAGTCCTTTGTTATCCGGTTGATCGGCATATGACTCGGATAGGGCCGCCGTCGACCCGCCAAGGGCCCCGTCGGCAAAGATCTTCATCGCGCCCGGTTCTACATAGGGCTCGTCAAACTCTGCATTCGCTTCGATCATTTTTTCAAAAACGGCGTTATGCCGCAATATATTCACGCGGAAATGCTTCTTCTTGCCAACGACGCGGTGAAACGCCGTGAGTGGGTTCCGAAAGTCTCCGAAATAGTTCATTTCCTCTGTGTGCCCACCCGTCAGGCCATAAGAAAGCATGTTATCCACAGCAAGGTTCAGTGTGTTCGTCAATGATTCTATGTACGCTTCCCCTTCTTTTGGCACAGCTTCCGTAACAGGGTTCATCGCTTGGTCGAACAACAGGCCATTTAACCTGCCATCCGCACCTCTCCCGATTTCCCCACCTGCTGGAGGTTGGCTGTCTGATGTGATGCCGCCTGCTTCAAGCGCAGCTGAATTGCCCAACACGACGTGATGGCAAACCCGCGTCAACAGGATCGGTTCTTTTCGAATCGCATCCAGTTCCCCGATCGTCGGAATGCGCTGGTCAGCGAAGTTATTTTCATTCCAGCCTTCCCCGTATAACCAGCTATCGGTCGGGGCTGTCTTCGCTGCCTCGCTCACCATCTCCAGCATCTCGGTTGCCGAATTGGCTTTCGTTAAATCAAGACGAATTAACTTTTCGCCTTGGAACAGCATATGAAGATGGCTGTCAACGAACCCCGGATACATGACGGCCCCTTTTAAGTCCACTAATTCGTCTGCCTGGACGTTCAATTCATTGAATGATCCCGTAGCGAGTATGTTGTCACCCTCGACAAGGACGGCTTCTACCGTTTCATGTTCTTTCTCCATTGTGTAAATTGTGCCGCCATACCAAAGTTTCTTCATAGGAAGGATCCCTTTCTCTGCGAGTTTTCGTTTACCATAACGCGTCGTCATTGATATGATATGTCCCTGTTTTACTTTCTCCATGGTTGCCATTTTTCCCTTTATTCTAAAGCAATAGTCCCTCTAAAAATATGACCATCCATCTATACAATCGGCATTTTCCTACAACTATGAATTGTTTAGTCAAAAATAAGGCCCCCTTCATCAAGGTGGGCCTCAGTCAAAGTCACATTTATCTATCAAATTTCTCTCGAATAGTGCTGTACTTTCTCTTTATCGATTTCCACCCCGAATCCAACTCCATCTGGAATGATGATTTCAAAGTTTTCATATTGGATGTCATTCACAGTGATAGTATCTTTGAACAATAATGGGCCAAATAATTCCGTGCCGAATTTCATTTCCGGTATCGTTGCATATAATTGTGCACAGATGGCCGTCCCTAAGCTGGATTCGATCATCGTCCCCCCGTATAAGCCGATTCCAGCCGCTTCGGCAATGGCTGCCACTTTTTTCGTTTGAGTCATTCCGCCCGCTTTGCACACTTTCAGGGCGATGGAATTGCCTGCTCTATGTTTCGCGATTTGGAAGCAATCTTGTATGGAGTTCGCCGATTCATCCGCCATGATTGGCACCTTGAATCGGCTCGTCAAGCGTGCCATTCCTTCGTTGTTCCATGTTGGGAGTGGCTGTTCGATCATGGAGACTCCACCGTCTTCTAAGCGTGCAATGCAGGCATTCGCTGTATCTTCATCCCACGCCTGATTCACATCTACAGTAAGACGTGCTTCATCCCCGACGGCTTTTTTAATCTCCAATACATGTTCAACGTTTTTACTCGGATCGCCTTTACCGATTTTCAATTTGAAGATATTATGACGTTTCTGGTGTAAGAGTTCCTTCGCTTCTTCAATATCTCTATCCGTATCACCGCTCGCCAAAGTCCAGGCGACTGGCAGCGATTTATGAATCTGGCCGCCAAATAATTCAAAGGCAGGCACCTCTTTGCTTCTAGCCGTTAAATCGACCATCGCCGCCTCTATCAAGGATTTGGCAAAGTAGTTGCCTCTTACGTGTTTCGAGATGTCATACATGATTTTGTCAAAGTGTACGGGTTCCTTACCGATGATCAAAGGGGATATATAACGGTCAATATTGACCTTAATCGCTTCCGGCGTGGATTCCCCGTATGAAGCACCGCCTATCGTCGCGACTTCCGACCATCCTTCATTTCCCGCTTCGTCCGTTAGGCAGGCCACAACAAGGGTCTGTTCAACAATGGTATGCATCGCCAATTGATGCGGACGGATCGTCGGTAAATCTAGTATATATATATCTACTGAACGTATTTTCATAGTTACCTCACTCTCACCTTTTTACACAATAAAATCGGCTTCTGTTTTTTCCTTTACTTCTGCAAGCGTTACACCTGGCATCAGTTCAACCAGCTTTAATTGTTGATCGACCACTTCGAATACCGCCAACTCTGTCACGATCATATCCACGCTTCTGGTCGATGTTATCGGGTAGGTGCATGCTTTCAGAATTTTGCTTTGGCCGTCTTTCGAAGTGTGGCTCATCGTTATAATGACTTTTTTCGCACCGACCAATAGATCCATGGCACCGCCTACCCCCAAGATATTCTTACCTGGAACTGCCCAATTCGCAATGATTCCTGACTGTGCAACCTGTAAGGCACCAAGTATCGCCACATCGACATGACCGCCGCGGATCATCGCGAATGAATCGGAACTATCGAAGAAGGAGGTCCCCACCGCTTCACCGACTGGTAGTTTGCCTGCATTGACAAGGTTCGGATCGATATCTTCCTCTTCAACATCCGTTACACCCAACATGCCATTCTCGGTGTGCAGGAATACGTTCTCATCCTCGAGATATTCGGCTACTAGTGTGGGGATGCCGATTCCTAAATTGACGGTACAAGGACCGTGCAATTCCTTGGCCACACGCTTCGCAATCAGATGCTGCACCTCATGTTTGCTCATTTGTTTATTCATTTGCTCACTACCCCTACCTTTGTCAAGATTTGCTGTGCTTGGATAATGGTATCGATATAAAGATGGGGTGTGACGATTTCCTCTGGATCCAATTCACCAGATTCGACGATCTCATCCACTTCTACGATGACTCTTTTCGCAGCGGTTGCCATCAATGGGTTGAAATTACGAGCCGTTTTGTAGTAAACGAGATTCCCTAGGGTATCAGCTTTATGCGCCCGGATAATGGCAACATCCGCGCGGATCGCTTTTTCCAGAATATAATTCACGCCATCAATATTGCGCTCTTCTTTTCCGATTGCAAGCTCGGTGCCGACACCTGTAGTCGTGTAATACCCGCCGAGGCCCGCCCCACCCGCACGCAAGGATTCTGCCAATGTCCCTTGTGGCAGAATTTCCAGTTCAATTTCCCCTCTTTGATATTTGGCACCCACATCACGGTTGCTTGTAAAATAAGAGCCAATCCCCTTTTTGATTTTGTTTTGGTTGAGCAGGATTCCCAAACCCTTTCCTGCTTCCCCGAGATTATTACTGACAATCGTCAAATCCTTCACGTCTTTTTTAGTCAATCCTTCAATTAGCGTAAGTGGTGCACCCACTAATCCAAAGCCCCCCACCAAAATCGTTTGACCGCTTTTGACGTATGATAAGGCTTCTTGCAAATCTTGTGTCACTTTCGTCATGCCTGTCCCTCCCTTGCCCGTTTCAGGGAATCGCTGATTTCAAACCAGGCTGGAATGCCGGCCGTCAGAATGCATATGTATCCCACATCAGCTAGATCCGCCTCTGAAGCTCCGGCCTGTCTCGCTCTTTCTATCCAGGCAATGGCCTCCTCACCCCTCAATTCGGTAATGTAATTGCCCACCATGTTCAGGTATTTCAATCTAGAAGACACGGTTCCCTCACTAAGGATTTTCTCCTCGATCCTCTCGGCTTCATTCGTTTGAATGACGTTCCATGTATCTACTAAAAAACGTGTATCCAGCTCTCCCATCCAGGCAATCATCGTAGAAATCACGTCTTCAATCGTTTCAGGATCATTTGCTGGCTGTTCAACTGGTGTACCCGATAATTCCAGGGCATATGCCAAAGACTCAAGCGACACTTTAAGTGACGGAAGCCCCTTATATAAATAGGAAACTAGTAGGTATTCGACTAGTTCCGGAATCGTTGAACCATAATCCATGGCGCCCTTGGTGTGATACACCATGCTACGTGGATATAGTCTTGCTGCGTTCATGCTGGCCACGAGTACATCCTTCTCTTTACGTGATAACGCGCCATCCTGCATAATTTCACCGCGCAACCCCGTATAGTGGTCTAAGACAACCGGACTGTAATCATGCATTTTTTGCACCCAGCCCGGCACCTCATCATAAACTTCCTTAAAATAATCCAACCCTTTACTCATTCATCATTCTCCCTTCTTATGTAGATTGCCATTTTTATAGTTTGATGGTTATCCCCCACTCGCATCAGGTAGGTCTCCTCACTTCTTTACTGCTTCAAAAACGTAAAAGGTGTTTGTTCGACCCTCTTCAAAAAGGATTTAATATCCCGATTGATGTCATCACGCTTTTCAAAAACCATGGTGTAGTGATTGCAGTCCGAAACGACCGTTTCGATTCGTTCCGTATACTTCTGCGTTTCCTCATAGTCGGACAGAAGGAATAACGGAGGCATGGACCCGATGTCGCCCTCAGCATACACAAGCAATACGGGGCATTGGATCTGTGAACAAATCTCTTTTGGACTAAAGGTATAAAAGCTTTCAAAGTCAGCGAGGATTCTTGATTCGGTTGATTTATTCTCCCAATGGTCAGCTACTGGAGCCACTTCATACTCGACGGCATCCTCCAGTGTTTCTGTCCACGTGATTCCTAGGTTTCCGTAAATCCTTTTGATTTCTTCGACATAATGTTCTTGAGATTCGTATTCTTTACTCAATCGTCCCAACGAAGGCTGAACAATCCTTTTTTGGTGTTCGGACATTGTAGCAGCACCATCCAGCAAAATGACGGCTTTTACTGTATTTAATTTACTGGCCACAATGGCCGATATAAAAGCTCCCATGGAGTGACCCAAGAGGATAGGGTTTTCGATATTCATTTCTTCTATTAATGCCAGGATATCTTCGGCATGACGAAAGATGGAAGGCTCGGGATCTGTATCCGCACTATTTCCCCGTCCCCGCAGGTCGACCGAAATGAATCTGTATTCCCCTTTATAGGCATCCGCGTAATGGTGCATGTTTTTATGTGTACCTGTTAGTCCATGAATTGCGATAATCGGACCTTTTTCCCCCGGGTAATCCACCACTTGGATTTCGTTCCCGTTGATCATTTTTTTATAAGAGTTCATGTATTGGCACCTCACCTTTATCCGTTATACGTATGGAAGGAATCTTTAGTGTTATGAAATAAAGGCTGCCGAAATGCTCTCGACAGCCTAGGAATTCGATTCATCAAGTATTAGAGGGTTCTCAATACAAAATTCAAGGATGCCTCTTTATGGTCCCCCACTTGTTCAAGTTTCGTTAACAAGGAAGTTCGAACGCCTTTGGCTACATCCGTTTCTAACCACTCATCCCCTTCAAAAAAGACTTGAGTGATCAGTGTTTCATGACCTTCATGCTCGAGTTTCATATGGATGTGGGCAGGACGGTATGCATGGTACCCAGCCGCTCTTACAAATTCACCTGTTGGACCACTCGTAGGGATTTGGTAAGGAATAGGAACTCTCGCATGCACCTCGAAGTCTCCGTTCTCGTCCGTATAGAAATGACCTCTTAGGTTAAAGTCAGGTGCTTTTGAATCAAAGTTCGAGTATAGGCCGTCGCTGTCATCCTGCCACCATTCCACTTTTGTATTGGCCAATGGTTGTCCGTTAACAGAACTTGCATTTCCATAAAACACCAACTTATCTCCTGCTTCATCCGGTCTTTCCGGTATAATGAACGGTTGCTTTTCTAGTAACGGCGAACCTTCCACAAAGTAAGGTCCAAGAAGGGAAGGCTCTGTACCAGGCAACCCTTTATATTTAGCTTCCAATACATAGGTCTCGATGAAGACATCCAAAAACAGCGGGATTTCTCCACTTTTACCCAGACGATCTGCCCAATTCACGAAATTCGTATACTCTTCATGATTAAATTGTTGTTCATCTAAAAAATTCTTCAGATGCTTAGCAAAGCTTTCATACGCTTCTAATACACGCTTATTTTGTACAATTGTTTCTGACATCATTGTTTCCCCCTCAGATTTTAAATGGCCAACTATATTTACACTTTGTAACCGCATACATTTGCAAGTGAATCGTATAGGTAATCTTTTCTTGGAGGACTTGCAAAATGAATGAACAAATTGTACGATAACCGTACATAAATTTTCTATTCGTACAACTTTATTTTACACAGGGGGTATCATTCATGTCAACTGAATATTCAGAAAATATAAAAAGTGGCGACTATATCCAATCCCTAGAACGTGGGCTGCTTGTTATTCAGGCATTTTCACAGGAAACTCCGACACTGACCATAAGTGAAGCGGCGAAAATAACCGGTTTAAGCAGACCGACTGTACGCAGGATCTTACTTACTTTGGTTCACCTAGGGTTTGCAGAGTCGATAAATGGATCCTTTTCCTTAACAGCCCGAACCCTGACATTAGGCTATGCCTATATTTCTTCGAAGAACATTTGGAATATGGCCTATCCCATCATGCGGGAATTTGTTGCCCAAATAGGTGAGTCCAGTTCCATTTCTGTCTTGGACGGCACGGAAATCATCTATGTTGCCCGTGTTCCTACGAAAAGAATCATGTCGATTAATCTGGATGTCGGATCCCGCCTCCCTGCTTATGCGACGTCCATGGGACACGTGCTTCTAGCTAATCTTCAGAAAGATGAACTAGAGAAACGGTTGGATCAAATTACGCTTCAGTCGTTTACAGAAAAAACGATTGCGGACAAGCAGCAATTACTGAGCACCTTGGATCAGGTCCGTGAAATGGGCTGGGGAGGGGTTGATCAGCAATTCGAAGAAGGACTCCGATCCATCGCTGTACCCATAAAAAATTCTGAAGGACAAGTCATTGCCGCCATCAATTGTTCCGCACATGCTGGAAGAATCAGTGAAGAAGTTCTCCAAGAAGAATTTCTTCCATTGCTATTAGACACGGCAGCCAAAATTAGTAGGGCCATCGCGACATCGAACTCCTCACATTTTTAATGTATCTGTGTAAAATGCAAACCAATAAAAGCCGCCTGTTTGAAGGGACTCCCTCCTCAGGTGGCTTTTATCATGATTCTACAAATTCTCTGGCTGCCCTTGAATCTCTCATTCCATTGATCACGGAACAATCACAAACTTACAGCTTCACTGGATTGGATGATTCGAGAAGTAATCCCGGATCATCTCTTTCATCTGTTCTTTATTCTCCGCGAATTGCCTGTGCCTATGTCCATTGCCCCCGGAAGGATGCGGGAATCCTAGTAGCAGATTGCTAGCATCGAGGTGATTCTGTTCCGCCAAGTAGGTGAGGACCTTGGAGACGTTGATGCCTAGCGGAATGATGAGTGGCTGGTCCATGTTGCTGATTTCGGTCGCAAACCCTTCCATGATATGCTTCCTTAGGAGCTCCGTCTTTAAGATGTCCGGCGTCGTCCCGCTGTAGTTTTTTCCCTTATAAAACACCGGATAGTTCAGGACGGATCCTGTATGGACCAAGGAATTGGCCTCGGCGAAAAGCTCGATCGTGGAGGATAGCCCCAAGTATTCATGTAAACCCAGCTCATCCAGCATCTTGACGAGGTTCTTTCGCATCGGCCCTTCAAAGCTGGATTGTTTCTTTACTTCGTGGAGGATTTCTTCCTCACTTTCTATGTAATCCTTGACTTCAATGACGGTTGAAAAGGATTTCTTCATCTGATGTAATCCTGGTGTGATTCCGGCGATCACGACCTTGGCATGTTCATTCACATATTCAAAAGGAGCATAATAGATTTCGAGGTTTTTCTTCTCATCCCGATCCAGCAGAAATTGCTCGTTTCGGATCATGTCCACTGTATACGAGGCCGGCAAGCTATACAGCAGATCCTTGTATTGCTCGAATTTCGAAAATTGTACGATACTCATGAGTGTTGATCCCTTCTTTTATAAGCTTGGTGTCGTGTAAAATAATGCTTGATCAAAGAATAGCACCAAATTCATTGCAACTGAATTCAATCGTGAAGGCTTTCTTTGTGGCTATACGATGTAAAGTATACACCCCTTCAATCAAAAGGCTATATGTACGGCCATTATCCACAAGTTTGGCCTCCGAGAAGGTTTGCTTCCATTCTCCATTAGAAGAACTGGCTATATGTGATGTAATCTGATCTACCTTTGAAAACATTTGGCCTTCCCGATTTTCATTATATTGTGTCTCAAACATACCTGAAACCTCTACTGAAAAAATCTTATCGCTAACATAAAGGTGGGCCGTTTTTTTCCTTTCTCCATTCGAACCCATAACGACTTCACTAGTTTGTGAAGGTAGATTACTTAATGCCTCACGTTCACTTGCCAAGAAGAAATCCATATGTTCTTGGATCCTCTGCTTATAGTCTTTTGGCTCAGCCCAATCTTGGGGTTCAAACTCCTCAATCGAAGGTACGCCCAGATTAATCCCTATTTTGGTCTCATTCGCCTGATGGACAATTTCCTCATACTGCTTGTGGTACTCTTCCTTTTGTTCCTGCGTCAATTGAAGGGGACCCGTTGTTTCCACAACATCAATTGGAGGATTGGATAAAGGTGCACCCTCTATAGTTTGTTCACCCCCTAACACTTTAGACGCCTCTTCACTCTTTGTCTGATTCGCTTCCTGATTTGTACTACATCCCGTTAAAAGCACCGTTCCTAGTATTGCCCCTAGGTATAAAACTTGTTTCATCATCATTCCCCCATCCCCATTCACTTGCCATTCATCGTTATAACGATTGTAAACTTTATCCAAATTAAAATGAATAGTTTTTAATTTGCTAAACAATTTTTAAGGCTAGGTTCAAGGAAAAGATTGATTTAAATAGGCTTAGCAACGAATGGATATTTATGTTAAATTAATGACAAGGAAAGAAATACACGTTAACTGGAATTTCAGTAACTTGTCACACTGTGAAATGAATTTTAGACTAAAGATAAACATACGTATGAACAGTCTTTAGGAGGTGAGTGTTTTGTCCATTGGAATTCTTGCCCTTGTCACTATGGCGTTATGGATTGTACAAATTCATGAATTCATTAAACCTGAAGAAAAGCAAAACAATAGAAAAATTATAATCTTAACTTCCTTCGGGTGCTTGTTTACCACGATTTTGACCATCCATCAAATACAAAACTTCCTTGGGTAAAAGTAAATACCGGCAGGAACCGCAGAAGGTTATGATATTCAAAAAAAGAATGTCAAAGGAATATCAGATATAAATGCTAAGAACCTCCCCATCATAGAGAGATTGGGAGGTTCTAGTTCTTGCGACATACTATTTTTTCACAGCATGGATGTAATGAATGGTTTCGAATGCAGACAAATAATCTGTTCGACCACCAAAGAATTTATTTTGAATGGCAACAGGTGATAAATGTTCATAGATGAGTAAACCTGAGTTTTCTAACATTTTCTCCATTTCTTCATAAGTAAAACATGATTTCATGGGCTCGCCACTAGCTGATGCCATTTGAACCATATTTTGCACTCGATTGGACAGCCCTTTTTCTTCAAAAAGGTTGTCATCTGCATAATCAAATACGATCGAACTCCCTGAAGGTAGCTTGGCAAACCATTCATTAATCAAATTGGCATGTTCTTCTTTTGTTAAATAATATGAAACACCTAAAAGACTAAGAAAGGTTTTTTTGTTAGGCATGAAACCTTTTCCAATAAGATCTTGAATGGCAAATGGTCGGGTGAAATCCATTGGAACAAAATGAAGGGTATCCGGGATTTGATAATTTGCATTTTCTAGCCTGATCTTTTTAAAGTCTTGTGTAGCTGGATAATCCACTTCAAATATATCGATGCTTTCGTTTAATTCCGGGTGTCGGAAACAAAAGGTATCTAATCCCGCTCCTAAGATGACATACTGTTGAACGCCCAGCACGATTTCATGGCGTACTACATTTTCGCAATAGGCAGCACGTGCTAAAGGAGTTGGAGAAAGTTGAACTTGTGTAATCCATTTTAAAATTTCATCTGGATCATCTTGAAATTTCTTTGCTATGCTATCATTAAAGAATGGAATGCCTTTAATCATGTTCTCTTGAATATCCGTAAATTCTTTTTGGCTAATTAAATCTTTTACAATAAAATCATCAAAAATTTTGGGTGTGTCGTATTGACTATGGTAAGCCCGACCAAAGGCTGATATTAAGGAAGTCATACTTGATTCGTTCTTCTTCATACATTCATCCCCCGTATAACAAAAATAAGATTCCCCTGGCCAGGAGAACCTCATTATACACACAAAAATTTTAACTGTAAATTATAGCATAAATAAATATTTTTGTCAATCTATTCTATCTCGAAAATCCTACCTGAATATAAAAAAAACGCCAAAGTGGCGTTTTTTCTTTAAGCAGTTTTCTTATAATACGAAAGGTCTTCTTCGAGCGGGATGTTGGCGGCTCGTTGTTTTTTCGCTGCGACGAAGAAGGTGATGACCAGGATGACGCTGACGATGGCTCCGATGATATAGGAGGTATCCATCGATAATCGGAAACCGATTTGGGCGTTTAGGATATAGACCAAAACCGTATATAGCATGAAGGTTCCTGGCAATAAGGACACCCAGTAATTCTTCTTCGCGATGTACAGGTACATGGCTCCTACGAATAGGGCGATGACGGCTGTTGCTTGGTTAGCCCATGAGAAGTAGCGCCATAGGATGTTGAAGTCGATTTGCGTTAAGGCAATGGAAATGACGAACAGCGGAACCGCGATGACTAAGCGGCTGCTCATTTTCAGTTGCGGAAACTTCACATAATCGGCAATGATCATCCGTGCACTTCGGAAAGCCGTATCTCCGGACGTGATCGGCAAGACGATGACTCCAAGTACGGCGATGGTGCCGAATAACGCTCCAAGTGTTACTTTTGCCGCTTCACTTACGATTAATCCCGTTCCACCTGTTGCAAGTAGTTCGTTCAATCCGACTGGTCCATCGAATAAGCTCATGGCAGCCGCGGCCCAGATCATGGCGATGATTCCTTCTGCAATCATCATTCCATAGAAGATTTTCCGGCCTTGTTTTTCATTTTGAGTCGTACGTGAAATGATCGGTGATTGTGTTGCATGGAAGCCTGATAGTGCCCCACATGAAATCGTTAGGAACAATAACGGGAAAATCGGCAGGTTATCAGGATGTAGATTGGATAACGTTAGTTCCGGTATCGGCGCTTGTTGGATGATCAAGGCTCCACCCACTCCGACGGAACTGATTAATAATAAAGCCCCGAATATCGGATAAAAGCGTCCGATGATTTTATCGATGGGCAGAAGTGTCGCCAGAATATAATATAGGAAAATGGCTACCGTGATGAGCGTCAGGCTCACCGTGCCATTCATCAAGTTATGAAGCAAGGATGCTGGGGACGTGACAAACACCGTACCCACCAAAATTAATAACAGGATGGCGAATGCATTGACAACATGCTTCATCACTCTGCCGAGGAATTTACCCGCAAGTTCCGGTAAATGCGCTCCACGGTTCCGGATTGAAATCATGCCAGTTAGGTAATCATGAACCGCCCCTGCAAAGATACAGCCAAGCACGATCCAGATAAACGCAACAGGTCCATATAAAGCTCCCATGATTGGACCGAAAATGGGTCCGACCCCTGCGATGTTCAATAATTGGATCAATGAATTCTTACTCGTGCTCATCGGCAAATAATCGACGCCGTCCTGATTCGCATATGCCGGTGTCGGTCGGTCCGCTTTGACACCAAACATTCTCTCTATGAATTTACCATATGTAAAATATCCGATTAGTAATAGAATGACTCCACCTAAAAATGTATACATCTGTCTATGCCCTCCTTGGAATCGCTTACATATAGTATAAACGATGAATTGACAGAAAAGATTGAATTCTTATTATCATGTCGATTTCGGAGGGTAAGAGGTTCATATGTCGAATTAACGTGTAAAATGTTCAAAATTTTGTCACATGTATACGAGAAAGAATCTGAGAGTCACGCTTGGATTCATATCAGATTCTTTCTTACCTATCATAACTCCAAGGCCGCTCGAAAAGCTTTGGCATACGTCCGGCTGACGGACAGCATTTCGTCCCGTCCTTTCAATTCAAGCTGGTACGCCCCATTGAACCAGGGGGTAAGACGCAATACATAATTCAAATGCACCAGATAACTTTTATGAATTCTGAAAAATGGGAATTCATGTAACCGTTCTTCTAATTCCTTCATCGTCGTTTTCACTTCATATTCATGGTCGACCGTGACGATCTTCGATACCTTTTCTTCCCGTGAAATGTACATGATGTCATGAGGATGAACATAGAGGATTTCCCCCTCCACTTCGACAGCCAGTCTTCCGGCGCTTTTGACAGGCCTATTCTCCTCTTTCTTTAAGAATAGTTTTTCAAGGCGGCTGACCGTCTCTGCCAATTGTTCTTCATCATACGGTTTCAATAGATAATCCACCGCATCCACACGAAAGGCTTCCACACCGAACTGAGGATAGGCAGTCGCAAAGACGATTCTCGGGACGTTCTTCAATTCCTGGAGGGCCTTCGCTGCCTCCATCCCATTCATGAGCGGCATCTCCACATCGAGGAAAATCACATCAGGCTGCAGCTGCATCGCCAAGACGATGGCCTGTTCCCCAGATTCACCCTCGCCGATTATATCGATGGAGGGATGCTGCTTCAACAGATGAATCAATTCCTCGCGGCTATAACGTTCATCATCTATGACAAGTGTCCGAATGACCGATTTCATGTTCTTCCCCACTTTCTTCATTTACTTTGGAATGCGAAAGGATATTTCCGTGCCTTTTCCTGGTTCACTCCGAATCTTCAAGGCCGATTGCTGCCCCATCATCATCGTAAGCCGTTTGTTCACATTATAAAGGGCAAGGCCTGTCCCGCTTTTGGATTCAACGATTTCTTGGCCAAGCTTTTGTAACTGACCTGGCTCGATACCAGCCCCATTATCCCTTATGACGATTCTAATCGAGGCTTCCGTTTCTTTTTCAAGAAGAATATGTATCGAACAGTTTTCCGTTTTGTTTTTAAACCCATGATGGATGCTGTTCTCGATTAATGGCTGGAGGATGAGCGGCGGGATCTTCGCATGGAGAACATCTTCACCCACTTCATAATGAATGTGCAGCTTATCGACAAACCGCATTTTTTCGATATTCGCATACGCTTGAAGATGTGAAAGTTCCTCCGATAAGGTCGTCCACTCCACCGTCGTACTGGCTAGGTTCTTTCTGAAATACTGGGATAAGTGAAGCAGCATTTTCCTTGCCTTGTTTGGATCAATCCTTATTAACGAGTTGATCGTATTTAAAGCATTGAATAGGAAGTGCGGATTGATTTGCGCCTGAAGGGCTCTAATCTCCGCTTCTTGTGCCAATTTTTGTGCATCATCGAGCTGTGACACTTCCAGTTGATAGCTGAGGAGCATACTCAACCCTGACATCAACTCGACATCCACATTGTTGATTTCTTTTTCATGGCGAAAATATAACTTTAACGTCCCGACTGTCTGATTCCCTTTCTTTAAAGGACCAATGATGACCGCCCCTAGCGGACAATCGGAAACCTGGCAATGAATATCCCGTTTTCCCACTACGATCAGTTCCCCACCTTCGATCACCTGGCGCGTGATTTCTGTCTGGAGCGGCCGTCCCGGCGAGTGATGGTCATCCCCCAAACCGATATGGGCGAGGATCTTCGTTTCATTGGTTATCGCGATGGCACTTGCCTTCACTTCATCAAACAAAATCCGGCATACCGCGGCAGCCGACTTTTCGTTCATACCTTGGCGCATGTACCCGAGGGTTTGCCTTGCAATCCTCAATGACTTCTGTGCCTGCAAAGCAGCAGCCTTCTCCTCTTCATTCAGA
Organism: Peribacillus sp. NPDC097224; assembly: GCF_044761985.1. Lineage (NCBI taxonomy): Bacteria > Bacillati > Bacillota > Bacilli > Caryophanales > Bacillaceae > Peribacillus > Peribacillus sp. NPDC097224. Next base: position 34,034 of record NZ_JBIWDK010000007.1, on the reverse strand, counting down.
ACACTTCGGATGATTAATAGAAACAAGGCACTGCCTAGGCCATTGGCGATAATCATCGGAATACCAATATGCCCGACAAGGGAAAAGGCCTGTTCGGTCGGTTTCGACAGAAGAAGAATGATGAACATCTGCATCGCTTCGGCGAGAGCCCCAATCATTAAAGCCTTGGAAAGTTTAACATGTTTGTTTTTCTTATAAAAAAGACCCGCAAGCAGCCCGGCAAGAATCGTGGCGACCCCACAGGAAAGCGCCGTGAATCCTCCCAATGCAAAACGATGAATCCCCGCGACGATCCCAGCACCAAGTCCGATGCGCCATCCCCCGAATAAACCGGCAAGTACAACGCCGATCACGCGGGAGTTGGCAATGGCCTCATCTTCCCCGACAGACCCGACCCATCGGTTGAACTCAAGTGATTCGGGACTCAATGTCAGTCCGGTATAGGTGCCAATGATGCCGAACACCCCAAAGAACAAAATGGCTTTGACCTGTTGCTTCCGGTTAAAATGATCCTCATTCAACATTTGTCGAAAGAAACGAAAACGGGTCACGATAAAGGCAATCGTCACGATGATCCCGAGCCGTTCCGTCATGGTAATCAACAATTCCATGATGATCTGCCTCCCCCAATCACTCTTGCAATCCCTGTATGGATAGCTTGTACTCTACACAATACCTTCTATTATTATACGCTCGATGGACGGGTTCTCCATACCTTTTCTAAAGACCCCATCAAAAAAGCCGACTGATTTTAAAATAAAATCAATCGGCTTATATGAGTGGTACTGTATGGGATTTAAGCATTTACGGCTTTACGTGCTTGACTTTCATGCAATTTCTTCATGGCAAACCTGGCTACTGGTTGAGCGATCAACGTTTCAACCCAGAATGCGATAAAGAAGTTACGTGGCCAGTCATAAAAGAACGTATAAATCGGCTTCCAGCTAATTTCCCCCATGCCAATCCAAGATCCGATAACTGTCAGTAAAACGGACAAGATGGTCACGCTAAATAATATCGTGAACAGCACCCGTGCATTAAAGCCGTCCGTCGGTCCAGCAAACTTTTGTACAAGCTTAGTAACAAGTGGATTTACCACAAATGGTACCAATATAATGACACAAACCCAAACAAACGGAATCACTTTTAACGTATCAACATACACGTCCTTCGTGAATCCAAATTTAAATGCCATAATAAGTGGTGCGATAATGTTGACAGAAAGAATGGAAATGATGACTAAAAACAATATAAATTCTTTTCCGCCTCTTGGTAATCTTGTTTCCCCGTGCATATCGATCCATCTCCCATATAAAAAAATATTTCAGATGGCAGACGTATCATGAGACATATATTTTTGGCCCCCCAAAAGAAAGACCAATATCTCTACACACTGATATAGCTAGTTTATCATTTTTCCCAAATTAATTCCAAGTCCTTTTTTCCATGAAAAACACAGGCATCAAAAATACCATCCATTCGCACCATAACAGATATAAATGGAGTGATGAACATACAGAAAATATATTTTTTATTGTAACCTAGAGGAAGGGGTGTTTATCTTCCGATTCAAAAGGAGTATAATGGAAAAAGAGTCAGGTATTTACCTGCTCACGATCCCTTAGGTGACCGCCTTTTTAGGCCCCCTCTCCTAAGGTTTTTTGTTTTTTTAAATTGAACAAGGTTGCCGTATGGTCCCTTTATTTTTTTGATTGGGAGGTTTACATCATACTTCGTCCCTTCCCCCGTGCTAAAATAGGAGAGTGGTCCGCTACATTCCACTTTTAAGTAAGACGCCGGGAAGTTTATTATTTTGAAACGGAGATGAGGGAGATTAAACAGCAGCGGTTAGTAGTTAAACGCAAAAGAACGCTAATAGAAATGATATTAGATATCATTTCGCTCTTATTTCTTATTTCAAGTGTTGTATACATAATGACGGAATGGTCTTCTCTACCAAGTCAAATACCCTTTCAATTTAATTCGTTCGGGAAAGTGAGTATTTTGGGTTCAAAGGAAAGCGTACTTGCCCTTCCACTATTTGGTCTGATCATCTGGATTGGCTTGACGGTCCTTGAAAGATTCCCACATCGCATTACCTTACCTTTTTTTCTTCAAGAGAATAAGGAAATGGAGTTCAGGAATAATCGGATTCTGATCAACATGACCAAGAATGTACTGGTCATCTTTTTCACTTATACGAACTGGACTAGCATACAATTAGTTTTAATCTGACAAATGACAATGGCGCTCAAATGAGCGCCATTTAAACGTTTCTATTTAAAAAATCGACTCTCCTTTCAATATAATATGTATTTTTTTCAAAATACTAGTTTACTAGAGTGTGGATTAGGATATACATGATACTGTAAGCAACACAAAAAACTTTTATAGGAGTGATTAACATAGCTGACAATAACAAAATGAGTCGGGAAGAAGCAGGTCGCAAAGGTGGAGAAGCAACTTCAAAAAATCACGACAAAGAGTTTTATCAAGAGATTGGTGAAAAAGGCGGAGAAGCGACCTCCGAGAATCATGACAAAGAGTTTTACCAAGAAATCGGTGAAAAGGGCGGAAAAGCTCGCAGCGATAACAATAACAATTAAACCATTCCATAAAACGAGTAATTGTCTTAACGGACAATTATTCGTTTTTTTTGTTTGTTTTGTTTTTATCGGTCGATTCTTGGTATTTATCGGTCATTTATTGCTTTTATCGGTCAATTCACATGATATATCGGTCAATTCCGGCTTTTTATCAGTCTAACTGCCTTTCATCACCAGTAACATCCAGAAGAAATGGTATACCGTGACGGCGGCATACGCTACCAAACAAAGCAAGATTCCGCCATTCACCACTTTTCTACGTTTTAACTGCGGATAGATCCACAAGAGAAGCAAAGGAAGGAACAGTTTGCATCCGTAGAAGAAGGAGCGATTCCAATGATACACTTCTTTCATGAGGGGGTTCAGTTCTCTTATGTATCCTGCCTGGATGCCAAAATCGGTTACCACAGCATCGAACAGACATAGTACGAAAATCCATACGAGCATATTCTTCATCTTCTCTTTCGAAATCCTTGCTTCCTCCACTATGATCTCCTCCTACCACTATCTTTTCAAAAGTACGAATGGAACATACCTTATCAAGAAGGAACAGTAAAGATGCCAGACAAATTGTTCTTAGTAAAGAACAGTCAATCCATACTCCCTTAAAGGAGCATGTTGATCAGGGAGTATCCATACAGGTCGTTTTGGATGGAAAAAATACAATTCTATAGTTTCCATCCAGCTCTTCTTTGATTTTTTCCGTTAATCGTAATCCCTTTTCATTATGTTCTTTTTCAAGAGTCATTCCGTCTGGAAGCATGATATCCGTTTCCCAATCTATCCAGTCTCCATACTCTCTCACCCAATCTGATAGCTCCATTTTCAGTTCATCTGAAATGGGGACTTCATCTAAATCCAGGTTACAGCCACAGAGATGGCACCATATCGGATCTGCGCCGATATCTGCTTCCAATTTCAATATGGACGGTTTCCGTCGTGCACATAAGCAATCCAGCTTCACTTATCCCCCTTTGGTTCTAAATTGGACGGGTTATCCACATAAGAACCAAGGATGAACCCGCAATTCGAACAATAATGAGAGGTAATCTTGGACGGCTTATTCTTTAAATGATCATAGGAGAACATTTGAACAAATTTGAACCCTGTCCCAAGTATCCCTTTCTTAATCGAGTATGAGTTACATTTCGGGCATTGATCCTCACTCAACTTTTTTCACTCTCCCTTCATCTATTTCTTCCACATTTTCTTCGGTTCCGTCTTCTTTGACCGCTTTTACTTTTACGTCCTTAATATCGCTAATGGCGTACCAGAATCTTTTCCCCTTCTCCACTTCGATGATTTCAGCAGGTTCATCTCCTGCAAACATATGTGAAATGGAGTCATCGGTAAGCGTCCCTGAGTATATGTAGGGTTCTTCGTTCATCGCAGACCATTGGACTGGATCGTTAAATTCTGCGCCTCTTGTTTGCTTCCACTCCCACTTCCCATTTTCTTTTTCTAAATAGGCAATAAAGATTTGGTCTCCATTTGGATTATGCTCCGTAAAAATGGCGATAGCATCATCATGTTGGTTCATTGTATGGACTTTTGTATATACGAGAGAATAGGCATAATCAAATTCATCCCCATACTCATCCTTCGTTTTTTCCATTTCGGTGTGAAAAAAATCCTCGAATGAAGGTTCTTCCGACTTTGAACAGCCAATTAGAAAGAGTAAGCACAGCATGCCCACAACTAGAATTCTGCTTTTCAATTTTGTTCCTCCTCTATGTAAGTAAAAAAGTCGGTTATTTAATAATTTTACCATTAATGGGATTTTTGTGGCTCATTTTTACAAACCGAGCAAACATACTATTAACGAACCTACAGAAGCTGAGGAAGAAGATGAGAAGAACATGTTAATCAATAGAATTAGATACAAAAAAATAAGCTTGGTTCTCTAGCTCCAAGCTCATTTTTCACATGGCATATAGGTGTACCTTTTTCGTAAGCGTTATTACATTTAATTCATTAAAAAATTTTCCATATAATAAACTCCTTGGGCACATACAAAGCCTAAAATTATATGTCTAGATTTAGGACCATCTTCCTCCAAGACCCTCAATCTACTCATTAAAATAAGCAAGATCGACACCATGATAATCATTAGTGAAAAAAGATGCGTATTATGAAATGTAATGGCTTTAGCATTTAAAAGTATCAACATGATTAAAAAGTAATAAAAAGCTGGTTTAAACTTCATCTTTTTCCTTCTTTCCAATTCCCCTTAAGCTACTAGTTAGATAACTAGCCAACCGTGCTAATTATAGCTGAGAAATCGTTCCAAAGGGTAGGAATTCAACCATGCTAGGTGATAATTCGACCACACAACGTAAATAATTCAACCACAGATTCCATTTATTCAACCGCCCAACGCGATAATTCAACCACTCACCTAAACATCATTTATAAAACATGGAATCTCGCTTCACTCCGAACAGGCTGGTGAATAGTGTCAAACCAGCTACGACCGGTATGATCCTGAAGCTATCTCTTGTAAGCAGCCAATATGGGTCGGGAAAATAGGCTGCGCTTGGAAGAAAGGTGTACACGATTGGTACGTATAAGGATAGAATCAGACATGGAAGGGTGACGCAGATAAAAAGAGGCATATGAAGCTTGAATGTCCATCCCTTCACGAAAAGCAGGGACACGTATAGACCAAACACAAGGGGGACCATGCTATCGAACCAGAAAAGTGGCTCGATGATAAAAGTGGCTTCAACTTTCTTCTGAATGGTCAATCCAAGGGTATAACTGACAACAAGCAGGACAAATAACCCCGCCAACCAAAGTAATTTCACCACATAAGTAAACCAAGTAGGATAAGGACGCATCTAAACAACTCCCCGCATAAGTCACCTTTATTTTACCATTTTTCCCAATATTGTAATGTGTTAATTGGAGATAAAACCAAATAACACTGCCTTTTATCATTAGTAGGCAGTGTTCCTATTTTCAGTCTAGAAGGAATACTTCATCTCCGACCCCTATTTCCCCTGTTCGAGTGACAGAGGCATACACGCCAAAATGGTTATCACAATTCTTTTGGACCGTTTTTTGCAAAGTTGGGTCTCGCTCGGCATCGTCAGGACTGACCGTGATGATCATGCACCTTTCACAGGGCCTTCTTAATTCGATTTCCACATCCCGGCCTATCCTCATCCGTTTTCCGAACCAGGTTTGTTCAATGAATGGGATTTTATCGGTTAACGAGATGACGAAATTGGGCCGAAACCGTCGGTGGTCGAGATGGTCTTTCCCCCATATCGTTTGTAATTCGTTCAGGGACGCGTCCGTCACCAGTTGAATAGGCTCCGCTTCTATCGCTCCCAATGGTACATGGGTAGGTGAATACTCAATGAAAGAAATCTTCCGTTTCGATTCCATTTCCATGGTCCTAAGTAAATCCTCATCACCCCAAGCCATGACCTTTCCTTCCGGTGAGGTAATTTCCACTGTGGGATAAGCAAACATCGACTCTTCCCCGACAAATCGCGCTTGATATTGAACCATTTTCTGGTGTTGAGTGATGGTCAAAAATTTACCTGGCCTGGTTTCATCCAAAAACGCATGACTGCGATCCCCATATACCCCGTACTGCATGACATTCGTTTTTTGGACGCTCTCCCCACGAAACGATTTAACAGGGTGCCGCACGATTTCCTTGATATGACCGACTAACATGGTATCCCTCCTACGTACTGTCCATTGAGATTCTGCCATAATGCCTGGATGTGATGGGAGCACGCGACAAAAAAGAACGGACTCTACACATGAGTAGAACCCGTTCCTTTTTTATATGCTTTCATTATTCCTTTTAGAACCATTACTATGTCCCTATCGTAAATACAAGGGATGAACCGGATGCAGCTGCTGCAGAAGCGCCATTTTTCATGACACTGTTTGTTTTGATTTGGACATCAACTATCAAAATCAGAAATATGGTGTCTAGCATATGAAAAACCGAAACATAGACTGTTATCGGTTTCCTTATATATGTGAGCAAAGGATATCATGACGAGTGTACTTGTCGATCGCTTTTAACCTCACCCGTTGCTTTTTGATCGATTTTGATAAAGATTCGTTCCAATTCACGTTTGTCTTGAAGCAAAGTATTTCGGTTCTCTTTAAGTAGTTGATTAAATGATTTTGTTCTTCTAGGCATTCTTCCATTCACCTCTTAGCTGATTGAATTCTTTTTGAAGTACAATAACTGGTAACTCATATAATTGTTTATCGTTTTTCTTGAAAATGCCGAATTTCAATAGTTCTTGGATAAGCTGATCTTTGATGGCTTCTCCCTTTTTATCTATTTGGGTTCTCATGAAAACCCTCCTTCATAAATAAACAGACTCTCTCCTAGGTTGGGATACATCATATTCGATTGAACGGAAAAATCTCCACTTTCTCTTCCCCATATAAGAGCATGATCTGCAAAATCTTCGCATTTCTTTACTTGATTATATGTAGTAGGTTCATGATGGGCTTTAAGAATCCAATCACAATTTATGACCACAGCATTCTTTCATTTTTTCTAAAAAAATCTGTATCGCGTCACAAGGATTTCTATAACCCAAATCGCCCGAACTCAAACATATAATCTTCATTTCGCGCAAGATTTACTCGATTGCTTCATAAGGGCATTCCTCTTTATTCCATGTATATACACCGATAAAGGGTCAAATCAAACTCCTTTAAAGTATCTACTTCTCCGGTATCCAGCCTCTCCGTATATACTTTCAGCCTACAGTTGTCAGGCAATTCTTCATAATTACGGCCATATTCTCGGTAGTACCGGATAAAAAACCGATAAGTACCTTCTTCCTCTCACCTTCCTAATTGAGAACTTTTTTCACTATACCTTCACTATAAATGAAAATGATTCTCAATGTCAATTATATATATTCGACTGATTCAATAGAGGGGGAAGTTTACTTCATAAGTCATTTGGTGAAAGGCTCTAGTGGCCACCAGGTACCCAAAACCACCACGGTTTGTATGTTAACCGCATTGGCAAAATAGTCATCATCTTCTTGTTCCTCTATTGTTCGACTCGTTCATTGCAACTATGTTATCAATAAGCGGAGACCCATTAAATTGCGTACCAATTAAATGTCCGCCATGATCTCCTTGAGTACTAGGAGCTTTAACTCTATCTTCCCCCCCAGCAGCTAACTGATGTTTAGTATTACGCTCTCCCATCTCTAAAGTTAATTCTCCGGAAACTCTCTTAATTCTTCCTAAATCATCTGTTTGATATAAATATCCATTCGTTTCATATTGTACATTAGGTTTCAATTTGAATTCTTCTAAAAAATGACTACCATATTTAGTTACAGCAACAGCCTTACTACCCTCACCCTTCGCCGTAATCTTCTGCGCAAGATCCTTTACCGACGTCTTATCCACACCAATAACTTTATAAGTATTTCCAGTCGTATCGGCTACTGTCCTAACCTTAACCCCAATTGGCACTTCCACTTTCCCGATGGCCTTGCTCATATCCTTGATTGAGCCTTGGACTTTCTGGACTTTATTTTGCACAAATTCCTTGCTGTAGGGGATGAACTTTGTCCCGTTTGCCATTTTGTCTGCGACCTTCGTGCTCGCGGCTATTCGTTCGGCATTAAAAGTTTAGGAAGATCGAATGGATATGATAATGAGACTTTTTTTATTTGCGCCCACTTTTCGTACATAAATTAATTTATAAAGAGTTCTCTTTCGATATAGAAAATCCCGAACAACTAGGCACTTTTTTATTAGTGTCCGTTATCCGGGATATAGTTGTTATTTTTCTTTAACAGCTTCTTTTATTTGTTCAATTACTTGATAGAGCCACTGAAGTGGTTGTAAATCAAGAGCAGGAAAGTATACACCATCTGCACAACTTTGAATATATTCATTCTTTTGAATATCTGAATACTTACTACTTCTAATAAAATCTGTTAAAAAGACAATAGCAGATTCTAGATATTCTATACTTTCTTCTGTTAATAATTCTTGTAATGCCACTTCTGAAGAATCAATATCTTGATGAAAAGTTCCGGCCAAGAACTGAAAAACTGATTCTTCTAGTTTGTTAGAAGACAACATAACATCTCACCTCTTGAGTATTAATTTGGATAGCCAGTTAAAATGTAATTTCCTTCTCCATCCTTTTTCAAAATAATTCTAGCATTTGACATATTTTCAACAGTGGTAGAACCTCTTTTTACTCCACGCCCAATAACTTCGGTTCCTTCATAAGTCAAAACTAAGTTTGACTTACTTTGTGAATTACTCATCCAAGATTTAATCGCATTTTTGTTATTAATTTCGCTTAAGGCTGTACTAACAACTTTCTCAGCAATAGCCCTATCTTTAAAAGTAGAAGACCCATTAATTCTAGGATTATTCTTTATTCTCTCTAATAACTCTTCATCAGTTTTTCCAACATGTCTTTCAATCAAATGCCCACCTTTTACCTCATGTGCAGCCAATCCTCCACCAGGTGCAAGAGAACTCTTTTCTCCTGATTTACCATTCCCCGTACCCTTACTACCTTCACTCTTCGCCGTTATCTTCTGCGCAAGATCCTTTATCGTCGTCTTATCCACACCAATAGCTTTATAAGTATTTCCAGTCGTATCGGCTACTGTCCTAACATTAACTCCAGTTGGCACTTCCACTTTCCCGAGGGACTTGCCCATATCTTTGATTGTGCCTTGGGCTTTCTGGACTTTATTATGTACATATTCTTTGCTGTAGGGGATGAATTTCGTCCCGTTTGCCATTTTGTCTGCGGCCTTGGCTGCCCGCCTACGAACTCATTACATCTATCTTCTTTACGGCAAAAAGACCTTAACTGATATTAAGGTCTTACATTCTCTTTCTGGCTCATCAAAAATCTATTCTTATTCTCCAAAAACTTTATGATTAATATTTTCAAATATTAATACAATATATCTCCAATATTAAATCTGCTGTTTTGCTGTTACTCATAGAAATTTCACCTAACAACTAGTGAATTTAAATTGCGACATCTTGATACCCTACTTTTTACTTTTTCATTTATGAGACGAACCCCTAAACCAGTTTTATCATCCCACGTACAATCGAATGATACTCTTATATCACGTTCATCGCGAAGGAAATCATACGGAACAGAGATACCTTTTCGTATATAAAATCTATATGGAGCCTTTAAAAAACATCTACATCGTTTTCGTTTAATACTGCTTTTATTTCATTACCTTCAAAAACAACCATATAGTCATTTGGTAAAGCAAGCACTTGAATGATTTCTGGTTTAATTTTTAGTAGTTGATAAGCATATAGAGCATACAACTCCGTGTTATTATTATCTTCTACAGGACCTATATACCAACCTGAATCTCCTTTTTCTACATCTCCATTTCTTTGTAAATATATTTTCTCGAGTTCTAGTACACCTTTAGAAAGTATGATTTTATCACTAAATTTTATTGATAAACCTTCGACATTTATCTTTCTCAAAAAATGACCTTGTTCTAGTTGTACCCACAATGCTAAAGTTAAATCTTCTGTTATATCTTCAAATGGATTTCTAGTATAATCAGGAGAAGTCAATATAAAACTCCCGGTTTCTCTCTCATGTAAATAAAAGACGGACCAACCTACTTGTAGAGAGAAACCATGAATTAATTTATTACGATCTACCTGTTCTAATATAGCAAACAAAGTTTCTACTTGAGGTTCTAATTCTTTTTCGGCAGTCACTATAATGATTTTACCCATAATAATCTTTTCAAATTTGTTCATTACTTCAACCTCTCTTCTATAGCTACTTTTAGAGCTTCTCTAGCTTGTTCCTCTTTTTCTATCATTTCCATTCTAACATTAACAGGAACCTCTCCCATCTTAGAATGCCCTTTCCATTCAGCCCAACTATGAGCCCCCTTAGATGCATTCGAAGATTTTCCAAGACCAACAAAATTATCTTTTAGATTTAGAATTTCTATTTGTTGTTCTCGAGTTAACCCACTGAATCCATCCATTTCAGTTATTTCTTTCATTGAAACAATATGGTCTGCTTCAAACTTATCAACTTCATACCCGTATACTGGGTCTACTTTAGGACCATCTGGATTAACCATTTTTCTTATTTCGTTACTTGGTGTCTTTTTCCTCAAATTTTTATATTCACCTTTTGTAATACCCTTACTACCTTCACCCTTCGCCGTAATCTTCTGCGCAAGATCCTTTATCGGCATCTTATCAACCGAGATATGTTTGTAAGTATTTCGTATCCGGTACTTCCCTAACTCTAAACAGGCATACAATTACAATTAATTGTATGCCTGTTTGAATCGATAGTAGAACTTATAAGCATTTCATCATCTCAAGCTAATTTTCTTGCAATTAATTTCTTTTTTAAATTCTGCCATTTCTCTTCCTGATGTATTACTATCCTTCTCTAATTAAATCGGATTATCTGGAAATTCATTATGGTACTTCTCGATTAATGCTTTATAATTTTCATCATTTGGCACCTCATCTAAGTATTTATTTTTCCAAATAATCATTTGGTCACTAAAACTATATTCAGTATCGAACCAATTTGTATAATCATAATGCATTTTAAATTTCCCACTATTCTCAAGAGACATTGTAAAAGAGTACCAAAGCTCTTGCTGATTATTTTTAAAGATATTCCTTAGTTCATCGCACAACTCAAACAGCTTTCGTTTATTCTTTTTGAATTCTTCTTTATCAATAGAATAGTTAAATGGAATTTCCACACTATAATTAAAAAATTCTTTATTTTCAGGAGTATTATAAAAAAAATAAGTTCCTCCACCGGTTTCTGATATCTGTGAATAAAAATAAAATTTATCCCATTCTTCTGGAATCATTTCATTAACTGTTTCTGCTATTTCTCTATATAATTTATTCATTTCTTTTTCCACTTTCAATCAACTCCCAGCACTATTTCTAATCGTTTTCTCAAATATCCCTTTTCCTTCAATTTCATATAATATCTCAAAGTAACTTGGTCTTAGTGACTCTCCTGAATAAATTGGCTCAATTTTTACAGATACTTTTTTCGGTGGAATTTCTTTCAAAGCAGTTGCCCACTCATTCTCCATTTTATACCACTCTCCACCCGAGCGATTAATTTGTCTATTTTGAGCTACTAAATTGTCAATATCCCCAGAGCCATGAAATTGGGTTCCAATCAAGTGCCCACCATCATCATCCATTAACCTATCTTCCCGGCCTGCTGCCACTTGCATTCCCGGATTTCGTGTACCTTTTTGAAGTATCAATCCTTCTGCCTCAACATCTACTATTCTACCAATTTCATCTGTTGTATATTTATAACCATCCTCTGTAACATAGCGTACGTTGGGCGCAAGTTCTTTCCTTCCATTTTTCCCTTTGATAATTTGCTTCCCAAGATCCTTCTCTTTTATTTCAGTTATCTTACCAATATTACCCGTACCCTTACTACCTTCACCCTTCGCCGTTATCTTCTGCGCAAGATCCTTTATCGTCGTCTTATCAACCGAGATATTTTTGTAAGTATTTCCAGTTGTATCCGCGACTGTCCTAACCTTAACTCCAGTTGGCACTTCCACTTTCCCGATGGCCTTGCCCATATCCTTGATCGAGTCTTGGGCTTTCTGGACTTGATTTTGCACAAATTCCTTGCTGTAGGGGATGAGTTTTGTTCCGCTTGCCATTTTGTCTGCGACCTTGGCTGCCCCCGCAACTCCGGCGATACCAAGGGCGTTCATCAGGCTGTTTTGGCGCTGTTCATCCGTGAGTTCGTTTCCAAACATATCTTTGCCGGTGACGGCTTCGCTGAGTCCGTTGGCGGTTGTTAATCCGTATAGACCGTATTCGGTTTGCTTGAGGACATCCAGCCCTTTACTTGATTTATAGGCATCCAATGCATGGTCTGCAGCATTGAGCCCCTTTGTTGCTTTGTAGGCAACGACACCTGCTTTAGCAGCTTTTACTCCCCAACCGAATACGGGGATGATACCGGCGGCCATCGCAGCCGCAGCGATTCGTTCGGCTTTGGAAAGCTTGCGGCTCTGTCACCTGATTCGCCTTGTTTCCCTATTAAATAGTAATTATATCCCGTGATTCTTCACTAGGTAACTATAAAAAAAGAACCTTGAAAGGTAGTTAGCCAATCAAGGTTACATTTTAATAGTTATTTTCTTACTAACTTCATTACATTAGACATGTTTCAAGTGCATCACTCAACATCGAATCAAAACTTTCAAATGACTGAATTAGTGTTCCTGAGGGTTTATCGAGTTCTACATATACATTCTCTTTTAAATCAAAACAATACCATGCGGTATCAGAATCACCATAAAATACATATTGTTTTTGCCATTCATTTTCATACCAAAGCTCATTCGTCTCAATAAACCCATGAATGTCTTCATCTACATCCTTATCAAGTAGTACGTCATCAACTCCATAGATTACTAATCCATTAAAGTTTAACCCATTTATTTTCTTGAGAAATTCAATATACGATTTAGGTAGTTCAATGTTTCCTAATGTCTGCTGAATTTTATGATTCGCTTTTATAATTTCTGTATCTGATGCTGGTTTTCTAAGTGAACTACCATATTTCCCTTCAATTTTTTCTATTTCTATCAACAAGTCTTTCCATTGTGGCATATCAACTCTTCCCTTCATTTAAAAGGTTTTGGTGGATAAACATCATCCTCAAACATGGGCCAATTAATTGTTTTACTTTGTTTAGGAGCTAATCCTCTTGTTAAAGAGTTTTGTTCGTTAGTAACAGCTTTATGATAAGGGTCATTATTTATCAATACTAAGTTAGTGATAGCATTTGTACCACCATCATCTAAGGGTAAATTGTGATGAACCTGCCACCCTTTAGGATTAAGCCCATCTTTCATTCTATCAATATCACCTTCACCTAAACCAGCTTTACTAAGATATTCTACTCTTACGGGGTCGTTAACAAATTCTTTAAGAAAATTCTTCCTAACAGAACTATTAAATTCTTTTCTAAGTTTAGCTGTTTCTTCTGGAAGTCTCTTAGTGTAAATAATTTCTTCTACCTTGACACCTTTTAAATGAATTTTCTCTCCTTTTAATGTCCCTATAAAGTAATCATCTTTTTCAACCGCACCCCTACTACCGTCACCCTTCGCAGTAACCTTCTGCGCAAGATCCTTCATCGTCGTCTTATCCACACCAATAGATTTATAAGTATTTCCAGTCGTATCGGCTACTTCTCTAACCTTAACTCCTGTTGGCACTTCCACTTTCCCGAGGGCCTTGCCCATATCCTTGATTGTGCCTTGGGCTTTCTGGACTTGGTTTTGCACAAATTCCTTGCTGTAGGGGATGAACTTTGTCCCGTTTGCCATTTTGTCTGCGACCTTGGCTGCCCCGGCTATACCGGTGATGCCAAGGGCTGTCATCAGGCTGGTTTGGCGCTGTTCTTCTGTGAGTTCGTTGCCAAACATGTCCTTGCCGGTGACCGCTTCGCCGAGACCGTTGGCGGCGGTTAGTCCATAGAGGCCGGTTTCGGTTTGCTTGAGGATGTCCATGGCTTTTGTCGATTTAAAGGCATCCAGCGCATGGTCCGCAGCGTTGTGAAAGCAGGCGTGGTCGCCTACTTTTATAAAATTATTTTCCAATATAAAAAATCCCGAACAACGAGGCACTTTTTTATTAGTGTCCGTTATTCGGGATATGGTTCAAGACATTGAAGCACTTTATTTTGTTATTTTCCTATAACAAAAATTCAAGTGGTATAGCCACTGGCAACTGTTACTATATACCAACATTTTCCCTATCTAGGTCTAAAACATCTGAAATACCTTTCTCACTCATTCTTTTAAGTAGATACTCATGCCCTTTTTCCAAAGCTAGATTTCTTTCTTCTTCATAAATAGGAACGAGTGTATAAATGTGTATGTTTCCCTGTTTAGTAAGAACGTTATTCAGCCCAGATTCTTGGGAGCGACATACCATTATGCTTGATAGCTTTGTATTTGACGCAAATGGCTGAGGGGGTTCTCCATTTGGAAGAATAACTCCTTCTTCAATCCATCCTTCATAAATATGTGGAATATGAGCTACTTTCCTTAGCCAACCAAGAGGCCAATAATGGTTTTGATCTTTCATATTTTCTTCTTCAACTAACCAACTTGAAGGTAATTTTAGTAATAACTCTGCATATTTAAACATACTTTCTTTATCTGAATATTCCATAGGCTCATCACTCATACCTGTAGTTACAAGAGTTACAAAATCATTATTCATTGAAGGAGGAATTAGGTGAACATTGACCGACACTCTACTACCAGGAACAGTTTCACTTATAGTATTTTTAATAGGCCCAAAAGATCTAGTCACATGCTCTAAAATCACATCATGATTGTTTTGATTGCTATCTTTTGTTTCAGTTACATTAGTAACCCCCCCTTTTTGATTTTCTATCAACTTAACGATTTCCTCTTGCCCTTGTTCCCTTGCAAAAGCCAATGCGTCCATTCCTTTCATAGATTCACCACTATATTTAACATCTATATCTATACCACTTTCAATTAATCGTTTTGCTATATCAACATGGCCATTACTAATTGCACCAAATAATGGATTTCTTTCCGGTTCACTTATGTCCATATCAGCTCCACAAGATAATAAATAACTTACTATATCAATATGTCCTGCAGAAGCAGCTTCGTTCAATGCCCCACCACCGTATACTCCACCAAGATTATTAATATTTGCACCAAGTTCTATTAATTTTTTAACTATATTTAACTCCCCTCTAGAAGCTGCGACATGAAGCCACGTACCAAATGGAGTCATCATATTTAATAATTCTGTATTAGTTCCTATTAATTGAGCTACTTTTTGAGTCTCGCTTTTTTTTATAGCCGTACGAATTTCTTTTGCAACTTGTTTATTTTCCATCTCTCAACTATTTCCTCCTTTTTGCAATATCCCCAAGTTTATTAAGCATTTCCACCATATCATCTCTGTCTCCACCAGCATCCCTTACTTTTTTTATATTATCAACAACATTTCTAAGTGCTTCAATACCATGTTGACCTTTAACTCTATTTGGAGCCCAAACCAAGTTTTCAAGTCCCAAAATCGGGTCAATATCATATTCTTTTAATACTTCTTGACCTTCTTTCACTAGTTCTTTTTGGGCTTCCCCATTTCCTTTCTTAAAAACAATATGATGTGCATGAGGATCATACATATCACTTGGTGGATTTCCTTTATTCTTTTTCAAATAAGCTCCGTAATCAATTTGATCTACATTTTTAGTAGTTTTACCCGTACCCTTACTACCTTCACCCTTCGCCGTAATCCTCTGCGCAAGATCCTTTATCGACGTCTTATCCACACCAATAGCTTTATAAGTATTTCCAGTCGTATCCGCTACTGTCCTAACCTTAACTCCAGTTGGCACTTCCACTTTCCCGAGGGCCTTGCCCATATCCTTGATTGTGCCTTGGGCTTTCTGGACTTGGTTTTGCACAAATTCCTTGCTGTAGGGGATGAACTTTGTCCCGCTTGCCATTTTGTCTGCGACCTTGGCTGCCCCCGCAACTCCGGCGATACCAAGGGCGTTCATCAGGCTGTTTTGACGCTGTTCATCAGTGAGTTCGTTTCCGAACATGTCCTTGCCGGTCACGGCTTCACCGAGACCGTTGGCGGCGGTTAATCCATATAATCCGTATTCGGTTTGCTTGAGGACATCCAGCCCTTTACTAGATTTATAGGCGTCCAATGCATGGTCTGCAGCGTTGAGCCCCTTCACGGTTTTGTAGACGGCACTTCCACCCTTGACCGCACGCCCTGCCCAGCCGACGATGGGGATGAATCCGGCGGCAGCCATCGCGCCCGCGGCGATTCGTTCAGCTTCGGAAAGTTTACGACCTGTTACGGGATCGACTCCCGTTGTCGCTCTTACTGAATCATAATACCCCGTGATTTCCCCTGTAAAGGTTTTTGTCGTGTCCCAGGCTTTTTCATACCATGGGCGGTTCTCGAGTTCTTCCATTTCCTGTTCGAGTTTCCGCGCTTCCTCTTCTTGCTTCTTGAAGTCCCGGTATCCTTGCATATTCTCGGCCACTTCATCCTTCACTTGATAAGCTTGGCTCGCTTGAAAGGCACTTTGGTTGAAGTTCATCGGGGAAACGGTGCCATCCTGACTGGTGGCTTCAAGTAAGGCCTGGAAAAGGCTAATGGCTACACTTTCCTGGGCTTCGGTCACTTGGTATTCTTCTACTAATTTATTATCTACTTCGTGCACTTTCTTGATGGTATCGTTCTTTTCTTTTTCGGCCTTTTCCATTTTCTCATGGAAATCGCCTTGGTCGAACACCTGTAGTGAGAGGATATCATCAATGTTCTGGAAAATCTTTTGGAGATCGGTGGACTGCTGGTTCACCATCGATTTGGCGTTGGAGAGACCGTGGGTCACTTCCCCCTCTAAAAACGGCACCTCGACCACGGTTTCACCGGATAGGTCGGCGTCTTCCAATATGGCCGGAATGCCTTTCAGAAAGCTGATTTGGGTCGTGAATAATTCGATCCAGGCATTGGCCACCTCTACTTGTGCTCGATAAAAGTTCTTGATAGCCGTCGCCCCGGCTCCGGCCAGCTCTTCATCCAAATCGACGATTCCCTGAAATTCCTTTTTCAGTGTCTCTACTTGCCCCAATAGGTCTTCATATTGCTTGGCCCGTGACTTGACTGCTGACTTCAGAGGTTTGGCTTCGAAGATTGTCATAATGGCTGATACCCCTGTGCAGTATGGGTGATGGCTTCATCCTGCTCTTTCAGTAAATCCACGTTCGCCTGGGTGTCTTCCAGGTTCTTTTTGACGATCGTCAGGTATTGATTGAAGGTCTTTTCCAGATTGGTCTCCCGTTCTTCCCATTTCGATGTGAAGCTCAGATCGTTATTGCCGAGCTGGTCGGCCGGCAGTGCTCCGATTGTCGTCCCATCCACGGCCGTTTTTACCTGGCTTACTTGTTTTGTCACGACTGCATGATTCAGTTTAATTGTCGTCATTTAAAACACCCACTTCTTTAAATCCGATACTTTACTTTCCACTTGGTCAAGGAATTCTTCCCCTTTACTCAACAGGTTGCTCGCTTCACGGGCAGCAGCTACGGCTGCTTCCAGTATGGCTTTTTGCCTCTCCAGGGAATTGATTTTCTCTTCAATTTTCGCTTGATAATCATCATACTCATCCCGAACGATTGTCAGCATGACCTTGTATGCACCACTTCTTGACTCTTTAAAATCCGTTGCACGATTTCCAGTCCAACTTTTTCCTAGCTCCGGTTTTTTTATTTCTTTGATTTCCACCAGGCTTGCTTCCTGTTCATTTTTGATTTGCGTTTTCGCCTGCTTCAATCGGCTAATTTGCTCTTCCAAATTAGCTATTCCACTAGAAAATGCCGAGCTATAATCGCTTATTACATCTACAAGTCCCAACAGGATCACCTCATCATTCGTTAACGGCTTTACCATTTGTCATATTTTTCATATTTTTTTATTATAAGGAATATAGTCCGAGAGATAAATAGGGATAAGTATGCTATTTATAGCTCCCGTTAGGAAAATGGATGCACTCATTTCATTTCAATTTCCAGTCTTTTTACCCTTATTTTACCAATATTAAACAATTAGAGTTTAAAAAAAGGAATGAAGAGCCTATGATCGCGATTTTTAACGGTTTTCCTTCTATTAATATGTAAAAAACGCTAGCCCTCTCGCATACTTGTCCAAACCAATATACGCAATCCACATAGAATGATTATAACTACTTATATAGAAAGGAATGAAACAAATCATTGTTGGATAAAGATGCTCATGATTCTCCCACTGGCCCAAAAGGGAAAATAATAACTGGTCATACAAAGGAGTTTCAATCAGACACAATTGGTTTTCTTACACGGCTAGCTAAAGAATATGGGGACGTTGCAAAACTTCGGTTGGGGCCTTTCCAAAACGTTTACCTCATTTCAGATCCGGATTTAATTAAACAAATCCTTGTAACCAAACAAAAGTCGTTTTTGAAATCAAAAGACTTCGATAGCTTAAAGCCGCTCATTGGAGAAGGGCTCATTACGAGTGATAAAGATTTTCACATGCGCCAGAGAAGGCTTATTCAACCATCTTTCAAAAAGACCCATATTAGCAATTACGCACAAGATATGATTGATATAACCAAGGAATATATCTCAACCTGGAAAAACGGGGAAGAAAGAATAATCACCGAGGACACGATGAGCCTTGCTCTTGGTATAGTCAGCAAGACCATGTTCAGCACGGAACTCAAAGATGGATATAACCTGATTGGGGAGCCGATAGATGAAGTGATGAAGGTTGCTGTCAAAAGAATGAGGAATCTCTTTCAATTGCCTCTATGGATTCCAACAAAAAGCAACCGGGAATATAAAAAGGTGCTCGAACGACTGGATACCGTGATATATAGCATAATTGAAGGACGTAGAGAAGATGCAAAGAGTCATGAAGATATGTTGGGAATCCTGATGGAAGCCCGAGATGAAGTGGATGGTTTAGGGATGTCAGATCAGCAAGTACGCGATGAAGTAATGACGATCTTCCTTGCCGGTCACGATACGACCGCTACCTTACTTTCCTGGACACTCTACTTACTATCGCAGAATCCTGAAGTGGAAGCTAAGCTTTTCCATGAAATAGATACCGTAATCGGAAACCGCACCCCCACTCCTGATGATTTCATGAAATTAACATACACTCAGAATATTATCTGGGAATCGCTTCGCATCTATCCACCACTCTACGTCATATCACGGAAAGCTGCAGAAGATGTGTCCATCGGAAACTACCATTTTAAAAAAGGCGAGATGTTTTTGTTAAGTTCCTATGTGATGCATCATAAACCAGAATATTTCGATCAACCCGAATCCTTTATTCCTGAGCGTTTTGAAAACAACTATTTGAAAACGATTCCCCCGTTTGCTTACTTTCCATTTGGCGGAGGGCCGAGGGTGTGTATTGGCAATCACTTTGCTGTTATGGAAGCTGTTCTGGTCCTGGCCTGCATCGCTCAACGATATCGAATAAAGCTCGCGCCCGACCATCATGAAGTAAAACCCCTGCCATTGCTAACACTCAGGGCGAAGAGTGGATTGCGTATGATAGTGGAGGAAAGGAATAATGGATAAGGAAAGGTCATGTCAACGACAAGTGGATACCATTGTCGTTGATATGACCTTTTGTTTGGACTGCTCCTTATATGAGGACACTTCTGGTTGATCGTTTTTTGTCGAAAAATCGATATATTGCCGATATCCACAGATAAAAGTTCGGTTTGCGTAGATAAATCGTAGAAACCGAAGATAAAAGTCCGAGATGGGAAGATAAAATGTAGAAATGTGCAAAAAATGATTTCCGTCACTAAAGAATGGGGTACTTCTATTTCAAATTTAGCCGTTCCCATTCACTTAGGTACATTCGCTTCATAATTCCTTGGGGATTGCCTATCTTACAAATAAACTCCAGGCTGTTTCCATCCGGATCATTGAAATGGATTTTGGCATGAGCATAATCTTTATGAGGCATCACAAAAGGTTCGATGGGTTCAAACCCAAAAGCCTCCCTTGGCTCGTATCCCTTATTCTTCAGCCAAGCAACCGATCCTTTTAATCCATCTAAGGATACCTCAAAAGCGATATGCCTTATGGAAGGATGATACTCCACTTCCACCTTCTCGGTTTCCCATAATCCCAACCAGCTTTTATCCTTTTCGATCCATAAGAAAGCCAAGCTATCTTCGACTCTATGGTCGAACTCCAACCCAAGTCCTTCATAAAATTCAATGGAACGATTTAAATCTCGAACGGGTAAATGTGCTTCAAATAACCCTTTGATCATCGGCAAAAGCTCCTTATTATGTTTGTCCCGTGTTTCATTCGACTCAAAAATAAGAAATCCTGCATAATCGCATGTGAAAGATGGACAAATTGTTCATGAAAAAGGCGCTCCCCATTGGAAACGCCCCTGATCGATACTATGAATTATTTAAAACTGCGTTTCAGGAAGGCTTTCGTCCGGTCATGCTGTGGGTTCGTCAAGACGTCGTCCGGGTGTCCGGATTCGATGATTTCCCCATTGTCCATGAAGATGACCCGATTGGCCACTTCTTTGGCGAATTCCATTTCATGTGTGACGACGACCATCGTCATGTGCTCTTCAGCCAGGTCCTTCATTACTTTCAACACTTCGCCTGTCAATTCCGGATCCAAGGCGGAAGTCGGTTCGTCGAACAGCAGGATTTCAGGATTCATCATCAGAGCCCGGGCAATCGCTACCCTTTGTTTTTGACCACCGGAAAGCTGGGCCGGAAGTGCCGATGATCGATTCGAGAGCCCCACTTTCCCCAATAACTCGGTGCTTCGTTGCTGGATGACGTCATAAGATTCCTTTTTGGCCATTTTTGGAGCGATTTCAAGATTTTCTTTGACCGTTAAGTGCGGGAAAAGGTTGAAATGCTGGAACACCATCCCCATTTTGGAGGTGATTTGCTTGAGTTCTTTCGGATTCGAGTAAACCCCATCCTTCACCATATATTCGCCGGAGACAGCAATGCTGCCACCATTTATTTCTTCAAGATGGACGAGGCTGCGGAGCATCGTGCTTTTCCCGGATCCCGAAGGACCGATCACGGCGACGACATCGTTCTTATTCACATCCAATGTTATCCGTTTTAGTACATCTAGCTTGCCATATGACTTTTTGAGGTTGGACACTTCAAGGATAGCCACATTCACCACTCCTTCTATTCGATTTTGTAGCGTTTTTCGAGCCATTTAAAGAACATCGTTAATACGAGTGTAATCAACAGATAAATGATTCCTGCCAAGAAGAACGGAACGATCGTAAAGTCACGGTTCACCGCAGTCTGGGCAAAGTGTAGCAATTCCGGTACAGCCACGGCATAGAGCAACGCGGTATCTTTGACCAGTGTGACCGATTCATTCGAGACCGCAGGAAGTGCGACACGGAACATTTGCGGCAGGATGATTTTTCTCATCGTTTGCCATTTATTCAATCCAAGCACTTGGGCGGCTTCATATTGACCTTTTTCAACTGCCAACAGACCGCCGCGGAAGATTTCGGCGTAATAAGCTGCGTAGTTCAAGATGAAACCTAAACAAGCCGCAACGAAACGATCCAACACCATGTATTCACCAATTACGGGCAGCATCGGCAATCCAAAGCAGATAAATAACAATTGTAGCAATAGCGGCGTACCGCGCATCAAATATATGTAACCCTCAGCAAGCCAGGCGACAGGCTTGAATTTACTCCTGACAAGAAGGGTTAGCAGGAAGCCCAGTGGAATGGAAACGACAATGGCAATCAAAAACAAGAGGACCGTTATTTGGGCCCCTTCTAGCATGGGCTTCAGTATGGAAGTAAGATAATCTATAGACATGAATCGATTCCCCCAAAAACAAAACAGGGTTCCCAAAAGGAAATCCTGTTTGCCTAATATTTGTTCGTTCTTATTTTAATACCTTATTTTCGCCAAACCATTTCTCAGAGATTTTAGCGGCTGTGCCATCTTCATTCATTTCATCCAGTGCTTTTTGAAGGTCTTTCAGAAGATCTTCCTTTCCTTTTTTCACGCCTACTCCATATTGCTCCGGAGAAAGTGATTCATCCAGTACCTTGAATGTAGCTTCTTCTTTGGACATATAATAATCAATGACCACTTCATCAATGACTACGGCATCCAAACGGCCAGCCTTCAAATCACTTAGGGCCAAGACGTTATCGGAGTATTCCGTGATCGTCTTGACCTCGGATTTAATCGGATTAGCATTCAATGCATCTGATGCGGAAGAAAGCGATTGAAGACCGACGACTTTACCTGCTAAATCATCAAGCTTAGTCAACTTGGAATCTTCAAGCGTCACGACCACCTGTGCATTTTCCAAGTAAGGTTTTGTGAAAAGGACCTTTTCCTTACGCTCATCCGTAATGGTGTACCCGTTCCAGATAAGGTCGATACGTCCACTACTTAACTCGGATTCTTTCGTTTTCCAGTCAATTGGTTGAAATTCAGCTTCTACACCCATTTTTTCAGTGGCGGCTTTGGCATAATCGATGTCAAAACCAGTAATTTCATTATCCTCATCACGGAATCCCATCGGGGCAAATTTATCATCGATTCCAATCACCAGCTTGTCTTCTTTTTCCTCGGAATTGGAGGAACAGGCTGCAAGAAGTGAAAACATTGCGATTATCGTTAATATGAATATACTTGAACGTTTCATTTCAGAAAAACCACCTTTGGCTGATTGTTGTTCTCTATGCTTTAGTTTACTAATGTACTAAAGTTAACATACACTAAAACTGATTGTCAACGGAATTTTTTAGGATGTTAGTCCCTCCTCGAAACCAAGACCATTCCCCCACTCCTGCCTGACTTCTTTGTACCTTCACACTCAAAATTTCAAACTTCTTGCAAAAAGTATGGAAAAACGGCAACAAGAGTTTTACTATTATTCTTGGGTATATATTCAATACGTATTTTGATTGAGCTAGATAGGAGAAGAGTGAGCATGAACAGACGCGAAATAATCGTGAAAGAATTTAAAAACAAGCCTTATAATAAGCAGTATCTCCTTTCTTTTCTAGAATCGTTGGGTTACAAAGACATAGAGGTTACGTTGACGGATGATAAGAAGTATTTGAGATACTATATGAAAGAATCGGAAGAGGCCAGAACCTTATTCATCAAGTGTGACCCGGCTGGAACGATCAACCAGATATCTTTATATAAAGGAAATCTTAAACAGTTTAAATCCGCTCCACTCGGCTACGGGTTATTATTACTAGCCATTGTCGTTGTGGCTATCGGCACTTGGTTCTTGATGACCAGATTTTAACAATAATAAAAAGGCAGGCACCGATTGAGGCGCCTGCCTTTTTTTGCATCAATCCACATCCCGGCCACGAGAGCTGACCCAGATTTCATACCATTGCTGCCTGTCGAGCTTAAGCGATAGGCTATTAACCGCTGATTGAATGCGTTCAATCCGTCCGGATCCCACGATTGGCATGATGCCAGCCGGATGCTTCATCAACCATGCGTACATGACTTCGTCCATATCGTTCGCCCCGATTTCAGCCGCGGTTTTCTTCAGCGCGTCTCGCACCCGGATTGCCTTTTCCGTTTCACTGGTGAAGATAAGTCCTTGATTGAGCGGCGACCAGGCCATTGGCGGCATCTTCTTCTCGATGCACTGGTCCAGTACGCCATTCTCGAAGTTGTCTCGGTACATGACGGAAAGCTCTACCTGGTTCGTCACAAGCGGCATGTCCAAGGATGCCTGAAGCATGTTCACTTGTGATGGAAGATAGTTGGATACGCCAAAATGCCTGACTTTCCCTTGCTTCTTCAAAAGTGTAAAGGCTTCCGCTACTTCATCGGGATCGAGGAGCACATCCGGGCGGTGCAACAAGAGGACATCAATATAGTCCGTGTTCAGTTCCTTTAAGGATCGCTCGGCCGACTCGATGATATGCTCCTTGCTTGAATCATAGTGATTGAGAGAGAAGCCATTTTTGCCATTGGCGAGCTTAATGCCGCACTTCGTCACGATTTCCATTCGGTCCCGAAGGTCGGGTTTCGCTTTCAGCACCTTGCCGAAAAGCCCTTCGCATGTGTAATCACCGTAAATATTCGCGTTATCGAAGGTAGTGATTCCCAACTCGAGACATTGCTCGGTCAGAGTTAAGAATTCCTGTGTGGACTTATTCCAGTCCGCCGCCCTCCAGTGCCCGTGGACGATCCTTGAAAAAGACAATCCTTCTTGCAGTGTAACTCGTTCCATAACCGACACCTCTTCCTATTTATTAGCCTTTCACCGCTCCGGCCGTCATGCCGGCGATGAAGTACTTTTGCAAAAATACATAGATAATGACCATTGGCGCTGAAGCAATGATGACTCCCGTAAACAGAAGCGGATAATTCGTCATGTATTCACCCTGGAATTCCAGTAAGGCAAGCGGCAGGGTCTTGAACTCGTCTTGCGTGATGAACAGAAGCGGATATAAGAGATCGTTCCAGTGCATCACGAACAGGAAGATGGCCGTTGCCGATAAGGACGGCAGGGATAGTGGCAAGACAATGCGGGTATACATCTGCCAGTTGCCAGCACCGTCCATGATGGCTGCCTCGAATATCGTCTTCGGCAGGGACTTCATGAATCCGGTCAGGATGAACACCCCGACTGGCATCGTCACCGCTATATTGACAATCATCAACCCGACAAGGCTGTTCGTCAATCCTAAATCATACATGAGCTGATAAAGCGGAATCATGTTCGTTTGGGCGGGTACCATCATTCCGAGTGCGAAGAAACTGAACAATAGTCCACCGGCCCAGCCACCCATCCTCACAATTGAAAAGGCAATCAGGCTGGCAAAAAACAAGGTCAGGATGACGGATACCAACGTGACGGTCAAGCTGTTCTTAAAGTAGGTTCCCATCGACTGGTCGATGAACACATTGACATAATTATCGAACTGAAAGGATTCCGGCAACCCCAGCACATTGCTGTACATTTCAGACATTGGCTTGAACGTCGACAGGAAGATCGTCAGGATCGGAATGATGATCAATGACGCATAGAGAAGCATCAGTACCGTTTTTGAAAGTTTCATAGCTGCGGTCTCCCCCCTAATAGTTTACTCGATCGGCCCGTAAGGCTTTGAATTGTATATATGTAATAACTGCCATCAGAATCATGAACAGGACCGATTCAGCTGAAGCGTAACCGAACTTGAAGCTACGAAACGCCGTGGTATAGATGAAGGTTGCCAGAATTTCCGTCGAGTAGTTTGGCCCCCCTTTGGTCATCGCGAAGATCAAGTCGAACGCCTTGAACGACTGAATCGTCGTATAGGCAATGACGATGGTCGCTGCCGGTGCGACAAGCGGCCAGGTGACAGTAAGGAACGTCTGCCAGCGGTTGGCCCCTTCAATTTTTGCCACCTCATACAATTCGCTTGGAATCGCCTGAAGTCCGGCGACGAAGATGATCAGCATCTGCCCCGTATGGAACCAAACTTGAACGGCTGCAATCGAGAAGATGGCGATATCCTCATCCCCCAGCCAATTCTGTGAAAGAGACTCGAGGTTCAGGCCAGAAAGCAGGCTTGATAATAACCCCATGTTCGGGTCATAAATGAAGGTCCAGATGAACGCGACCGATACCGAGGAAAGGATCGTCGGGAAAAAGTATAACGCCCGGAGAAACACATTGACCTTCGTGTTTTTGATCAAAAATAAGGCGAACAGCAGCGACAGGATCGTCTGGAAAATCACGACGAACAGCATGAACTTGATGTTATTCGTAAAGGCCTTCGCAAAAATGCTGTCCTCGGTCACTAGCTTCACATAGTTATCGAACCCGACGAACTGATAATCGGGTGTGATGCCATCCCAGTTTGTGAAGGAATAGAAAAGCGCGCTAAGCGTAGGATAGATGAAAAAGATGAGATACATAAGTAAACCTGGTGCAATAAACAGGAACAATCGTTTATTCTTCTTCAGCACGATGCACAACCTCCCCTAACAGACAAAAGAAAGAGAGAGAGAAAGATCTTCTCCCTCCATACGCTTTTCATTCATCGATATTTTGTTTGACGATTTTCTGGGCGTCACTTGCCGCTTTATCCGGTTCCGTGCCGCCGATGACTGCCTGGATGGAAGACAGGACGGCTTTTTCCACGTTCGCGTTGGTGATGGTATATCTTGGCTGGAATCTTGTATTTTTATCCATCCATTCTGTTGAATCCTTCAGAATATCGGACTCATACTCGACATCGTTCAGTGTTAAAAGCTGGCCCGTTTCATTGGCATAGGCCGACGCGTTTTCAGGCTCTGTTAAGAAGTCGATGAACTTCTTGGCTGCTTCTTGTTTCTTCGATTTGCTGTTCACCGCCAGCATGAAGGTTGTCGTATGGACGCCTTCGAATTTTGCCTCATCCTCTGAAACCGTAATCGGTGCCAGCATCTTCAGCTTGATATCCGGATTGAGTGCCTGGATGTTCGCCATCGCGAAGGACCCAGTCCCCAGCATCGCCGCTTTTTCCTGTGCCACCAAGGCAATGGCACCGTCATGCTTCACGCTTAAGGAGTCTTTTGAAATGTATCCTTTATCAACTAGCTCCTTAAATTGCGACAGGGTTTTGACCCACCATTCTTCAGTCAGCTCATTCTCGCCATTAACTAATTTTGTGAAAACTTCTTCGTCCGGCGCATTGTTCATGACCATCGAGTTGATCAGCTGACCTGGGCCAATATCGGCTCCTGGGAAAGCGATGGGCAGGTAGCCCGCCTTTTTCAACTTTTCGCATAGGGCAAGGAAGCCATCCCAGTCCTTGGCAGGTTCTAGTCCCAATTTTTCAAAAAGGCCGACATTGTAAACGGGCTGGTTGAAGACAAGCTGAAGCGGAAGCGCCAATTGCTTCCCGTCATCCTGTCCGGCTTCAATCAGGCTTTCATTGAATTTCCCAACAAACTCTTCACCGCTAAGATCCGTGAATAGATCGGCTTTCTTCAGAATCTCAAATTGCGATCCCGGGAACGCCGTGAAGACATCCCCTGTCGAGCCGTCCTTCAGGATGGTCTGGGCAGTAGATTGGTATTCCTCGGACGGGTATACCGTCATATTGACTTTGATATCCGGGTTTTCTTTTTCGAATTTAGAAATTTGCTCCTTGAAGGCCTTGTTGTCTTCCCCACGCCAGTGGATGAAGCTGATTGTCGTTTTCTCGCCGTCGTCTGTAGAGCTTTTCGAAGAACATCCGATGACAAGGACCGCCATCATCATACATATAAATAAAACCGAAAACTTTCTTTTCATGTGATTCCCCCCTATCTTTCTTCTCTTTTCAATCCTTTAATTTTGGAAAAAGCAATTCCGCAACCCTATATGATTCTTCCAGGTGTGGATAACCAGATAGAATGAAAGTGTCTACACCCGCTTCCTGGTACTTTTTCATATTGCTAGCCACTTGGTCGGGATTTCCCACCAAAGCCGTTCCTGCCCCTTCCCGGGCCAAACCGATTCCTGCCCAAAGTCCAGGACTGATTTCAAGCGAATCCCTGTTTTTGTACGAGATATCGCTCATCCTGTTCTGCGCATTGGAATCGAAGCCAGCCATCTTCTTTCTCATTTCATCAATTGTATGTTGATCTACATACTTGATTAGTTCATCCGCTGCGGCCCACGCTTCCTCCTCCGTCTCCCTGACGATCACATGAAGCCTTATGCCAAACTTCACCTCTCGCCCTTGTTGTTTCGCCAACTCCCTTACCGTGTCGATTCTTGTTTTGACCACATCGACCGGTTCACCCCATGTCAGATAATGATCGACATGCTTCGCCGCCACTTCATAAGCAGAAGCTGATGTCCCGCCAATGTATAAGGCCGGAGATTGCTTTGGAGTGGAAGGATGGAGTTGACTATTCTCAATATTAAAATAATTCCCTTTAAAGGTTACGGATTCCTGCTTAAATAATTGATTCCATATAGATAAAAACTCGCCGCTCATTTCATAGCGTTCATCATGAGTCAAATGGAGACCGTCCCCTGCCAATTCCTTGGGGTCCCCACCCTGTACGATATTCAGCAGGAGGCGTCCTCCCGAAATTTTATTAAGAGTTGCCGCCATCCGCGCAGCAACGGGCGGAGCGACGAATCCGGGGCGGACCGCAACCAGGAATTTCATCCGTTTCGTCAATGGGACAAGACTCGACGCGATCACCCATGAATCTTCACAAGCAACCCCCGTAGGCAGCAGTGCACCGTCAAATCCGAGCGTGTCGACAGCCTTTGCCACCTGCTCAATATAATCAAACGTGACCTCACGCTTTCCATGCTCCGTACCCAAATACCTGCCTTCTCCCGCCGTCGGTAAAAACCAAAAAACCTCCATGCCTATATCCCCCTTTTAAAATAAAAAAAACCAAACGCAAATCACCCATAGATATGGGTCGATGCCTTTGGTTTTCCAATCAGCTAATTATTCTTATTTGTTTACTGTGTTTTGTAATTACTAGCTAGTATAGTCGGATTGACCCACTGTGTCAAACCTTTTTTAATCAGGCATCTCCCTATTATTTAATGCCCGGGAGAAGAATTGGTGAAGAGGAATTCTTTAGAGGAATGCTAATCCTTTAACATAAGAAAAAGGAGCTACAATCGGAGGAATTTTGCAGTTTTTTTTAAAAGTTTTCATAGGCGTGGATGCCCATGTATTGTACCTGTAAGAATTTGTTCAGTGTATTAATCGTTTGTTATTGATCCAAACGTATCTCCCCCTTAAAATAATCGTCTTATTATTCCACCTCCAGTGAAAATTATGGGCAGTATGTTTCTCTGATAGTAGCTTAGATGCATTAGACCGGAAAAGGACCTGTAGAGGACCAAAGGAACCCTCTTCACATAAAAGACCTTCATAAAGATTTGGAGTTCTTTTATGTGAAGAGCTTTATAAAGGATTTGTATTGATTTTTCACTTACTCACTAGATTCAGAAATCCTGAGGATGTTATTCCGTTCCAAACAATGGCGCTTAAGCGCCTAGTTATAACGTTACCTGAGAATGAAAATGGAGGATGGGAATATAATCCTTCGCATATATTAGTTGTATTTTCGAAATAAGAACACAATATATTGATGAAGCTTTATACAAAAAACAGCTGTCGACTTTGTCGACAGCCTGAGACGAACTCATTTAAGGTTCGTCTTTTTCTTTTTAAAGTTTTTAAAAAGTTTTACAAGCATTAAAATGATAAATAATATCATTACTACTGTAAACGCTGCTGTTACTACAAAAGACATAGAGGTTCCTTCTTTCTATCTTAAAATTGAGTTTTTGGTTATTTTACCTTTTGCATTCGATTCAACATTAACTCTTAAGTATTTTTCTTGCAATTTAAGACCATGCCCTTTAACTGTAAAACCTAAAATTGCGCTACCTTCTTGATAAGCAATTCTTCTTGAGCTACTAGGCTTTTGTATTGCACTTTTCTTTTCAACTACATCAATAAGAATTCCTGCAACATTTTCTGTTTTCATATAGTTCCCAGTTCTTCTGGCAGTCACTTTTTTTCCATCATAAGTAAATTCTGCACCTATATATGCCGTAACTAGTTTTAAACTTTTTATAGCTGTATCATAAATACTTCTTGAGTGTGAAGCATTTTTTATTTTCTTCTTTGAAGTTGCAGCGTATGCTTTATCAACAAATAGATTATCAACAAATGTAAATAAGTTAAGGTCAGTATTTTCATCTACTTCCCTTTCTGCTGATTCTTTAAATTCATCTACTATAACAAAATTATCGTCGAAAGTTACACTAAGATTTTCATTGATCTCAAAAGTTTCAGGTTCTATATTAGTTTCTAATTCTATTGACTTATGTAAATCATGATTTATAGTTTTTAATTTCTTTTCAATACCTTTATTTAACGTTTCTTGAGTATTTTCTTTTAACGTCTGCGAGATTATAGAATTAACAGATTTACTGCTCGTTTTAGTTTTTTCTTCGATTTCCGAAATAATATTTTCTCTATCAATAATAATTTTTTTTCTTTCGGAATTATTGAATTTTATTTTTATATCGTCATTATTTTGAGCTTGTACTGTATTTTCTTTTAATTCACTAGCTTGTACATTCAATGTTTCAGTTAAAAATATACTAATGAATAATACGCTTACAAAAAAAACAGTAAGTATTTTCTTTATCATTTTAAGGACTCCCCTTTTTTTTTACAAAAGTAAGCATAAAAAAAAAAAGAAAGATTTAATATAAGTAAAAAGTCCTTAATTAACATTAGAACCCCTGATTTGACCGATCTCGGCTGAATTCAAGGGTTGACTCGTGTTTTGGCTTCAGTAGGGTGCTTTATGTGAACTAGATATGAAATTAATATAGTATTCATGTGATATTTTGAGCCTTGTTCAACTAATGGGCCAGATTGTGGAGGAATCGACTTACTTAATGTTATAAAGCAATTTTATATATACTTAAACCATTATTAGTAAAAATAATAAGGGGGAAACTAATATGGCTTTGGAGTTGTCACTAGAACAACGTGAAGAATTACTCAAAGCATTGAAAGTCCGTTTTGAGAAAAACATGAGCCGCCATAAAGGTCTTGAATGGGCTAACGTTCAAGCAAAATTGGAGGCTAATACTAAAAAGATGTGGTCGCTCAATGAGATGGAAAGAACTGGCGGCGAACCAGATGTTGTTGGTCATGATAAAAAGAAGGACGAATACATTTTTTACGATTGTTCAACGGAAAGTCCTAAAGGTCGCAGAAGTGTTTGTTACGATCGTGAAGGGCTTGAGACAAGAAAAAAATATAAACCGGAAAATAACGCGATTGATATGGCAACTACCATGGGCATTGAACTTTTAACAGAAGAACAATATCGAGCGTTGCAAAAAATCGGAAATTTCGATATGAAAACGTCGAGTTGGGTGCAAACCCCCTCTGATATTAGAGAACTTGGCGGTGCCCTTTTTTGCGATTTTCGTTTCGGGCACGTTTTCATTTACCACAATGGAGCTGAATCATACTATGCTGCCAGAGGGTTTCGTGGCTCGCTTAAGGTTTAGAGTTTGCACAGGCAGCTACATACGAATGTGAAACTGAATCACCTAAGGGAGTGACTTCATTTCATTCTTCCTCTATTTGGCCGGGTAGTTGGATTAGAGTTCCTGAATAAAGGGTAATTTCATGGTAAGGTTTACGTAAAGAACATCAATAATCATGAAAAGAGGGATGACGCTGAAATATCTAATCGTACTAACCTTTATGATGGTGATGATGACTGCTTGCGGAAATGAAGAGAAAGAAGCGGTACAAAAACAAAATCCTGAACAAACGGTGGATGTTGAAACAGATAAGAGCCAGACAGAAGAGCCAAATACTGAAACAGATAAGGAGCAAACGGAAGAGGTAAAGACAGAAACAAAAGAAGTGGATAAACCAAATACGAATGTAGCAAGTGATAGCAAAGCTGAAAAAGCCGATTTCCAAAGTATCATTCCAAGTGACTGGGGCATTAAGCTACCAACAGATTTCCCTGTGACCAAAGGAAAACATGTAACGGCTATCGCGTCTTCAACTCAGAATAAAGCGACTTTTACATTTTATAACACAGACAAACAACTAGAGATCAACGATCCAAAGATAAAAGAAACGGGGCAATTAGTTGGCAAGTTGGTCATTACTCGATATGAAACGGAAAAAGCAGCAAGTGAAGAAATCGATCAAACCGTTTTCTCAGATGGTGAAGCTGTTGATTTAGGGCATGGCATAACGGGGTATCAGGATGCAGGAGCAGGTTCATTATTTACAAGTTGGAATGAAGGACGCTGGGCCATTATAGCCCGTTCCACAACAGAAAAGTCAGAAGAAAGCTTAGCGACAGCGAAGGAAACTGTAGAATTTTTGGAAACGCATATGATGCCTGTTCCTAAGAAATATGGGCAATTGCATATCGATGCAAACGATACAGGCAGCCTTGCAAAGTGGCAAAAACAAAAGTTTGTTTATACGCTAACTGATTTTGGCGACAACACGCTTAATTGGCTGGTTACCTTTAAATAAATACACTTTTTGTATCTTGATTAAGAAGGCCGCCAATAGGCGGCCTTCTTTGTATGATCTTTATAACCCCAACTAAAAAGCTGCGGTCCAGCCTGCATCTGCGGTTATGACTGTGCCATTTACGAAGCTTGAGTCGTCTGAACCCAGGAATAGGGCCACTTTTGCAATTTCTTCAGATTGACCTGCACGAGGGATGACAGATTGTGGGATCTTCGTACGGCTTGAACCAAATTCATTCAGATTTTTCATGCCGGCCGTAATATTGGTCATAACGGCTCCGGGTGCGATGGCATTACAGCGAATCCCTTTATTGGCATACATAAAGCCTGTATTTTTTGTGAATCCGACCACTGCATGCTTTGAAGCCGTATATGCAGCGCCGGCATGCGCCCCGTTCAGTCCACCTGTAGAAGCCGTATTGACGATGACACCTTGTCCTTTTTCCAAGAAGATCGGCAAGGCCTTACGGGTGGCACGCATGACCCCTTTTGTGTTGATGTTAAAGATTCGATCCCACTTATCATCATCGATATCACCCGCTGGTTCGAAACCATCCATGATCCCTGCGTTATTGACCAGGATATCTAATGTGCCGTATTCAGATACGGCCGTATCGATCATATGATCAATATCTGCTTGTTCCCCAACATTTACTTTTATCGCTTTAGCCGTTCCGCCATTACTTTCGATGGCATCTGCGACCTTTTTCGCACCATCCATATCAAGGTCTGCGAGAATGACTTTGGCGCCTTCTTTAGCATACAATTCCGCAATCGCTTTCCCCATACCCGATGCTGCACCTGTTACCACGGCTACTTTATCTTGAAGTTTCATATTTATCCCTCCTATTAAGGATTCGTTTCACAGTAATAGTGGAAACGTTTTTTAACCAACTGAATGCGTTGATAGCTTTTCCAACCCTCCTGCTTTTCATGTACCGTACCTCTGGGTAACCACCAAACAATTTTCTCCTATGTAAAAAAAGGGAACTGTCTCCAGTTCCTCAAAAAGAATAGAATTTTTTTCTAAGGTCTGATTTTATGCCAGCTGTTCAATCACGATGGATGCACTTAGGACAGCTGCAGATGCCGGACCGCTTATCGTATTATTCAGTGAAGTACCCCCGTCAATATTACGTAAAGTAAGAACGGTGCCCGCAGGCAATGTCACGATAACTTGTCCGCTATACGTTTGGTTACCAGATCCACTGCCATAATTGGAACCTGCTATTTGATCATCTCCAGCGAATAAGGCGAATGCTGACGTACCTTGTTGTGGATTTACTTCATACGTGATGAGGTACGTGCCTGCTTGCGAAATCGTGATCTCTGCGTCCCCCTCAGTATGATCAACGAACCCTGCAGGTACGATGCTTCCGTTAGTGTTAAACGTCACTGAATCATTTCCAGCAAGAGTTTGAGCTGTTGTGTCATAAATAAAAGCGAAGCCAGGTATCGTTCCTGTTGCCCCTGTCGCTCCTGTTGCCCCGGTGGCTCCTGCTCCTGTCGCTCCGGTTGCCCCTGTTGCTCCGGTTGCTCCCGTGGCTCCGGTTGCCCCGGTGGCTCCTGTTGCCCCTGTCGCTCCTGTCGCTCCGGTTGCCCCTGTTGCTCCTGTTGCTCCCGTTGCTCCTGTTGCCCCGGTGGCTCCTGTTGCCCCTGTCGCTCCTGTCGCTCCGGTTGCCCCTGTTGCTCCTGTTGCTCCCGTTGCTCCTGTTGCCCCGGTGGC